>NZ_QUAK01000037.1 GCF_003429565.1 Streptomyces triticagri
GCGGCGGCGGGCCCACCCCCGGGCGGCACCGGCGCACCGGCGGGCGCGGCCGGCGCATGGGCGCCCTCGGGGGCGTACGCCATGGGCGGACCACCGGAGACCAGCTGGGCCCCGGCCACGCCACCACCCGTGCCACCGGCCCCCCGCTCGAGACGGTCCAGGCGGGCCAGCACGGCCCGCTCGTCGTCGTACGCCGCGGGCAGCAGGACGCGGGCGCAGATCAGCTCGAGCTGGAGGCGCGGGGATGTGGCGCCGCGCATCTCGGTCAGTCCCTCGTTCACCAGATCCGCCGCGCGGCTGAGCTCCGCGGCGCCGAAGACGCCGGCCTGGGCCTGCATGCGCTCGACCACATCGCCCGGTGCGTCGATCAGGCCCTTGTCGACGGCGTCCGGCACCGCGGCGAGGATCACCAGATCGCGCAGCCGCTCCAGCAGATCCGCGACGAACCTGCGCGGGTCGTTGCCCCCCTCGATGACCCGGTCGACGATCTCGAAGGCCGCGGCGCCGTCCCCGGAGGCGAAGGCCTCGACCACCGAGTCGAGCAGCGAACCGTCCGTATATCCGAGCAGTCCCGTCGCCATCGGGTACGTGACGCCGTCCTCGCCCGCGCCCGCGAGGAGCTGGTCCATCACCGACATCGAGTCACGTACGGACCCGGCGCCGGCCCGTACCACCAGCGGAAGCACGCCGTCCGCGACCGGGATCTCCTCACGGCCGCACACCTCGCCCAGATAGTCCCGGAGCACGCCGGGCGGCACGAGCCGGAACGGGTAGTGGTGGGTACGCGAACGGATCGTCCCGATGACCTTCTCGGGCTCGGTCGTCGCGAAGATGAACTTGAGGTGCTCGGGCGGCTCTTCGACGACCTTCAGCAGGGCGTTGAACCCCGCCGGCGTGACCATGTGGGCCTCGTCGATGATGTAGATCTTGTACCGGCTGGAGGCCGGTCCGAAGAACGCCTTCTCCCTCAGGTCACGGGCGTCGTCCACGCCTCCGTGCGAGGCGGCGTCGATCTCGATGACGTCGATCGACCCCGGTCCGCTGCGCGCCAGATCCTGGCAGGACCGGCACTCGCCGCAGGGCGTGGGCGTCGGCCCCTGCTCGCAGTTGAGACAGCGGGCCAGGATGCGCGCGCTGGTCGTCTTGCCGCAGCCGCGCGGGCCACTGAACAGGTAGGCGTGATTGACCCGGTTGTTCCGCAGCGCCTGCTGCAGCGGGTCGGTCACATGCTCCTGCCCGATGACCTCGGCGAACGACTCCGGGCGATAACGGCGGTACAACGCAAGGGACGACACGACTACGAGGTTATCGGTGCCCACCGACAACGGGCCCCGCCCTCGAACACCACCGCCCGGACCACCCGCAACGGACCTCAGTGATCCATCCCACACGGAGGCGCCCGACCGGGAACGCAAGCGCCCCCCACGCACCCGCCAGAGCCGACCTACCCTTGCTGCCTTCCGGCCCTGGGGGAGTTCAGTCAGATAGCGCCACGTGAGGGGCTGCGCCCAGGTTACCCGATGAGCGGGAGTGCTCCGACCCCCCTCCCCTCCCGGATTCGATCAAGCCGGAAGGCGTTCGCAAGCACTCCTCGACGTCTTGTATTGTTTGCGGCGGAGGATTCGCCTAGTGGCCTAGGGCGCACGCTTGGAAAGCGTGTTGGGGGCAACCCCTCACGAGTTCGAATCTCGTATCCTCCGCCAGTGCCTCACCGGGCACGATGTCGAAGGCCCCTACCGTCCGCGGTGGGGGCCTTCGCCGTTGTCCGTCTCAGTTTCCGTCTCAGTTCGGGTCCGGCGGTCCCCAGAGAGCTTCGCCCACCTGATCGGCCACCTTCTTCAGCATGGGACCTGTGACGTGCATGTACCGAGCGCGCATCCGTGCCGCTCCCCCGGGCTCCCATCCCATGATCGCGTCGACCACCACATCCGGGACACCGAGCAGGAGGAGCACAGTGCCGGCCGTGTGCCGAGCGTCGTGGAGTCGACCATCACGGACACCAGCATCGGCAAGAAGCTGCTTCCACCGGTGGTAGTCGGTGTTCGGGATGAGCGGTTCGCCGGTCGGGGAAGCGAAGACGTACCCCTTGCCCTCCCACAGTTCCCCAGCTTCCTGACGCTCCCGAGCCTGCTCCTCGTGATGCTTGCGAAGGAGCTTGACCACCGGCTCCGGAAGACCGATCGTCCGGCGACCTGCCCGGGACTTGGTGCTCTTGAACTCACGCCGAACCTGTCGGCGCTCCGGGCAGTAACCCGCCTTCCGCCCGCACGGATCAGCACAACCGTGCTCGTACTTCGGGCGCAGACGGTTCTTCCGTGTGCGAACGTATCCGGCGTCCAGGTACACGTCTTCCCACTTGAGCCCGAGAGCTTCGCCCTGCCGTAGGCCCAGCGCGAGCGCGACGACCCACCGAGCACTGTTCCGAAGCTTGGATGCCTCCAGAAGAAGGCTCTGCACTTCCTCGATGGAGTACGGCTCGATGTCCTCTTCTTCGAGCCGAGGAGCGCGGGCGATCTCGGCAACGTTGGTCGTGATGTGGCCACGTCGCACCGCTTCGCCCAGAGCCACCCGGACCGTTCGGTGAACGTGGTGAGTGGTACCGGCAGAGCTTCCGGATGCCTGCATCTTCGCGTAGAAGGTCTCCAAGTGCTCAGGCTCCAAACGATCGAGTCTGTGTGCACCGAGTCCGGGCACGAGATGCACGCGAACATCAACTTCGTAGCCGTCGTAGCTGTTCTCACTGACGTACTTCTTGGCGATGTTCTCGACCCAGTGCTCAAGCCAGGCCCCGAGCGACCACGCCTTGCCGGTCTTCCGGACCCGACCGGAGTCGCGTGCCTTCTCAAGTTCTCGTACGGCCTTGGTGACCTCAGCCTTGGTCTTGCGTTCGACGTGACGCCGATCGGGTTTGCCGTCATCCCGGACGCCGACCGTCACGCGTCCATGCCACTTGCCGTCCTTCCCGAAGTAGATCGATGACGCCCCGTTGGGCTGCCGAGTCCGCTTCTGATCAGCCATGGTCACCTTCACGCAGCCAGAGTTGCGCGGCGAAGCGTCGCCACGTAGGTGGACAAGGCATCTGCGGGAACACGGCGTAGGCGCCCCACAGTGACCGACTCCAGTTCGCCCGTGCTGACGAGCCTGAAGCAGGTTGTACGGCCGATCCCGAGGCGCCGGGCAGCTTCCTCGACGGTCAGCAGGATCAACGTGGGATCCACGGCCACCGCCGTCAGTTCAGGTGCTTCGTTCACAGCCAGTCCCCCTCGCTGTCGCTGCTGATGTCCAGTTGATCGGTGAGTGCTTCGCGGGCAACTTCTCTGTTCAGGTGGATGTCTCGGGCGATGGTCTGGGCGAGCCAGGATTCGCCGGGGGTGTGGCCGTGTCCGGCGTAGGTCCAGTGGGCGAGGACCAGCGTGGAGGCCTCCGTGTCGTCGAGGTCTTCGGCGAAACCGCGCTCATGGCGTTCCTGGCGGGCGCGGTAGTCGGCGCGGACCTGACGCAAAGCGCCGAGGGTGGTCGAGTAGCGGCGGGACTTCGTGGAGAAATGGCCCCGGAAGCCGAGCATGTGAGACCAGCGCGCGAGCAGCCGATCCGGATAGACGGCATCGAGTGCCCAGCAGGCCTCGATCAAGCGGCGGGTGTGGGCGGGGAGGCCGGAGAGCTTGTCGAGTTCGGCCAGCTCACCGATACGGCGGTCCACGGTGCCGGTTGTCTCCGCTGCCTTGGTCGCATACTTCGCGACGTATGAGGCCACCGCCTGCTCGGTCAGTTCCTCGTGTCCGAAAGCACCGATGGGCTGGACGTCGACCTGAGTTCCCCACCCCAGGATGCGTTCCGGGAAACGGCCGGCAGACGGGACCGTCACCGTCGATCGAGCGGCAGCGGCGCGGATCACCTCATCCAGAAGTTGGGTGGTGGCCCAGGCCGGGGGCATCGAAGCAGGGCCGTCGGGGCCATCGATGCGCACGACGGCATGGAAGTGGACGGCACCGCGCTTCTGGAACTCCGCGACCTTCCCGAAGGACACGCGGCAGTGCTCGGAGAGGGCGCCCTGGGACAGACCGGCGCGGGCGGCGATCTCGCGACGCAGATAGATCGTGAAGCGCTGCCAGAGCTGCCCAGCGTGGTTGTTCCACAACACGGCCTCGGCGTAGTCGTAGGTGCCCAGGTTGAGTGCTGTGCCGAGGGCCGGATCGTCTTCCACGTGTGAGATCCCGCAGCGGCACACGCCTCGATCCGGGCGATTGTGGACCGGGCCGAATGACGGAGCTGTCAGCGTGGCGAACACTCGTGGGTGATCGCGCACCGTATCGGGCACGTCCTTGCGTTCATCACCCGAGATCCCGGCCCGGATCAGGTGGTACGTGTCCCCCGCGTAGGTCCAGGCGCAGGAGGGGCAGCGCGATGCTCGACGGTTGCCGCATGCGACGCGAAGCCGTCCACCGGGCTCTTGCTCGGTGCTGTAGGCGTACAGGACCTCACGCGTCTTCGCGTCACGGGTGACGGTCTGGCCTGTCAGGTGGATGGGGTCGGAGCAGCCGCCGGTACGGCCGATCTGTTCGCGCCAGCGGTCGAAGTCAGGGTCGTTGGCGACCCGTAGGAGGTCGGCGAAGGTGATCGGGTCGGTGCCCATGGCTGATGCCTGAGCGGTGACCGCGTCCGGGGGAACGGGGAAGCCGGTCATGCGCCCACCGCCCGAAGGCGCGCCACCGGAGCGGAACCGTAGGGTTCGGCGCTCATGACGAGGTGATCGAGGCTGGCCAGGTAGCCCCCGGTCAGCGGGGCCGGACCGAGGCGGCGCAGGTGCAGCACCGGGGCGAGTGAGGGAATCAGGCCGTCGACCGGAGTGGAGACCAACAGGTCGTCATCGGCCCGCAGCACATCCGACATCAAGCCCGCGTGCGTAGCGATCTCCACGCCCGGCAGCTCAGCCAGGGCCCCGAGCGTGGCAGCGGCCTGTCCGGCCCGACCGGTTGCCTGCTCGGGGATCACGATGCGGACCCGGACGCCAGCAGCCGCCTTGTCGGCGATCAACTCGGGTAAGTCCCCGATCACATGGGCGACGAAGACCAGGTTCACGAGCACGAGGTCGAGCGACACCGTGGCAGCGGCGAGAACGTGGCGCCATACGTCCATGGGGACCGTGGCCCGCGTGGCATAGGCGGCAACGACCTCATCCTGAGGAACCGGCACCGAGCGCTGACGCTCCCCCATCGCAGGCCACAGGTGAAAGGCGTCCGCCCCCAGCAGCTTCGCGGCAGTCTCAGCATGCCGGGCGTGCGGAGTGCGGTTCTTGGAGATCCACCGCTCCACGCTCTTCGGATCGATACCGACCCGCTCAGCCAGTGCATCGATGGTGACGTTCGCGGCGATCATCGCGCCACGCAGCCGCTCATTACCCGAGCGGACCGAGTCCAGGCCGGTGATCGTCATGCCGCCACCGCCTCAACCGGAGGGGACAACTCAACACCGGTCGCCCAGTCGAACGAGGCCGCCGACGGGCACGCCTCAGAACCCCAGAACGTGCGGTGCATCAGCACCCCGACACCAGCCGTGTTGATCCAAGCCCAACCGGACACCACGGCCCCGCACGCCATGCACGGCGAGGACACGGCCACCGCATCCTCGGTACGCGAGAGCGGAGCCGACAGACGATCACTGCGGGTCGCAGGCATGATGGAACTTCCCTTCGTGGGACGAAGGAGGGCGGCGACTTGCTTGGCGGTAGGGCGCCGTCCTCCGGGCTCACGGCCATCCGGCCGCATGACATAGCGTGTACTAATACAGACTATGACGCAAGAGGTCACGCAGCATGGGCTGTACTAATCTGCTCTAGTCGATACGCTCGATCCATGACCATTGCCGATGACGACCCCCGCCCCAAGAAGGTCCAGATCGCGGACGCTTTGCGCCCGGAGATCGCCGAGCTCCCCAAGGGGCGAAAGCTCGCGTCCGTGCGGGACCTGGCGGATCGATTCGGGGTCACACCCGTGACGGCGGGGAGTGCGCTCCAGATCCTCATTGAGGAAGGCCTGATCGAGTCCGTGCCTACACGCGGATACTTCGTGCAGACGTCGACGGTCGGTGACGATGAAGGTGGATCGACCAACAGGGCCGGTCGGGACGAGATCACAGCTATCCACTCCGAGATTCGACAACTTGCCGCCCGTGTGGCCGAGTTGGAGAAGCGAGCCGATCACACGAGCAGCCTCTAACGTGTGATCCACGATGAACGCAGCGTGATCGCTCGACCAGTGACAGAGGTGGTGTCACCAGGGGACAGCCTTGGTGTCAGCCCCCTGTCACCCCCCGTGTCACCGGCATCTGAGGTGCCAGACTCGGGAGCAGGCATCCCCGACGGGAGGGCAAGCACATGAGCGACGAACGGCCGGCATGGGCACGGCGGATTGCTGCCGAGCGTGAAGCCCGGAAGTGGTCACAAACCGAAGCCGTGGCCGCGCTGCGGGCGCATTCCCCAAAACGCCTGCCCGATGGGTCGAGCATGGTCCGGCAGTGGAAGCGCTGGGAGTCCGGCGAGGTCAAGCCGAGCGAGTTCTACCAGCCGATCATTGCGTCCACCTTCGGCACAGTCACTCACGCTCTCTTCCCCGTGGAGGGCCGCCGGGACGGGAACGCCGAGGTCATTGCTGCCAGCGGTATGGAGACACTGGACATCCTGAGCCGCGTACAGGCGTCCGACGTCGATAACGCCACCTTGGACGCGCTCCGCATCACCGCCGATCGCCTGTGCTCGGAGTACCCATATCTGCCGAGCAGGCAACTCGCTGTCGAGGGCCGGGAATGGCTCAAGCGCGTAGCAGGCCTTCAATCCCAGCGCCTCACTCTCACTCAGCACCGCGAAGTACTGACGATCTCCGCATGGCTCGCTCTGCTCGTCGGATGCGTCGAGTACGACTCCGGAGACCGAGCCGCCGCAGAGAGCACCCGCCGGGCAGTTCTGTCTCTCGCCGACGAAGCCGGGAACAGCGAAGTAGCAGGATGGGCCCACGAGATGCGCGCCTGGTTCTCGCTCACCACCGGTGATTACCACGGGATTCTTGCGGCCTCACAGAGCGGCACGGAGGTTGCCCCCAACCATGGTGTCGCGGTGCAACTCGCTGCACACGAGGCCAAAGGGTGGGCACGTCTCGGAGACCGCCGGAAGACCGAAGTGGCCCTAGACCGGGGCCGCAAGCTCTTGGAGGGCATGCCGTATCCGGAGAATCTGGATCATCACTTCGTGGTGGACCCGGCAAAGTTCGACTTCTACGCCATGGATTGCTACCGACTGCTTGGCGAAGACGCCATGGCCGAGACACTCGCCAATGAAGTGATCCGAGTCGGCACAGACTTCGACGGTGTCGAGAAGGCACCGATGCGCGCAGCAGAAGCCCGCGTGACGCTTGGAGTTGTTGCCGCACGGCGCGGAGACCTTGAGCAAGCCGTGAACTTCGGCGAATGGGCCCTCAAAGGCGATCGGCATTCGTTGCCGTCGCTCCTGTTGGTCAGCCGCGAACTCGCAGCGATCGTGAACCGTGACTTCAGCGGCGAGGCCACCGGACAGGGCTACCTAGAACACCTCACGGCGCTGAGCCGCACCCGGTAGCCCGTTACAGGTTTCTCTACTTCATCAAGGCCCGCGCACGGCGCGGGCGCGCGCCGCTCCAGGCGCGGCCCGCCTCCATGTCTCCGCCACCGGCTGGCCGCGCCACGCGGCGCGCTCACGTACATGCGGGCCCGGATCAAAGAGGATGCCTCCGGCGGGGGCGCTCCGGCACCGGGGGCGGAGGGTAGCGCCGTCGGGTGCAGGCTCGTGGATGGTTGCGAGAAGCTCCGATCCCGTCCACCGTCGACCCAGGCAGAGCCGAGCAGACGAGGCCCATGGCGTCCAGGTCGTTCGTACAGTGGCGCGCTCCACCTGGACGCCATGGACCACGCCCGCTCCACGGTGTGTGGGTCGACGGCGGACGGGATCGGAGCTGGGTTGGGTAGTGGGCTGAGTTGGCGACGGACCGTCTCAGTTTCCGTCTCATTCACCGTGGTCCACCCTGGTTCATCGTGGGCCAGACACAGCCCAGTGAGGATCGAACGTCCGGGGATGAACGCAGGTGAACGGTGTTGGATCACCGGCCGTACCCGACGATCAGACTTGGAAAGCGTGTTGGGGGCAACCCCTCACGAGTTCGAATCTCGTATCCTCCGCCAGTGCCTCACCGGGCACGATGTCGAAGGGCCCCACCGTTCGCGGTGGGGCCCTTCGGCGTGCCCGGTCCCGGTTGGGCAGGGCGGATGGTTCCGGACTTCCCCGGACAGACTGCGGCTGCTCTCTGCCGACTGCCGATGCGCATATCGCAATCCTCGACCGCCCCAGGAACACGCCTCACTCGGTCTGTGAGATTCCTTGTGCCAGCTGGCCGACCACGTTCAGGACCCCTTGACCGAAGTCGGTCGGCGCGACGAGGAGACCGAAGACCAGCACGATCACCACGGTCAACCACTGGTCGGAGCGGCTCCGTGCGTGCACAGTGCGGCGGATGCGGAGGTAGATGACGACGGCGAGCAGGACCGCCAGATTGAACGTCACAGTCATCGAGCGGCCTCCCGGCTGGTCAGGACAACACGGTCGGACGGCGTGACGGCGGAATGCGGTCAAGCAGATCCCACAGGGGTCTGGATCCCTCCGCCCATTCACCGAGCAAGCGACGGTCGACCAGGTGGATTCGATGCCGTCCGCCCCAAGGAACCGCCTTCGACGAGAAGCGGCCGTTGGTCAGGACTACCGCCACATCGGCGCCATGCACCTGCCGGGCCGTGCCGTTGACCTGCTGAAGCACTCCGACACCGACAGCCGAGCCGCGCTCCCCGTCGCGCTTGTGCTTGCACTGGATCGCCCACACCCGACCCACGGGGTCGACTGCGCGGACATCACAGGCATCGTCCCCTGCACCCCCAACGCGCTCTGCCCGACAGCCGTCCCGCCGCATCAGATCCCTGACCACGAACTCGAACGCGCGGTGATCCAGGGCATCGATCTCAGCGATACGCATGCGCAGCGCCTGCGCCCGTACACGTGCCCACTCCGCCCGTTGCCGTATCCGCTGGACCCACAGAGCGCCTACTCCGGCAGCGAGCACCCCCACTATGATCAACACCCACCAGTGAGCGAGGAGCCACTGCACGGTCGCGACCGCCAGGCTGATCGTGACGACCGCCGTGACCCCGGTGGTCAACGCTCGGTCCTGCTTGCGGCGGCGCCGAGTCGTCCGGCGGCGGGCAGGACGGCGCCGGCTCACCGAGATACCCCGCTTCGGCGCCGGGCGGCTCCTGTCGCGATACGCCCGCAGCTCTCATGCCCGCCGCTACTGCGACCACGGGGCGCCGTGATCGCCCACACCGGTATCCCCATGAGGCATTCCCCTCCCTGCCGAGATCCGTGGCGTCTCCACCCAGGAGCTATGACAGCACGCGGCACTGACAGGGAGTAGAGGGGCGATCACTGACGGCTAGGGATTTTCGGTCAACTACATTCGCCCGTCGACGAGTCCCGCTCCAGCGACCTGCATGTTTTCCGTGAGGCCCGGTCACCTTCCGCCAATTGCCCGCTCCGGGGTCAACTCGAGCCGCGACCGCCCACCCGAGCCGGCACCCCCCCCGCCGTAAACCCGACGTGCGTCCCGGACTTGGCCGTATCCCCGAGGAGGCGTGTGACCCGCGTCACGAATTGAAGCCTTTCCCGGGCAGCCTCGCTCCACGATCCACCGCATTCGCACGCCCATCTTCAGGGATACTTCAGCGAACAGCTTGCGCAGCGACGCTGCGCACAGACTCACTCGGGCTTGCACATCGAGTAACTGCCCCCGCCCGGACAGCTGTTCACTGCTAGATTCCAACGCAGGACGCCTGGATCCAGGGCCTGGCCTAGCGATTGCGCAGCCATGGCTCCGCTTTAGGTAACTGCGCAGTGCCACTGCGCACTTATTCCGTCGAGAGTAGCGGGGGCAGCACACGATGAAGCCGTTCTTCGAGTTGCTGGGGAAGGCGATGACGAGCACGGGCATGACACTGCGCCTGTGCCTGCTGATGCTTGTCGTCGCAGCAGCGGCGTACGCCATCAGCCAACTGCGGTAACGACGTGGAGCGAGGAGACCACCAGTGAACAATACGGACACAAGGAGCGCCTCCGCGAACGTCGTGGACCGGCTGTGGCGGACGTACGCACCCTTCCGACGCGGTCGGAACACATTCGGCGACCTCACTTCGATGGCCACAATCCTGCTGCTTGCAGGGTTTGTTGAGACGGTTGGCCAACCGGAGGATGAGTTCGTCAAGCGGTGGAATCGGGCGACCGCTGAGGCCCGGATCGGCATCTCGCCGCTGAAGGACCTGCACGCTGCCCTGAGGAGCGCGAGCAGGCATCCACACTTTCCGCTACTTGACATCACCACGCTTGACTTCGAGTTCCTCGACGGGAGTGGAGGGGTGGACGATGTTCCGTGGGCAGCCGCCTTTCTCACTGCCCTGGCGCAACGTCCGGCGTCGGCCGACGCCCGCCTGGCGGAGATCTGCGACCTCCTTCTCGAACGCCATGCACAGGAAGGGGCCTTCCTGGCCGGCGAGTTCCACACACCGCAGAGTGTTGCGCGCCTGCTCGTCGAGACCGCAGCCCCGCGGGCGGGAGACCGAATCCTTGATCCCGCTTGCGGGGTCGGGGGCGTCCTTGCGATCGCAGCGGAGCACATCGCGGAACGCGGCCATTCCGACGGGGCTTCCCTCGAGGCATACTCAACAGATCGCAGCAACCCACGGCTGGCGATGATGAACCTGGCCATCCACGGAGTGGATCAACCGGTCGTGGGCAGTTCTGATCCAGTGTCACTCCTTCAGCACCGAGGCAGCGGCCTTGTCGACCGAGTGCTGAGCAATCCGCCGTTCAACCAACGCATCCAGGCCGCCCAGTCAATCGCCTGGCCCTTCGGCCAACCACACGAGTCGAATGCGAACTTCGCTTGGCTCCAGCTCGCATGGAGCCGGTTGAGCGAAGACGGGCTCGCGGCGATTGTCATGCCGCCGGCAGCCGCCTGGTCCAACGGCCGAGAGGCATTGATCCGCAAGAACATGCTCGCCACTGGTGCGCTCATGGCCATCATCGCGTTGCCTGCGAATCTCTTCGCGCCTCACACCGCCATCCCTGTGCACATCTGGGTGTTGGCACGCAACAAGACCCACCAACTGCCAGTGAGCGACGCCGAATCCGTCCTGTTCATCGACGCCAGCAGTCTCGGCACGCACGTTCCGCGTCAACGATGCACCTTGACAGCGGAGGACACCGATCGCATCAGTGAGCGGTTTCATGCATGGCGGCTGTCTCCACTGGCAACGCCCGACGAACCAGGTTTCTCGCGTTCGGTCTCTCACGACGAGATCGTGCACAACGACGGCAATCTCGACCCCCGCCGGTACGTCCCGGTCGCGCAGCAACTGCAGATGACGGCACCAGACGTAGGCAACGTGCTCTTTGACCTCGACCGGCATGACGTCGCCACGTCACATTCGAGCCGCTCCGTCCAGGAAAGTCTCGGCGTCTGCGAGCGATTGACGGGCAGAGGTTTCGAACCTCCGCGCGTGTCTCTCCAAAGCATTGTGAACGGGAGCACAGACCGGTTCGCGGAAGGCTGGTTCGAAGGAGAGGAAGGCCGGTTCGAGGAACCGACGCCCGGACTTCTCTTCGCCGGTCCTTCGGGCAGCCTCATCCATGCGGATGACTACGTGGACGACGGCGTTCCCGTGGTGATGCCCAAGGACCTCACCAGCAACGGCTTCAGCAAGGCGGACATCAAGCACGTCGCCCACGGTCAAGCCGATGACCTGGAACGATTTCTCCTCCGCCGCGGCGATGTAGTGCTGGCGCGTCGCGGGGAGCTGGGGCGATGTGCGGTAGTCCGGGACGAGCAGCACGGGTGGCTCTGTGGCACTGGCTGCTTCGTGCTCCGGCCGCCCGCTCAGCTGGACGCCGACTATTTCGCGGCCTACCTCCGCAGTTCGGAGGCCCGCCGGTGGCTCGATGCCCACGCCACGGGGAGTATGACCATGAAGACCATCTCTCTCAAAGTATTGGGTGAATTGCCGGTCGCCCTGCCAGATCGCGGTGTGCAGCAGGCAATCGCACACGCGATGAGGCAACTGGATGAGCATGAGCGCCGGTTGGAGGAGCAGGTCGCACTCGCACGGCAGATCCGCCGCGATTCGGTGACGGGATTCCTGGGAGGTTGAGGTGTCCCTCGGTGAAACCGGGAGTGCTGTCGCTGCGTCTCGGTCCGCCGAGCGGTCTCACGCCACCGTCAGCTCGATGGCGGCCAGCGCCTCCCGTTCGGCGATCACTTCGATCTCGGTGATCAGGCCGGTCGTCTCCTGCACCGCGAAGCGCAGCACTAGCCGCAGCCCCCGGCCTTCGGCCATGACCAGGCCGAGGGCACCGTCCAGGAGTGCCACCCCGGTGGACGCGGCCCGCCCGGTCGCCGCCATCGCTCCCTCGGCGACGGTGTGCGCGCCGAGCACCACGACCGGTTGGGGTGTCGGGATCACGGCCGGGTCCGCGGTCAGCACCACCTCCGGGTGCAACAGGCCCACCAGCGCCTCGAAGTCCCCGGCCCTGGTCGCGGCGAGGAAGGCGTCGACGGCTCGCCGTTCAAGGGCCCGGTGCCGCGTTCCGGTGGCCGGTTCGGCGCCGCGGACGCGCCGCCGCGCGCGGCTGGCCAGCTGGCGGGCGGCGGCCGGTGTCTTCTCCAGCATCACGGCGATGTCGTCGAACGACACGGCGAAGAGATCGTGCAGTACGAAGGCGAGCCGTTCCGCCGGTCCCAGCGTCTCCAGGACCACGAGCAGCGCCACACCGACCTCGTCCGCCATCTCGGCCTCGGCCGCCGGATCGCCCACACCCGGCCCGGCCTCCGATACGTCCGGTACGGGTGCCTCGTCGATGTCTTCCTCGCGGCGGGTCCGCCGGGCGCGCAGGAGATTCAGGCAGACCCGGGAGACGACCGTGGTCAGCCAGCCGCCGAGGTTGCGCACCTCGGAGATGTCGGCGGTGCTCGCCCGCAGCCAGGACTCCTGGAGCGCGTCGTCGGCCTCGGTCAGTGAGCCCAGCATGCGGTACGCCACGGCCCGCAGATGCGGACGTTCCGCCTCGTACTGCTCGGCCTGAAGGAATGTCCCCGCCATCTGTCACATCTCCTCGCACGGCCGTGTCAGAGCAGCAGAACGACCACGACACACCCCGCACCGGTCCGCACGGTGCCGACCCGAGGAGACACCATCATGACTCGCGAGATCAACAGTCCCGTCCTGGTCACCGGCGGCACCGGCACCATCGGCCGGCGCACCGTCCCGCTGCTCGTCGCGGCCGGTCGCACCGTCCGTGTGCTGTCCCGCGGCGGCCGCCCCGCGGACATCGCGCCGGACCCGCACGTCACGTACGTACGGGCCGATCTGCTCGCCGACGGCGAACTCGACCCGGCGCTGCTGGGCGGCGCCGAGACCGTACTGCACCTGGCCGGTGGCCCGAAGGGGGACGATGCGGCGACGGCGCGGCTGGTGCGGGCGGCGCGAGCGGCCGGGACGGTGCAGCATCTGGTCCTGGTGTCGGTGGTCGGTGCGGATGCCATGCCGATCGGCTACTTCCGGGCGAAGGCAGGCGCCGAGCGGGCCGTCATGGAGTCCGGGATCGGCTGGACCGTACTGCGGGCCGCGCAGGTCAACGAACTGCTGCTGCGGATGGTCGGCTCGATGCGCCAGATGCCCCTGGTCCCGGCGCCGGGCGGGCTGCGCTTCCAGCCCGTCGACGCCGCCGAAGTGGCCGCCCGGCTGGCCGAGTTGACCCTGGACGCCCCGGCCGGACGGGTGCCCGATGTGGCCGGTCCCGGCGTCTACACACTTCCCGAGCTCGCCGCCGCCCAGCGCACCGCCGCCGGCGCCAGGCCCCGCCGCACCCTGCCGATCCGCCTGCCCGGCAGGATCGGCCGCGCCTACCGCTCGGGCGCCAACCTGACCGGACCCGAGGCGCACATCGCCGGCCGCGACTGGGAGACGTTCCTCGCGGCCTGAGCGCCTGAGTCCCTCACCGGCCGGAACCCGGAGGGCCCCACGGCGGGGCCCCTCCGCCGTACTCCAGCTCGGGCGGATTCGGCGCACGGAACATTCGTCCAATCCCGTGCCGGGGGACGGCAGGGACAGTGGGGGCATGACTGTTTCCGAGGGTGGTCCGTACGCAAGCGGTGAGGCCGTGGGTTCGGCTCTGGAGCTCGGCGGTGGTGAGCGCATCCATGTGTGCCAGGACGGTCCCCGCGATGCCCCCGTACTCCTGCTCATCCACGGGTCCGCGTCCTCGACCCGCTCGTGGGACCAATTGGTCCCACTGCTGACCGGAGTTCACCGGGTCGTCCGGATCGACCTGCTCGGGCACGGGCGGTCGGACAAGCCGGACGACGGTACGTACGCGGTCACGGACCAGGCGCACCGGGCGGGTGAGGTACTGGACCGGCTCGGCGTCGGGCACGCCGTGGTCGTCGGGCACTCCAGCGGCGGCGCGGTCGCCGTCGCCCTCGCCGAACAGCGGCCCGAGCTGGTCACCGCGCTCGCCCTCATCAACACCGGGCCCGGCCTGCACGCCTTCATCGCCACGGGGGCCGCGGCGGCCGGCCCCGCGCAGTGGCCGCCGTCCGACGAGCAGCTCCGGGAGTTCGCGAGCTCGGGTTTCAGCCGGGCCGGGTACGAGATCCCGGACGAGCTCCTGGCCGATGCGCGCCGCATGACGCTCCACTCGCTGACCTCGTCGATGGGCGCCACCCGCACCTACCTCGAGCAGCAGCCCCTGCCGGACCGGCTGACGGTCCTGGGCAAACCGCTCCTCGTCCTCTTCGGCGAGGACGACCGCAGATGGCGCTCCTCGTCGGCCGCCGACTACGCCGTCGTCCCGGACGCCGAGATCCACCTCCTCCCCGGCCTCGGCCACTCCCCCCTCCTCGAGGACCCACCACGCACGGCCGAGCCACTGCTGGGCTTCGCTGCGGTGCAGGGCGTACGGGCGGAATGAGCGGCGACGGGGACGGGGCGGTGAAATTCGGTCGCATCCGATCCCTTGTGTCGGTGTGGCCGGAATGGAACGGTGGGCGAACGCGCGTGTCAGATCCGCACTTTCGTCCCCTAGGTACGTGTCCGCGGACTTACGTACAGGTACGTGTCCGCGAGGCACCGAGCCGTACGTGACGTCCTGCCGGAGCACGCAGAGGTACGTGCATGACGACTGCCAAACGAGCTGTTGCCCGAGCCCTGTACGGATCGCGCTACGACAGCGTGCCCTGGGCCCAGCGGGTGTACGTCCGGCCGGGCGAGCGTCTCGCCCGTGAGCTGCAGTGGCAGCTCAGGGTGCGCAGAGCGCCGGTGGTCTCCCTCGACGAGTACCGCAGGCAGGTGCCCGCCGGGGCCATCGAGGAGTTCATCAGCTGCCATCTGTGCGGGGAGACCCGGCAACAGCCGCTGTTCACGCCCCGCGCCCTGACGGCCCGCGGGCGCACCAAGTGGTCGTACCGCGTGGTGCGTTGTCCGTCCTGCGGGTTTCTCTACCGCAATCCGAACATCCGGCCGGAACGGCTCGGGGATCTCTACGCGAAGAACTACAGCCAGTTCCTGTCGGGCGGCTACTCGCGGCGGCGGCAGCGCCGCTACCGGCTGACGATGGAGGCCTTCGACCCGATTCTCACCGACGGCGACAAGCGGCGGCTGCTGGACTTCGGCTGCGGTTCGGGGCTGTTCCTCGACCTGGCGGAGCAGCGCGGATTCGACGCCCGTGGGGTCGATCTGTCCCCGGACTCGGTCGAGTTGGCCAATCAGCGCCTCACCTCGGCGACCGCGTACCACGGTGCGCCCGAGGACGTGCCCGAGGTGGCCGAGGGCGGATTCGATGTGATCACGCTCTGGTCGGTGCTCGCCCATCTGCCGCGCCCCGTCGACGACTTCACGAAGTTCCGCGAGCTGCTCGCGCCCGGTGGAGTGCTGCTGCTGCTCACGGTGAACGCCGCGTCCCTGCACCTGAAGGCGTACGGCTCGGACTGGAACGGCTTCACCCGCAACCACCTGATGTTCTACTCCTCGTCGACGCTGCCGCTGCTGCTGCGGAAGGCGGGCTTCGCGGGTGTCACCTTCGCTCCGTTCTACGGCGACACCATCGAGTCCGGCACCACCCGGCTGCCCGAGACGCTGCGCCGGCGGCTGCGGCGCAGCGTGGCGGCGAGCGACGGCGGCAACATGATGCGCGCGATGGCGTTCGCCGACCGGCAGGCCGTGGAGCGGTGGGGGCCGGGGCGCGAGGTGGTGCGGCTCGACGGCTGACCCGGCGGGCTCACGCCCACAGCGACTCCGCCACCGCCACCCCCGCGAAGGCCGCCCCCGCGCCCGCGACCACGCTCGCCGTCACATTGGCGAGGGCGTAGAAGCGGGCGCGGGTCTCGAGCAGCCGCAGCGTCTCGTACGAGAACGTCGAGTACGTGGTGAGGGCGCCGCACAGGCCGGTGCCGAGCAGGAGCTGCCAGTGCGAGGAGGCCGCGCCGGCCAGGGCGGCGCCGGTGAGCAGGCCGAGTATCAGGCAGCCGGCCAGATTCACCGCGAAGGTGCCCCAGGGGAAGACGGTGTCGTGCCGGCTCTGCACGGTCCGGTCGGTGAGGTAGCGCAGGGGTGCGCCGACCGCGCCGCCGATGATCACCAGGAGCCAGTTCATGCCTCGCGCTCCCTGCCCACGTACCGGATGACCTCGCAGTCGTCGAGGATCACCAGGCCCTCGCCGACCAGCTCGTCGAGCTGCGGCAGGAAGGCGCGCAGGCGCTCGTGGTCGTCCACGACGACGATCGCCACGGGCAGGTCCTCGCTGAGCGAAAGGAGCCGGTGGGTGTGGATCAGCGAGGAGGCGCCGAAGCCCTCGATGCCGCGGAACACGCTGGCGCCGGCCAGGCCGGCCTGGTGCGCGCGGTGCACGATCTCCGTGTAGAGCGGGCGGTGGTGCCACTGGTCGCTCTCACCGACGAAGACGGTGACGCGCAGTGCGGTGCCGGTCAGGCGGGTGGTTCCCGGGGGCGTTCTGTGGTCCGCGGCGGGCGTCGTACGATCCGCCGCGGGCGTCGTGGCGTCGTCGTCGGGCGTCATCGGCTCCTCCGTTCCAGGGCGCGGCGGGTCAGCCACGCCGCGAGTGCGACGGCGGCGAGCGCGGCCGCCGGTGTGGCCACCAGACAGGCGAGACCGCGGGCCGGTTCCGCCGCGTCCACCAGGCGTTCGACGTCCACCGCGTACGTCGAGAAGGTGGTGAATCCGCCGAGCACCCCGGTCCCGAAGAACGGCCGGACCAGGCGGTGCGCCGCCCACACCTCGGTGAGCAGCACCATGAAGACACCCATCACCGCGCAGCCGGCGACGTTCACGCAGAAGGTGGTCCAGGGGAATCCGCCCGCCGGTGTCGGCCACAGGAGCTGCGCCGCGTAGCGGGCGGTGGCGCCGAGCGCGCCGCCGAGCGCCACCGCGGCGACCACGGGCCACTGACCGCGCAGCGCCGACGGGCGGCGTGCGGTGCGTACGGAAGGCCGTGGGCCGGCCTCGGGAGCGGGACCCGGACCGAGATCGGGATCGATGTCGCCGGCGCCGGGTGCGGGCCCCGCGGGTCGGGCGCCGAAGGCACTCTCGGGAACTGACTCGGGCATGCGTCTCCTACTCGCGCGTCGCCCCGCCGACGTCCCGGGCGGGACGCGCAGGGCAGGCTTCGCCACAAGCAGGGACCGTTGGCGGAGGAATCCGCGGTTCGGGTACGGCGGGCCCCACCGCCGCGCGACGGCCTTCGGTCGCCGGTACTGCCGGACGGGTCCTGGGACGCGCTCGACCCAGGGTAGCTCCGGCGGACGGCGCGCTCACCTCGGCGCGGGGCCGGTCCCGTACGCCCCTGTCGTCGCGGCCGCGCGCCCGCCGGCCGCCCGTCACACCGCCTGCAACCGCTCCAGCGTGCCCCGCAGCTCCTCCCGCAGCACCCGCCCCGCCGCATCCGCGTCCCCGCGGACGACCGCCTCGACCAGGGCGGCATGGCTCGCGTCCCCGTGCGCGGGATCGGCCGCACGCAGCTCGAGCAGGTCGAGCAGCTCGGTCAGACCGCTCTGCAGTACGGGCACGAACTCCTCGAAGAGGCCGGTGAGCACGGGATTGTGGGCGGCACCGACCACCGCGGCGTGCAGCGCGATATCGCCGACCCCTGGGGGGGGAGCACCGGACAGATGCGCGGTGGGCGCGTTCACCGGGGCGCGGTACCCTCGCTGACGGCGTCCCCGGCGATCGGGCGACGCACGAAGGCAGCGACCGGCACGGCACGGACCGAGTCGGCCGAGACGTCGAAGCGTGGGACGGAGGTGGTCGCGATGCGTGGCGAGCCTCCCAGTCGACGAGCACCTCGCGGCACCGCAGCCCTCCCGTGTACGACGGCGGCCCGGGCCCTTCACTCCTGAGCTGCGCCTGACCGGCGATCCCCTCTGTGCGGAGCGCAGGACCGGAACCCGCAGCCGGAACCCCCGCATGCGATGCCCGCGATGTGTCCCCGACCGCCCGTTTGCCGTGCCGCGCCTCCCCGCGGCCGTACCGAGGACAGACATCCCATGCCGCAGCCGCCCATCCAGGACGCCGAGGGCACCCGGCCCGACGAGGCACGCCCGCCCATGGCCACCGACGTGCACGCCGAACTGCCCCAGTCCCTCAAGGATCTGATCGAGAATCAGGAACTGCACGCCGCCCTCGAGTGGCTGGAGACCAATCCGCCGCACCTGATCGCGGACGAGCTCGCCCGGATGGACGCCGTCGACGCCGGCGTCGCCTTCCGCCTCCTGGACAAGGACCGGGCGCTCACCGTCTTCGAGGAGCTGGAGCCGGTCGACCAGCAGCAGATCCTGGAGGGGCTGCGCGACCACTCCTTCCTGGAGCTTGTCGAGTCGATGGCGCCGGACGACCGCGCCCGGATGCTCCGCGAGGCACCCGCGAAGGTCGCCAAGCGGGTCCTGGCCGGCCTCAGCACCCACGAACGCCGCATGACGTCCGCGCTGCTCGGCTACCCCGAGGGCTCCGCGGGCCGCTACATGACGCCCGAAGTCGTCGCCCTCGCCCAGGATCTGACGGTGCAGCAGGCCCTGGAGACCGTACGCAGCAA
This sequence comes from Streptomyces triticagri, assembly GCF_003429565.1. GTDB lineage: Bacteria > Actinomycetota > Actinomycetes > Streptomycetales > Streptomycetaceae > Streptomyces > Streptomyces triticagri. The sequence continues at coordinate 19,220 of NZ_QUAK01000037.1, forward strand.
AGGCCCGCACGCCGAGACCGTGTACACACTCCCGGTGGTCGACCGCGGCCGCCGCCTCACCGGCATCGTGGAGCTGCGCGAGCTGGTGCTCAGCGCCCCGGACGCGATGGTCTCCGACCTGGTCGTCACCGAACCTGCCTTCGCGTACGCGGGCGACCCGGCCGAGCAGGCGTCCCGCCTGATGCGCGAGACGAACGACCTGAACCTGCCGGTGGTCGACAGCGAACGCCGGCTCGTCGGCCTGCTCACCATCGACGACGCGGTCGAGGTCATCGAGGCGGCCGACACCGAGGACATGGCCCGGCAGTCCGGTGCCAGCCCCTGGTCGGGGCACTACATGGCGACCGGCGTCTGGCGCCTGGCCCGCTACCGCGCCCTGTGGCTGAGCCTGCTCCTGGTCGCGGCGACGCTCACGGTCTCGGTGACACAGCTCTTCGAGGGCACCCTCGAAGAGGTCGCGGCTCTCGCCATGTTCATCCCCATGCTGATCGGCGCCGGCGGCAACGCGGGCGCCCAGGCCGCCACCGCCTGCGTGCGGGCGCTCGCGGTCGGCGAGGTGCGCGGCTCCGACCTGTTCAAGGTGATCTGGCGCGAGGCCCGGGTCGGACTCGTGCTCGGTTCGCTGCTCGCGGTGCTCGGCCTGGTGGTCGGCACCCTGTTCGTGAACGCGAAGGTGGCCGTCGTCGTCGCCATCACGCTCGTACTGATCTGCGCCTGGGCCGCCACCATCGGCGGCACCATGCCGCTGCTCGCCAAGCGGCTGCGCATCGACCCGGCGGTGGTCTCGGCCCCCATGGTCACCACCCTGGTCGACGCGACCGGTCTGGTCATCTACTTCCTCACCGCCAAGGCCGTCATGGGCGTGTAGGCGGCGTCCGGCTCGCCGCGCCGCCCCTCGGCCCACAGCGCCGCGGGGCCCATCGCCCAGGCGGCCGCCAGGAAGACGACGCCGAGCAGCACCCAGCCCGCCGGCCCGAGACCGATCAGCAGGGAGGTCAGCAGCAGCGGCCCCGCGGTACGGGCCACGGTGACACCCGTACCGAAGAAGCCCTGGTACTCACCGATGCTCCCGGCCGGAGCGAGCTCGAAGCTGATCTGCCAGGACCCGGCGGAGTGCAGCATCTCGCCCCACACCAGGGTCCCGGACGCGATCACCAGGAGCGCGGCCGCCACCCAGGGCCCACCGACCCCGGAGAACGCAAAGATCCCGCAGGTCACGAGCATGATCAGGCCCGACCTCCGGAGCGCTCGCCCGGCGGTCCGCAGCCCGCTGACGCCCTTGGCGGTACGCACCTGGAACAGCATCACCGCACCGGTGTTGAGGATGAACAGGGCCGAGACCAGCCACTCGGGCGCGCTGGTGCGCTCCACGATCCACAGCGGCAGACCCACGCTGAGCAGCGGCATCCGCAGCAGCAGCACGGTGTTGACGAGCGTCACCAGGGCGTACGGCCGGTCCCGCAGCACGGCCCGCCCGGCGCCCTGCCGTCCGGCTCCCGCCGGCGCGACCACCGGCAGCCGGAGCAGTACGAGGGCGCATCCGGCGAAGCTCACCGCGTCCAGCGCGAACACCGCCAGATACGCCGCCTCGGTCCCGGCATGCAGCGCGAGCCCGCCCATCGCCGCACCGACGGCGAGCCCGGCGTTCAGCGTCGACTGCAGATGCGCCAGCGCGCCCGTGCGCTCCTCCTTGGGGACGAGCCCGGCCAGCAGCGCCTGCCGCGCGGCGGCAAGCCCCGACTGAGCACTCGCGTACAGACAGGCGGCGATCAGAAACGGTACGAAGTCCCGTACGACCAGGAACGACGCGACCGCGACACTGGTCGCAAGCGCGAGCAGCACCGCGGTCCCGCGCGGCCCGCGCCGGTCGGCGAGCCGCCCGAGCGGCACCCCGACGACCGACCCGATCCCCCAGGCCACGGTCAGCCCGAGCCCGATCCGCGCCGGGGCGAGCCCGACGACATGGGTGAAGTACAGGGCCGACGTGACGTAGTACGCCCCGTCCCCCACGGAATTGCTCAACTGGGCCCCGGCCAGGACCCGTTGCACCCCGGCCGGCGGCAATACTTCCCGAACCCACTGCACCATGCCTCGACGGTACGACCGAATTGGCTCCATCCTCTGGTCCAATACCACCAGACTTCATTGGGCCACTTTCCACCACCGCCCAATCCCAGCCCGTCCGGCGTACCTTCCAGCCCTCCGGCGTACTTTCCAGCCCGTCCGGCGTACTTTTCAGCCCGTCCGGCGTTTGAGGACAAGGCCCGCCAGGGCCGGCGTATTTTTCAGCCCGTCCGGCGTTTGAGGACAAAGAACGGCACCCCAGCAGGACCGCCAGGTCAAACCCTCACCCCCCACCGGCAGGTGGCAGGCGCAGGCGCCCCGCATCCGCCATCATCGAGCCATGAAGAACGCAACCATCCACCTCGCCCAGGAGCCACACGCAGACGCCCTCCTAGGCAGGAGCCCGCTCGCCGCCCTCACCGGCATGCTCCTCGACCAGCAGGTCCCCATGGAATGGGCCTTCGCCGGCCCGTACACCATCGCCACCCGCCTGGGCCGAGACGACCTCGACGCCCACGAGATCGCCGCGTACGACCCGGACGCCTTCGCGAACCTCCTCTCCGAGAAGCCCGCCGTACACCGCTACCCGGGCTCGATGGCCGGCCGCATCCAGCAGCTCTGCCAGTACCTCGTCGACGAGTACGACGGCGACCCGGAGGCCGTCTGGCGCGACGCCGGCTCCGGCAAGGAGCTGCTCGCCCGCCTCAAGGCCCTGCCCGGCTACGGCGACCAGAAGGCCAGGATCTTCCTCGCCCTGCTCGGCAAGCAGTACGGCGTACGCCCCACGGGCTGGCGCGAGGCGGCCGGCGCGTACGGCGAGAAGGACTCGTTCCGCTCAGCCGCGGACATCACCGGCCCCGAGACCCTGGCCAAGGTCCGCGCCCACAAGCAGGAGGCCAAGGCCGCCGCGAAGGCCGCGAAGGCCAAGCCCAAGGCCTGACCTGGCACCTTCCGCACGCCGACCCGGCGGGTCCCCGTCCGCCATCGGGGCGGTTCCACCCGCACCTCCCGCCGCGCGGTCTTCCGCCGCCCCACCGTGATCGCTACGTTCCCCCCAGCCTCGTGTCCACACGACCGAGCACCGTGTCCACCACGCATGGGGAGGGACCCACCAGTGAAGTCCGCAGCCCGCGCACCGAGAACCACCCGCCGTACCACCGCCGCACTCGCCGCAGCCGCCCTCACCGCACCCCTGCTGCTCACCGCCGCAGGCCCGGCCACCGCCGACCGTGGCCACGGCCCCGGCCACGGCGACCCGGCGAAGGACGCGCGCAAGCTCAGCCGGGAGCTCGTCCGGGACTCCTCCGCCCGCGGCGCGTACCGCCACCTCGAGCGCTTCCAGCGGATCGCGGACGCCAACTCCGGCCACCGCGCGGCCGGTTCACCCGGTCACGACGCCTCCGCCGCGTACGTGTACAAGCTCCTCCGCAAGGCCGGCTACCGCGTCAGCTACGACACCTTCCGCTTCACCTACACCGAGACCCTCGCCGAGAAGCTGGCCGTCGTCTCGCCCGAGGCCCGTGACGTGGACATCGAGTCCATGACGTACACCAAGTCGACCCCGGAGGGCGGCGTGCAGGCCGCGCTGGCGCACGTGCCGACCGACGAGACCACCGGTTGCGAGGCCGAGGACTACGCGGCGGGCGACTACGACGGGAAGATCGCCCTGATCCAGCGCGGCGCCTGCTCGTTCGCCGAGAAGCAGGCCGCGGCCGCCGACGCGGGCGCGATCGGCGCGATCATCTACAACAACGAGGAGGGCGCGCTCTCCGGCACCATCGGCAGCACCGACGACGCGAGGATCCCGACCGGCGGCATCACCCAGGAGGAGGGCGAGAAACTCGCCGCCGCGGCGGACGCGGGCGAGGTCGTGGTGAATCTCGAGGTCCGCGAGCTGCAGGAGGAGCGCGAGACCCGCAACGTCATCGCGGAGACCCGCGGCGGCAAGTCCGACAACACCGTGATGCTCGGCGCCCACCTCGACTCGGTCACCGAGGGCCCGGGCATCAACGACAACGCCTCCGGGACCGCGGGCCTCCTCGAAGTCGCCCTGGAACTCGCCCAGGAGACCCGCAGCCACCCCCACAAGCAGCCGCGCAACAAGGTCCGCTTCGCCCTCTGGTCCGCCGAGGAGAACGGCCTCGTCGGCTCCGAGAAGTACGTCGAGAAGCTCACCGACGCCCAGCGCGAGAACATCGCCCTGTACCTCAACTTCGACATGATCGCCTCGCCCAACGCCGCCCAGTTCGTCTACGACGGCGACGACTCCGACAACGACGGCGAGGGTCCGGGCCCGGAGGGCTCGGCCCAACTCGAGCGCGACATCACGGAGTTCCTCGATCGCCGCGGCGAGCCGCACGAGGGCACCGACTTCGACGGCCGCTCGGACTACGGCCCGTTCATCGAGGCCGGCATCCCGGCCGGCGGCACCTTCACCGGCGCCGAGGGCATCAAGACCGAGGACCAGGCGGCGAAGTACGGCGGCGAGGCCGGCGTCGCCTACGACGCGTGCTACCACTCGGCCTGCGACGACCTGGACAACATCGACATGAGGTCGTTCGACGTGAACATCGACGTCATCGCGAACGCGGTCGGCACCTACGCCCACGACCAGCGCTCCCTGACCCGCCCCGTCACCAAGGCCGCCACCGAGGGCACCGCGGGCAGCGGCGGCCTGCACTCGGCGCACGACCGGGCCCGCAGCTGACCGACTTCGCGGGGCCTGAACTCCCCTCTGCCACCAGGGAGTTCAGGCCTCGCACCGACCATCGGCGCCCCCGGGCTCAGCGCCGTCGGCGGGTCCCGAAGACCGACCGCGAGATCTCCCGCCCGATCTGCGTACCGAGCGACCGGGCGAGCGACTTGAACATCCCACTGCCCACCACCTGATCCATCACCGAACGGTCCCCGCCGTCACGGCCCTTGGCGCCCCGCGCCGCGGCCTTCGCCTCCGCCGCCGCCTGCTTCTCCTGCTCCGCCGTCGCCGCCTCGGCCCGCGCCCGCTCCTCGCTCTCCGCCTGCCGCTGCCCGAGCTTCTCGAAGGCCGACTCCCGGTCCACAGCCTGTGCATAACGGTCGTAGAGCTGCGACCCGCGTACCGCCGCCTCCAGGGCCGCCGCGTCGACCGGCCCCATCTGCGACTCGGGCGCCCTGAGCCGGGTCGCCGCCACCGGCGTCGGCGCGCCCTTCTCGCTGAGCACGGTCACCACCGCCTCCCCGGTGCCGAGCCCGGTGAGCAGCTCCTCCAGGTCGTACGCCGAGGTCGGGAACGTCTTGACGGTGGCCTTCAGCGCCTTCTGGTCGTCCGGGGTGAACGCCCGCAGCGCATGCTGCACCCGATTGCCCAACTGCCCGAGGACATCGGCCGGTACGTCCTTCGGGGTCTGTGTCACGAAGAAGACCCCGACGCCCTTGGAACGGATCAGCCGCACCGTCTGCGTGATCGCCTCGCGGAACGCCTTCGAGGCACCGCTGAACAGCAGATGCGCCTCGTCGAAGAAGAACACCAGCTTCGGCCGGTCCACATCACCGACCTCCGGCAGCCGGTTGAACAGATCGGCGAGCAGCCACATCAGGAACGTCGAGTACAGCTGCGGCTTGTCCTGCACGGCGGGCAGCTCGAGCACCGACACCTGCCCCCGCCCGTCCGCGGCGGTCCGCAGGAACTCGCTCACATCGAACTCGGGCCCGCCGAAGAACGGCTCCATGCCCTGCGCCTCGAAGGCGGTCAGCGACCTCAGGATGACGCCGGCGGTCGCCGTGGACAGACCGCCGATGTTCTTCAGCTCCGGCTTGCCCTCCTCGGAGGTGAGGAAGGCGACGACCGCCTTCAGGTCCTTGATGTCGTCGAGCTCGAGGCCCTTCTGGTCGGCGTAGTGGAAGATCAGGCCGAGCGACTGCTCCTGCGTCTGATTGAGCTGCAGCACCTTCGCCAGGAGTACGGGCCCGAAGCCGGTGATCGTCGCCCGGACCGGCACACCGGGCCCGATCCCGCCGAGCGCGTAGAACTCGGTGGGAAAGCCCTGCGCCTCCCACTCCTGGCCGACCTCGCGCGCCCGCCCCTCGACCTGCTCGTTCGCCGCTCCGGGCGCGGAGATCCCGGAGACGTCGCCCTTCACGTCGGCCAGGAACACCGGCACCCCCTGACCGGCCAGCTGCTCGGCGATCAGCTGCAGCGTCTTCGTCTTGCCGGTGCCGGTGGCGCCCGCGACCAGGCCGTGCCGATTCAGCATGGCCAGCGGGATCCGCACCTGGGCGTCGGGGAGGCACTGCCCGTCCCAGAGCAGCGCGCCGAGGTCGAGCGCGGGGCCCGTGAAGGCGTATCCGGCGGCGATCTCCAGCGCCTCCTGCGGCAGCGCGGGTGCCGGTGGCGCATCCGGCGCGCCCTCTGTCGCGGCACTCACGTCGTCCGTCGGGGCGCTCACGTCGCCCGTCGGGGCGCTCCGCTCGCTGTCGCTCATCTCAGGCCTCTGCTCCCGCTTGGACAGGTCCGTTCTGTACCTGTTCGGGCATGATTTCCCAGGCTCGCACTCCGTCGTCCTGGCTGCGCCCGGAGGGGCTCGCCCGGTAGGCTTTCCGTGTGATCTTCAAGCGCATCGGAAACGGCCGGCCCTACCCCGACCACGGCCGGGAAAGCACCCGGCAGTGGGCGGACGTCGCGCCGCGCCCGGTCCGCCTCGATCAGCTCGTCACCACCAAGGGCCAGCTCGACCTCGAGACCCTGCTCGCCGAGGACTCCACCTTCTACGGCGACCTCTTCGCCCACGTCGTGAAGTGGCAGGGCGACCTCTATCTGGAGGACGGACTGCACCGCGCCGTGCGCGCCGCACTGCAGCAGCGCCAGGTCCTGCACGCCCGCGTTCTCGAGCTGGGCTGACCCGCGGGCCGCCGCACATCACGCCCGATTCGTCCGGCTCGGCGGCAGCCCCGCGTGACGCCGTTGCCCCTTTTGGGTAGCGCCGCGCACCACCTGTTGATCATTTAGTAGGAATCACTGCCCGGCCGCACTACGCTGCGCCCATGAGCATGCTCACTCCCCCCGGCATGGGCGGCCAGTACCGCATCAAGGGAGACAAGTACCCCCGGATGCGCCGCAGCCGCCGTCGCCGGATCGTGCTCGTCTCCGTCGCCTCGCTCGCGGCGCTCGGCCTGCTCGGCTGGGGCACCGTCCAGCTCGTCGACGTCTTCTCCGGCGACGACGGGTCGAAGACGGTCGCCGCGAAGGCACCGGACTGCAAGCCCGGGAAGCCGAGCGCGTCCGCCACACCCCCGAAGACACCGGATCCGAAGACCCTGCCGGCCCCGGCGAAGATCAAGGTCAACGTCCTCAACGCCACGCCGCGCAGCGGCCTCGCCAAGACCACCGCCGACGAGCTGAAGAAACGTGGCTTCAAGATCGGCGAAGTCGGCAACGCCACCAAGGAGTACGACAAGAAGGTCAAGGGCGCCGGCCTGCTCCTCGGCCCGCCGTCCGCGACCGAGGGTGCGCTTGTGGTGCTCGGCACCCAGCTGTCCGGCGCCGAGACGAAGGCGGTCGCCCGCGACGGCGACGAGGTCGACCTGGTGATCGGCACGGCCTTCAAGAAGCTGTCCCCGAAGGCCGAGGCCGACAAGGCACTGGCCGCCCTGACGAAGCCGGCCCCGGAAGCGACCAAGAACCGCTGCTGAGCCCGGTCCGGCACCCGGCCTGAAGCGACGAGCGACGAGCGACAAGCGATACGGCGGACGGGCCGGGGCTCTGCGCCGCCGGCCCGTCCGCCGCATTCGATCGTCGCCGGAGGCTACTCCGCCGCCCCGTACATCCGGTCGCCCGCGTCACCGAGTCCCGGGACGATGTAGCCGTGCTCATTGAGCCGCTCGTCCACCGACGCGGTCACCACGGTCACCGGCGTGCCCGCCAGCTCGCGCTCCATGACCTCCACGCCCTCCGGCGCGGCGAGCAGCACCACGGCGGTCACGTCGTCGGCGCCGCGCCGGATCAGCTCCTGGATGGCCGCGACCAGCGTGCCGCCGGTGGCCAGCATCGGGTCGAGGACGTACACCTGCCGCCCCGACAGGTCCTCCGGCATGCGCGTCGCGTACGTGGAGGCCTGCAGCGTCTCCTCGTTGCGGATCATGCCGAGAAAGCCGACCTCGGCGGTGGGCAGCAGCCGCACCATGCCGTCCAGCATGCCGAGACCGGCGCGCAGGATCGGCACGACGAGCGGGCGGGGCCGGGCCAGCTTCACACCGGTGGTCGTCGAGACCGGCGTCTCGATGTCGACCTGCTCGGTGCGCACATCCCGGGTCGCCTCGTAGGCGAGCAGCGTGACCAGTTCGTCGGCGAGCCGGCGGAAGGTCGGGGAGTCGGTGCGCTGGTCGCGCAGCGTGGTGAGCTTGTGCGCCACCAGAGGATGGTCGACGACGTGGATTCGCATGGACACCACAGTAACCGGGGCCCTGACCTGCTCGCGCTGGCATCAAACGCGCCGTACGGGGGAAAGTGGTGGGGACGGACCCAGGGTGGTGACCCATGCCGGACCGCGAGGCAGGTCGGGAGACCGACGACGAGCGCCGGCGGCGGCGTGCCCAGTTTCTGCGTGAGCGCCGCGAGGCACAGGAGTTGCGTGACCGGGTCCAGCCGCGCCGCGCCCGGGCGGCACGGATGAGGCAGGCGATGCGGATGCGTACGTTCCGCTGGTAGCGACGCGGGATCGCGGCGCGGCTCGCCGTGGACACAGCGGGCCGAAGAGGCCTCGCGGAGCGACTGTTTCTGCCACGATGCCGATTGGGCGGGACGCTTTTCGCACATCGCCCTTCAACCTCCGCCGGGGGGAACCCCGAACGGCACGCCCTCAGACCAGTGGGAGAGTCACGGTGTACTTCGCCGCACTGCTCGCGCGCACCGAAGACGGGTGGGAAGCGAGCGACACGGAGCTCGACGATGTGGAGACTCTGTCGGACCTGACAGAGCTGGCCCGGGACGCCTCGGGCGACGACGACACGGTGCTTGTGTTCATCGAACAGGAGGACTCCTGGTTCGGCGTCGTCCGGGTGGACGGCGAGGAAGACCCTCGGATCTACGTCTCGCAGGGGCAGGCCGCGGCCCGCAGCAGCTACGGCGAGATCCTGCTCACCGACGAACTGCTCGGCCGCGACCCGGGCGACACCCTGGCCGCCCTCGAGGAGCTCGTCGACCTGGACGGCACCGAGGACGGCGAACCGGACAAGGACAGCCCCGACGGCGCCGACAGCGACGCGTCCGACGCGGTCCCGGCCGGGCCGGTCGGGGACATCGCGATCCTCGCCGACCTGGGCATGGACGAGAAGGAGCTGCTGAGCCTCGAGGCGGATGCGCTCGGGCAGATCGCCGATGCTCTCGGTGCCTCGGAGATCCTGCAGGCCGTCCGCTAGTGAACGACCTTGTGGTGACAGTGAACGACCCTGCACTGAACGGTCCCGCAAGCGACCGGCCGCTGCTCGATCCCGTACGAGAGCGGTGGGCGGAGCCCATGCGGCTCGCGCTCGCCGCGGCGGAGCGGGCCGTCGCCGACGGGGATGTGCCCGTCGGCGCGGTACTGCTCTCCGCGGACGGCGAGCTGCTCGCCACGGGGCACAACGAGCGTGAGGCGACCGGCGATCCGACGGCGCACGCCGAGGTGCTCGCGGTCCGCAGGGCCGCCGCGGAGGTGGGCGACGGCTGGCGCCTGACCGGCTGCACCCTGGTCGTGACGCTCGAACCGTGTGCGATGTGCGCGGGTGCACTCGTGCAGTCCCGGGTGGACCGGGTGGTGTACGGGGCGCGTGACGAGAAGGCGGGGGCCGCGGGCTCCCAGTGGGATCTGCTGCGCGACCGCCGGCTCAATCACCGGCCGGAGGTCGTGGCGGGTGTGCTGGAGGAGGAGTGCGCGGCGGTCCTGAGCCGCTTCTTCCGTACGCGGTGAGGGGCGGCCCCCGGGGCGGTCCGGATACCGATTTCGGGGCACGGGCACCTTTGGGCTAGGATCTCTCTCGGTAGCGTGTCCGAGCGGCCGAAGGAGCTCGCCTCGAAAGCGAGTGTGGCGCAAGTCACCGTGGGTTCAAATCCCACCGCTACCGCCAGCTTGAGAATGACGAGGCCCCGACCGGGTTCAACTCCGGTCGGGGCCTCGTCATTTGGCGTACTGGGGGGGGCGGGCGTCGGGTCGGGTCGTCCGGCCGGCCGGCCGGCCACTGGAGCACCTCGTACGTACGGGGAGGCCGAGGGAGGCGGCGTACGGGGGGATCAGCCGCCTCCCCCGATGAGGACCGGGCCCGATCGAGCTGCGCCGCCGTCAGGGGGGAAGCTGACGGCGCGGCTCCGGTGTCCAGGGCCCCGGTCCCGCGCCCTGCGGACTCCTGCCAGGATCCGCGGGCTGCACCATCCATCCTGCTCCCCGGCGGGTCCGTACGGAGCAGGCAAAGGGCCTCGGTGGACGGGTCGTTGGTCCCGGGCCGGCAGGGGCGCCGGTCCCTGCGACGGGACGCATCGGCGGGGCCCTGGCGGTGCGGACGGCCCGGGATAGACTCACCCGACTGCACGCGGGGACAGGTCACAGGAGGCCAGGGGTGGGGCAAGCGAAGAAGATAGCGCTGTACATGGTCATCGTCTTCGTCCTGTACACGATCATCACCTCCCCCGAGCGCGCCGCCGATCTGGTCCAGGTGGGCTTCGAGGGGATATCCAGCGCCGCGCAGGGCATCGGCGACTTCATGACCGAACTCGTCAAGTAGCCACCGGGGCGCGGCAGTCGAGCGCGCCTTCGCACGCCTCCCACTCGAACGTGGGGGGCTTTTTTGGTTTGTGACCCAACTTGCACCTCAACACGGAGTTATTGGGTGCTTGCACACAGTGCACATGTCTTGTGATGCTATGACCGCTTTTGACGGATGAGTGGAACGGTTCTTTCGAAACGGGGTGGCGTTGAACGTGCCGGCCAGTACCGCACCTCAAGTGCCCTCCCAGGAGGCTGCGTCTGCCGGGGCGGACGAGGCCGCGGAGACCGAGCAGACCCCGTCCCGGGCGGCCGCACGGGCCCTCACTCCCGCCAAGAAGCGCGGTGCGGACACCCGGGCACTGACCCAGGTGCTCTTCGCCGAGCTCAAGGGACTCGAGCCGGGCACTCCCCAGCACGACCGGGTGCGCGCCGCACTGATCGAGGCCAATCTGCCCCTGGTGCGCTACGCGGCGGCGCGTTTCCGCAGCCGTAACGAGCCGATGGAGGACGTCGTCCAGGTCGGCACCATCGGACTGATCAACGCGATCGACCGCTTCGACCCGGAACGCGGAGTGCAGTTCCCCACCTTCGCGATGCCCACCGTCGTCGGCGAGATCAAGCGCTACTTCCGGGACAACGTGCGCACCGTGCACGTACCGCGCCGCCTGCACGAGCTGTGGGTCCAGGTGACCAGCGCGACCGAGGACCTCACCACCGCCTTCGGCCGCTCGCCCACCACCGCCGAGATCGCCGAGCGGCTGCGTATCGCCGAGGACGAGGTGCTCGCCTGCATCGAGGCCGGACGCTCGTACCACGCCACGTCGCTGGAGGCCGCACAGGAGGGCGACGGACTGCCCGGACTGCTCGACCGGCTCGGCTACGAGGATCCCGCGCTCGACGGTGTGGAGCACCGCGACCTCGTCCGGCACCTCCTCGTACAGCTGCCCGAGCGCGAACAGCGGATTCTTCTGCTGCGCTACTACAGCAATCTGACCCAGTCTCAGATCAGCGCCGAGCTGGGTGTCTCGCAGATGCATGTGTCGAGGCTGCTCGCCAGGAGCTTCGCACGTCTGCGATCCGCAAATCGGATCGAGGCGTAACCGGTACGGGTACCGGTCCGCCCGAACCGAACTTGCCGACAGAAAAGCCGCAGACCGCCCTTTTCCTGCGCACATTTGTCGACTTGGCGCTACAGCGCGTTGCCGACATGTGACATTCTGCGGGAACCGCGTTTGCCGCAGCCCTTCAGCCGGTATTCAGGTGGAGGCTGCACTCCTCAAGACGGGAGCGGCCACCGCGACCGTCCGCGACCTCAAGGGGGTGGCATGTCCGCAGAACAGGGCAGCTCGAAGGTGCTCACGCTCACCAAGAGCACACCGGAATCCGGGCTCGACAGCATCGTCGGAAGCCACGTCGAATCGACAGCCATCGACACCCGCACCTTGTCCCGCTCCTTGTTCCTGCGGCTCACCGCACTCGACGAGGACAGCCCCGAACGCGCTTACGTACGGGACACGTTGATCGAACTGAACCTCCCGCTCGTGCGCTACGCGGCAGCCCGCTTCCGCAGTCGGAACGAGCCGATGGAGGACATCGTCCAGGTCGGCACGATCGGCCTGATCAAGGCGATCGACCGCTTCGACTGCGAACGGGGCGTGGAATTCCCGACGTTCGCGATGCCGACCGTGGTCGGTGAGATCAAGCGCTTCTTCCGCGACACCAGTTGGTCGGTGCGCGTCCCCCGCCGGCTGCAGGAGCTGCGCCTCGCGCTGACCAAGGCGAGCGACGACCTTGCGCAGAAGTTGGACCGCTCCCCGACCGTGCCCGAACTCGCGGCGGTACTCGGGGTGTCCGAGGAGGAGGTCGTCGACGGCCTCGCGGTGGGCAATGCGTACACCGCGTCCTCGCTGGACTCCCCGTCGCCCGAGGACGACGGCGGCGAGGGCTCGCTCGCGGACCGTCTCGGGTACGAGGACTCGGCGCTCGAGGGCGTGGAGTACCGCGAGTCTCTGAAGCCGCTGCTCGCCAAACTCCCGCCGCGGGAACGCCAGATCATCATGCTCCGCTTCTTCGCGAACATGACGCAGTCGCAGATCGGCGAGGAGGTCGGCATCTCCCAGATGCACGTCTCGCGCCTGCTGACCCGCACGCTCGCGCAGCTGAGGGAAGGCCTCATCGCGGACTGAGCCCGCGACCCCCTGAACCCGTCACGCGGACTTCAGATTTGACGGTTCGTCAGACACACTGGCGCGATGGACCGAGCTTGGATACGCGGCCGCCGCGGTGCCGTCATGGGCGCCTCGGCGGCCGTGGTGTGCCTGGGAAGCCTGCTCGCGGCCTGCGGCGCGGGAGCGTCCGCCGACGGCCATGTACCGCTCGGCGCGGCCGGAGCCGATTCGGGGGCCTCGGGGGCGCCGCAGAAGCCCGTACCGCCGAGCGGCGAGGTGACGCTGGTGCCGCTCGACGGCGCGGGCGAAGGCGACGGGAAGGGCCGCGGCGAAGGTGGGTCCGGTGCGGGGCGCGGGAGCGAGTCCGGCGGCGCGGCCGGGACGGACCGGAAGGCCGGGGCCGGCGAGGAGGCGAAAGGTACGGCGGGCGCTGAGGGCGCCGAGGGCGCCGGCGGCGCGAAGGGCGGCCCGGGCGGAGGGTCCGGATCACCCGATCCGGCGAGCGGCGAGAGCGCCGGTACCGGTGGCGCGAGCGGCGGCGGATCGGGAGGCGGTACGGGATCCGGGGGCGCCACCGGCGGGGGCGGGACGCCGGAGCCCGGCGGAGGCGGGACGGCCGGCCCCGCAGTCCTGAAGGTGGGCGAGCCCGTGCTCGCGGCAGCGGACAAGCGCTGGTGCGACCGGGTCACCGTGAAGTTCCACAACTCCGGTGGGACGGCGGTGCGTTCGGGCACCGTGACCTTCGGTACGCATGTGATCGGCGGTCTGGGCGTGGACTGGGCGACGATCGAGTCGACCGAGAAGCTGCCCGCGCCGATCGCTCCGGGCGCGACCGAGAAGAAGACCTGGACGGTGTGCGTGGCCGAGTGGCGGGTGCCGCTCGGCATGCACGTCGAGACCCGGGACGTGGCGGTGAAGTGGAAGTAGCGGGCCCGTGACGGCGGGCCCCGCCGTGGCTCAGCCCAGGGCCAGCCAGGCCACCGCGGCGACGACGGCCACCGCGACCACGACGCCGACGATCAGACCGATCCGGGGACCGGCGGGGGCGGCCGCCTGACGCTGTCCCTGCGGAGCGCCCTCGTCGACGAAGGCGCGGAACATCTGGGTGCTGCCCGCGGGGTCGTGCTGGCCGTCGGGACCCTGGGGGGCGGTGGGGTTGTGTGCCATGGGCGGGACCCTAGCGAATTCGGGTACGGGGCCCAACCCCCGGGCGGCCGCGGCACGGGACCGCCACGGCGCGAACACATCGCCACGCAGCCGCATCGCCACGCAGCGAGCACATCGTTCACCTGGCCATTTTGCTGTCTCATTGCAAATTTGCTCACCCATTGCCAATCCTTTATCGCTCTCGCCCCCTTTCAATTTGCCTGCAGCAACCAAGCAGATCTATCGTTGCCCTAAGCAACAAAACATCGGGGGTGCCCATGGCATCGCGGGAGCAGTTCGAAGAACTCGCCCGGCAACTGAGCGCCATCGGCGCCGTCAAACGAGAACTCGGGCGCATCCTGCCCGCCAACTGCCCACCGGGCTCGGCCGCCGTACTCACGCTGCTCGACCGGAACGGCGAGATGCGGATGGGCCGGCTCGCCGAACTCCTGGCGGTGGACATGTCGGTGACGAGCCGTCATGTGGCCCATGTGGTCGGCCACGGCTGGGTCGAGCGGTGCCCGGACCCGGACGACCGGCGTTCGCGGATCCTGCGGCTCACTCCCGCCGGATCCGAGCTGCTCGAAGACCTGGCGAGCCGCTACATGGACTCGCTCACCCACCACCTCCAGGACTGGTCCGACGACGACGTCGGCCACCTGGTGACCCTGCTGGCCCGGCTGCGCGACGCCTTCGGCGACTGCAGACCCGCCCGCTGCACCACCACCCGTACACCCGCATAAGCAAAGGAAGTACATGGCAACGACCACACCAGCCGGTGTGCGGGCCAGCCACGCCAAGCACGGGGGAGCCCCCACCGAAGGCCCGGCGATGTCGCACCGGCAGATCATGGAGGCGCTGTCCGGGCTGCTGCTCGGCATGTTCGTCGCGATCCTGTCGTCGACGATCGTCTCCAACGCACTCCCCCGCATCGTGTCCGACCTGGGCGGCGGCCAGTCCGCCTACACCTGGGTCGTCACGGCGACGCTGCTCTCGATGACGGCCACCACCCCGCTCTGGGGCAAGCTGGCCGACCTGTTCAGCAAGAAGCTGCTCGTCCAGATAGCCCTGACCATCTTCGTATTCGGCTCCGTCGTGGCCGGCCTCTCGCAGAGCGCCGGAATGCTGATCGCCTGCCGGGTCGTGCAGGGCATCGGCGTCGGCGGCCTCGCCGCACTGGCGCAGATCATCATGGCCGCGATGATCTCCCCGCGCGAACGCGGCCGCTACAGCGGCTACCTCGGCGCCACCTTCGCCGTCGCGACCGTCGGCGGCCCGCTGCTCGGCGGTGTCATCACCGACACCTCGTGGCTCGGCTGGCGCTGGTGCTTCTACGTGGGTGTGCCGTTCGCGGTCATCGCCCTGATCGTGCTGCAGAAGACCCTGAAGCTCCCGGTCGTCAAGCGGGAGGGCGTGAAGGTCGACTGGGCCGGCGCCTTCTTCATCTCGGCCGCCGTCTGCCTGCTGCTGCTCTGGGTGACCTTCGCCGGTGACAAGTACGACTGGATGTCCTGGCAGACCACCGTCATGGTCGCCGGCTCCGTGCTGCTCGGCCTGGTCTTCGTGTTCACCGAGTCGAAGGCCACGGAGCCGATCATTCCGCTGCGGCTGTTCCGCAACCGGACGATCACGCTCTCGGCGCTCGCCTCGCTCTTTGTGGGTGTCGCGATGTTCGCCGGCACCGTGTTCTTCAGCCAGTACTTCCAGCTGGCCAGGGGCGAGTCGCCGACCATGTCGGGCGTCATGACCATCCCGATGATCGGCGGACTCTTCGTCTCGTCGACCGTCTCCGGCCTCGTCATCACCAAGACCGGCCGCTGGAAGGCCTGGCTGGTGGCCGGCGGCGCGCTGGTCACCGGCGGTCTGGGACTGCTGTCCACGATCCGCTACGACACCGAGTACTGGCACGTCGCGATCTTCATGGTCCTGATGGGCCTCGGCATCGGCATGATGATGCAGAACCTGGTCCTGTGCACACAGAACCAGGTGGACCCGGCCGACCTCGGCGCGGCCAGCTCCATCGTCACCTTCTTCCGGTCGCTCGGCGGTGCCATGGGCGTCTCGGCGCTCGGCGCACTGCTCGGCAACCGCGTCACCGAGTATGTGAAGGACGGCCTCGCCGAACTCGGCCCGAAGGCCGCGGGCATGGGCCACGGCGGTACCGGCGGCGGCGCGATCCCGAACATCTCCGAGCTGCCCCAGCCGTTCCGCGGTGTGATGGAGGGCGCGTACGGGCACGGTGTCGCCGACATCTTCCTGTTCGCCGCGCCGGCCGCCTTCGTGGCCTTCCTGCTGACCCTGTTCATCAAGGAGGTCCCGCTCAAGACCAAGGCCATCGACGCGAACGAGGCCGAGAGCGAGACGCCGGCCGAGGCGCCCCTCGCCACGGTCGCCGCCGGAGCGCCTGAGGCCACCGCCCCCGCCGACGCGGGTGCCCTGCTCACCAAGGACACCGCGACCGCGCAGCTCGCCGCGGTGGACCCCGCGCCGACCGCGCCCGGCATCCCGGTCCGCGGCGTCGTCCGCGGCGCGGAGGGCGTGCCCGTGGTCCGCGCGACCGTCACGCTGATCTCGCTCGCGGGACGTCAGCTCGGTCGCGGCGTCGCCCAGGCGGACGGCGGCTACGCGCTCGACGCACCCGGCGCCGGCTCCTACGTCCTGATCGCCTCGGCGGACGGCTTCCAGCCACAGGCCTCGACGGTCGTCGTGGGGGAGAGCCCGGTCTCGTACGACATCCAGCTCAGCGGGACCAGCGGGCTGACCGGTGTGGTGCGGGGCGCCGAGACCGCACTGCCGGTCGGCGGGGCCATGGTCGTGGTCACCGATGTGCGCGGTGACGTGCTGGCCACCGGACTCAGCGACGAGCAGGGCGAGTTCGCCTTCGGCGAGCTGGTGCCCGGGCCGGTGACCGTCGCGGTCAACGCCGAGGGCCACCGCCCGATGGCGCTCCCGGTGGAGGTCGGCCACCAGGGCCTGACCCGGATCGAGGTCGCACTGCTCGCCGGGGCGCAGGTCACCGGCACGGTCCGCGCCGAGGGGCAGCCGCTCGCGGCGGCCCGGGTGACCCTGGTCGACGGCGCCGGCAATGTGGTCGCCACCTCGACCACCGGATCCGACGGGGCGTACGCCTTCGGTGATCTGGACAGTGGTGAGTACACGGTCATCGCGACCGGGTATCCGCCGGTGGCCACGGGGCTGACCGTCTCGGGCCGCGGCACCGAGGGCCACGACATCGAACTCGCCCACCCGGACGAGTAGTCGGCACGGGGCCGCCGCGTGACAACGGCGCGGCGGCTCCTCGGGGGTGTCCGACACCCCCCAGAAAACCCGGGGCAGGGCGCGCATCCCGAGCGGAGGTGCGCGACCGGTCCGGCCGGGAAAGGGGCCCGGCGGGCAGGGGACGGCCCGCCGGGCCCGTCTCTTTCCCCGCGGGCGGCGGGCAGTCACCGCCGGCCGGGGGCAGTTCCCACCCGACGGTGGGGCGAGCGAAGTGTGAGGAGAGCAAGCCATGGGACTGAGTGCCCGGGTACGCACCCGCGACGGGTGGGCCGTGCAGCACGCGGTGGTCACCCTGACCGACATGCGGGGCAATCAGGTGCTGCGCGCCGAGGCCGACGCGGAGGGCGCGGTCAGTGACGCCTCGGTGCTGGAGCCGGGGCCGTACACCGTGATCGTGACGGCGCTCGGCTATGCGCCGTCCGCCGCCACGGCCCTGGTCACGGCGAGCGGGCGGGCCGACGTGGGCTCGGTGGTGCTGACCCGGCAGGGCGGCGCCGCGCTCCCGCCGCCCGGCGTCTGGACGCTCGACCCCGCGCATTCCTCGGTGGGCGCGGTCGCCCGGCACCTGGGGATCTCCAGTGTGCACGGCCGGTTCACCGAGTTCTCGGGGCGCATCGAGATCGGTGAGGACCCGGCTCGCTCGCGGGTGGACGCCGTCATCGCGGCACCCTCCATCGACACCGGCAACGGCATGCGGGACAAGCACCTGGTCTCCCCCGACTTCCTCGACGTCGAACGCTTCTCGGAGATCAGCTACCGCAGTACGGGCCTCGACCCGGCGGGCCCCGACCGCTGGACGGTGCACGGCGAGCTGTCCCTGCACGGTGTCGTACGGCCCGTCGACCTCGATCTGTCGTACCTCGGCACCGGACCGGACCCGTGGGGCGGACTGCGCGCGGCCTTCCACGCCACGGCGGAGCTGCACCGCGAGGACTTCGCGATGAACTACAACCAGGTCGTGCAGGCGGGCATCTCCGCCATCGGCACGACGCTGAAGGTGGAGCTGGACATCCAGGCGGTGCAGGGGGAGTCGCTGCCGGAGGCCTGATCCGGGCGGGACGGGCGGCCCGGTCCGGGCGGGACGGGGTGGTTCGGCGGTACCGGCGCGGGGAGCGTCGTAGGGTCGCGGCATGGCTGCCAATATCGCGAGCAACACCCGTGTGGATCTTGCCGAGTTGCTGGACTTCGTCCGGCCGCGGCACCGGGCCGTCCTGCTGACCAGGCGCACGGACGGCGGGCCGCAGGCCTCTCCGCTCACCCTCGGCGTCGACGACTCGGGGCGCCTGGTCATGTCGACGTATCCGGAGCGCGCCAAGACGCGCAACGCCAAGCGGGACGAGCAGGTCAGTGTCCTGGTGCTCAGTGGGGGCACCTCCCGGACGGAGTCTGGGGGAGAGTGGAACGGGCCCTGGGTGCAGGTCGACGGTACGGCCGAGGTGCTCGATGTCCCCGACTCCGTCGAGCCGCTCGTCGAGTACTTCCGGAACATCTCGGGGGAGCATCCGGACTGGGACGAATACCGGGCGGCGATGGTGAAGCAGGGCAAGTCGCTGATCCGGGTGACGCCCGAGCGGTGGGGGCCGATCGCCACGGGCGGGTTTCCGGCGCGGCTGGCCTGAGGGTTCGGGCGGGGGCGGCGGTTCGGGCCGGGGGGCGGCTGCTGTGGGTCGGGCGGGGCGGCTGCTGCGGTTCAGCCGCGGGCCGTGGTCGCCTCGATGCCCGCGATCAGTATGTCGAGGGCGACCTCGAAGTCCCGCTCCCGCAGCTCCTCGACGGTGCCCTCGCCGCGGGCCGCGAGGATCTCGTCCGCGCTCTCCAGGTAGCCCGCCATCTCCGGTGACTGGCGGATCGAGCCGATCGCCTCGGTGTAGTACTCGTCCTGCGTCATGCCGGCCGTGGCGCAGCGCTGCTTGAAGTGGCCCTCGATCGTGCCGAATCCGTACACGAACTGGAAGGTCGCCCCGATCGCACCCATCCGGCGCTCCGGCGGCAGTCCGGTGTCTCGGATCACCCGCTGCACGGCCAGGGAGAACGCCTTGGAACGCGGGCCCACATTGAGGTAGTTGCCGATCAGGGTGGTCACCCAGGGGTGGCGGACGAGGACGGCGCGGTAGCCGTGGGCGAGGGCGCGCAGGCGGGCCCACCAGTCGGGGGACGCTTCGATGGGCTCCCCCTCCGTGTTCGGCGGGAGCTCGGCGAAGACCTCGTCGAGGGCCAGTTCGAGCAGGTCGTCCTTGGTGTCGACGTACCAGTACACGGACATCGCCGTGACGCCGAGGCGGCCGGCCAGCTTGCGCATGGAGAAGCTGGCGAGGCCGTCCGTGTCGAGCAGGGCGACGGTCTCGGTGACGATGCGGTGCAGGTCGAGGCCGGTGGGCTGGTCGGGCCTGCGGGCGCCGCCGGGTGTGGGGGCGGGTGCCCTTCCTTCGGGTGCCCTTCCTTCGGGTGCCTTGCCGCGGGGTGCATCGCCGCGGGGTGCATCGCCGGCGGGTGGTCTGCCGTCCAGCCAGACACTGGTCCGTAGCGGACGCTTGCTGCGGTCGGCCGCCCTCGTCATGGCACACCTTCCTGAGTCGTTTCCTTGATGCTATGCCCGACTCGTCCGGTCGAATCCCCCGCCTCCCCGCGCGCTGCTCGCCGAAGGCAGGGGTCTGGGTACGCGTTCCCGCGGTAGCGTTCCCGGCGCGAACCTGACAAGAGAATCGGCGAGACCGAGCGGACAGGGGACGGGGCATGGCACTGCGGCGCGGAACGTGGCAACTGCTGCTGGTCGGTGGATTGTTGAGCGGTTTGGCGGTGGCGCCGGCAGCCGCGGACGAGGGGTCGTCCGCCGGGGCGGCGAGGGGCGGCGGGCATCATGCGCCGCTGCGGGTCGCCTCGTACAACATGCATGCGGGGGCCGGTGCGGACGAGGTCTTCGATCTCGACCGGCAGGTGGCCGAGCTGCGTGCCCTCGATGCGGACGTCATCGGCCTGCAGGAGGTCGATGTGCACTGGGACCAGCGCAGTGAGTGGCGCGATCTCGCCGGCGAACTCGCCGAAGCCCTCGACATGCACGTGTACTTCGCGCCGATCTACAGCCTGGATCCACCGGCCGCGGGCGAGCCCCGACGCGAGTACGGGGTCGCGGTGCTGTCCCGGCACCGGATCGTCGCCGCGACGAACCACGAGATCACCCGCCTCTCCACCCAGGACCCCGATCCGGTCCCCGCGCCTGCGCCCGGATTCGGCGAGGTGGTGCTCAGGGTGCGTGGGGTGCCGGTGCACATCTATGTCACCCATCTCGACTACCGGCCCGATCCCTCGGTACGGATCGCCCAGGTCGCCGACACGCGGCGGATCATGGCCGAGGACTGTTCCGCGCGGGGGCGGTGTCCGGCGCAGGTGTTGCTCGGCGACTTCAACGCGGAGCCCGATGCGGGGGAGTTCGGGCCGCTGTGGAAGGACCTGCGGGATGTGGATCCCGGGGGCCCGACGTATCCGGCTCTGGAGCCGGTCAAGCGGATCGACTACGTCGCGGTGAACGGGCCCGTACGGGGCGGCGCGGCCGCAGTGGTGGGGGACGGGGCCTCCGACCACCTCGGGGTGATCGCCGACCTGCGGCTGCGCCGTCGCTGAGGCGTGTCTTCCGGGTCCGTCGGGCATCCTCAGCTCGTCGGGCATTGCCTGCCCGTCCGGCATCCTCAGCTCGTCGGGCAATGCCTGCCCGTCGGGCATCCTCAGCCCGTCCGGGATCCTCAGCCCGTTGGGCATCTCCAGCCCGTCCGGCGCTTGAGGACATCTTTCAGCCTGTCCGGCGCTTGAGGACGAGGCCGCCAGGCCGACAAATCAAGCCCGTCCGGCGCTTGAGGACGAGGCCGCCAGGCCGACGGCCTGGAAGCCGCCACGGGGCGCCGCCCCGGACCCCAACCCACGAACGCCGGAGAGGCTGGATTTGGGGCGCTGCCCCGGACCCGAACCCCCGAGCCCCGGAGGGGCTGAACTTGCTGAACGGGCTGGGACTCAGCCCACTCGTTGTGTGAGGTCGTAAAGAGTCACCCCGTCAACGGAGACCTCCGCAAACGTGGACCGCACCCAACTCGTAATCTCCGCACTGGAGTTGCCCCCAGGCCCCGCACGCCCCTGTTCCGCCCCGGCGACGAAGTAATGGATCCGCCCCGCGGCCACGTACTCCTTGAACTGCGCAAGCGTCGGCGACGGGTCACTCCCGTTGAACCCCCCGATCGGCATCACAGCATGCCCGCCGGCCAGCTGATACCCGGCAGCATTCTGGGACCCGATGGCGGCAGCCATCCACGTGTAGTCACCCGCATCCCGCTCCAGCACGGCCCTGACCTTCGCACTGACCTCCGTGCCGTTGAGCAGACCGCCCATGCCACCGCCGGGCCGCTCACCGGTGAAGCCCTTGCCCGGGAACCCGGGGCCCGGCGTACGACCGCCGTCCGCGCCGGGACGCACGCCCCGCTGCGCCCCGTCGCCACCGGTCGGCTGCCCGCCTCCCGGACCTCCCCCACCACCGGGCGGCCCCCCGCCACCAGGCGGGCCCCCGCCCATCCCGCCGCGGCCGCCCGACACCGCCGGCCCCGCCGTGACGATCGAGCCGGCGTGGCCCTCGTTCACCGTCGTCAGGGTGTACGCGAGCGGGCCGGCCAGCGCCGCCGCCAACCCCAACCCGCTTGCCGCCAAGGCGAGTCGACGCCCGCCGCGCCGCCCGCCGGGCAACAGCCCGCACGCCGCGACGAGGCCGCCCACCAGCACCGCCCAGCGCAACCACGGCAGGTAGCCCTCGGACCGGCCGAGCAGCACGTACCCCCAGCAGGCGGTGACCGCGACGGTGCCGGACAGGGCCGCGGCGGGCAGCAGCCGGCCGCGTTCCTCCCACAGCACCGTGGCCCCCATGCCGACCAGGGCGGCGATGTACGGGGCCAGCGCCACCGTGTAGTACTCGTGGAAGATCCCCTGCATGAAGCTGAAGACCCCCGCGGTCATGACCAGCGACCCGCCCCAGGCGAGGAACGCCGCCCGCGCCGTGTCGGTCCGCGCCGCGCGGCGGGTCAGCACCAGGCCGGCCACGAGCAGCAGCAGCGCGGCGGGCAGCAGCCAGGCGATCTGACCGCCGATGGTGCCGGTGAACATCCGGTCCCAGCCGGTACCGCCCCAGCCACCGCCGCCCGGTCCGCCGCCGGGTCCGCCCCCGCCGCCCACGCTGCCGGTCTCCTCGCCGTTGATCCGGCCGAGTCCGTTGTAGCCGAAGGTCAGCTCCAGGAACGAGTTGTTCTGCGACCCTCCGACGTACGGTCGGGAGGCGGCGGGCCACAGTTCGACGATCGCCACCCACCAGCCGCCGGCGAGCACCATCGCGCCTGCGGACAGGGCGAGTTGGCCGAGCCGGCGCCGCAGCGCCGTGGGCGCGCACACCGCGTACAGGACGGCCAGCGGCGGGAGGATCAGGAAGGCCTGCAGGGTCTTGGTGAGGAACGCGAGGCCGACCGCGGCCCCGGCCCAGAGCAGCCACTTCGTACGCGCCTCCTCCAGCGCACGCAGTACGCAGTACACCGTGATCGTCATCAGGAGCGCGAGCAGCGCGTCCGGGTTGTTGAAGCGGAACATCAGCGCCGCGACCGGGGTGAGTGCGAACGCCCCGACCGTGATCAGCCCGGCCGCCGCCGAGAACCGCCGCCGCACGGCCGCGTACAGGACCGCCGCCGTGCCCACTCCCATCAGCACCTCGGGCACCAGGATCTGCCAGGAGCCGAGTCCGAAGAGCCGTACGGACAGGGCCATCGGCCACAGCGCGGCCGGCGGCTTGTCGACGGTGATCGAATTGCCCGCGTCGGACGAGCCGAAGAAGAACGCCTGCCAGCTCTCACTGCCTGCCTGAACTGCCGCGGAGTAGAAGGAGTTGGCGTAACCGGAAGCGCTCAGCTGCCAGAGGTAGAGCCCGGCCGTGGCGAGCAGCAGGACGAGCAGCGCGGGGCGGACGAAGGGCGGATCGTCGGGCCTGCCGCGCCAGAGCGTACTGAGGTTGGGCTTGGGCTTGGGCTTGGGCTTGGTCATCGGTCGGTCCTGGGGGTGGTGCCGGGGTGCGTGGTGTCGGGGTGCGTGGGGGCGAGCTCGGGGACCGGTGGGCGGGCGGCGCCCCGGTCCGGGAAGACCCAGGCCCGCAGGAGGAGGAAGCGGAGGACCGTGGCGGCGAGGTTGGCGGCGATCAGCACGGTCAGTTCGGTCGTGTGCGAGGCGCCGCCGCCGGCCGCGTCGAGCGCGGCGAGCGAACCGCTGGTCAGGGCGAGGCCGATGGCGAACACCACGAGCCCCTGCGCCTGATGCCGCACCGCCCGCTCCCGTCCGCGTACGCCGAAGGTGAGCCTCCGGTTCGCCGCGGTGTTCGCGACGGCCGAGACGAGCAGCGCGCCCGCGTTCGCGAACTGCGGTCCGAGGCCGGTGCGGAACAGCGAGTACAACGCCAGATAGAAGAGCGTCGACAGCGCGCCCACCACACAGAATCCGACGAGTTGGCGTGCGAGTCCGCCTGGCACGCCCTCGATGCGCCGGTCGCGCGGGTCGTCCCCGAAGGGGCGTGCGAGCCGGTCGAGCGGGAGCGCGCCGACGGCGAGCGCCCGGCCCACGCGCCACACTCCTTTGAGGTCCTCGGCGGCCGTCCGCACCACGTGCACGGTCGAGTCGGGGTCGTCGACCCAGTCCACCGGCACCTCGTGGATTCGCAGCCCGGCACGCTCGGCGAGCACGAGCAGCTCGGTGTCGAAGAACCAGCCGGTGTCCTCCACCATCGGCAGCAGCCGCTGCGCGACATCCCGCCGGATCGCCTTGAACCCGCACTGTGCGTCGCTGAACCTGGCCTGCAGCGACCCTCGCAGAATCAGGTTGTACGCCCGGGAGATGAACTCCCTGCGCGGCCCGCGCACCACCCGCGAGGTGCGCGCCAGCCGCGATCCGATCGCCAGATCCGAGTGTCCCGAGATCAGCGGGGCGACCAGCGGCAGCAGGGCGTTCAGATCGGTGGACAGATCGACGTCCATGTACGCGAGCACGGGCGCGTCCGACTGCGACCACACGGTCCGCAGGGCCCGCCCGCGTCCCTTCCGGTCCAGGCGGTACGAGGTGACGCCGGTCAGCTCGCGGGCCAGGGCCGCGGCGATCCGGGGCGTGCGGTCGGTGCTCGCGTTGTCGGCGACGGTGATCCGGAAGCCGCACCGGCCGTGCGTGCCGCTTCGGGTGTCCCGGTCGTCACGGCCGTACGGGAAGTTCTCGGCGAGGTGGGAGTGCAGCCTCCGGACGCAGGCCGCCAGGTCCTTCTCCTCGTTGTAGACCGGAATCACCACGTCCAGGACGGGCGGACCGTCTCCGCGCAGCGGTACGGGGGCGCGCGCGGGGAGTGCGCCGCCGGCGCGCGCCGGGGGCGCCTTGGCCGCGGCATCCGTCGTACCCGTCGCAGCCGCTGCTGCCGCGGCCGTCTCAAGGGGATCGCTTCGCATACGACGACACTCGCCAAGTGGCCTGTCCCGGCGATGTGCTGAGGCTGTGGGTGGGCTGTGAGTCGTGAGGCGTGAGTCGTACGGGAGGAGGAGGTGGGAGACATGGGGCGTAGGAGCCCGCCGTGTCAGGCCGGGTGGGGCGCCTCGATCCGCTCCGAGTCGTGCGGAGCCTGCGACTCGGCCGGTCCTCCCGGCCGGGACGGGTCGCAAGGAAGCGTCACGGTGAAGACCGTGCGCCCGGGTGCACTCTCGGCGCGTACGTCCCCGTCGTGCGCCGTCACCACCGCCCGTACGATCGCCAGACCGAGCCCCGTGGACCCCGACGGCCCCGAGGGCCCCGTGGATCCGGCGCTTCCGTTCGCCCGCGCCCGGGATTCGTCCCCGCGCGCGAACCGCTCGAAGACCTGCGGCACCAGCTCCGCCGCCATCCCCGGCCCGTCGTCCTCGATCTCCACGCGGAGGGTGGGACGGACGCCCTCCGCACTGCCGGTGCGACGGCCCTCGGGGCGACGGACCTCGGGGCGACGGACCTCGGGGCAACGGACGTCAGGGCAATGGCCGTCAGGGCGGTCGGTGACCGTCACCCGGGCGGTGACCGTGGTGCCGGGCGGGGTGTGGGTGCGCGCGTTGGCCAGCAGATTCACCAGTACCTGTTGGAGCCGCGCCGGATCGGCCCGTACGAGGGCGGGCTCCGCCGGCAGCTCGAGGCGCCAGTGGTGGTCCGGCCCCGCCGCCCGCGCATCGCTGACCGCGTCCACCACGAGCGGGGAGAGATCCGTGCTCTGTTTCGCGAGCGGGCGTCCGGCGTCGAGCCGTGCCAGCAGCAACAGGTCCTCCACCAGGACCGTCATCCGGGACGCCTCGGACTCGATACGGCCGAGGGCGTGCCGTGTGTCGGGGCCGGTCTTCTCCCGTCCGCGCCGCGTGAGCTCCGCGTAACCCCGGATCGAAGCGAGCGGCGTGCGCAGCTCATGACTGGCGTCCGCGACGAACCGCCGTACCCGCGTCTCGCTCTCCTGCCGCGCACTGAGCGCGGAGTGCACATGGTCGAGCATGCGGTTGAGCGCCGCGCCGACCTGGCCGACCTCGGTCCGCGGATCGGCGTCCGGCACCCGCTCGGAGAGGTCGGGTTCGCCGCTGTGCAGGGGGAGTTCGGAGACCCTGGTCGCCGTCGCGGCCACCCGGCGCAGCGGGCGGAGCGCCATGCCGACCATCGCCGCTCCCGCGATTCCGGCCGCCACCAGCCCCGCGCCGGCGACGCACAGCTCCACCACGACCAGGGTGGCGACGGTGTCCTCGACGGTCGCGGTCGGTACGGCGACGAGCAGTTCGCCGTTCGCGCCCTGGGTGTACTGCGCGCGGTAGCCGCCGAGTCCGGGCAGGTCCACGCTGTGCGGTCGGCCGTCCCGTGCGACGGAGTCCAGCGCTTCGGCCTGCGCATGGTCGAGTGCGCCGAGGCGGGCGCGCTCGGTCGGCTCGGCGCCCCGTTCGCTGACCGCGGCGCGTACGACTCCTCCGTCCTCGATCACCGCCCCCACGGTTCCTATGTCCTGGCCGCCGAGCCCGAGGAAACGCAGCGGATCCCGCCGCTCGTCCCCGGGCGGGCCGTCTCCACCAGGCGGCCCGCCGGCCCGCAGCGCGATCTCGGAGAGCTGCGTGTCCAGCTGCTTGTACAGGTACGAGTGCAGCGCCACCGTCGTGACCGTCCCGATCACCGCACACACCAGCGCGATCAGCACCACTGCGGACACGACGAGCCGCGTCCGCAGCGAACGGGGCCTACGGGGCCGGCGTGACCGACTCGCCCGAGAGCCGTGTCGGCGCAGGGCTCCTGGGCGGGGAGCCCACACGCCTCGCGTCACGCCGAGGCCGGAGCCGACACCGAGGCGGGAGCCGACACCGACGCCGGAGCCGAGGACGGAGCCGACTGCGCCGATGAAGCCGTCGCGGCCCTGGACGCGGCCCCGGCCCCGGACGCCGGCTGCTGAGCCGGGTCCGCCGCCTTGAGCAGATAACCCGCGCCGCGCCGTGTGTGGATCATCGGCGCGTTCCCCGCGTCGATCTTCCGGCGCAGATACGAGATGTACAGCTCGACGACGTTCGCCTGACCGCCGAAGTCGTAGCTCCACACCCGGTCCAGGATCTGCGCCTTGCTCAACACCCGTCGCGGATTCCGCATCAGATACCGCAGCAGCTCGAACTCGGTGGCCGTCAGATGGATCGACCGGCCGCCCCGCGTCACCTCGTGGCTGTCCTCGTCGAGGGTGAGATCACCGACGACCAGCAGCGACTCGCTGCGCCGCGCCACTGCTCCCGAACGCCGGATGAGCCCGCGCAACCGCGCCACGACCTCCTCGAGGCTGAACGGCTTGGTCACATAGTCGTCCCCGCCCGCGGTGAGCCCCGCGATCCGATCCTCGACCGCGTCCTTCGCGGTCAGGAACAGCACCGGGACGTCCGGCAGATCGTGCCGCAGCCGGCCGAGCACGGCGAGACCGTGCATATCGGGCAGCATCACATCAAGCACCACGGCGTCGGGCCGGAACGACCGCGCCGCACGCACGGCGCTCGCCCCGTCCTCCGCCGTACGCACGTCCCAGCCCTCGTACCGCAGAGTCATGGAGAGCAGCTCGGTGAGCGAGGCCTCGTCGTCCACGACGAGCACCCGCACCCGGGACCCGTCGGGCCTGCGGATGTCTGCCCTGGCGGCGTCGGTACCGGTGCCCGGCGCCTCGTCGGGCCGGCCCTGTCGCGAGATTGTGGTCATGCCCTCACACTGACCACCCGCTCTGAAATCCTCCTTGCCGGAACCTGTGAATTCCCTGAGAAACGCCTCGGCGGCGTCCTCACGCCCGTCTCCGCCCCGGCCTGCGTCTCCGCCTCCGTGTTCGTGTTGGTGTCCGTCTCCGTGTCGTCTGTGTCTCCTCCCACTCCTCGGCCCGCTACCGCGCGGGCAGTCCGAACAACCTCGCCCCATTGCCGTGGCACACCGCGCGCAACCAGTCGTCCCCGAGCTCCAGACGCGCAAGCGCCTCCAGCTGATGCCCGTACGGATACGGGATGTTGGGGAAGTCCGTGCCGAGCAGCACCCGGTCGCCAAGGCCCGCCAGCCGTGCTCGTGCCTCCACCGGATACGGCATCGCGCTCTCGGAGAAGTCCGTGAACGCCATGGTCGTGTCGAGCCGCACCTCGTCGTACCGCTCGGCCAGGTCGAGGAAGTCCGCGTATTCCGGCATCCCCATGTGCGCCACCACCAGCGGCAGTCGAGGATGCCGCGCGAGCAGCCGGCCGACCGGCTCCGGCCCGGTGTGCTTGCCCGGAACAGGTCCCGACCCGCAGTGCATCACCACCGGGACCCCGGCCTCCGCGAGCAGTCCCCACGCCGGGTCGAGCCGCGGGTCGTTCGGGTCGTAACCGCCCACCTGCAGATGGGACTTGAAGACCTGCGCCCCGGACTCGACGGCCTCCCGCACGTACTCCCCGACGCCGTCCTCGGGGAAGAGCGTCGCGGTGCGCAGACAGTCCGGCGTACGCCCGGCGAATTCCGCGCCCCAGGCATTGAGCCAGGCCGCCATTCCCGGCTTGTGCGGATAGAGCATCGCCGTGAACGCACGCACCCCGAACTCCCGGAGCACCCCGACCCGTTGCTCCTCCGCCAGCCGGTACGAGATGGGCCACTCCCGTCCCGTCAGCGGCCCGACCGCGTCGAAGTACGCCCAGACCTTGCGCAGGACCCGCTCCGGCATGAAGTGCGTATGGACGTCGACGAGCCCCGGCAGCCCGAGCCCTTCCCAGAACGCCCGTACCTCCGCCGCCTCACCTGCCCGCTCACCGTCCGCACCACCGGCCGCCCGACCGGCCGCACCGCCGGTCTCCTCACCCACCTCGTCGCACATTCCCCCACTCTCGTCCGACCGCCACCTGCCTGTCCATGCCCCGCCCGCTCCTCGGCCCGCACCCGTCCCACCTGCATCCCCGCCGCTCTCCGACCACCCGACACCCGATCTCCGCACAGGTCTCCCTCAGAACAGATCCCCCTGCACACCGCCGCCTGCCGCGGCTCCCCAGCCTTCGTCCACCACCGGGACGCTCACCTCCACCCCACTCGCACCAGACCCCACCGCACCGTCGCCTGCCTCCACCGCCACCAACCCCCACCCGCTCATCAACCGGGTGTCCACCACGACCACTCCCGTCCGCTGCCGCCCGGTCCCCGGAGCGCGCCAGGACGACCACAGATGCAGATCCGGCCCTGCAGCGGCCAGCAACCTCCCGGCGACCACTCCGCCCTCCACCAACTCCCGCACCACAACACCCCCACCGCCGTCACCCGCGGCCCGCTCCACTGCGGACTCCAACTCCGGAATCCCGAACTCCACACTGTGATCCACCGGTTCGAACGGCAATCTGCTCAACGACTCGGGCCACTCGGCAAGTTCCCACACCCGCGCATGACATTCGCGCAACTCCCTCATCCGCTCCTGCACCCCCGGCAACTCGCCCCGCACCGCCCGCTTGCGCGCATACGGCACCCGGTCCGGCACCCCCAGAACACCACCCAGCACCCCTTCCGCCCGCCGGGCCGCCATCAACGGCCCCCGCCCCAGCCATACGAAGGCCACCGCCCCCTGCTCCAGCAACCGCGCCGACCCCCGCTCCACCGCGGTGATCCCCACCTTGAGCAACCCCGGCCCGAAGTACGCGAGATACACCCCGTACGGCCGCGGATCGTCGACCGACGTGTCGGCAGCGACCGAGTACGAACGGTCGATCCGGGCACACTCCTGGCACTGCGCCCGCGTGCCGCGAGCGGGCACCTCCGCCGCCCGCGGGCACTGCGTGTACCGCCCCGCGCGCCACACCCCGAGGCACCGCCGACCGCCCCGGCACGCGAAGGCCAGCCGCCGACCGACGGCCGGCTCCGATTCCCGCCGACCGCCGCGCCCGCCCACGGACCAGCCGAGCACCGCCCGGCCGTCCCGCCACCGCATCCCCGTACTCCGCCACATCATGCACCCAGCATGATCCCCGCCACTGACAATGCGGTCGGGCCTGTGGACAACTCACGAGTTGTGGACAACTCACACCCCATGAACGCGTCACACCCCATGAACGCGTCACGCCCTGCGACCAACACACCCCGTGGACAAACGCCTTAGTATCCGAGGCATGCCCTTGACGTTGGACGACGTGGACCGGTTCGAGGCAGCGAGGCCCCGCCTGGAGGCCATCGCGTATCGCCTGCTCGGCTCCGCGAGCGAGGCCGAGGACGCTGTGCAGGACACGTTCCTGCGCTGGCAGGCGGCGGACATCGCGCGCATCGCGGTCCCCGAGGCATGGCTGACGAAGGTGCTCACCAACCTCTGTCTCAACCAGCTCACCTCGGCCCGCGCCCGCCGCGAGACCTACGTCGGCGAATGGCTTCCCGAACCGCTGATCGGCGGCGACCCGATGCTCGGCCCCGCCGACACCGCCGAGCAGCGCGAATCGGTCTCGTACGCGGTCCTCGTCGTCCTCGAGCGGCTCTCACCGGACGAGCGGGCCGTCTACGTACTGCGGGAGGCCTTCGGCTGTCCGCACCGCGAGATCGCCGAGATCCTCGACATCAGTGAAGCGTCCAGTCAGCAGATCTTCCACCGGGCGAAGAAGCACGTCGCGGCCGGCAAGGCGCGGGCCGAGGTCGACGAGGCCGCCGCACGGCGGGTCATCGACGAGTTCCTCGCGGCCGCCACAAGCGGCCGGACCGAACCCTTGGTGCGCCTGCTCACCGAGGACGCCACTTCGATCGGCGACGGGGGCGGCAAGGTTCCCGCGCGCGCCAGGGCGACCGAGGGTGCCCTCGCGGTCGCGAAGTTCATCCGGGGTCTGTTCAAGCCCACGGAGGCCAAGCGCGCCTANGGTGCCCTCGCGGTCGCGAAGTTCATCCGGGGTCTGTTCAAGCCCACGGAGGCCAAGCGCGCCTACACCGGCGGCCCGACGGAGATCCACGCGACGACGGTCAACGGCGAGCCGGGCCTGGTGGCCGTCGTCCACGGCCGGATCATCGCGGTCATGGCCCTGGAGATCACTCCGGACGGGATCGTCGCCATCCGCAATCAGGTCAACCCCGACAAGCTCGAGCGGGTGAACCAGCGCTGGGCGGCGAGCGACCACGGGGAGCCGATCGTCGAAGCGTTCTGACCCGCCCGACGACCCGACGACGCTCTGACCTGCCCCGACGGCCGCTCCGGCGCGCCTCGACGCGACACATCGCCCACACCGCGCCCCATGTGACCCGCCTCACACCACCCACCTGTCAGGAAACGGCGAGCTGCCCGGTTCAAGGAGCGAAGCCGCCTCAGACAGGAGCATGGACATGCAGCACCGGATCATCGTCCTCGGAGCGGGCTACACCGGGGCCACCGCCGCCGGGCGCCTCGCCAAGCGTCTGCACCGCGACGACGTCACCATCACCCTCGTCAACGCCGAGCCCGACTTCGTCGAGCGGGTCCGCATGCACCAGGTCGCCGTCGGCCAGGACCTCAAGCCCCGGCCGTACCGCGAGATGTTCGCCGGCACCGGGGTCGAGCTCAAGGAGGCCCTGGTCACGTCGATCGACGTCGATCGGCACACGGTCTCCGTCACCGAGGTGAACGGCAGTGGCGTGCCGGAAACCGGCACCGAGGAGCTCGAGTACGACACCCTCATCTACGCCCTCGGCAGCGCCTGGAACAGCCAGGGCGTCCCCGGCACCGAGGAGCACGCCCACCAGATCGCGAGCCGCCCGGGCGCCCTCCGGCTGCGCTCACGCCTCGCCCGGCTCTCCGCCGGGGATTCCGTGGTCGTGGTCGGCGGCGGCCTCACCGGCATCGAGTCCGCGACCGAGATCGCCGAGGCCCGTCCGGACCTCGATGTGGCTCTCGCCTCCCGCGGCGAACTGGGCGATTGGCTCTCCGAGAAGGGACGCCGCCATCTGCGGAAGGTCTTCGACCGGCTCGGCATCACCGCCCACGAGCACACATCCGTCGCCGAAGTGGCCGCCGACCATGTGACCGCCGCCGACGGCACCTCGATCCCGGCCGCCGTCACCCTGTGGACCACCGGTTTCGCGGTCCATCCGATCGCCGCGGCCAGCGGTCTCGAGGTCACCGACACCGGGCAGATCGTCGTCGACGAGGCCATGCGCTCGGTCTCCCACCCGGACGTGTACGCCATCGGCGACGCGGCCCTGGCGATGGGTGCGGGCGGCAAGCCGCTGCGGATGTCGTGCGCCTCCGGGGTCCCCACCTCCTGGCAGGCCGCCGACACCGTGGCCGCCCGGCTGACCGGTGGCAAGCTGCCGGACGCGCCGCTGCGTTACTTCAACCAGTGCATCTCCCTGGGCCGCAAGGAGGGCCTCATCCAGTACGTCACCGCCGACGACCGGGCCGTCCGCGCCGCCCTCACCGGACGTATGGCCGCCCTCTACAAGGAGTTGGTCTGCAAGGGCGCGGCCTGGGGCGTGGCCAATCCCACCTTCGGCATGCCGGTCCGTCGCCGTCGCGCCACCGTCGCAGGCGCCCGCGATCAGGCACCGGCATCGACATCGGCCTGATCGGCCCGCGCCCGGCCGGCGGTCAGCGCTCGCCGGCCGG
>NZ_QUAK01000013.1 GCF_003429565.1 Streptomyces triticagri
GGAAGGTGGATCGGAAGGCTTTGCCGGCGGTGACCGAGGAGGTCCTGACGGGGGCTGGTGCCGGGTCTGGTGGGGTGCGGGGTCCGCGGGGTGAGCGTGAGGGTGTGTTGTGCGGGATCTTCGCGGAGGTGCTGGGTGTGGCGGGGGTGGGGATCGATGAGGACTTCTTCGCGTTGGGCGGGGACAGTATCCGGTCGATCCAGGTGGTGGCGCGGGCTCGTAAGGCGGGACTGTCCCTGACCACGCGGGATGTGTTCACCCACAAGACCGTCGCCGCACTCGCCCAACTCGCCACCGAGCGAACCCAGGAGGCGCCCGAAAGCGATGTGACGCTGCAGCTCTCCGTCACGCCCGGCGCCGTTCCCGCGGCCACCGGCGGCTCGCCCCTGCCGGACGCCGGCGGCGAGCCCCTCGTGGACCTCTCCGCCGACGAACTCGCCGACCTCGAATTCGACTTGAGTGAGGAGCTGTCGTGACCGGTTCCGTCGCGGCCGCCGGACGCACCGGCGGCCGGCCCCGGATCAGTGAGGTACTGCCGCTGTCACCGCTCCAGGAGAGCCTGCTGTTCCTGGCCTCGGCGGACCGGCCGGAGGGCGAACCCGACCCGTACACCCTGCAGTTCGTCGTCGACCTCGACCCGAGCCCGCAGGACGGCGCGCTGCCCGCCGCGGCCACCGCGCTGCTGCGGCGGCACCCGAACCTGCGCGCCTGCTTCCGCACCCGCAGGAACGGCGACCCGGTGCAGGTCGTCCCGCACGCCGAGGACGTACCGCTGCCCTGGCACGAGATCGACCTGCGCGGCCTGACCGGCGCCGAACAGCAGGTCGAGGCCCAACGCCTCGCGGACCAGGACCGGTTGCGCGGCTTCAACCCCGCCCGGCCGCCCCTGATGCGCTTCACCCTGCTCCGGCTCGGCGAGGGACGCACGCGGCTGATCTGGACCGTGCACCACATCCTGATGGACGGCTGGTCCCTGCCGCTGGCCGCCGGCGAACTCCTCGGCCCCGCAGTCACCGGCGAGACGGGCGACCTGCCCGAGCCCGTGCCGTACCGCACCTTCCTCGCCCTGCTGGCCGGCCGGGACCGCGCGGCCGCCCGCCGGGCCTGGGCCGAGACGCTCGACGGCGTCGAGGAGCCGGTCCGGATCGTCCCCGCCGACCAGGCGGACAGCAGCGCCCACGGACTCCCGGAGACCGTGCGCGGAGCGCTCGACGCGGAGCGCACCGCGGCCCTCGCCGCATGGTGCCGCCGCAGTGGCGTCACCCTCAACTCCGTGGTCCAGGGCTGCTGGTCGGCTCTGCTCTGCCGGCTCACCGGACGCCAGGACGTGGTGTTCGGAGCGGTGACCTCGGGCCGTCCGGCCGAGGTGCCCGGCGTCGAGTCGATGATCGGCCTCTTCGCCAACACCGTGCCCGTCCGTGCGCAGTTGAGTCCCGCACAGCCCGCATCCCGGCTGTTCCGCACGCTCGCGGAGCAGCAGCTGGCCATGCTGCCGCACGACCATCTGCCGCTCGCCGAAGCCCAGGCGACCTGTGGCGTACGGGGTGAACTCTTCGACACCGTCCTCGCCTTCCAGAGCTATCCGCTGGACGAACAGCACCTGGCGGCGGCCGGCGGATCCACGGTCGATGCCGTACGTGTGCACAGCGCCACCCACTACCCGCTGAGCCTGACCGTGTTCCCCGGCGATCGGATCGACATCCAACTCGCCCATATACCCGCCGTGTTGAGCCATGAGCGGGCCAAGGGCATCCTCGATCGGCTGATCGCCACCCTGGCCCGGGTCGCCGACGACCCGGAGGTGCCGCTCGCGCGACTCGGGGGACTCGACCCGGCCGAGCAGCGCAGGATCCTCAACGGCCGGAGCGCCTCCGCGACCCCGCCCGCGGCCGGCAGCGAGGACAGCATTCCCGAGCGCTTCGAGGCGCAGGCCGCCCGCACTCCGGACGCGATCGCCGTCACCGTGCCGGCGACCGACCCCGAGGAGACAGACCGGCCCGAACAGGCCTCGGAGCGCGTGGAGTTGACGTACCGCGAGCTCGATCGCCGCGCCAACCGCCTCGCCCGGCACCTGTGCGCACTCGGCGCCGGCCCGGAGACGTACGTGGCGCTCACCCTGCCGCGCGGCGCCGACCTCGTCGTGGCGGTGCTCGCCGTCCTCAAGTCCGGTGCCGCGTACCTGCCGATCGACCCCGCCTATCCCGCCGACCGCATCGCCCACACCCTCGCCGACGCCCGGCCCGCCCTGGCGCTCACCACCCTGGACGGCCCGCTGCCCGAGCAGCCCGGCACCACCGTGCTGCACCTGGACTCCGAGTCGGTACGCAAGGCCGTCGCGGCCCGCCCGGACACCCCGCCCCGGCCCCGGCGGCGCCCCGGCCACCCGGCGTACGTCATCTACACCTCCGGCTCGACCGGCCGGCCGAAGGGCGTCGTCGTACCGCAGCGCAACGTGCTGCGGCTGCTCGACTCCACCCAGGACTCGTTCCGCTTCGGTGCGGACGACGTGTGGACGCTCTTCCACTCCATAGCCTTCGACTTCACCGTCTGGGAGCTGTGGGGCGCGCTGCTCAACGGCGGGCGCCTGGTCGTCGTGCCGTGGGGGGTGTCCCGCTCGCCCGAGGAATTCCTCGGACTGCTCGACCGGGAACGCGTCACCGTGCTCAACCAGACCCCGTCGGCGTTCTACCAACTGATGCGCGCCGACGCCGAACTGCGGCCCGAACTGGCCCTGCGACACGTGGTGTTCGGCGGCGAGGCACTCGACCCGGGCCGCCTCGCCGGCTGGTACGCCCGGCACCGCGAGGACGCCCCGCGGCTCGTCAACATGTACGGGATCACCGAGACCACCGTGCACGTCTCGTACCACGCACTGACCCGGTCCGCGGCCGCCGACCCGGCGAGCACGATCGGCCGCGGCATCCCGGGGCTGCGGGTGTATGTCCTGGACAGCGCCCTTGAGCCGGTCCCGGCCGGGGTGCCCGGCGAGATGTACGTGGCCGGTCCCGGACTGGCCCGGGGATACCTCAACCGGCCCGGACTCTCCGCCGAGCGGTTCGTGGCCTGCCCGTTCGGTGACCCGGGCACGCTGATGTACCGGTCGGGCGACCTCGCCAGGTGGCGCCC
This sequence comes from Streptomyces triticagri, assembly GCF_003429565.1. Classification (GTDB taxonomy): domain Bacteria; phylum Actinomycetota; class Actinomycetes; order Streptomycetales; family Streptomycetaceae; genus Streptomyces; species Streptomyces triticagri. The sequence goes on from NZ_QUAK01000013.1 coordinate 3,127, forward strand.
CGACGGCACCCTGGAGTATCTGGGCCGCGCGGACCAGCAGGTGCAGCTGCGCGGCTTCCGGATCGAGCCGGGCGAGATCGGGACCGTACTCGAGGAGCACCCCGCCGTCGCGCAGGCCGCCGTCGTCGTACGCGAGGACCGGCCCGGTGACCAGCGCCTCGTCGCCTATGTGGTGCCGGAATCGGTGGTGCGGGAGGCCGACGCCGACGAACTGCGGAGCTTCGCGGCCCGGCGCCTGCCCGAGCACATGGTCCCCTCCGCCGTGGTGCACCTGGACGCCCTGCCGCTGACCGCGAACGGCAAACTGGACCGCGCCGCCCTGCCGGCCCCCACCCGTACCGGCTCCGGCCGAGCCCCCCGCACCGAGCAGGAACGCGTCGTCTGCGCCGCCTTCGGCGAGCTGCTCGGCCTCGAACGGGTCGGTGTGGACGACAACTTCTTCGACCTCGGCGGCCACTCCCTGCTCGCCACCCGCATCGTCAACCGGGTCCGCGCCGAGCTCGCCACCGAGCTGCGGGTACGGGACGTCTTCGAGGCGCCCACCGCGGCCCTGCTCGCCGCCCGCCTCGCCGAACGCGGCACCGACCGTACCGCCGCCCGGCCCGAACTGGCCCCCGCCGTACGGCCGGACAGCATTCCCCTGTCGTACGCGCAGCAGCGGCTCTGGTTCATCGAGCGGCTCGGCGCATCGGGCGGGCTCTACCACGTACCACTGGCCGTCCGCCTCACCGGCCGCCTCGACCGCCAGGCGCTCGGCGCGGCCCTGGCGGACGTATCGGCCCGCCATGAGGCGCTGCGCACCGTGTTCCCCGAGGTGGGCGGGGACGCGCAGGAAGAAGACTCCGGCACCCGGGTGGCCCCCCTGCCCGGTGCCGGACGCGAGGAGGCCGCCCCCCGAGCCTCCGGCGCGGGAGTCGGCAGGGCCGAGCAGCGTGTGCTCGCGCCCGCCGACTGCCCCGTCCCGCTGCCCGTCACCGAGATCGCCGAGGCGGCGCTCGCGGACGCACTGGCCGCGCACAGCGCCCGCGCATTCGACCTGACGAGCCAACCTCCGCTGCGCGCAAGGCTGTTCGCGACCGGCCCGGACGAGCACGTACTGCTGCTCGTGCTGCACCACATCGCATCCGACGGCTGGTCGCTCGGACCGCTGCTGCGCGACCTCACCGAGGCGTACACCGCACGCCGGGCCGGCCGGGCGCCCGACTGGGCGCCGCTGCCGGTGAGTTACGCCGACTACACGCTCTGGCAGCGCGAGCTGCTGGGCGACCCGGACGATCCGGACAGCCTGCTCGCCCGCCAGCTCGACCACTGGAAGAAGGCCCTCACCGGTCTCCCGGACGAACTCGGGCTGCCCTTCGACCGCCCGCGCGGCACCCGGACCGGCCACCGCGGCGGCACCCTGCGACTCGCCGTGCCCGACGAGGTCGTGGCGGCACTCCAGGAGGCGGCACGCGACTGGGGCGTGAGCCCCTTCATGCTGACCCAGGCCGCGCTCGCCGCGACCCTGACCCGGCTCGGTGCGGGGCACGACATCCCGCTCGGCAGCCCCGTGGCCGGACGCGGCGACGACCGGCTCAACGAGCTCGTCGGGTTCTTCGTGAACACCCTGGTACTGCGCACCGACACCAGCGGCGACCCGACGTTCCGTGAACTGGTCGAGCGCGTCAAGGAGTTCGACCTGGCCGCGTACCAGCATCAGGACGTGCCCTTCGAGCAGCTGGTCAAGGAGCTCAACCCGGAGCGTTCGATGGCCCGCCATCCGCTGTTCCAGGTGATGCTGGCCTTCGAGAGCGACGGACGCGGCCATCCGGCCACCGCCGACGGCGACCTGGCCCTGGAGACCGTGGAGCTGTCCGGCGCGACGGCCAAATGGGACCTCTTCTTCCAACTGACCGCACGCCCCGGCACCCGCCCCGGCGCGGACGGCCTCGACCTGGCTCTGGAGTACAGCGCCGAGCTCTTCGAGGAGAGCACCGCACGGCGCATCGCCGACGCCTATGTGAACGTGCTGCGCCAGGCACTCGCCCGCCCCACCCGCCCGATCTCGGACCTCGACGCACTGACCGCCGAGGAGCGCGAGACGCTCTTCGCCCTCGGCACCAACGATCTCGGCACCGACCTCGGCACCGACGACCGCGCCGACCACCGCACCGACGCCGCCGCGCCGCCCGGCACGGTCGTCGAGGCCTTCGCGCGGCAGGCCGCGGCCACCCCGGACGCGGTCGCCCTCGTGCACGGCACCGGCCCGTCCACCACCTCGTACGCCGAACTCGACGCCGACTCCGACCGCCTCGCCCAGTACCTGGTGGCCGTCTGCGGAGTCCGCCGCGGCGACCGGGTCGCCCTCTGCCTGGAACGCGGGCCGCTGACCGTCACCACACTGCTCGCCGTGGCCAAGGCCGGCGCGGTCTACCTGCCGCTCGACCCGGCGTACCCGGAGGAGCGGATGGCCACGATGCTCCAGGACAGCGGCGCCCGGCTGCTGTTGACCGAGCACGGCCCGCACGCCTCGCGGCCGGCACCGGAGTTCACCGGCGTGCGCACCGTCGTCCTGGACGAGCCCGGGACCGCCGCCACCCTGGCCGCGCAACCCCCGGTGACCCCGGATGTGCCCGTCACACCGGACGACCTGCTGTACGTGATCTACACCTCCGGCTCCACCGGCCGCCCCAAGGGCGTCGCCGTCCCGCACCGGGCGGCGCTCCGGCTCGCGCACGGCCTCGGCCACCTCGGGGTGGGCGGCGCGGACACGTACCTCTACTTCGCCGCCGTCGCCTTCGACGCCTCCACCTTCGAGATCCTCACGCCGCTGCTGCACGGGGCGCGGCTCGCGATCGCCCCGCCGGGGCACCCCGACCCCGCGGCGTTCGGTGCGTTCCTGTCCGCCGCGGGAGTCACCGTCGCCTTCCTCACCACCCAGTTCGTCAACGTCCTGGTGGACACCGCCCCGCAGGCGCTCGGCTCGCTGCGGCTGCTGCTCACCGGTGGCGAGGCGCACTCGGTCGACCACATCGCCCGGCTGCGCGCCGCACTGCCCACCCTGACCCTGGTCAATGTGTACGGCCCGACCGAGGACACCACCTTCGCGCTCTCCCACACCGTCACCGAACTGGCGCCGACCGCATCGAACGTGCCGATCGGACGCCCCGTCGGCGGCACCCGCGCCTATGTGCTCGACACCGCGCTGCGACCGCTCCCGCGCGGTGTGGTCGGGGAGCTGTACCTGGCGGGACCGGGTCTGGCGCAGGGCTATCTCGGCCGGCCCGGGCTCTCCGCCGGGTGCTTCGTCGCCGATCCGTACGGCCCCGCCGGTACGCGCATGTACCGCACCGGGGACCTGGTGCGGTGGAACGCCGACGGACGGATCGAGTACGTCGCCCGCGCCGACCAGCAGGTCAAGATCCGCGGCTACCGCATCGAGCTCGGTGAGATCGAACAGGCCCTGGCCGCCCACCCGTCCGTCGCGCGCGCCGCCGTTCTCGCCCCGGCGACCACCCGCGGACGCGAACTCGCCGCGTACGCGGTGCCGTCCGCCGGCACCGCCCCGACCGCCGCCGAACTGCGGACCCACCTCGCCCGGCGCCTGCCCGACTACATGATCCCCACCGCGTACGCCTTCCTGGACGCACTGCCGCTCACCGTCAACGGCAAGCTCGACACCGCCGCACTGCCCGCCCCGGCCGAGACCGGGCGAGCCGCAGGCGAGCTGCGCGCACCCCGTGACCGGGCCGAACGGGCCCTGTGCGCGGCGATCCGGACGGTGCTCGAGCTCGACCGGGTCGGCCTCGACGACAACTTCTTCGCCCTCGGCGGCGACAGCCTCAAGGCCATCCGCCTGGTCAACGCGGCCGCCGCGGAAGGCCTCTCCATCGGCCTCGGCTCCGTCTTCGAACACCGCACCGTCGAGGCGCTCGCCGCATCCGGCGGCAGCGCCACCGAGGGCCTCGACATGCTCGCCCCGCTGCTCCCCATCCGCGCCGGAGGCACGCTGCCGCCGCTCTTCTGTGTGCACGGCGGACTCGGCTTCAGCATCCCGTTCGCCGCACTGGCCGAGCATCTGCCGCCCGAGCGACCGGTGTTCGGGCTGCAGGCGCCGGGGATCGCGGAGCCGGGACCGCTGCCCACCGATCTGGCCGAGGTCGCCGACGACTACGTACGGCGGATCCGCGCCGTACAGCCGCACGGCCCGTACCACCTGCTCGGCTGGTCCTACGGCGGTGTGGTGGCCCACGAGATGGCGGTCCGGCTGCAGGAGTCCGGCGAACGGGTCGCCTTCCTCGCGAATCTCGACGCCTACCCGGACGACGCGCAGGACGCGCGGCCCAGCGACGCGGAGTTCCTCGCCGAGTTCCTGCAGCAGGCGGGCATCGACCCACAGGGACTGCCGCCCCTCACCCCGGACACCGTGGCGTCCGTGCTGCGTACGACGGACAGCCCGCTCGCCGCCTTCGAACGGGACACCCTGGAGCGCCTGGTGCGGGTGATGCGCAACAACCTGGAACTGTTCCAGCGCTTCACACCGGGCAGTTTCGACGGACCGATGACGCTGTTCGTCGCGGCCGAGGACCTCGATCCCGGCGAGCACGACCTGAAGACCAAGAGCTGGGAGCCGCATCTGGGCGGCTCCACCGCGGACCGCCTCACGGTCCATGACGTGCCCTGCGGGCACCACGCCATGATGCGGCCCGCGCCGGCCGCCCACATCGGGCGCCTCGTCGACGCGGCCCTGCGGGACAGGACGGCTCTCTGACCCCGCCGCCGGCGCCCGACCACGACCACGTACACCCACCGAACCCTGGGAGATCAGCCATGGCCAACCCCTTCGACGACGAGAACGGCACGTTCTTCGTACTGGTCAACGCGGAGGGCCAGCATTCCCTCTGGCCGTCCTTCAGCGAGGTGCCGGACGGCTGGACGGTCGTCCTGGAGGCCGCCCCGCGGGCCGATGCCGTCGCCTACGTCGAGACGCACTGGACCGACATGCGTCCGCTCAGCCTGCAGCGTCAGGCCTGATCGGCATGCAGACCGACACCGCGATATACGCGGAAGGACTGGGCAAGGCCTACCGGTCGCACACCGCGCTGCACGGAATCGACCTGGCCGTGCCCGCCGGATCCGTCCTCGGCGTCCTCGGGCCCAACGGCGCGGGGAAGACGACCACGGTCCGTATCCTCGCCACCCTCCTCGAACCCACCTCGGGCCGCGCCTTCGTGGCGGGCCACGACGTGGTCCGGCAGAGCCGCGAGGTGCGCCGGCGCATCGGCCTGGCCGGCCAGTACGCGGCCGTCGACGAAATGCTCACCGGGCGCGAGAACATGGTGCTGCTCGGCAGGCTGCTGCGGCTCGGCAAGCGCGGCTCGGCACACCGGGCCGCCCAGCTGCTCGACCGGTTCGGGCTCACCGAGGCCGCCGACCGTCCCGTGTCCACCTACTCCGGCGGCATGCGCCGCCGCCTGGACCTCGCCACCTGTGTGATCGGCGAACCCGAGGTGCTCTTCCTCGACGAACCGACCACGGGCCTCGACCCGAGCAGCCGCGTCATCCTCTGGGACATCGTGCGGAGCCTGGTGGCCGAGGGCGTCACGCTGCTGCTCACCACCCAGTACCTGGAGGAGGCGGACCAACTCGCGGACCGCATCGCCGTCATCGACTCGGGCCGGGTGATCGCCGAGGGCACTCCCGACGCGCTCAAACGGAACGTCGGCGGCGAACGCCTCGAAGTCACCGTGGCCCGGCCGGAGATGCTCGCCGACGCGGCCGCCGCGCTCGCCATGCTCGGCCTGGGGAACGAACCGGCCGTGGACCACACGGAGTCCCGGGTCTCGGTACAGCTCAGGCGCGGCCTCGACGACGTGGCGGTGGCCGTCGCCGCCCTGCGCGACAAGGGCGTCACCACCATCGACTTCGAACTGCACAAGCCGTCGCTCGACGACGTGTTCTTCGATCTGACGCAGCGGGACCGGAGCGCCGCGGCGCCCGCGCTGGCCCCCGCGTACCAGGGGGCTCAGCGATGACGACAGCGACAGCCGGCAGCCACCGGCAGACGGCACCGCCGCGCGGCGGCACCGGAGGGCTGCGCGGCTACACCGGGGACACCCTGGCCTTGGCCGGGCGGCATCTGACCCATCTGCGGCGCTCGCCGGGACGGCTCGTCCTGGTCACCATGAACCCGCTGGTGATGCTGATCGCCATCGGCTATCTCTTCCGCGACTCGATGAACATCCCGGGCAATGTGGCCTACGAGGACTTCATCATGGCCGGCATCGCCATCCAGGTCGGCCTGACCGGCGTGGGACCGACCGCCATCGGGGTCGCCATGGACCTGCGCAACGGCCTGGTGGACCGGTTCCGTTCGATGCCCATCGCCTCCAGCACCGTGCTGATCGGGCGGACCTTCTCCGACCTGTTCGTCGGCGCCGTCAGCCTGACCGTGGTCTGCTCGGTCGGCTTCGCCGTCGGCTGGCGGCCGCACAACGGACCGCTGCAGACCCTCGCCGGGTTCGGCGTGCTGCTCGCCTTCGTGTACACCATGCTCTGGGTCGGCATCCTGCTCGGCACGGTGATGAAGAACGTGGAGGCCATCGACGGGTCCGGAGCCCTGGTCCTGATCGTGCTGTCCTTCCTGTCCAACGCCTACGTCGTGGTGAGCGGTCTGCCCGGCTGGCTGCAGCCGGTCGCCGAATGGAACCCGGTCACCTCGGTCATCACCACCACCCGCCGGCTGTGGGGCAACGACCCCGCGGGATCCACCGGCAGCGGTTTCCCCGCCGACCACCCCGGCCTGGTGACGGCGATCATGCTGGCCCTGCTGCTGACCGTCTCGGTCGCGGGCAGCCTGCGCAGCTTCCGGCGGGCCGTCGGCAACTGACGAGCGGGCCACCGCCCGCCGACAGCCGGTCCGCCGACGCACGGCGGGCCGGCCCTGCCGCATGCCCGGACCCGTGGCCAAAACCCGTCAGCGAGCAGTCAGTTGGCCGTCATCGGCTCCGGCTAGCTTCTCAATCCATTCGTCGGATCCTCAGCTAGGAGAACCATGACCACCGTCGTGCCCGACCGCCTCACCCGCATCCGGGAGATCGTCGCCGAGAACATCGACCAGGACGCGTCCGAGCTCAGCGACACCGCACTGTTCATCGACGAACTCGGCGCGGACTCGCTCAAGCTCATCGACATCCTCGCCGCCATCGAGATGGAGTACTCCATCGTCATCGACATGGAAGAGCTTCCGAAGATGGTGAACGTCGAGGCCACCTACCAGGTCGCCGCCGCAGCCGCCGGCTGGTGACCCGCCCCGGGGCGGTCCCCGGGGCGTGACATCGCCCGGCACCGGGCGCAGCCCACGGCCGCCCGCACCCCACCGTGCCCGTACGGCGATCACAGCCGCAGTGAACCGAGTCAAAGGAGTCCCATGTCCACCTCACCGTCGCCAGAGGTCGGGGACCGCCGCAGGGTGGTGCTCACCGGCCTCGGCGCGATCACCAGCATCGGCACCGGCTTGGCGGAGTACACGGCGGGGCTGCGGGCCGGCCGTAACGGCGCCGCAGAGATCACCCGATTCGACACCACCGGCTTCGACCAGGTGCACGCCTGCGAGGTCCCCGACTTCGACCCGGAGCAGTGGATCCGCAACGTACCGCTCGACGACGTCGGCCAGGCCGGGCAGTTCGCGCTCGCCGCGGCCCGGATGGCCGTCGAGGACGCGGGCCTGACCGAGGACGAACTGGGCGACAGGCAGTCCGTCGTCAGCATCGGCACCACCGACGGCGAATCGCACGACCTGGACCGCCTGATCGCCATGGACGTGGCGGCCGGCGATCCCGAGGTGATGGACCCGGTCCTCGCCAGGCGCATCAACACCGGCCGCCTGTCCACCGCCGTCGCCCGCGAACTGCGCATGCCCAATGTGGAGGCCAACACGGTCACCACCGCCTGCGCGGCCGGCAACTACTCCATCGGCTACGGCCTCGACAGCATCCGCTCCGGCGAGACCGACCTGGCGATCTGCGGCGGCGCGGACGCCGTCTGCCGCAAGGCGTTCGTCAGCTTCTACCGCCTCGGAGCACTCACATCGGAGGACCGGGTACGCCCCTTCGACAAGAACCGCCGGGGCATCCTGACCGGTGAGGGCGCCGGCGTACTCGTCCTGGAGAGCCTCGAGTCGGCGCTCGCCCGCGGCGCCCGGATCTACGCCGAGGTGCTCGGCTACGGGCTGTCCTGCGACGCCAACCACCCCACCGCACCCGACCGCGAGGGCATCGCCCGCGGCATCCGCCTCGCCCTCGACGACGCCGGAGTGAAGCAGGACGAGGTCGACTTCATCTCGGCGCACGGCACCGGCACCAAGGCCAACGACAAGACCGAGTCCGGCGCCATCGTCGACGTGTACGGCGACACCCCGCCGCGCACCGTCGCCCTGAAGTCGATGCTCGGCCACTCGATGGGCGCGGCCAGCGCACTCGGCGCCATCGCCTGCGCCCTCTCCATCGAGCACGGCTTCATCCCACCGACCATCAACCACGTGGAGACGGACCCGGAGTGCCCGGTCGACTGCGTGCCCAACGAATCGGTCGAAGCCGACGTCCGCATCGTGCAGAACAATTCCAGCGCGTTCGCCGGCAACAACGCCATCCTGATTCTCGGAAAGTACGGGGAGCGAGTCTGATCATGAGTACCGCAGTGTCCGAAGCGGTCGCACCGGCCGCGGAGCTGTCGGCGGACCAGCTCGTCATCACCGGCTGGACGGCCCTGTCGCCGTACGGCCTGGACCGCGCCGCCTTCACCGCGGGCCTCGGCTCCGCCGCATCCACGGCCGTCGACGCCTCCCAGGTCACCGGCACCCTGCCGTCCCCGCACGCCTGCCTGGTCCCCGGCTTCGACATCAAGGAGCTGCTCGGCAAGAAGGGCACGGGCAAGCTCGACCGGCTCTCCGCCCTGGTCATGGTCGCCTCCGACCAGCTGCTTCGCGACGCGGACGGCGAAGTGGCCCTGGAGACCGACGAACTGACCGGAGTCGTGGTCGGCAGCTCGATGGGCAGCCTGGAGACCATCACCGAAGGCATGCGCCAGTCCCTGACGAACGCCCGCCCGTTCTACGTGGACGCCGGGAAGATCCCGGTGGGCACCCTCAACCACGCGGCCGGCGCTTGCGCGATCCGGCACGGCCTCAAGGGCCCCAACACCACACTCGGCGGCGGCCGGGTGAGCGGCCTGCTCGCGCTGAACTACGCCCGCCGTCTGCTCGGCCAGGGCCGTGCGAGCTCGTATCTCTGCGGCAGCGCCGAGGAGTTCAGCGCCGCGCACGCCTGGCTCGAGCACGTCGCCGTGGAGCGCGGCGAGGAGTCCCCGCTGCTCGGCGAGGGCTGCGGAATGTTCCTCCTCGAGCTGGCCGGCCGGGCACAGCGCCCGGCGCTTGCCTCGGTCCTCGCCGTCGAGTCGCGCGTCGACATCGACGACGACCCGGCGGCCGCGGTCACCGCCTGCGTACGTCAGGCCCTGGACCGGGCCGGTGTGCGCGCGGAAGAGGTGTGGGCCGCCTGCCCCTCGGCCGCCCCGGGCCGTTCGGGCCGGGCCGAGAGCGCCGCGCTCGACGCGCTGCTGCCGGCCGAGGCCCTGGACCGGGTCCCGACCATGGCGCACATCGGCGACACCTCGGCCGCCGCGGCCTCGCTGCAGCTGGCCGCGGTGCTCGCGGTCGCGGAGCGGGACCCGGCATCGGCCGGCCGGATCGCCCTGGTCACCGCGGTGGACCGGGACGGCGGGGTGGGCTGCGCCGTACTGCGTCTGCTCGCCCCCGCGGCGAACGGAGGTGCCGCATGATCGCGCTGGTCAGCGGCGGCTCCCGGGGCATCGGCAAGTCCGTCGTGCTGCGCCTCGCCGAGGACGGTCACGACGTGGCCTTCTGCTACCACTCCAACCAGGACGCGGCGGAGCAACTCGCCAAGCAGGCAGCGGAGTTCGGCACCCGAGTGACGGCCACCCGGTGCGATGTCGCGGACAGCGCGGCGGTACGCGACTGGTATGCCGCCACCGAGCGGGAACTCGGCCCGGTGGACGTCGCGGTCACCTCCGCGGGCATCACCCGCGACCGCCCCCTGGTCCTGATGCGGGACGAGGACTGGGCCGACGTGCTGCGCACCAACCTCGACGGCGTGTACCACGTGTGCCGTGCCGCGGCCTTCTCGATGAGCAAGCGCCGCAGCGGAGCCATCGTCAACCTCTCCTCGGTCACCGGGATCTCGGGCAACGTCGGACAGGCCAACTACGCCGCCACCAAGGCCGGAATCATCGGCTTCACCAAGACCCTCGCCAAGGAGCTCGGCCCGCGCGGAGTGCGCGCCAACGCGGTCGCGCCCGGCCTGATCGACACCGACATGGTCGGGGACATGCAGGAGGCGGCGGTCACCCGGCTGCTCAAGAACGTGCCGCTCGGCCGGTTCGGCAAGCCCGAGGAGGTCGCGGACCTGGTGGCGTTCCTCGCCTCGGACCGCGCCGCCTACATCACCGGTTCGGTCTTCGAGATCCACGGCGGCATCACCGTCTGACGGTGGTGCCCGCCCGAGGGGGAGTGCAGTGGCAGCAGAGATGCCGGCGGGCATGGCAGCGGACTACGACGCGATCGTCGTCGGCGGCGGGATCGGCGGGCTGGTCAGCGCCGGCTACCTCGCCGCCGACGGGCGGCGCGTCCTCGTCCTGGAACAGCACGACATCGCCGGGGGCAACGCCCATGTCTTCCGGCGCCGCCGCAAGTACGAGTTCGACGTGGGCACCCACTATCTGGGCGACTGCGGCCCCGACGGGCTGATCCCCGCGGTCCTGTCCGGTCTCGGCATCCGCGACCGGATCACCTTCCGGCCGATGGACAACGAGGGCGGCTTCGACCGCATCGTCACCCCGACCACCACGGTCGACGTACCGGCGGGCTGGGACAACTACGCCGCGCGGCTTCGGCAGGCGCTGCCCGAGGAGACCGCGGGCATCGACACGTTCATCGAACTGGCCAAGGGAGTCACGGCGATGAGCCGCTCCGGCCTGCTCGGAGTGCCGATGGTGCAGCTGTTCCGGCAGTCGCCCCAGCTGATGCGCTGGAGCCGCCGCACCCTCGGCCAGGCCCTCGACCACTGCGGACTCTCCCGCCGGGCGCGCACCGTGCTTGCCGCGCAGTCCGGCAACTACGGCGCCATGCCGGACGACATCGGCTTCGCCGAGCACGTCAACATCATGGATCACTACCTGCGCGGCGCGTACTACCCGGAGGGCGGCGGCCAGGCCTTGGTGGCGGCCTTCGTGGAGGCGCTCGAGTCGTACGGCGGCGAGCTGCGCACCCGCTGCGAGGTGCGGCGCATCCTCATCGAGGACAACCGGGCCCGAGGGGTCGAACTCGCCGACGGGCAACGGATATCGGCCCCCCTGGTCATCTCGAACGCCGACTACCGCCGCACCGTGCTCGACCTGTGCGGCGGGGAGGCCGCCTTCGCCCCCGAGCTGGTGGAGAAGACCCGCGAGGCCGGCATGCGCGGTGCGGTGGTCGCGGTGTACGTGGGCCTCGACACCGAGATCCCCGGGCTGCCCAACGCCAACATCTGGTGGCACGGCAGCGACGACATGGAGGCCGCACACGCGGCCATGCAGCGCGGCGAGTTCAGCCACATCCCGCAGCTGGCGTTCTCCTTCGCCTCCCGCAAGGACGCGGGCTCGCCGAACGTCTGCCCGCCGGGCCACAGCAACTTCCAGCTGATGACGGGCTGCCCGCCCGGCTACGAGTTCTGGGGCGTCACCAAGAGCCCCGTGGACGGCGAGCGCTACCGGCGCAACACCGCCTATCTCGCCCGCAAGCAGCAGATGCAGGACATGATCCTGGACACCGCGGAGAAGGTGATCGGCCCGTTCCGCGACCGGATCACCCACGTCGAGACGTCCACCCCGCTCACCAACGAACGCTACATCCGCGCCAGCGGCGGCACCCCGTACGGCATGAGCACCGGACGCCCCGACGTCGTCACCTCGGTGGACGGCCTCTACGTCGTCGGGCAGTCCATCCGCTACGGCAGCGGGGTGGGCGGCGTCGCCACCGGCGGCGTGGCCTGCGCCTCGCACATCCTCGGCCGCAGTCTGCTCGCCGAGCTGTTCGACGGCTCGGTGCTCGGCAACCCCGCGCTGCTGCCCGAACGGACCGCGGACTGGGACCCGTTGCGGGTCTCCCGCGGCCGCTCCCGGCAGCGGGCCAAGGGCCTGGCCCGGATCGGCTGAACCAGAACGCCCCGTCTTTCTCTCCACACCCCGCAGGACCAGAAGGAGCAGTGTGTCCATGAACTCATCGGTGCCGCCGTTCTCGGTGCTCTCCGGCGCCCAGGTGCAACAGGTGCTCGGCGGACGCGAGAGCGAGGTGATCGACGTCGTCGAGGCCGCGTACCGACTGCACGGCGAGGGCGCCACGGTCAACCCGGACTCGTACTTCCTGCGCTTCCCCGACCGCCCCTCGTCGCGGATCATCGCGCTGCCGGCATCGGTGAAGGGCGATGTCGGCGTGCACGGCATCAAGTGGATCTCCAGCTTCCCGGAGAACGTGGCCGCCGGCATCCCGCGCGCCTCCGCGGTGCTCATCCTGAACGACGCGGAGACCGGCTACCCCTTCGCCTGCCTGGAGAGCTCCATCATCTCCGCCGCCCGCACGGCGGCCTCCGCGGCCCTCGCGGCACGCACCCTCAGCGACCAGCGCGGTACCCGTCCGCGCCGGGTCGGCTTCTTCGGAGTGGGGCTCATCGCCCGCTATCTGCACACCTATCTGACGCGCGGCGGCCTCGAGTTCGACGAGATCGGGGTGCACGACCTGTCGGCCGAGCACGCCGACGGCTTCAAGGGCTACCTGGAGCGTGCCCACCAGGACACCGACGGCCCGGCGCCCACCGTCACCGTGCACGACAAGGCCGAGGACCTGATCCGCTCCAGCGACCTGGTGGTCTTCGCCACCGTCGCCGGCGAACCCCATGTGACCGACACGTCCTGGTTCACCCACAACCCGCTGGTCCTGCACATCTCCCTGCGCGACCTCTCCCCGGAGATCATCCTCGACTCCTGGAACGTCGTCGACGACATCGACCACTGCATGAAGGCCCAGACCTCCCCGCACCTCGCCGAACAGCGCGTCGGCAACCGGGAGTTCGTGGCCGGCACGCTCCACGACGCCCTGGAGAACCGCATCACCGCCCCCGCGGACCGCCCGGTGGTCTTCTCCCCGTTCGGCCTCGGCGTCCTCGACATGGCCGTCGCCAAACACGTCCACGACCACCTCTCCGCCACCGGCACCCTCCACACGATCCCCGACTTCTTCCACGACCTGAACCGCTACGGCTGACGCCGCCCCTCCCGGCCGGCGCAATCACGCGGTCAGCCCGATGTGGAGGCCGTCGCCGCCTCAGGCGAAGTCGGCTGGGGTGATGCCGTCGGGATGGCCGGACGGCCACTCCACCAACTCGATCCGGTAGCCGTCCGGGTCCGTGAGCCATGACGTCTTCGGGCCGTGCGGGCCGCCCGGGTGCTGGACGGGTTCCGCCTCGAGGCCGGCTTCGTTCAGTGTTTCCAGGGTCGTGGTGAGTGTTTCCACCTGGATCGCGAGGTGGTCGAAGCCGCTGCCCACGTCGACCGGGCCGTCGCCGGGGCGGTGGACCAGTTCGAGCGAGGCGGCCGGTTCGCCGGGGAACTTGAGGATCACGAGGCGAGCCCCGTCGCCGGCCTCGACCCTGCCCAGTTCGGCGTAGCCCAAGGCGGTGTAGAAATCGAGCGAGCGGTCCAGGTCGGTGACGCGGTAGGAGACGAAGAGCGTCTTCATGCGGACTCCTCCGCTCGACGCACCTGGTAGCGGAGGTGCGTGACATCGCGGTCCTCGAGCCGTCGGACGAGGTCGAGTTCGATGTGATCACCACCCAGGTGATCGAAGAGTCGTCGGCCTTCCCCGAGGAGGACCGGAACGAGGTGGATCTCCATCTCGTCGAGCTGCCCGGCTCTCAGAAGTGCTTGGGCCGCCCCCGCCCCATGAACCATGACCGGCCGGTCTCCTGCGGCCGCGCGAGCCTGACGGGCGCAGCCCTCGACATCGGTGACGAAACGCGCGTGGCCGGGTGGCACATCCCCGTCATCCACGTGGTGGGTGAGGACGAAGATCGGCACGCCGTCGTGGTGGTCGCCCTGCCAGCGCCCGGCGAGTTCGAAGGTCCGACGCCCGGAGATCACCGCGCCGGTCGCCAGCGCTTCGCGGTAGACCTGGCCGCTCGGACCGTCGGACTCCCGGTCGTCGAGCCAGTTGAAGAGCCGTCCGCCTTCGCGCCCGAGCTCCTGCCCCGGCCGATCGTCCGGGCCGGCGATGTATCCGTCGAGCGACATCGACATGTACAGCCGAATCGGATTGCTCATCCTGATCTCCCTCTCTCCCCACCCATGACGTCGGGATCTCACGCTCCCTGATCCGTCAGCGGGTGTGTCACGAGGAAGACGCCAGGCAACCGGCAAACTCATCGGCCCGACGCGCCGGCCTCCGGCAGAGCCTTGACCAAGATCTGCTCCCGGCCAGCTCCCGAACGATCACCGGAGACACGAAAAGGGCCTGACCCGCAATGCGGATCAGGCCCTTGACCTGCTACTTCAACTGTCGGGGTGGCGGGATTTGAACCCACGACCTCTTCGTCCCGAACGAAGCGCGCTGCCAAGCTGCGCTACACCCCGATGTCGTGCTGCGTGGCTGACCACGTCGCGGCGACATCGATTACTTTAGCGGACCCGCGGCCGGAGACGAAATCCGGTTTCGGGACGGCCCGCGGCCTCAGGTCTCCCGTGCGACCAGGGTCAGCAGGGTCGCCTCCGGTGGGCAGGCGAAGCGGATCGGGGTGTAGCGGTTGGTGCCGCAGCCGGCCGAGACGTGCAGGTACGCGGTGTGGCCCTCGCTGGTGTGGGTGGACAGGCCCCGGGCGCGGTCCGTGTCGATGTCGCAGTTGGTGACGAGGGCGCCGTGGAAGGGGACCCGGAGCTGGCCGCCGTGGGTGTGCCCGGCGAGGATCAGCGGGTAGCCGTCCGCGGTGAAGGCGTCGAGGCTGCGCAGATACGGGGCGTGCACGAGGCCGATCGAGAAGTCCGCGCCGGACTCGGGCCCGCCCGCCACGTGCGCGTAGCGGTCGCGCTTGATGTGCGGGTCGTCGAGGCCGGTGAGGCCGATCTCGTGGCCGTCGATCTTGAGGGAGCCGCGGCCGTTGCTCAGGCCGACCCAGCCCGCCGCGTCGAAGCCGTCGCGGATCTCCTCCCACGGGTTGTGGACCGCGCCGACGACCGGAGCGTTGCCGTTCAGGCCGTGCCTGCCCTGGGCCTTCTCGATGAGGTAGCGGGCGGGGTTGCGCAGCTTCGGGCCGTAGTAGTCGTTGGAGCCGAAGACGTACGTGCCGGGGTACTCCAGGAGCGGGCCGAGGGCGTCGAGGACCTCGGGCACGGCATCGGGGTCCGAGAGGTTGTCGCCGGTGTTGACGACGAAGTCGGGGCGCAGCGCGGCGAGCGAGCGCAGCCAGCGCTGCTTCTTGCGCTGCCCGCCGACCATGTGGATGTCGGAGACCTGAAGGACCCTCAACGGCCGCATGCCGCGCGGCAGTACGGGTACGGTGACGCGCCTGAGGCGGAACGAACGCACCTCGATCCCCGCCGCATACGCCACGGCGGCTGCCGCGGTGGCCGTGATTCCCAGGGGTACTCCGTATCGCGCACGCATGCGCTCCATCGTCGCAGACCGCCGCGGGGGACGTCGCAGACCACCGGGACGGGAGAAATCGGCGGGCGGCTTCCGGCGGGCACCTGAGAGACTTCGGGCATGACCACGCTCAAGGCGAAGTTGCAGGAAGATCTCACCGAGGCGATCAGGGAGCGCGACGAGCTGCGCTCCTCGACGCTCCGGCTGACCCTCTCGGCGATCACCAAGGAGGAGGTGTCGGGCACCTCCGCGCGCGAGCTCTCCGACGACGAGGTGCTCAAGGTGATCACCAAGGAGGCGAAGAAGCGCCGGGAGGCGGCCGAGGCGTTCGCCTCCGGCGGCCGTGCCGAGCAGGCCGAGCGGGAGAAGGCGGAGGGCGAGATCCTCGCCGTGTACCTGCCGAAGCAGCTGGGCGACGAGGAGCTGCGGGAGATCGTGGCCCAGGCCGTCGCGGAGGCCAAGGCCGCGGGGGCGGAGGGCCCGCGCGCGATGGGCCAGGTGATGAAGATCGTGAACCCGAAGGTGGCCGGTCAGGCCGACGGCGGCCGGGTCGCGGCCGAGGTCAAGCAGCAGCTGGCCGGCTGACGCAGGAGGCCGCGGCGGTCACTCACCGCCGCGGCCGTCAGCCCTATGTGCGGGATCACGAGACGTCCGTACGGGGTCACCGCGGCTGCGGCCAGCCACCCCCGCCGTCTCCGCCGCCGTTCCCGTTCCCGCCGTTGCCCCCGCCGCCGATCACGTCCGGCGGCAGTGAGATGTCCGGCCAGGGCTTGTCGCCGCCGGTGACGCCGCCCGGGCGGCCGGGCTTGCCGTCGTCCGGCTTGTCCCGGCCCTTGTCCTTGTCTTTGTCCTTGTCCTTGTCGTCCGGGATGTGGATCGTGTTGAAGCCCGGCGCCGGCTTGCCGTTCAGCGCGCTGCTCATGGCTTCCTTCCAGATCGGGCCCGGTACCTCGCCACCGAAGACCTTGTCGAAGTAGCGGTCGCCGATCGGGATGTTGGTCATCTGGCGCTTGTGCGCCGGGTCGCCGACCCACACCGCGCCGGACAGATTCGGCGTGTACCCGACGAACCAGGCCGCGTACCGGAAGTCCGTCGTACCGGTCTTGCCCGCGCTCGGCCGGGCGTCGCCCAGGCCCGCCTGCTGGCCCGTACCGTCCTCGACCACGCCCTTGAGCAGGGTGTTGATGGTGTCGGCGGTCTTCTCGGACATGGCGCGCTGACAGGTCGACTTGGGTACCGGAATCGCCTTGCCGTCCGAGCCGGTGATCCCCTCGATGGCGATGGGCGTGCAGTACGTGCCCCGGCTGGCGAAGGTCGCGTACGCGGCGGCCATCGTCAGCGGCGACATCTCCTGGGTGCCGAGTGCGATCGAAGGCGCCTGCGCGAGCTGCCCGCCGTCGGCCCGGTGCACGCCCATCTTCTTGGCCATGTCGGTGACCGGGCAGATGCCGATGTCGCTGATCAGCTGCACGTAGTAGGTGTTGACCGACTTCGCGGTCGCCTCCTTCATGCCGTACGGGCCGACCTCGGAGTCGTTCTCGTTCTCCAGCTTCTCGTTCCGGGTGTTGACCCAGTCGCCCTTGCAGGTGGGTACGGGGCTCGGGTACTCCATCTGGTACGGCGAGCTGTACTTCTGCGTAGGCGACTTGCCCTGCTCTATGGCGGCCGCGGCGACGATCGGCTTGAAGGTGGAGCCGGGCTGGAAGCCGGCGCCGCCGCTCATTCGCTCGTCGACGGAGAGGTTGATCGTCGTCTCGTTCTCCTTCGAGTCCCCGCCGTACGGCCAGGACTGGCCCATGCCACGGATCTTGCCCGTGCCGGGCTCGACGATGGAGACGGCGGTGGCCACCTCGTCGGTCTGCTTGACGTTGTTCTGTATGGCCGACTGGACGCCGTCCTGGGCCTGCGGGTCGAGCGTGGTGCGGATCTTCATTCCGCCCTGTGCCCAGAGCTTGGCCCGTTCCTCCCTGGTCTCGCCGAACGCGGGGTCGTTGAGGAAGACATTGTGGACGTACTCGCAGAAGAAGCCGGCGCCGCGGTCGGCGGTGATGCAGCCGTTCTTCGGCTTGCTGACCTTGAGGCCGAGCTCGGCCTTCTTCGCCTCGGCGACCTGCTTCTGGGAGACGGCGCCGGTCTCGGCCATCCGGTCGAGCACCACGTTCCGCCGCTTGGTGGCTTCCTCGGTGTCGTTGACCGGGTCGTAGCGGCTCGGTGACTGCACGATGCCGGCGAGCATCGCGGACTCCTGCAGCTCGAGGTCCTTGGCCGACTTGGAGTAGTAGCGCTGGGCGGCCGCCTCGATGCCGTAGGCCTGCTGGCCGAAGAACGTGATGTTCAGGTAGTTCTCGAGGATCCGCTTCTTGCCCAGCTCCTCCTCGACCTGGATCGCGAACTTCAGCTCGCGGACCTTCCGGCCGAGCGTCTGCTGGGTGGCCTCGGCGACCTTCTCCGGGTCGTCACCGGCCTCCTCGACGAAGACGTTCTTGACGTACTGCTGGGTCAGCGTGGACGCTCCCTGCGAGACGCCGCCCGACTGCGCGTTCTCATTGACCGCGCGCAGGATGCCCTTGAGGTCGACGGCGCCGTGCTCGTAGAAGCGCGAGTCCTCGATCGCGACGATCGCCTTCTGCATGTACGGCGAGATGTCCTTGAGCTTCACGAGGGTGCGGTCGCGGGCGTAGACCGTGGCGAGGGTGTCGCCGTTCACGTCCTGGATCGTGGTCCGCTGCATCAGCGGGGGCCGCTTCAGATTCGCCGGGATCTCGTCGAATCCCTCGACGGAACCCTTGGCGGCCAGGCCGAGCGCGCCTGCCGCGGGCAGGGCGATACCGGCCATGACCGCCCCGGCGAGGACGCTGACTCCGAGGAACTTGGCGGCCTGCTGCGTGGGCGACAGACCACCACCCGAGCGCTTCTTTCCCATGGAGGCAGCCTAATCCGTGGGTGCAGGTGTTCCGATGGAGCGGTGCCCCATCGGGATGTTCGAGTGCAGGATCGTGATGTCGGGGGTGGGTGAGTTGTCCGGGTTCGGTGGCCGGATCGGCTGGAACCGATACCAGAAGCCTGAGTCGCTGTGATGAGCTGAGTGGACCGGGGTGGGCTGCTGCTTGACTGTCAACTTGCCCCCGAATGCTTGCTATTTGGCGCGACGTAATCGCATCGACGTATGCCCCAAGGGTTGACGCAGCGGGGATTCGAGCCCGGACAGTGTCCCTGGAAAGCATTCCGGAGTAACCGGTCCAGGAAGAGGTCCTCATGGCGACGCACCCCACCGGTCGGCAGCTCAGCCGCCGCGACCTGATCGGCACCCTGGTCGCCGCCGGCGCCGTCGGCGCCCTCGCACCGGCCGAGGCGTGGGGACGGTCGCCGGGCCGGCCCACGCTCCCGGTGCCGTCCGGCCGCGGCGGTACGGGTCCTGCGCCCCAGCCGTACGAGCCACTGCACGGCGGCCGATTCCTGCCGGGGTCCGTCCCCGCGTCCCCGGATCCGCTGGTGCGCTACCGCTGGTCGCAGCCGCGGGCCACCGACGAGCTGCAGATCCATCGCTCCCGACCGCGCTCCGCGCACAGCCCGGACTCCGACTCCTTCGCGCACCTGTCATCGGCGACCACCGCGGACTGCCGCGTCGAGGTGCGCGACACCGGCTCGATACGCCTCGACTTCGGCCGGGTGAGCCCCGGGTGGCTGGAGTTCGACAGCCCGGACCTGACCGGCCGGGTCGAGATGAGCATCAGCGAGTACAACGAACCGGCCCGGGTCAATCCCGGCCCCGAGCATCCCGTGAAGACCGCCGAGCCGGTCCGGCACGGCAGCACCTGGCGCCTCGAGCTCAACTCCGAGTACTACGAGGGCGTACGGTTCGGCTGGATCCACGTCCGTACGTACGACGAACCCTGGACCATCACCGGGATCCGGCTGATCTGCCAGGCCAAGCCCACCAACTATGCCGGGTCCTTCTCCTGCGACGACGAACGCCTCGAGCGGATCTGGTACCACGGCGCCTACACCGCCCGCGTCGGATTCCAGCGGGACCACTTCGGCGCGATCCTGATGGACCGGGGCGACCGGCACAGCTGGGCGGGCGACTGCTATCCCACCCAGGCCGCATCGCTCGCCGCCTTCGGCAACTTCGACGCCGTACGGCAGAACCTCCTCGCCACCGCGAAGCTGGACAACGGCATCGAGATCTACGCGCTCTACTGGGTCCTCGGCCTCCTCGACCACTACCGGTACACCGGCTACACCGGCGACGACGACACCTTCCGGGACCTGGCGCAGGCGGCCCGCGACAAGATCGACCACGCCGACACGCTCTTCGAGGACCCGCACAGCACCTTCTACGGCTGGGACGAACGTCTCGGCGCCGGCTTCGAGGCACCCGGCCGGCCCGAGACGCAGAACGTGTTCCGCGGCACCTTCGTCCAGGCCTGCCGAGGGCTTGCCGAGGCCCTGGAGCACAGCGGGGACGCCGGGGCCGCGAAGAAGTACGGCGAACTGGCCGACGCACGGACGGCCTGGCTGCGACGCCAGGGCGACGGCCCGTGGTACGCCTCCTGGGGCATCCACGCCCTCGCCGAAGCGGTCAACGCCGGCATCGTGCACGACGACGAGGCGGACCTGGTCCATCGCCAGGCCTTCGCCGACCGGCTCGACCGGATCGACTTCTCCCCGTTCAACCAGTACTTCGTCCTCCGGGCCCTTGCCCGCCTGGGCAGGATCGACGAGGCGCTGCGGACCGTGGACGACACCTGGGGCGGTCAACTCGACCTCGGGGCCAGCACGTTCTTCGAGGTCTTCCGGCCCGACTGGGTGCGGATCCTGGGCGCCGACGACCCCGTACCCAACAGCCAGTCCGGCTGGACGAGTCTCGCGCACCCCTGGAGCAGCGGCGTGACGGCCTGGCTGTCCCACGAGGTGCTCGGGATCAGGCCGACCACACCGGGATTCGGCACCTTCGACTTCGCGCCGCGGCCCGGCCGGACCCTGCGAACCGTCCGCGGGACGCTCCCCACCCCCTTCGGGGAGATCAGCGGCCGCTTCGACGCGCGCACCGGACGCGGCAGCCTGACCGTGCCGCCGGGGACGACGGCGCGCTTCTCCGTCCCGGAGGCCGACGGACCCGCGGGCGACGGACGGCGGGTGCGGCGTATCCGGCTCGGCCGCCGCACCGTGTGGAAGTCCGGTGACGCGGTCGGCGGCTCCGGCGCCATCGAGGTGCCCGGCATCGCACCGGGCACCTGGGACCTGCACGTGTCGTACGAGGGGACGCGGGCGCCCGCGCCCCGGGATCCGCTCACGTACCCCTTGCGCTGCCTCGGCACGGACACCGCCACCAGCGGCGACTGGGGCGGGCGTTACGGACGCGACGGGTATCTGCTGTTCAGCTACGACGAGCCCGGCAGCGCCGGCGGCCGCGCCGCCTCCGACGGAGACCGTGCGCGCCTGCCCGACTACGTCACCTCGATCACGCCGCTCGAGAAGTCCGACCTGGCGGACTGGTCCGTCCCGCTGCGGACCCGCTGGGCCGAGCGCACCGAGGACCGCCGCGCACCGGCCCCGAGCCCGGCCAACGAGGTGCCGCGCAGTGTGGGCACGATCTACACGCAGACCCCTGCTCCCGGCGGAATGACGATGGCGGTGGACATCGACGCGTCACCGCCGGAGCCGGTGCGCCTGAGCCTGTACTTCGTCGACTGGGACTCGGAGCAACGGCGTCTCGCCGTCGAACTCTTCGACCTCAGGACCCGCAAGGCGCTCGCACCGGTCCAGCTGGTGGAGGACTTCCACCGCGGTACCTATCTCAGTTACGTCTGCGACCGGGCCGTACGGTTGCGGGTGGCGCATGTCCGCGGCGACAACGCGGTGCTCAGCGGCGTTTTCTTCGATCCGCTCGACGACTGAGGTGGTACGGGCGCGAGCGGGCGCAGCCCGACCGCGCCCCGCGGGCGTCGCCATTTGCCGGACAGGCTGACATGCCTTGGCCTAAGCTGCTCTCAACTGTCACAGCTGTGCGGTTCCACATCAAGTCTTCGTCGTGCCCGACCTGTTGGGAAGGCTCCACGGAGTTCTACTGTTCATCGGACGACACCCGGACGACACTGTGGCGTGCCCGAATCCGCCACATGTGTTGCCCACTGTCCGTTGTGACTCAACTGAACTGTCCCGGTCTGCCGGTTTGATCACGCATGTCTGCAGGTCACTCCGTCGGGTGATCTGCCGCTTACCCATAGTCCGTTCGGGCCATTCGAGATTGGGCCCCAAGGGGGTGTTGCGCTGTCGCCGCCTTCCGTAACGTCCTCAACTGGCGGCGGTGAATATGCCGCTGCCGCCGTGGGGGAGCCTCGATTCGGGAGAGGACGGCGCCGGCATGGGCTGGGTTACCGACTGGAGTGCGCAGGCGGCCTGCCGCACTACCGATCCGGATGAACTGTTCGTACAAGGTGCAGCGCAGAACAGGGCCAAGGCGGTGTGCACCGGATGCCCGGTGCGTACCGAGTGCCTGGCCGATGCGCTGGACAATCGCGTCGAGTTCGGCGTGTGGGGTGGTATGACCGAGCGGGAGCGGCGCGCATTGCTGCGCAGGCGCCCCACGGTCACCTCCTGGCGCCATCTGCTCGAGACAGCGCGCTCGGAGTACGAGCGCTCCACGGGCATGATCCCCGGGGACGTCGACGTGGACGAGGTGGTCGACGATGTCGTCGACGCACCGGAGCGCTATGTGAATTACGCGGCGGTGGGGTAGGCCCCTGAGCTTGGGGTGGGCCCCCTGAGCTGCCGCGGGCGGCCCGACGGTGTCAGTGCGTACCGTCGGGCGAGGTCGGCGCGGATTCAGCTCCGCGTGCCGTCGTCGTCATCGGCGGCACGGGCGCCGTCTGCCGCGAGCCGGGTGCCGATGTCCCGCAGCCCGGCCAGATCGTGTACGTCACCGGGCAGCGCGGCCACTTCGGCCACGGCGACCTCGGGGTGCAGTGCGGTGAAGCGGTCGCGGGTGCGCTGCTCGCGGGCGATCAGCTGCATCCGCTCGGCGTGCAACCGCAGGAGCCCTGCGGCGAGTCGGCCCGCGGCGTCCGTGGAGGAGTCGGCCGCCGCGGTGGAGTCGTCTTCGGATCCCCCGGGGTCGCTGTCGGATTCCCGGGGGTCGTTCTCGGAGCCCCGCTCCGCGGGCGCTGCCGCGCGGTCGGGAGATTCGGGAGTGGTACGGAGTGCTTTCTTCCCGCCCTCCTGATCCACAATGCGGGCCTCGTCAAGATTTTCCGCCGCCGCGAGCGCGCGTTCCGCGGACAGCCGGGCGGCCCCGCTGTCGTGCACCCGGTTCAGTACGAGACCGGCCAGCGGCATCCGGTCCGCGGCGAGCCGTTCCACGAAGTACGCCGCCTCGCGCAGCGCGTCCCGCTCCGGCGCGGCCACCACCAGAAACGCCGTACCGGGCGCCTGCAGCAGGCGGTACGTGGCGTCCGCGCGCGTACGGAATCCGCCGAACATGGTGTCCATCGCGGCCACGAAGGTCTGCACGTCCCGAAGGAACTGGCCGCCGAGCAGCTTCCCCAGCGTGCCGGTCATCATCGACATCCCGACGTTCAGGAACTTCATCCCGGCCCGTCCGCCGACCTTCGCCGGCGCCATCAGGACCCGGATGAACTTCCCGTCGAGGAAGGAGCCGAGCCGCCCCGGCGCATCCAGGAAGTCGAGCGCGGAGCGCGAGGGCGGGGTGTCCACGACGATCAGGTCCCAGTCGCCCTCGGCCCGCAGCTGCCCCAGCTTCTCCATCGCCATGTACTCCTGCGTGCCCGCGAAGCCGGCCGACAGGGACTGGTAGAAGGGGTTCTCCAGGATGGCCCGGGCCCGCTCGGGGTCGGCGTGCGCCTCGACGATCTCGTCGAAGGTCCGCTTCATGTCGAGCATCATGGCGTGCAGTTCGCCGGGCGCGGGCTCCGCCGCCCCTCGTTCCTCTCGTTCCTCGCCGTTCTGCGGCTCGGCGCCGGCGACCGGTTCGATGCCCTTGACCCGTCGCGGCGTGTTGTCGAGCGAGTCGATGCCCATGGACTGGGCGAGCCGGCGGGCCGGGTCGATGGTGAGGACGACCACCCGGCGCCCGCGTTCGGCGGCCCGCAGGCCGAGCGCCGCCGCGGTCGTCGTCTTGCCCACGCCGCCCGCGCCGCAGCAGACCACGATGCGGGTCTCCGGGTCGTCGAGCAGCGCGTCCACGTCGAGCGCCGGGGCCGGATCGAGCGTCATGACACTCCCTGCGTCCGCAGCTCCGCCGCGAGCCGGTACAGGCCCGCCAGGTCGATCCCCTCCGGGAGCAGCTCCAACTCGGTCACGGGCAGGCCCAGTTCGGTCAGCTCGGCCCGCTGGCGGCGCTCCAGGGCGACCCGCTCCTCGTACTGGGACGCCTGCTCGAGCAGCGGGTCGACCAACTGCTCGGCGAGACCGCCACGGCGTGCGCCGCCGAGTCCCGCCCGGGAGAGCGCCTTGGCGACATCGGTGCGCCGGACGTCCTGCGGTACGGGGGAGGGGAGCACCTCCGCGCGGACCATGTTGACCAGGACGCGGCCCACCGGCAGTGCGGCGGCGCGCAGTTCGGCGATGCCGTCGACGGTCTCCTGGACCGGCATCTCCTCGAGCAGGGTCACCAGGTGCACGGCCGTCTGCGGCGACTTGAGGACCCGCATCACGGCCTGTGCCTGATTGTGTATCGGGCCGATCTTCGCGAGGCCCGCCACCTCGTCGTTCACATTGAGGAAGCGGGTGATGCGGCCCGTCGGCGGGGCGTCCATCACCACGTGGTCGTACGCGAAACGGCCCCGCTTGTCCTTGCGGCGCACCGCCTCGCAGGCCTTGCCGGTCAGCAGGACGTCGCGTACGCCGGGGGCGATGGTGGTCGCGAAGTCGACGGCGCCGAGCTTCTTGAGTGCGCGGCCCGCACTGCCGAGCCGGTAGAACATCTGCAGGTAGTCGAGCAGCGCCAGCTCCGCGTCGATGGCGAGCGCGAACACCTCGCCGCCGCCCGGAGCGACCGCGATCTTCCGCTCCTCGTAGGGCAGCGCCTCGGTCTCGAAGAGCTGCGCGATGCCCTGCCTGCCCTCCACCTCGACCAGGAGGGTGCGCTTGCCCTCGGTCGCGAGGGCGAGTGCGAGGGCCGCGGCGACCGTGGTCTTGCCGGTCCCGCCCTTACCGCTGACGACCTGGAACCTGCTCACGCCTTCGAGCCTAATTCCTCGCCGCGCGCTCCGGTGGCTCCGGGGCGGATCACCGGGGTGTTCGGGAGGTGAGGTCCGTTACGCGGGCAGGGGCCGCCGCGGACACTTCGCGGGTACGCCCGCCGAGGCGGTGAGCGCGGCCGGGGCGTTGTCCGGCGGGCGGCGTCAGGGCATTACAGTCGCCGTATGACGAAGTGGGAATACGCGACCGTGCCGCTGCTCGTGCACGCGACGAAGCAGATTCTGGACACCTGGGGCGAGGACGGCTGGGAGCTCGTCCAGGTCGTACCGGGGCCGAACAACCCCGAGCAGCTGGTGGCCTATCTGAAGCGCGAGAAGCAGTCATGAGCGGGGCGGTGGAGTCGAAGCTCGCCGAGCTCGGCCGCACGCTTCCCGAGGTCGTGCCGCCGCTCGCCGCGTATCAACCGGCCGTCACCACCGGCCCGTACGTGTACACCTCGGGGCAGCTGCCGATCGTGGACGGCACCCTGAAGGCCACCGGCAAGGTGGGCGGCGAGGTCACGGCCGAGGAGGCGAAGGAGCTCGCGGCGGTCTGCGCGCTGAACGCCCTCGCCGCGGTCAAGTCCGTCGCCGGTGACCTCGACCGGGTGGCGCGCATCGTCAAGGTCACCGGATTCGTCGCCTCCGCCACGGACTTCACGGGCCAGCCGGGCGTACTGAACGGCGCGAGCGAGCTGCTCGGCGCGGTCTTCGGCGACCGCGGCGTGCATGCGCGCAGCGCGGTCGGCGTCGCGGTGCTGCCGCTCGACGCACCGGTCGAGGTCGAGATCCAGGTGGAGCTGGACGAGGCCTGAGCGGGAAGTGTGCGACGGGACCCCGCAGAGTGCTCTGCAGGGTCCCGTTTCTGTTTCCCGCCCGCACTCGCGTACGCCCGGACGCACACGGCCGGACGCAGACAGCCGTACGCACACGGCCGGGTCGCCGAGTGATTCGTACGTACGGCCGGTGGCCTCTCGAACATCGGGGCGCGAGCGGATAGCCTCCGGCCATGTCCAATGGTCAGTGGTACCCGCCGGAGTGGCCCGAGCGCATCCGCGCGCTCGCCGCCGGGGAGATCACCGCCGTGACCCCGCGCCGGGCCGCGACCGTCATGCTCCTCAAGGACACCCCCGAAGGCCCCGCCGTGCACATGCTGCGCCGCCGGGCCTCGATGGCCTTCGCCGGCGGCGCCTACGCCTACCCGGGCGGGTCGGTCGATCCCCGGGACGACGACCGCCTGGTCGGCTGGGCCGGACCGGGACTCGACGACTGGGCCGCGCGCCTCGGTGTCGCACCGGCCGAGGCGCAGGCCGTCGTCTGCGCCGCCGTACGGGAGACGTACGAGGAGGCGGGCGTGCTGCTCGCCGGGCCGACCCCGGACACCGTCGTCGGCGACACCACCGGCGCGGACTGGGAGCGGGACCGGCTCGCGCTGGTGGAACGGGAGCTGTCGTTCGCCGAGTTCCTGGACCGGCGGGGGCTGTGCCTGCGGTCTGATCTGCTGGGTGCGTGGGCGCGCTGGATCACCCCGGAGTTCGAGCCGAAACGGTTCGACACCTGGTTCTTCGCCGCATCCCTGCCCGGCGGTCAGCGCACCCGGAACGCCTCCACCGAGGCCGACCGCACGGTCTGGACGCTCCCGTCCGCGGCGGCCGAGAGCTACGACCGCGGCGACCTCCTGATGATGCCCCCGACCATCGCCACCCTGCGCCAGCTGCTGCCGTACGAGGACGTCGCCGCCGCGCTCGCGGCGGCCGCGGACCGCGACCTGACGCCGGTACTCGCCCGGGCCCGCCTCACCGAGGGCGAACTCGTGCTCAGCTGGCCGGGCCACGACGAGTTCACCAAGCACATCGACATCAAGGGTTCCGTATGACCGACGCGGCCGCGCTGCCCGGCCAGCCGAGGGGAGCGGTCCTGTCGGGACCGGCGACGGCACGGGCGGTCAACGTCCTCGCGCCGAACCCCTCCGCGATGACCCTGGACGGCACCAACACCTGGATCGTGGCCGAGCCCGACTCCGACCTGGCCGTGGTGATCGACCCCGGCCCGCTCGACGACGCCCATCTGCGGCGGGTCGTCGACACCGCGGAGCGCGCCGGAAAGCGGGTCGCCCTCACCCTCCTCACGCACGGGCACCCGGACCACGCCGAGGGCGCGGCCCGTTTCGCCGAGCTGACCCGGACCCCTGTCAGGGCCCTCGACCCCGCGCTCCGCCTCGGCGACGAAGGGCTCGAGGCGGGCGACGTGGTGGAGCTCGGCGGTCTCGAACTGCGCGTCGTCCCCGCACCCGGCCACACCGCGGACTCGCTGTGCTTCCATCTCCCGGCCGACCAGGCGCTGTTGACGGGCGACACGATTCTGGGGCGCGGTACGACGGTGGTGGCGCACCCGGACGGAAGGCTCGGCGACTACCTGGACACACTGCGCCGGATCCGTTCCCTGACGGTCGACGACGGGGTGCACACGGTGCTGCCCGGACACGGGCCGGTGCTCGACGACGCACAGGGCGCCGTGGAGTTCTACCTCGCGCACCGGGCCGGCCGGCTCGCCCAGGTCGAGACCGCGGTCGAGGCCGGCCACCGCACACCGTCCGATGTGGTGGCCCACGTGTACGCCGACGTGGACCGCTCACTGTGGCCGGCCGCGGAGCTGTCGGTGCGCGCGCAGCTGGAGTACCTCGGCGAGCACGGCCTGATCTGACTTGCCCGCGGCGCGGCCGCCGTCGGGGGTCTCTTCTGCGAGCGGCGCACTTGCTCCGGAACGGCGCACTCGCTCCGGAGCGGGCGCTCGTGCTCCGGAGGGTGCCCTCACGTGCGAGCGGCACGCCGCGGCCGTACGGCTCTCGCTCCTGGGCGGCGGTCTCTCTCGCCCGGTGAGCGGTGCTCGCACTTCAGAGCAGTGCACCCGTCCGTAGGCACCGCTACCTCGAGCAGAGCGGTGGCCTCGCTCCCGGTCGGTGGTCTCGGCCCGGCGAGCGGGCTCGCGCGCGCTTCAGAGTGGTGCTCTCGCCGCTGGGCAGTACTCGCGCTCACTCCGCAACGGCGCTCTCGCCAGTGTGCGCAGTGCTCTCTCGCTCCGGGGCGCCGCTCGCGTCCGGGAGCGCCGCTCTCGTCCCGTACGCGGCGAAGGGCCCACCCCCGGCGGCGAACCGCCAGGAGGTGGGCCCCTGACCGGGCGGACCCGGCTTCGTAGCTTCGTCAGCGGGAGCGCTTGGCCAGCCGCTCCACGTCGAGCAGGATCACGGCACGGGCCTCCAGGCGGAGCCAGCCGCGGCCGGCGAAGTCGGCCAGCGCCTTGTTCACCGTCTCGCGGGAGGCGCCGACCAGCTGCGCCAGCTCTTCCTGCGTGAGGTCGTGGACGACGTGGATGCCCTCCTCCGACTGCACGCCGAACCGGCGCGACAGGTCGAGCAGCGCGCGGGCGACACGGCCCGGCACATCGGAGAACACCAGGTCGGACATCTGGTCGTTGGTCTTGCGCAGCCGTCGGGCGATGGCGCGCAGGAGGGCGGATGCCACCTCGGGCCGGATGCTCAGCCAGGGCTGGAGGTCTCCGTGGCCGAGGCCGAGGAGCTTCACCTCGGTCAGGGCGCTGGCGGTGGCGGTACGCGGACCGGGGTCGAAGAGCGACAGCTCACCGATCAGCTCACCGGGGCCGAGGACGGCGAGCATGTTCTCCCGGCCGTCGGGTGAGGTGCGGTGCAGCTTCACCTTGCCCTCGGTGACCACGTAGAGGCGGTCACCGGGGTCGCCCTCATGGAAAAGTGCGTCGCCGCGCGCGAGCGTCACCTCACTCATGGAGGCGCGCAGGTCCGCGGCCTGCTCGTCATCGAGCGCCGCGAAGAGCGGGGCGCGCCGCAGAACGTCGTCCACGAGTTCTCTCCTAGGTCGACCTGCATCAAGGGAACGGGGTCCCCATGATGCCGGACGGTCAAAACAGTGTGATCAGTCACAAGTTTGCCGTACGGAAGAGGGGTGTCGTACGCCAGGGGGCCCAATCGGGGGCTGTTGCGCAGGCTCCGGGGCGGATGTCAGTGGCTGGCTCTACGCTGGCCGAGTGTCCAATACGCCGGTGAGAGCACAGGCCGAGGGGGCTGGGACCGTGTCCGCACAGCGCAGTTCCGCTGTGGGCGAACAGCCTGCGCCGCCCGCGGAAAAGCCCGCGAATTCCACGTCCAGGGGGCGATCCGCCCCGGCGTAGGCGACACAGCAGGCGGCGAAGACACCGAGGGTGACGAAGACACCGAGGGCGGCGAGGACGACGAAGGCATCGAACGCGAAGCCGGAACCGACGGCGAAGAAGGCACCTGAGACCGCGAAGAAGGCGCCGAGGAAGACACCGACCGCGAAGAAGGCACCACAGGCGGCGAAGAAGGCGACCGCGTCGGCGGACTCCGCCGAGCCCCCCAAGCCCGTCAAGGTCGTCAAGCCCGTCCGGATCTCCCCGGACGAGTCGCGGACCGCCCTGGTCCGCCGCGCCCGCCGGATCAACCGCGAGCTCGCCGAGGTCTATCCGTACGCCCACCCGGAGCTCGACTTCGAGAACCCCTTCCAGCTCCTGGTGGCCACGGTCCTCTCCGCACAGACGACGGACCTGAGGGTGAACCAGACGACGCCGGCCCTGTTCGCCGCGTACCCCACCCCGGAGGACCTGGCCGCAGCGAATCCGGAGGAGGTCGAGGAGCTGATCCGGCCGACCGGCTTCTTCCGGGCGAAGACCCGCTCGATCATGGGCCTCGCCACGGCCCTGCGGGACCGGCACGGCGGCGAGGTCCCGGGCCGCCTCGACGACCTGGTCAAGCTCCCGGGCGTCGGCCGCAAAACGGCGAACGTGGTCCTCGGCAACGCCTTCGGAGTCCCCGGCATCACCGTCGACACCCACTTCGGCCGCCTGGTCCGCCGCTGGAAATGGACCGACTCCGACGACCCGGAGAAGATCGAGGCCCTGGTCTGCGACCTCTTCCCGAAGAGCGACTGGACGATGCTGTCGCACCGGATCATCTTCCACGGCCGCCGCATCTGCCACGCCCGCAAGCCGGCCTGCGGCGCCTGCCCGATCGCCCACCTCTGCCCGTCGTACGGCGAGGGGGAGACCGATCCGGAGAAGGCGAAGAAGCTCCTGAAGTACGAGATGGGCGGCCTGCCGGGCCAGCGCCTCAAGCCCCCGCCGGACTACCCGGGCAAGCCCGCACCCCGACTGGGCGCCGCGTAGGACACCGGACACCCGCCGCTCGCGGAACGAACCGGAGGGCTGCACGCGTTGTCCTCGACAGTGCCCGCACGCAGAGCGTCGGCACGCAGAACTACGGAGAACGGAGGGGGATGCCCGTGACCCGCGCCAGCGAGGCCGCAGCCCGCAGCGGTGACGAGGTGACCGTCAGCCGGGAGCAGCTGCCCGAGTGGCTGACCCCGGTGGCCGCGGCCGCCGAGAGCGTCGCCCCGAGCGAGCTCAGCCGCTTCCTGCCGCCGGAGAGCGGCGCCGGGCGGCAGTCCGCCGTGCTCGTCCTGTTCGGCGAGGGCGAGCAGGGGCCCGAGCTCTTGCTCATGGAGCGGGCGAGCTCGCTCCGCTCGCACGCGGGCCAGCCCTCCTTCCCCGGCGGGGCGCTCGATCCGGAGGACGGCGATCCGGCCACCACCGGCCCCTTGCGCGCCGCGCTCCGGGAGGCCGAGGAGGAGACCGGCCTCGACCCGACCGGTGTCCAGATCTTCGGCGTGCTGCCGAAGCTGTACATCCCGGTGAGCGGTTTCGTCGTCACGCCCGTACTGGCTTGGTGGCGGCGGCCCAGCGCGATCGGGGTGGTCGATCCGGCCGAGACCGCGCGGGTCTTCACGGTTCCCGTGTCCCATCTCACGGATCCCGAGCACCGCGTGACGTCGGTGCATCCACGGGGACACCAGGGGCCGGCGTTCCTGGTGGGACCCGCCCTGGTCTGGGGTTTTACGGCCGGGGTGATCGACCGGATCCTGCACTTCGCGGGCTGGGAGAGGCCGTGGGACCGCTCGAAGCAGGTCCCGCTCGACTGGCACGCATGACAGGGTGGGCACTCGCGCCATGCGCCGCGGGGGCCACGACCGTCTGGATCCGGCCACCGGACTGGGCGGCCATGGCCAGGAAGAGTCGATTGGCCGGTAAGGGGCGGATCCGTGATGCGAGGCGAGGTTTGACTCGGTGAACGTGCTGGACTTCCTGCTCCTCCTCGCCGCCGTATGGTTCGCGATCGTCGGATACCGCCAGGGCTTCGTCGTGGGCATCCTCTCGGTGATCGGCTTCCTGGGCGGCGGTCTGGTCGCCATCTATCTGCTGCCGATCATCTGGGACGCGATGACGGACGAGCAGAAGGTGAGCACCGCCGCGGCCATCGTCGCCGTCGCCGTGATCATCATCTGCGCCTCGATCGGCCAGGCATTCACCACCCACCTGGGCAACAAACTCCGCAGGTACATCACCTGGTCGCCCGCCCGCGCCCTGGACGCCACCGGCGGCGCTCTGGTCAATGTGCTCGCGATGCTGCTGGTCGCCTGGCTGATCGGCTCCGCCCTGGCCGGCACCACGCTGCCGACGCTCGGCAAGGAGGTCCGTAACTCCAAGGTGCTGACCGGTGTCTCGCAGGCGCTGCCGGAGCAGGCGGGCACCTGGTTCGCCGACTTCTCCTCGGCCCTCGCGCAGAACGGCTTCCCGCAGGTCTTCAGCCCGTTCGCCAACGAGCCGATCACCGAGGTCCAGCCGCCCGACCCGAAGCTCGCGGGCAGCCAGGTCGCCGCCCGCGCGAAGAAGTCCATCGTGAAGGTCGTCGGTACCGCGGAGAGCTGCAACAAGGTCCTGGAGGGCACCGGTTTCGTCTTCTCCGAGCGCCGCGTGATGACCAATGCGCATGTCGTGGGCGGCGTGGACGAGCCGACCGTGCAGATAGGCGGCGAGGGCAGGCAGTACGACGCCAAGGTGGTGCTCTACGACTGGGAGCGCGACATCGCCGTACTCGATGTGCCGGATCTGAGGGCGAAGCCGCTGCAGTTCACCGACCAGGACGCGTCCAGCGGCAAGAGCGCCATCGTCGCGGGCTTCCCGGAGAACGGCGCGTACGACGTCCGCTCCGCCCGGGTCCGCGGCCGGATCAATGCGAACGGCCCGGACATCTACCACCGCGGCACCGTCCGCCGCGACGTCTACTCCCTCTACGCCACCGTGCGGCAGGGCAATTCGGGCGGCCCGCTGCTGACTCCGGACGGCAAGGTCTACGGAGTGGTGTTCGCCAAGTCCCTCGACGACCCGGACACCGGGTACGCGCTGACGGCCGACGAGGTGCGCGAGGACATCAAGCTCGGTCGCGCCGCCAAGCAGCAGGTGGACAGCGAGGGTTGCGCACTGTGATCTGAGGGGGGCGACGTGACCTGAGGGTGGACGACCCGAGGGAGCGGGCGGCCTCAGCGAGGGTGCCGCAGCCGGGCCGACACCCACCGCGCCCTGCGCCGCAGAATGCGGGGAATACCCACCGCATGCCCGGGATCGCTCTCCCCTCGGCCCTGGGGGCCACCACCCGGACGTGCCTGCGAGGCGGCCCTGGAGCGGCGGCGATTGCGTACTACGTCACTGTAGTCGTGCGTCCAGCCCATACCCGGACGTGTGCCCGTGGCCCATGGTCGGTAATCGCGGGGGTGCGGCCCAATCGGCTTATGCGCGGGGCAATTGGCGTTCGTAGCACAGAAGTTCACCCTCGGCGGAACGTCCCGCCGGTCCCGCTGGACGGTCGCCGGTCCCGGCCTACCGGTCGGGTTCCGGATCCTTCAGCCAGTTGATGAGCTCGGTGGAGAACGCCACCGGGTCCTCCTCGTGCGGGAAGTGCCCGAGTCCGTCGAACAGCCGCCAGCGGTACGGCGCTTCGACGTACTCGCCGGAGCCCGCGGCGCTGCGGGTGCGCATCACCGGGTCGAGCGAGCCGTGCAGATGCAGGGTCGGCACCCGTACCGGCATCTTCATCCGCCGGTTGAACTGGATGCCGTCCGGCCGCGCGAGCGAGCGCACCATCCAGCGGTAGGGCTCGATCGAGCAGTGCGCCGTGGACGGCACGCACATGGCTCGCCGGTACACCTCCACCGCCTCGTCGTCCGGAAGCCGCGGCCCCGACCACTCGCGGATCAGGCGCCCGGTCAGCGCGGCGTCGTCCGCGACGAGCCGGCGCTCGGGGATCCACGGCCGCTGGAAGCCCCAGATGTAGGAACCGGCCGCGGTCTGCTTGACGTCCGAGAGCATCGCCGAGCGCCAGCGCCGTGGGTGCGGCATGGAGGCGACCGCGAGCCGGCGCACCAGCTTGGGCCGCATCACGGCGGCGGTCCAGGCCAGATAGCCGCCGAGGTCGTGCCCGACGATCGCCGCGTCCGGCTCGCCGAGCGACCGTACGACCCCGGTGATGTCGAGCGCCAGATTCGCCGGGTCGTAGCCGCGGGGTGTGCGGTCGCTGCCGCCGACGCCGCGCAGATCCATCGCGACTGCGCGGAAGCCGGCGTCGGCGAGCGCGGTCAGCTGGTGCCGCCAACTCCACCAGAACTGCGGGAAGCCGTGCAGCAGCAGGACGAGGGGACCGTCCCCCGCCTCGGCCACGTGAAAGCGCGCGCCATTGGCGGCGACGTCCCGGTGCGTCCAGGGGCCGTCGATACGGACGGCCGAAACGGGCGCGGGTGGAGTGGCGGGTTCCGTCATGAGGACGAGCGTGCCACAGGCGCCGCGTCGACCGGGGTCGCGGCCGGCAGTTCGCTGGTCCCGGAGGGGACGGCGCGCGGATGCGGCTTGACGTTCCCCAGTACGGCGGCCGTCTCCTTGGCCGATGCCGCGACCTTCTGCGGGCCCTTGCTCTTCTTGGCCTTCTTGACGGAGAGGACGCCGATCAGCGCGAGCAGCCCGGCGACCAGGACGTTTGCCGCGAAGGAGAGCAGGAAGCAGACGGACAGATGCCAGCCGCTCCAGGCGTGGATGCCATACGCGAGGGCGAAGCTCAGCATCGGCAGCGAGAAGATGAGGACGGCCACCGCCGCGGCGAACGCTCCGCCGCCGATCCCGGCCCGCTTGGCGTCCTGCCGCAACTGGGCCTTGGCCAGCGCGATCTCATCGTGCATCAGTGCGGACATCTCGGCGGTGGCCGAGGCGACCAGCTGTCCAAGGCTGCGGTCGGCGCCATCGGCTGCGCTCATCGCGGTCTCCCTCTTCTCTTCTGCTGCGGTGCCCCGGCCGGACGGCCGAGTGCCCGGGGGCCTACCCGGTCATACCGGGTCTACCCGAGAGTACGGGGCCGGTCCGGCGTGCGGGCCTGGAGTCGAATCATGCCGGACCTCGGTCCTCGGCGCCGCTCGCGGCCGCCGAATCGGCGAGCTCACGGTGCTCGGCCGCCTTCCGTTCGTAGTACGCGGCCATCCGCAGGTGGTACGCCGGGTCGCCGATCTCGTAGATGTCGGGGATGCCCGAGTGGTCCTCGTCCCGCTCCTCCTCCTCGGTGAGCCTGCGGTACTTGGCGTTCCGGATCTTCAGCAGGACGCCGGACAGCACCGCGGCGATCAGCGAACCGCACAGCACGGCGGCCTTCACGCTGTCGGTCATCGGGCCGTCGCCTTCGAAGGCGAGTTCGCCGATGAGCAGCGAGACGGTGAAGCCGATGCCGGCCAGGGACGCGACGGCGAAGAGGTCGGGCCAGGCCAGATCGTCGCTCAGCTCCGCCCGGGTGAAGCGGGCGGCGAGCCAGGTGCCGCCGAAGATGCCGATCGTCTTGCCCACCACGAGTCCGAGGACGACCCCGAGCGTCTCCGGCTGCTCGAAGACCTTGCCGAGCGCGCCACCCGAGACGGCCACACCCGCGGAGAAGAGGGCGAACAGCGGTACGGCGAGGCCCGCGGACAGTGGCCGCACCAGGTGCTCGATGTATTCACCGGGGGATTGGGCCTCGCCCTCGCGGCGGGAGCAGCGCAGCATCAGGCCCATCGCGACACCGGCGATGGTGGCGTGCACGCCGCTGTTGTACATCAGCGCCCAGATCGTGATGCCGAGCGGGACGTACAGGTACCAGCCGCGTACGCCCTTCCGCAGCAGCAGCCAGAACAGGCCGAGTCCGACGGCCGCGCCGGCCAGCGGCAGGAAGTTGATCTCGCTGGTGAAGAACACGGCGATGATCAGGATCGCGAAGAGGTCGTCCACCACGGCCAGGGTCAGCAGGAAGGCGCGCAGCGCGGACGGCAGCGAGGTGCCGATCACGGCGAGCACGGCGAGCGCGAAGGCGATGTCGGTGGCGGTCGGCACGGCCCAGCCGCTCAGCGATCCGTCGCCGGTCACATTGACCAGGACGTAGACCAGGGCGGGGGCGATCATTCCGCAGAGTGCGGCGACGACCGGCAGGATCGCGGCCTTGGGGTCGCGCAGTTCGCCCGCGACGAGTTCCCGCTTGAGCTCGATGCCGGCGACGAAGAAGAAGACCGCGAGCAGTCCGTCGGCGGCCCAGTGCTGGATGCTCAGATCGAGGCCGAGAGCGTGCGGTCCTATGTGGAAACTGCGCACCGATTCATAGGCGTCGCGCAACGGAGTGTTCGCCCAGATCAGGGCGGCGACCGCGGCGAGGAGGAGCAGGATGCCGCCGACGGTCTCGGTACGCAGGGCCTCGGCGACGAAGTTCCGCTCGGGCAGGGACAGTGGACCCATGACCTTGCGGTCGTTGCGGGGAGCGGGCGCGGCCACGGTGCGATACCTCCGGAAGACGGGTACAACGAACTCGTTGCCGACCAGACTTCCCGGCGCACCTTGTCATGCGTCTCGTGTGACTGACGCTGGTCTCACCCTACCTGCCTGGTATAAGGCCGTACATGCGGCGATCTTCGCACCGGTGGGCGTCGGCCGCGCGGCGTGCACCCCGGCAGGTGTTCGGCGCGAACACCGGACAGGGCACCCGGCGGGAGGCCGGATGCCCTGTCGTGGCGATGCGGCGGCCCGCTGATGCCGAGCGGGCCGGGTGACTCAGTCGTATCGGCTCAGTCCTCGGAGGACGCCGACGGCAGCTGGGTCTGGATCAGGTCCATGACCGAGGAGTCGGTCAGGGTGGTCACATCTCCGAGCTCGCGGTTCTCGGCGACGTCCCGGAGCAGGCGGCGCATGATCTTCCCGGAACGTGTCTTGGGCAGCTCGGCCACCGGAAGGACCCGCTTCGGCTTGGCGATCGGGCCGAGGGTGGCCCCGACGTGGTTCCGCAGCTCCGCGATCAGCTCGTCGGACTGGTCGGCGGCACCGCGCAGGATCACGAACGCGACGATGGCCTGACCGGTGGTCTCGTCCGCGGCACCGACGACCGCGGCCTCGGCCACCGACGGGTGCGACACGAGCGCGGACTCGACCTCGGTCGTCGAGATGTTGTGCCCGGAGACCAGCATCACGTCGTCGACCCGGCCGAGCAGCCAGACGTCGCCGTCCTCGTCCTTCTTGGCACCGTCACCGGCGAAGTACTTGCCCTCGAAGCGCGACCAGTAGGTGTCGATGAACCGCTGGTCGTCGCCCCAGATGGTGCGCAGCATGGACGGCCACGGCTCGGTCAGGACCAGATAGCCGCCGCCACCGTCCGGCACCTCCCGCGCCTCGTCGTCGACGACGGTCGCGGAGATGCCCGGCAGGGCGCGCTGGGCGGAGCCCGGCTTGGTCTCGGTGACACCGGGCAGCGGCGAGATCATCATCGCGCCGGTCTCGGTCTGCCACCAGGTGTCGACGATCGGGCAGCGGTCGCCGCCGATGTTCTTCCGGTACCAGACCCAGGCCTCCGGGTTGATCGGCTCGCCGACCGAGCCGAGCACCCTGAGGCTGCTCAGGTCGAACTTCGCGGGGATCTCGTCGCCCCACTTCATGAACGTACGGATCGCGGTCGGCGCCGTGTAGAGGATCGTGACGCCGTACTTCTGCACGATCTCCCAGAAGCGGCCCTGGTGCGGGGTGTCCGGGGTGCCCTCGTACATGACCTGCGTCGCGCCGTTCGCCAGCGGGCCGTAGACGATGTACGAGTGGCCGGTGACCCAGCCGACGTCGGCGGTGCACCAGTAGACGTCGGTCTCCGGCTTGAGGTCGAAAACCGCGTGGTGGGTGTACGCGGCCTGCGTCAGGTATCCGCCCGAGGTGTGCAGGATGCCCTTCGGCTTACCCGTGGTGCCCGAGGTGTAGAGGATGAAGAGCGGCTGCTCGGCCTCGAAGGCCTCCGGGGTGTGCTCGGCGCTCTGTCGCTCGACGACCTCGTGCCACCACAGGTCTCGGTCCTCGTTCCACGCCACTTCCTGGCCGGTGCGGCGGACGACGAGGACGTGATCGACGCTGTCCACGCGCGAGACGGCCTCGTCGACGGCCGGCTTCAGCGCGGACGGCTTGCCGCGGCGGTAACCGCCGTCGGAGGTGATGACGACCTTGGCATCGGCGTCCTCGACGCGCTTGGCGATCGCGTCGGCGGAGAATCCGCCGAAGACCACCGAGTGGGCGGCGCCGATACGGGCGCAGGCCAGCATCGCGATGGCGGTCTCGGGGATCATCGGCATGTAGACGGCGACCCGGTCGCCCTTGCCGACGCCCAGCTCCGTCAGGGCGTTGGCCGCCTTGGAGACCTCGTCCTTGAGCTCGGCGTAGGTGATCGCGCGGCTGTCGCCGGGCTCGCCCTCGAAGTGGATGGCGACCCGGTCGCCGTGGCCCGCCTCGACGTGGCGGTCGACGCAGTTGTACGCGACATTGAGCCGGCCGTCGGCGAACCACTTGGCGAACGGCGGATTCGACCAGTCGAGGGTCTCGGTCGGCTCGGTGGCCCAGCTGAGGCGCCGGGCCTGCTCGGCCCAGAAGCCCAGACGGTCAGCCTTGGCCTGCTCGTACGCCTCCGCCGTGACGTTGGCGTTCGCGGCCAGGTCGGCAGGCGGCGCGAAGCGTCGCTCCTCCTTGAGAAGGTTGGCCAGGCTTTCGTTGCTCACGACATCTCCCTTACGGTGCTTTGTCGCTGGGCGACCGTTGTGTCCCAGGCCACAGCTCATCAGACGCCCGCCCCTGGTGACAAGGGCTTGTGGAAAACTGGTTTAGACCTGTGCGCCTTGTGCCGGGTG
Source organism: Streptomyces triticagri (assembly GCF_003429565.1). Lineage (GTDB taxonomy): Bacteria > Actinomycetota > Actinomycetes > Streptomycetales > Streptomycetaceae > Streptomyces > Streptomyces triticagri. Next base: position 41,136 of record NZ_QUAK01000013.1, read on the forward strand.
TGTGGCCCCGGAGGGTGGGGCCACACAGTCTCACGGAGCCCGGGACGCTCCGGTTCAGACGCGCGCCGCCTGCAGGCGCGCGGGAGCCACCACGTCGAACAAATCGTCCGCGCCGGTGAGCAGATACGCCTGCGCCTCACCCACGTGGAAGTACATCCCGTGCAGCGCGAGGCTCCCGTCCGCGAGTCTCCGCTCGACCGACTCGTGGGCGCGCAGATGCTCCAACTGCTGGATCACATTGGTCAGACACAGCTGCTCGACCGCGTCGGCCGGCGGACGGCCCGCGATCCGCGCCCAGTTGGGCCCCTGCCGCGACATCCTCTCCACGCTGGGAGCGCCGTGCCGCAGCCAGCGCCGCAACGGGGTGGCGGGCAGCTCGTGCGGATCGGCCGCCATCGAGGGGCCGTCCGCGGCGTCGTCCGCCCCGTCCGTACGCTGCGCACCCTGCAGCAGCGCCTGCATGCCGCCGCAGCCGGAGTGCCCGCACACCGTGATCGAATCGACCTCGAGCACGTCCACGGCGTACTCGATCGCCGCCGCCACCGAGTCGTCCCCGCTCTCCTCGCCGGGCGGCGGCACCAGATTGCCCACGTTCCGTACGACGAACAGGTCGCCCGGCCCGCTGGACGTGATCATCGACGTCACGACCCGGGAGTCCGCGCAGGTCAGAAAGAGCTGCGAGGGGCGCTGGCCCTCCTCGGCGAGCCGGGCCAGCTCGCCGCGCACCAGCGGCGCGGTGTCCCGCTGGAACGCGCTGATCCCGCTGGCCAGTTGATGCCCGCGCCGCTCGCCGTGCTCGGCCGGGCGCTCGCAACGGTGATTGCGCCAGGCCGTCCAGGGCCGGCAGCAGTGGTCGCCCCGCCCGGCCGGCTCGGCGATCCGCCCGCCGGAGCGACCGGTCAGCTCGACCGACCCCCCGTGCGTGGTGTGCGAATCCTGCCAGTCCTGCAGTGCCTCGTACGCGGCGTGATCCATGAACGAACCGTCCAACTCCACCACCGCATCCGCCGTATGCGGTACGAGATGCAGGGTCCGGGTCAGCCGGGGCACGGCGAGGAACGTCAACTGGCCGCGCACCCGCACATGGTGGACCCCTTCCCGCTCCTCATGGGTGATCCGGGTGCGCGAGAGCCGGTGCAGCGCCACCGCGACCGCGACGACGATGCCGATCGCCACCCCTTCCAGGACCCCGAGCAGGACGACTCCCACGGTGGTCGCCCCGTACACCAGGACCTCGCGATGGCGGGTGACATTACGGATGTGGGTGAGCGAGACCATCTGTACGCCGACCGCCATGACGAGCGCGGCCAGCGCGGCGAGCGGGATCAGATCGAGCACCGGAACCAGGACGAGGGCGGCGATCACCACCCAGATGCCGTGCAGAATGGCCGAGTTGCTGCTCACGGCACCCGCTCGGACATTCGCCGAGCTGCGTACGGCGACGCCGGTGACGGGCAGGCCGCCGAGGGTGCCCGAGACGATGTTGGCCGCGCCCTGGCCGCGCAGTTCGCGGTCGAGGTGGGCGCGTGGCACGCGTGGTCCGGACTTGCGGCTCGCGGCCAGCTTGTCGATGGCGACGGCGGAGAGCAGCGACTCGACGCTGCCGACCAGGGTGATGGTGAGCACCGCGGCGATGAGCCCGAGCACCGGGCCGTCGGGCAGTCCGACGAGCGCATGGCTGCTCCAGGACGGCAGATCGACCCGGTCGAGGCGCAGCCCGCCGATCGCGGCGACCAGCGTGGCCACGGTCACCGCGGCGAGCGCCGCCGGCACCGTGCGCAGCAGTCGCCCGGACCGGCCGGGGATCCTGGGCCAGCCGAGCAGCACGACCAGGGTGAGCGCGCTGACCGATACCGCGGCCGGGTGCAGGTCGGCCAGTTGGGAGGGCAGTTGGCGGACGTTGTCCACGACCGAGCTGTGCGGACTGCCGCCGAGCACGATGTGCAGCTGCGCGAAGGCGATCGTGATGCCGATGCCGGCCAGCATGCCGTGCACGATCGCGGGACTCACGGCCAGGGCGGAACGGGCCACTCGGAGGAAGGCCAGGCCGAGTTGGGCGAGCCCGGCGAGCACGGTGATGGCGCAGGTGGTGCGCCAGCCGTACTGCTGGATGAGATCGGCGGTCACCACCGTCAGGCCCGCGGCGGGGCCGCTGACCTGCAGGGGTGCGCCGCCGAACGCTCCGGCGACGATTCCGCCGACGGCGGCCGCGACGAGCCCGGCCTGCAGCGGGGCGCCGGTGGCCAGAGCGATCCCGAGGGACAGCGGGAGGGCGATCAGAAAGACGGCGATCGAGGCGGAGACATCGGCTCCGGCGATACGGCGGCGGCGCTGCGGCGGACCGTGCGGCCGCTGGTCGTGGGTGGGGCCGGAGTCGTCGGCGCGGGCGGGGACAGAAGCGGACATGTTTTCCCGTCTCGTGAGGGATCTGCGCATGGGTGTGCGCGGGACCGGCAGTGCGGAGAAAGGGGACGGTTGCTTGAGGGCGGCGGGAATCGCCAACTCTCAGTAAACGGACAGTAATGGAGAGTAAAGAATTGGGTCGGGCGAGCCGGGCAAATGGTGCATCCATTCACTCAACTGAGCGAATAGAGCATCTTTGCGGCTTGTCGTACCTTTCGCTCCGTTACGGCGTGCGATTTTGGCGGCGCCATCGGCAGGGCGGTCGCGCAGCTGCCGAAGAGACCCCGACCCGAAGGAAGAGGTGGGCGGATGAAGGCCGCCACCAGGAGACTTGCCGCGGGTGTCGCCGTCGCGGCCTGCACCGTGGGACTAGTCAGCTGCTCGGGCGGAGAGTCCGGGCAGCAGAAGAACGAAGGGGCGCACGGCCCCAAGAAGGCGGCGCCCGCCCCGAAGAGCGCGGTACGCCTGATCGGCGACGGCTCGACCGCGTACACCGGGGCGCAGCCGAAGCAGCCCAAGCCCGAGCGTCTGAAGCCCGGTCAGAAGCCGCCGCAGTTCGTGGTGTTCTCCTGGGACGGCGCGGGCGAGGACAGCCAGAAGCTCTTCTCGCACTTCCGCGAGGTGGGCAAGGCCAACAACGCCACCATGACGTACTTCCTCAGCGGCGTGTACATGCTGCCCGAGGGCAAGCGGGGTCAGTACAGCCCGCCGCAGCACGAGCAGGGCAGCTCCGACATCGGTTTCAATGACGCCCAGGGCATCAAGGACACCGTGGAGCAGCTGCGCGGCGCCTGGCTCGACGGCAACGAGATCGGCACCCACTTCAACGGCCACTTCTGCGGCAAGGGCCGGGGCGTCGGCGAGTGGTCCGTGGCGGACTGGAAGAGCGAGATCAACCAGGCCAAGTCGTTCGTCAAGCAGTGGAAGACCAACACCGGCGACAAGAAGGCCTCGCCGCTGCCCTTCGACTACGACAAGGAACTCGTCGGGGCCCGCACTCCCTGCCTCGAGGGCCAGCAGAACTTCATGAAGGCCGCACGCGAACTCGGCTTCCGCTACGACACGAGCGGCGTCAACAACCAGCTCTGGCCCAAGAAGAAGGAGGGACTGTGGGACCTGTCCATGCAGCTGGTCCCCGTGCCCGGCCGGGCCTTCGAGACGCTGACCATGGACTACAACTTCATGGTCAACCAGTCGGGCGGCACCACGAAGGGCGACCCCGCCAAGCACGAGTACTGGGGCGACCAGATGCGTGACGGCCTGCTCCAGGGCTTCGAGCGCGCATACAACGGCAACCGTGCCCCGCTCGTCATCGGGAACCACTTCGAGTCGTGGAACGGCGGCACCTATATGCGTGCCATCGAGGAGACCATCGAGCGCGTCTGCACCAAGAAGGAGGTGCGCTGCGTCTCCTTCCGTCAACTCGCCGACTGGCTCGACGCCCAGGACCCGAAGGTCCTGGAGAAGATGCGCAAGCTCGGTGTCGGCAAGGCGCCGAAGGAGGGCTGGCCGGCGTACCTCTCCGGCAAGCCCGCCCCGGCGCCCAAGGGCGTACCGGGCGCCCCGGCGGTCAAGCCGGGAGAGGGGCACAAGGAGCAGCACTGACTCCTGCGCCCTGACGGATCCCGTCACCGGGAACGAGACCCTCACCGAGTACGAAGGCGGGGTCGATCTGGTCCGCCAGATCGGCGCCCGTCTTCGCATTTCCCCAACTCGCCGCGTTCTTGCGGTGGAAGTGGACCATCTGGCGCGTGTAACGCTCCCAGTCCCGCTGCTCGTACGAGGCGTCCGCGGCTGCCGCCATCGTCCGCAGGGCGGTGGCGTTCGCCGGTTCGAGCCGGTCGAAGGGGTGCGGGCGGCCTTTCTCCATCGCGCGTACCCAGTCGGAGTGGGCGAAGGTGACGAGCAGGTCGTCGCCGACCTCGTCGCGCAGGAAGGCGATGTCGTCCTCGCCCTGCACCTTGTTCCCCACCACCGCCAGAGCGATGCCGAAGTCCTGGGCGTAGTTCTTGTACTGGCGGTAGACGGACACCCCCTTACGGGTGGGCTCGGCGACCAGGAACGTCAGGTCGAAGCGGGTGAACATGCCGGAGGCGAAGGAGTCGGAGCCGGCCGTCATGTCGACCACCACGTACTCGTCGCGGGCGTCGACGAGGTGATTGAGGCAGAGCTCCACCGCTGCGACCTTGGAGTGGTAGCAGGCGACACCCAGATCGGACTCGGTGAAGGGACCGGTGACCATCAAACGGGCGGCGGCGCCGTCGAGTTCCACACTCCGGGCACAGGCCGCGTACACCGGATTCTCCTCGCGCACCCCGAGCAGCCGCGAGCCCTCGCCGGGCGGCGTCGTCTTGATCATGGTCTCCGCGGACGGGATCCGTGGATTCGTGCCGCGCAGATAGTCCTTGATGAGAGGCAGCTGCGCTCCCATCGGGGGCAGCGCGGCGGCCTCCTCGTCGTCCAGACCGAGGGCGGCCGCGAGGTGCTGGTTGATGTCCGCGTCCACCGCGATGACCGGGGTCTCGGCGGCCGTGAGATGGCGGACGAAGAGCGAGGACAGCGTCGTCTTGCCGCTGCCGCCCTTCCCGACGAAAGCAATTTTCATGTTCACCAAGCGTAGTGGCGCGCTCGCGGTGGGTTGCAGTCCGGCGTGAAGAAGACCACTCCTTCGTGGGGCGGTGCCATTGGGTGCGTAGTGTCGTACTTATGAGTACGACAGCCGATCCGCTCTCCGTTCTCGGCTCCCTCCCGGGCGTCGCCGACAGCGTGGAGTCGGTGCGCAAGTCCGTCGACCGGGTCTACGGTCACCGGGTCATGCGGCGCCGCAGCAACGAGATCACCTCGGAGGCCGCGCTGCGCGGAGCCCGTGGCTCCGCCGCACTCGCCGGCGCCGACTGGGCGCTCGAAGAGGTGCGCAGGCGCAGTGACTTCGGCGGTAAGGACGAGGCGCGTGCGATCGGCGCGGCCCTGCGGCTGACCGCGGAGGCGGGGCAACTGCTCTCCATCTGGCGGCAGTCACCGCTGCGCGTACTGGCGCGTCTGCACCTGGTCGCCGCCGGGGTGCAGGACGAGGCGGTGGGCCGGCCGCGGCAGGCGGGCGAACCGGTCGACGAGCCGCTGATCGAGGTGGCGCTGCCCGATGCGGACGAGGTGGCGGGCCGCCTCGAGGGCCTGTCCCGGCTGATCGTCGAAGGCAGTTCGGCGCCGGCGCTCGTCACCGCGGCGGTGGTGCACGGTGAGCTGCTCGCGCTGCGGCCGTTCGGCTCCTACAACGGTCTGGTCGCGCGTGCGGCGGAGCGCATCGTGCTGGTCGGCAGCGGTCTCGATCCGAAGTCGGTGTGCCCGGCCGAGGTGGGGCATGCGGAGCTCGGGCGGGCGGCCTACTGTGCGGCGCTCGACGGCTATGTCTCCGGTACGCCGGAGGGGATGGCGGCCTGGATCGTCCACTGCGGCAAGGCTGTCGAGCTCGGGGCGCGGGAATCGACGGCTGTGTGTGAAGCACTGCAGCGCGGGGCGGCCTGAGCCTGAGCGGCAGTCGTAGCGCGCGAACGGCCTGAACAGGGTTGCGGCGGTACCGGTCCCGGTACCGCCGCTGGCATGTCCGCCCAGTTACCAAGCGTCCTCGTGTATTTGCCCATCAGGTCGGGGTCTTTGCCCGTTGCCTGGTGCGGCTGGCCCGTAATCGACGGGTCGACGTCGCGTGGGTGCTGTACGTCCATGCGCGGTCCGTGGGGCCAAATTGCGTTACTAGGTAATCCTCTCGGATGTCCTTGGTCTCGCGGGCCGTTGAATCCTTTGTACTCCTGTCACCCGGGATGCGAAAGCCCTGGACGCAGTTCTTTACTTTTAGCTTCAAACAGGTATAAATCGGGCGCAGAATATAAGGGACAGAAGCGGCGGTCGGGCTCGAGCCGGTCAGGAGACCGCGGCGCGGCGCCTGCTCGTGTACCAGACGAGTCCCGCGGTGGCCGCCGCGGCGCCGACGGCGGCGGCAGCCAGCAGGGCGGGGCGCGGCGGGACTGTCAGCGACGGGACGCGCTGCTTGAGGGGAACCGGCCGGTGGAAGTCGAGAATCGGCCAGTCCCGGGTGATCGCCTCGCGGCGCAGGCTGCGGCCCGGGTTCACCGCGTGCGGGTGGCCCACGGCCTCCAGCATCGGCAGGTCGGTGGCCGAGTCGCTGTAGGCGTAGCAGCGCTCCAGGTCGTAGCCCTCGCTCCTGGCCAGCTCCCGGATCGCCTCCGCCTTGGTCGGCCCGTACGCGTAGTACTCCACCTCGCCGGTGAAGCAGCCGTCGTCGCCGACCACCATGCGGGTGGCCACCACGCGGTCCGCGCCGAGCAGTTCGCCGATCGGTTCCACCACCTCGGCGCCGGAGGTGGAGACGATCACCACGTCCCGTCCGGCGGTGTGGTGCTCCTCGATGAGGGAGGCGGCCTCGTCGTAGATGATCGGGTCGATCAGATCGTGCAGAGTCTCCGCGACGATCTCCTTGACCTGCTGCACATTCCAGCCGCGGCACAGGGCCGAGAGGTATTCGCGCATCCGCTCCATCTGATCGTGGTCCGCGCCGCCGGCGAGAAACACAAACTGGGCGTAGGCGGTACGCAGAACGGCCCTGCGGTTGATCAGTCCACCGTGGTAGAACGACTTGCTGAAGGTGAGCGTGCTCGACTTCGCAATGACCGTCTTGTCCAGGTCAAAGAAGGCGGCTGTCCGAGGTGACGAGTGGTTTTCCACGGGGTCGAGCATAGGCGCCCACCATTCGGCGTAAGGTGTGGCGCGTGGGTTTGCCTGAGAAGGCTCTCGGGTACACCATGGAAGTCACGGATCGTTCGCGACCGTGCTAACCCGGTCCGACTCCTCCCCCCCCCGAGTCGGCCGTGGGGACGACCCCCGCTCTCCCCCCCGGCGGGGGTCGTCGCATGTCCGGGCCCGTTTGGGCCCTTTTCTTTTGATCAACTTCGCCTCCTCGGCGCTTCGGTGTGCCGGCGTCCCGTCCGGCCCGTGTCGTCACTGTGCGTGATGGTAGGGCTGCTGTGGGGAAGATCCGGGGATCGCCCGCGTACCTCACCGCTTTGAGTGAGCGAGTTATTCACAACCCGCGAGTTGTCCACAGTTTTGGACCAAGATCCACACGATTTCCAGTACTCGCTCATGGTGAATCCCGCTCGCGAAGTTCGCGGTTGTGTTCACGGCCCACTTCGCGACTGCGGATTCACCACGTTCACAGCGAGAGGGGGCGGAGATCGTGCCCGCATCGATCACGCACGACCGGCCGGCGGCCGGAGCAGGACAGCTCGAGGGACCGCTGATCGTCACGGAGGACGCGGCGCTGCTCGACGACTTGTTGCGGCTGTGTGCCGCGGCGGGCGCACGGCCGGAAGTGCACCCTGCGATCCCGGACCGTACGGGCAGTTGGGACGCGGCGTCCCTGGTGCTGGTGGGCGACGACGCGGCCCGGCGGCTGCATGGCGCCGCCCGCAGACGCGGCGTCTGCCTGGTGGGACACGACCAGGACGATCCGGATGTCTGGCAGCGGGCCGTCGAGATCGGTGCTGATCACGTGCTGAGACTGCCGGACAGCGAGCAATGGCTGGTGGACCGCATCGCCGATGTGGTGGAGGGCGTCGGCGGGCATGCCCTGACGGTCGGCGTGCTCGGCGGATGCGGAGGTGCCGGTGCCTCCACGCTGGCCTGCGCCCTCGCGGTGACGGCGGCCAGAGCCGGACGACGCACCATGCTGGTGGACGCCGATCCGCTGGGAGGCGGGCTGGACGTACTGCTCGGCGGAGAGGCGGCGAAAGGACTGCGCTGGCCCGCCTTCGCCGAATCGCGTGGGCGGCTCGGCAGCGGGGCCCTGGAGGCCGCGCTGCCCGAGCTGCATGCGCTCCGCGTCCTGAGCTGGGACCGGGGAGATTCGGTGGCGGTGCCCGCCGAAGCGATGCGGGCCGTGCTGGCCGCGGCGCGACGTCGCGGCGGCGTGGTCGTCGTGGATCTTCCGCGCAGGGTCGACGCCGCGGTCGCCGAAGCTCTGACGCAGCTGGATGTCGGGCTGCTTGTGGTGCCGGCCGCGCTTCGGCCCGTGGCGGCGTCAGGGAGGGTGGCCGCGGCGGCCGGGATGGTGCTCGGGGATCTGCGGGCGGTCGTGAGAGGGCCTTTCACCGTGGGCATCGGCGCCGAGGAAGTGGCCCGGTTGCTCGGTCTGCCGCTGGCAGGTGAGCTCCCCGACGAGCCGGGGCTCGCGCGGGACGACGCACCGCCCGGTGCCCGGCAGCGCGGACCGCTCGCCCGGTTCTGTGAGGCCTTCTGGCAGCGGGTGCCCGCGGGTGGCCGGTCATGACGGGCACACTGCTCGACGCGGTACGCCACTGGCTCACCGAACGCGGGGCCGAGCCCACCCCGGCGCGAGTCGCCGAAGCCCTCCGCGCGCGGGGCAGAGTGCTCGGCGACCGCGAACTTCTCGAAGTGGTGGGCGAGTTGCGCTCGGAACTGGTCGGGGCCGGTCCTTTGGAAACCCTGCTCGCCGACCCCGAGGTCACCGATGTCCTCGTATCGGCACCGGACCGGGTGTGGGTCGACCGCGGGCACGGTCTCGAACTGACCTCGATCCGCTTCGCCGACGCGGCCGCAGTGCGGCGCCTGGCGCAGCGCCTCGCCACGGTGGCCGGACGGCGCCTCGACGACGCCCGGCCCTGGGTGGACGCTCGACTGCCGGACGGCACGCGTCTGCACGCCGTGCTTCCTCCGGTCGCCGTCGGCTCGACCTGTCTGTCGCTGCGCGTGGTGCGGCCGAAGGCCTTCTCGCTGGCCGAGTTGGTGGCGGCCGAGACCGTGCCGCCGGGAGGTGACGCCGTGCTGCGGGCGCTGATCGAGGCCAGGCTCTCGTTCGTGATCAGCGGAGGTACGGGGTCGGGGAAGACCACCCTGCTCGCGGCGCTGCTCGGGGTCGTCGGGGCTCGGGAGCGGATCGTGCTCGCCGAGGACTCGGCGGAGTTGCGGCCCGATCACCCGCATGTGGTCCGCCTCGAAACGCGTCCGGCGAACCAGGAGGGCGCCGGCCTGGTCACGCTGCAGGACCTCGTGCGGCAGGCGCTGCGGATGCGGCCCGACCGGCTGGTGGTCGGGGAGGTGCGAGGGGCCGAGGTCGTCCATCTGCTGGCCGCTCTCAACACCGGGCACGGAGGTGGTTCGGGGACGGTTCATGCGAATGCCGCCGCGGATGTGCCGGCCCGTCTGGAGGCGCTGGCCACGGCGGCCGGGCTGGATCGTGCCGCTCTGCACAGCCAGTTGGCGGCCGCGCTGTCCGTCGTACTGCACCTCGACCGGGACCGGAGCGGTCGACGGCGCGTCGCGGAGGTGCGGGTGCTCGAGCGGGGTGGCGACGGGTTGGTGCGGGCGGTGCCGGCTCTGCGGTGGGGGCCGAGGGCGTTCGAGCGGGCGGCGGGATGGGAGCGGCTTCGAGGGCTGCTCGGCGGATTCGACGGTGCGCTGGTCGACGGTGCGCACGTCGGTGCGGAGTCCGGGGGTGCGGCATGAGGGTGCGAGGGCGGGAGCAGCGGCGGGTTCGCGCGTTGTTCGTGGTCGGCGATGCGGCGGACGGCGGTCGGGTTGCCGGGTGTGCGCAGTGGTGGGCGGAGCGAGGGAGGTCGGGTGGGCGTAGGCCCGAAGCCTGGTGTGTGGCCGTGGGGCTGGTGCTCGCGGTGCACGGCGGATCGGTGGTGCCGCTGCTGCTCTGCGGAGTCGCGGCCCCGGTGTTGGCGAGAGTCTGGCGCTCGCGGGCGCAGGCGCGTACGGCGCGGGAGCGGGGAGATGCCGTCATCGCCTTGTGCGGTGCGGTGGCCGCCGAAGTGCGGGCCGGGCGGCAGCCGGCCGAGGCGCTGTTGACCGCGGCGCGGGAGGCCGGCGCGGGGATGGGGAGCGGGACGGGCGTGGTGCTGGCCGCGGCGCGGTTCGGTGGCGATGTGCCTGGGGCGTTGAGGGAGGCCGCGAAGGCGCCGGGCGCCCAGGGGCTGCTCGGGCTTGCGGCGTGCTGGTCGGTGGCGGTGGAGCGGGGCGCAGGACTCGATACGGGGCTCGCTCGGCTCGAGGGCGCGCTGCGGGCCGAGCGGGATCAACGGGACCAGCTGCAGGCCCAGTTGGCAGGGGCGCGGGCCACGGCGGTGTTGCTGGCCGGGTTGCCGGTGGTCGGGCTGCTGATGGGAGCCGCGTTCGGGGCGGATCCGTTGCGAGTCCTGCTGCATACGGGAGCGGGGCTCGGATGTCTGGCTGTGGGCGCGGTGCTGGAAGGGGTGGGGCTCTGGTGGGCCTGGTCGATCGTGCGCGGGGCGGAGGGATGAGCGGTGAGTGGTGAGATGAGGGGATTTGCGGTGTCGGGTACGGAAGTTGTCCACAGGCTGGGGGTGGGGCTGTTGATCGGTGCTGGGTTTCTGGGGATCGTGTCGGTGGTGTGGGCCGTGGTGGCCGGGCGGCAGGTGCGAGGGGTTCGTGCTCGGGTGCGGGCGCTGGGACATCTGATGCCGTCGGACGTGAAGCACGGGCTGCGGCGGGAGGAGGGGCACGGTCCGCGGTGCGGGGTGAGGTCTGACTCGACGTCCGGAGCGCGGATCGGACGGTGGTTGTCGGGGGCTGGTGCGGGAGCCGGGTGGGTGCCGGTGGTGGGGGTGGCCTGTGCGGGTTACGCGCTGTGGGGAGGCGCGTTCGGCGGGCTGGTCGGCTTGATCGTGGCGTATCTCGTACGGCGTCGACTGCACGGACGGGACGCTGCGGAAGGAACGGCCGAATCGGCGGAGGCGGAACGGCAGTTGCCGTTGGCCGCGGATCTGCTGGCCGCCTGTGTGGCGGCCGGGGCACGGCCCGTCGTGGCCGCCGAGTACGTGGGGCGGTCCTTGCCGGGGCCGGTGGGGCGGTGCCTGACGAGAGTGGCCGCCGAACTGCGGCTCGGTGGTGAACCGGCCGAGGCCTGGGGAAGGTTGGCCGCGATACCCGGGCGGGGGGCGGCCTCGCTCGCGCGCTGTCTGGAGCGGGCGGAGGCGTCCGGGGCACCGGCCGCCGAGCAAGTGGCAGGTCTGGCGGCCGAGTGCCGGTCGGTCTGGGCGCGGGCGGCCATCGCGAGGGCGCGCCGGGCGGCGGTGGTGATGGCTGCGCCCGTGGGGCTCTGCTTTCTGCCGGCGTTCCTGATGGTGGGCATCGTGCCCGTGCTGATCGGACTCACAGGCCAGATCTTGAACGGCGAATGAGTGCGCATCTGTTGAGGCGGGTGGCTCGGGGTGGCCGAGAGGTCGGATGAGGGATGTCGGGATTCATGGGGGTTCGGGATTCGTAGCGGTTCGGGATTCAGAGGAGTTCGAGGGCTTGTGAGGGGTGTGCGATGAGGTCTGTTCGGTGGGCACGGGTGATGCGAGGCGTGCGGCGGTGGCGGGTTCGGGTCCTGCGGGTGCCGAGGGAGAGGAGGCGGCACGGGCTGGGGGACGACGGGATGATCACGTCCGAGTACGCGCTGGGGACCGTGGCGGCCTGTGGATTTGCCGCGGTGCTCTACCGGGTGGTCACCAGCGACATGGTCAAGGGTGCGCTGGAGGCGGTCATCGGCAAGGGGCTCGATGCCCAGTTCTGAGCGGAGCGGAGTGGATGAGGGCTGTGTGACGGCCGAGACCGCCGTGGTGCTGCCGGTGCTTGCGATCGTCGCGGTGTCGATGCTCTGGGGACTGATGGCGGCCTGCGCCCAGATCCAGTGCGTGGACGCCGCCCGGGCCGGCGCCAGGGCGGCGGCCCGGCAGGAAGCATCGGCGGATGTGGTGGCTGTCGCGGAGCAGGCGGCGCCGCGTGGGGCTCGGGTCTCCGTAGGCAGAGAGGGGGAATTGGTGCGGGTGTCGGTCGAGGCCCGCTCGGCGGGGATCGGAGGGCTGGCGCTTGATGTGGGTGCCGAAGCGGTTGCGTTGGCGGAGGACCGGGTGGGTGGCGCGGTGGAGAGCGAGGAGGGCGGCGTGGCCGAGAGGCGCGAGGACGGCGCCGTGGCGGGCGGATGACGGGGTGGCCAGTGTGTGGGCGGTGTTCGTGGTCGGGGTGTTGGCCGTGGTGGTCGGTGTGGTGTTGCTCATGGGGCAGGCGATCCTGGGCCGCCACCGGGCGGGCGGAGCAGCGGACTTGGTGGCCCTCGCGGTGGCGGACCGTGCCCTGGACGGGCAGCAGCCGGCCTGCGCGACGGGCGCTCGGGTGGCCCGGGCGCAACGGGGCGAGTTGGTGCGCTGCACGGTGCGTGGGGAGATCGCGGATGTGACCGTGCGGGCCGGAGCGGGGCCGTTCGATGCGGAGGTGCGATCCAGGGCAGGGCCCGCTCATGGATGGGGAGTTGAGGCTGGAAAGGGGGAGTTGAGGCTGCAAGGGGGAGCTGGGGCTGGCAGGAGGAGCTGAGGCCGGGTGGGGGCGTACCGGTGCCGGTCAGGGCCGTGCTCCCGTGCCCGACGGTGATCGAGGAGTGAGAGCGAGGTGCCGGGAGGGGATGGTGTGTGGAGATCTGGTTGTCAAGAAGGGAAGTCAAATCGGGCGTGTTGATCTAGGGTTGCCATATTCCCTATTTCGCATGGGAGTTCGGTGTGCCGGAAGGGGCATTCGTCGTGGCTGGGGTGCGCAGGGGCGTCGGGTCGGGTGTGCCGTGGTGAGCCGCGGTTTCGGAGGCCGTACGGCTGCGGTCTGGGCCGCGGCCGTGGTGGTCGCGGGCGGGGTCGCCGTCCTCGTACTGATGGGCGCGGCCGACGATTGGCGTGCGGCGCTGGCCGCCGGCTGCGCCTCGGTGGCCGTGCTCCTGCTGACCGGGCTGCTGGTGCTGGCCCGGCGGCTGTCCGCCGAGCGCGCGGAGCGTGCGGGGGCTGAGCGGCTTGCCGCGGCCCGCGGTGCTGAGGTCGTGCACCTGGCGGGCGTACGGGCTCCGGCGATCGCCGAACGGGTGCGTGCGGGACAGCGGTTGGAAGGCGTTCCGGGGCCGCTGGCGGCGCCCGGTGAGACCGGTGCCGAGTTCGAGCGGGCCGTGTCCGCGATGATCGTGGCGCTGGGTTCGGACGAGGCGATGCGGCGTGAGCGCGGGCTGCGCGACTCCGTGCAGGCCGCCTTCGAGTCCGTCGCGCGGACCATGCACGCGATGGCGTCCGTACAGCAGCAACTCCTGGACCAGGTGGAGCAGTCCATCGACGACCCCCGGGTGATGGCCGATGTGATGAAGGCCGACCACGCTGCGGCGCAGATGACCCGTAAGGCGCAGACGCTCCTGGTGATGTGCGGAGTGTGGCCCGCGCGACGGGAGAACCGCCCGGTCTCCCTGTACGACTGCGTGCGCGGCGCGCAGTCACGGATCGTGGAGTACAGCCGTATCGAGGTGAGGGGCGGGCAGACGCTGTACGCGGTGGCTCCGGCCGTCGAAGGCCTGATGCACGCCATCGCCGAACTCCTGGACAACGCCACCACGTTCTCGCCCCAGAACCACCCGGTCGTGGTCAACATCCGGGAGGTCGGCGCCGGAGCGGTCATCGAGATCGAGGATGCCGGGCGTGGCATGCCGCAGGACGTGCTCGAGCAGGCCACCCGGCTGCTCCGCGACGACCAGGACCTGGCCCGGCTCGGTGCGGTGCCGCGTCTCGGACTCGCCTGCGTCGGGCGGTGGAGCCGTGAGCTGGGCTTCGAGGTGAAGCTGAACGGGACGTCGGCGTACGGCGGTACGTGTGCGGTGACGTTCGTACCGTTCCACCTGATGACCGAACCGGCCCAGCAGTCGGCGGCGCCCGCGAGGTGGCCGGACCCGTACGGGATGCCGCAGCAGCGGCAGGACGAACCGGCGGCCGTGCTGATGCCGGGGCCGGGGCGGCCGGGAGACGGGCAGGCAGGCGCAGCGGCGCCGGGCGCTCCCGCGCAGGCGCCGATGCCGGCGGCGACAGCGGCGACACCTGCCACGGCGGCGACACCTGCCACGGCGGCGACACCTGCGACAGCGGCGACACCCGCGACGACGACGGCCGCGAAGGGTGGGCAACTGCCCTTCTCCGCGCAGCCGTTGCCGTCCTCCGCACCACCGTCTTCGTCTCCGCTGCCCCCGGCGGAGCAGGCGGAACCTGTGAATCCACTGGACCTGCCACCCGGGGCCCCGACGCCGGAGGGCCCCGCGGGCCCCGCCGAAACCCCCGTCGGCCTTCCGCGGCGGCGGAGTAGGCGTGGCGCGACCCAGGCGGCCATGCGGTCGTTGCCCGCCGCAGCGCAGTCCGGGGCTGCTCCGGCGCCGCAGCCCGAGCCGGCCGCCGAGCCCTGGACGCCGGAGGCGGCGGGCGCGTCGATCGCCAGCGTGGTGTCCGGCACCCTGCGCGGCCGCGCGGAACTCCGCGCCGAGGAAACGCCGGCGGCAGGCCCTGGCACGACGGCGGCCCCGCTGCCTCCTCTCGAACCGTCCCCATCCCCAACCCCCGACGAGCACGACGGAGGCCGGCCGTGACCGGAACCATCGCCCCCCTTCCCGACCTGGGCTGGATGCTCCGCCCGCTGACCGAGATACCCGGCGTCCGGCACGCCGTGGTGGTGTCCGAGGACGGGCTGCGGCTCGGCCACATGTCCGCGGCGAACCTCACCGGTCCGGTGGCTGCGCTCAGCGTGGACGAGGCGGAGGCGCTCTCCGCGGCGTGCGCGGCGATGACGATGACGGGGCGTTCGACCACGTCGCTGCTGTTCGGTGCCGGAGCTCGGGTACGGCAGCAGATGGTGGAGTCGGATCACGGATTCGTGCTCTTCACCCATGCCGGGGAGGGGGCGTATCTCGGTGTCGCCACCGATCCGCAGGCGGACGTCGGCCTGGTGGCCCAGCAGATGCAGTTGCTGGTCGCGAAGATCGGCGCCCATCTGACCAGTCAGCCGCGGGACACGGCAGCCGCATCGTCGTGACGGAGCGCCGGCCGGAGGAGCGCACGACCTCGGCGATCCGCCCGTATGTCATCACGCGCGGCCGGGCGGTGTCCGATGCCCAGACGCTGGCCTGGGAGTCGCTGGTGATGGCGACCGACGAGGCGTTCCCCGCCTCGCTCCAGCCCGAGCACCAGAAGATCCTGGCGCACTGTCAGGGGCTGCTCTCGGTCGCCGAGGTGGCCGCGCACATCGGGCAGCCGCCCTCGGTCGTCCAGGTGCTGCTCGCCGATCTCCTCGAGTGGGGACTGATCGTGACCCGCCCGCCCATCCCCACGGCCGAACGCGCCGATGTGACCATGCTCAGAAAGGTCCTCCATGGTCTCGAAAGCCGCCTCTGACGTGTCGCCCGGGACCGCCCCACCGGACTCCGGCGCGCCACCCGAATCCGCACCACCCGAATCCGCGCCACCCGAATCCGGCGCTCCCTCGGCCCCCACCGGACCGTCGGACGCCCCGCCCGTACCCGACGCGGGCAAGTACGTGAGCCCGACTGTGGCCGGTGCGGCGAAGATCCTCGTGGTGGGCCCGCTGGGGGTCGGCAAGACCACGCTGATCGGCACCGTCTCGGAGATCAAGCCGCTGTTCACCGAGGCGGTCATGACCCAGGCAGGCGCCCGGGTCGACACCGCGGTGTCCGGTACGAAGACCACGACCACCGTCGCCCTCGACTTCGGCCGGATCACGCTCGACGGGGACCTGGTCCTGTATCTGTTCGGCACCCCGGGGCAGCAGCGGTTCCTGCCCGCCTGGCGGGACTTGGCCAAGGGGGCGCTCGGTGCGCTGGCCCTGATCGACACCCGTGATCTGGAGGCGTCGTTCGACGCGCTCGGCAATCTGGAGGATCTCGGGCTGCCGTTCGCCGTGGCGGCCAACGTCTTCCCGGGGAGCCCGCAGCACCCCGAGGACCAGTTGCGCGCGGCCCTCGACCTACTGCCGGACACCCCGCTGGTGGCGTGCGACGCACGTGACCTGTCCTCGTCGGTACGGGCCCTGATCGCCCTTGTCCGCCACCTCATCCACGTCGCCACGGAGTCCAGATGACCACGCCGCACGGCCCGGACGGGCGGCCGCAGCCGAGCCCCGGAGACCCGGGCCCCCTCGGCCCGCCCGGCCGGTGCCCCGTCACCGGAGCACAGTCCGCACCGACCGCCCTCCACGGTCCGGACGTGGACGGTGACATGCTGCCCGCGCTCTACGAGGAACTGCGCCGGGAGCACGGCCCGGTGGCGCCCGTGTCGGTGGCCCCGGGCATCAACGCCTGGCTCGTACTCGGCTATCACGAGCTGCTCCGGCTGACCCGCGACGAGCAGGACTTCTCCCACGACCCGCGCCGCTGGCGCCTGTTGCGGGAGAACCGGGTGCCCGCGGACTCCCCGATCCTGCCCATGGTCGGCTGGCGGCCGGCCCTGCTGTTCGCCGACGGGCAGCAGCACCGCAGGATGCGGGCCGCGGTCTCCACCGCGCTGTCCGGGATCAACGGCCATGAGCTGCGGCGACTGGTGCGGGACACCGCGGAGCAGGTCATCCACTCGTTCGCGCAGCCGGGCCGGGCCGATCTGGTGGCCGACTACGCGCGCCAGCTGCCCATGCGAGTCATCACCGCCCTGCTCGGCGTCGACGAACACACCGGCCGGCAGCTGGTCGAGGCGGTCGCCGGCACCGTCGCCGCCACCAGCGCATCGGCGGACGCGAGCAGGCGGATGGGCGCCATCCTGGACGCCCTCATCAAGGAGAAGCGCCGCCGCCCCGGCCACGATGTCACCTCGGCCCTGCTGCACCACCCCGCGCAGCTCACCGACGACGAAGTACTGCACAACCTGGTCGTGATGTTCGTCGCGGGGAACCAGACCACGGTCAACTGGATCGCGACCACCCTGCGGATCCTGCTCTGCGACCCGCAGTTCCGCTCCTCGCTGACCGGCGGCAGGCTCAGCGTGGACGACGCCCTCGACCTGGTCCTGTGGCGCTTCCCGCCCACGCAGAACTTCCCGGCCCGCTACGCCACCCGCGACATGCTCTTCGGCGGCCGGCAGATCGGCACCGGCGACATGCTCATACTCGGCCTCGCCGCGGCGAACATGGACCCGGAGATCCTGCCCGACGACGGCAGCCCCGTGGTGGGCAACCGCGCGCACCTCGCCTTCGGCGCCGGCCCACACCTGTGCCCGGCGCAGGACCCGGCCAGGCTCATCACCCGTACCGCGGTGGACACGATCCTGCACCGGCTGCCCGATCTCGAACTGTCCATATCCCCGGACGAGTTGGAGTGGATCAAGTCGCCCTGGAGCAAGGGGCTCGCGGCGCTGCCGGTCACCTTCACCGACCTCCGCAGGCGCCGGTCGCCCAGCGCTCAGCAGTCGGCGAACGCTCAGCACACGGCACACCCTCAGCACACGGCGCACCCTCAGCCCCCGTCGAGCGCCCAGCAGCAGTCATCCGCCGCCCAGCACCCGGCCGTTCTTCCGTCCCACGAGCAGGAGAGCCTCCGTTGACCACACCGCCGAACGCACCCGCGTCCACCACGGGCACCGCGGACGACAGCGCCGATGCGCCCAGGCCATCGCACCGCCTCGACCCCGCGGGCGGCTGCCCGCACGCCGCCAACGCCCGGCTGCTCGCCCAGGGCGCCGTCACTCCGGTGACCCTGCCCGGCGACGTCGAGGGCATGGCCGTACTCGGTCATGACGCGCTCAAGGAGTTCCTTGCGCACCCCGACGTGGCCAAGAACGCCCAGCACTTCACCGAGCTGCAGGAAGGCCGGATACCCGACGGCTGGCCGCTGAAGACCTTCGCCACCGTGCAGGGCATGACCACCGCGGACGGTGCCGACCACCGGCGTCTTCGGTCCCTGATGAGCAAGGCGTTCACCGCCCGTCGGGTGGCCGAACTGCAACCGCGCATCGAGGCGTTGACGCAGTCGCTGCTCGACGGCCTGGACGCCGCGGCGGCGGACGGCGACGGCGTCGCGGACCTGCGCCGGCACTTCGCGCTGCCGCTCCCGATGGGCGTCATCTGCGAACTGCTCGGTGTCGACGCCGAGCACCACGACCGCCTGCACCACCTCTCGAACCAGATCGTCGCCACCGACATCGGCCCCGAGGAGGCCATGGCGGCGAACAAGGAGATGGTGGAGGTGCTCAGCCAGGTCGCCGCCGCCCGCGCCGCCGCCCCGGGCGACGACCTCACCAGCGCCCTGATCGCGGCCCGCGAGGAGAACGGCGACCGGCTCGGCCCGCACGAGCTGCTCGGCACCCTGATGCTGACGATCATCGCCGGCCACGAGACGACGCTGAACCTGATCACCAACGCGGTCCGCGCCCTGTGCACCCACCGCGACCAACTCGCCCTGGTCCAGGCCGGAAAGGCCACCTGGTCGGACGTGGTCGAGGAGACCCTGCGCTGGGACAGCCCGGTCAGCTACTTCCCGTTCCGATACCCGACCCGCGACCTCACCCTGGACGGTACGACCATCCCCAAGGGCACGCCCGTCCTCGCCGGCTACTCCGCGGCCGGCCGCGACCCGCAGGCGTACGGCCCCGAGGCGGACCGTTTCGACCTCACCCGCGGCACGAGGCGGCACCTCTCGCTCGGCCACGGCGCCCACTTCTGCATGGGTGCACCGCTGGCCAGGATGGAGGCGACCATCGCCCTGGAGCAGCTCTTCGTCCGCTTCCCGGACCTCGACCTGGCGCTGCCCGAGCCCGAACTCCCGCGCCATGCCTCGTTCGTGGGGAACAGCGTGCAGCGGCTCCCGGTCCGGCCGCAGGGGAGCGGCCAGTAGGCATACAGGCATCCGGCCGGTCCGTCAGGACTCCGGCGCGCCCTTGAGGAGTTCGGTGAGGAGGCGGACGGCGCCCCGCTTGTGCAGGGGTTCATTCCCGTTGCCGCACTTCGGGGACTGGATGCAGGACGGGCAGCCGGCCTCGCACTCGCAGGACGCGATGGCCTCGCGGGTGGCGGTGAGCCACTCCCGGGCCGTACGGAAGGCCTGCTCGGCGAAGCCGGCGCCGCCCGGCTCCCCGTCGTGCACGAACACGGTCGGCAGCAGGGTGTCCGGATGCAGCGGCACCGAGACGCCGCCGATGTCCCAGCGGTCGCAGGTAGCGAAGAGCGGCAGGATGCCGATCGAGGCGTGCTCGGCGGCGTGCAGCGCGCCGCCGAGGATCTCCGGGCCGATCCGCGCCGCGTCCAGCTGATCCTGGGTGACCGTCCACCACACGGCCCGGGTGCGCAGCGTGCGCGGCGGCAGATCGAGCTTGGACTCGCCGAGCACCTCACCGGTGATGAGCCTGCGGCGCAGGAAGGAGACGACCTGGCTGGTGACCTCGACGGAGCCGTAGTGCAGCTGCCCCTCGCCCCACGGCACGGTCACCTCCGTCTCCAGTACGGAGATGGAGGTGGTGTCCCGGGCCGTCGTCGAGTACGGCGGGTTCGCCTCCTTCACCAGGGCGACGGAGTCCTCGAGGTCCAGCTCCTCGACGAGGTACGTACGCCCCTGGTGCAGGTGGACCGCGCCCTCGTGCACCGCGGCGTGCGAGGCGGCCGCGTCCACCGTGCCGAGCAGTCGTCCGGTGCCCGCCTCCACGACCTGCACGGGCGGGCCGCCCTGGCCCCGGATGTCGGTGAGGTCCGCGGCCCGTTCGCGGCGGGTCCAGTGCCAGGCGGTCGCGCGGCGCCGAAGGAGCTTCGCCGCCTCCAGCTGAGGGAGCACCTCCGCCGCGCCCGGCCCGAAGAGCGACAGATCATTTTCGGTCAAAGGGAGTTCGGCCGCGGCGGCGCACAGATGCGGTGCCAGGACGTACGGATTGCCCGGGTCGAGCACCGTGGCCTCCACCGGCCGCCGGAAGATCGCCTCCGGATGGTGCACGAGATAGGTGTCCAGCGGGTCGTCACGGGCCACCAGGACCGCGAGCGCCCCCTCCCCGGTCCGGCCGGCGCGACCCGCCTGCTGCCACAGCGAGGCCCGGGTGCCCGGGTAGCCGGCGATGACCACGGCGTCGAGGCCCGAGACGTCGATGCCGAGTTCCAGCGCGGTGGTCGCGGCGAGGCCGAGCAGTTCGCCGGAGTGCAGGGCGCGCTCGAGGGCGCGGCGCTCCTGCGGCAGATAGCCGCCCCGGTACGCGGCCACCCGACCGGTCAGCGACCGATCGATCTCGGCCAGCCGTTCCTTGGCGATCACCGAGATCAGTTCGGCGCCCCTGCGGGACCGTACGAAGGCCACCGAGCGCACGCCCTGCAGGGTCAGATCGGTGAGCAGATCGGCCGTCTCGGCGGTGGCGGTACGGCGGACCGGGGCGCCCTGTTCGCCGTGCAGTTCGGTGAGCGGCGGCTCCCACAGGGCGAAGACCAGTTCGCCGCGGGGTGAGGCGTCGTCGGCGACCTCCTCGACGGGCAGTCCGGTGAGCCGCCCGGCAGCGGCCGCGGGCTCGGCGGCGGTGGCGGAGGCGAGCAGGAAGACCGGATCGGATCCGTAGCGCGCGCACAGCCGGCGCAGTCGGCGGAGGACCTGGGCGACGTGTGAGCCGAAGACGCCGCGATAGGTGTGGCACTCGTCGATCACGACGTAGCGCAGGGCGCGCAGGAACGAGGACCAGCGGGGGTGGGACGGGAGTATCCCGCGGTGCAGCATGTCCGGGTTGGTCAGTACGTAGTTGGCGTACTGGCGCACCCACTCGCGTTCCTCGAAGGGGGTGTCGCCGTCGTGGACCGCCGGCCGTACCGCCTTGCCGAGCGGGCCGGCGAGCTCTTGCACCGAGCGGCGCTGATCGGCTGCGAGGGCCTTGGTGGGCGCCAGATAGAGCGCGGTGGCCCCGCGCCCGTTGGCCGCCTCGGAGCCGTCCAGGAGGGCGGACAGGACGGGCACGAGATACGCCAGGGACTTGCCGGACGCCGTGCCGGTCGCGACGACCACACTGCGGCCGTCGAGCGCGTGCTCGGCGGCCTGCGCCTGATGGGCCCACGGATCGGCGATCCCGGCCGCCTGCACCGCGGCGACGACCTCGGAGCGGATGCGGTGCGGCCAGACGGCATGGCGACCGGCCCGCGGGGGCAAGTGCTCCGTATGGGTGATGCGCGCAGCCCGGGTTTCCCCCGCGGCGAGCCGGTCCAGGACCGTGTGCGGGGAAGGCCGTGCGGAGGTGCCCGGCGGGGCGTGCTCGGGGCGCTGTTTCTTGGCCATCGGCACCGAGTGTGTCACCGGCGTGACGGACAATGGTCCGAAGGCGTCGTGCACGCCTGCCCATAGGTGATTGAATGCCATCGCGGCTGGCGACCGCCTCAGGCCTGGGGTTCCAGGCGTCCGAGGGGCGAGCGCTCGATAGCAAGGTGCTGGAGGATCCGTGGACCTGTCCCTGTCGACCCGTACCGTCGGCGATCGTACGGTCGTCGAGGTCGGTGGCGAAATTGATGTATATACCGCACCCAAGCTGCGCGAGCAGCTGGTCGAGTTGGTGAACGACGGCAGTTTCCATCTGGTCGTCGACATGGAGGGTGTGGACTTCCTCGACTCGACCGGCCTCGGTGTGCTGGTCGGCGGTCTCAAGAGAGTGCGGGCCCATGAGGGTTCGCTGCGCCTGGTGTGCAATCAGGAGCGCATTCTGAAGATCTTCCGGATCACCGGGCTCACCAAGGTGTTCCCGATTCACGCCTCGGTCGACGAGGCGGTGGCGGCCACCGACTGAGGTGGGTGCGCCCCGGGCCCCGAGCCCGGGAAGCTCGAAGGGGGGTACCGGGCCCGCGGGCCCGGCCCCCCGTAAGCACGCTCGAAGATCCGAGGGGGACGCATGCCCACCGTTGAACTCCGCTTCAGTGCGCTGCCGGAGCACGTCAGGACAGCGAGGCTGGTCGCGGCCGCGGTGGCGCGCAGGGCCGGGGTGGACGAGGCGGTTCTCGACGAGGTCAGACTGGCGGTCGGGGAGGCCTGTTCCCGTGCCGTGGGCCTGCACCAGAGCCATGGGATCGAGGCTCCGGTCCGGGTGGCGCTGACCGAGGAGGAGAAGCAGTTCTCCATCGAGGTCGGTGACGAGGCGCCGCACACGGCGGTGAACAGCGGCTCGGTGCCGGGGATCGTCGCGGCCCTGGACGACCCGGAGGCCGAGGGCGAGGACGAGATGGGCCTCGCCGTCATCAGCGGACTCGTCGACGACGTGGAGGTCTCCTCGTCGCAGGAGGGCGGGCTCATCAGGATGAGCTGGCCGACGGCGCCGGAGCCGCTGGCGACGTGACCCGACGGCACCGCATGAGGTGTCGCCCCGAGACTCCGAGCGAAGGCCCTGGTGATCAGGGCCTTTTTTCTTTTCGGTAGATCGTCGATCTTCGACCGGCTCCGCGGCGAATGCCGAGTCAATGCCTTTGGGGCATTAGCACTATCGGGCGTAATCTTTGAGTGCGATCATTTGCTGACGAGCGGCCAAGAGCAATTCCGTTTGCAGCCCACTGTTTTGATCAGGTTCCGCTCCCTACAATCCGTCCACATCTTGAGCTCAGCCCAAGCGTCAAGGAGGACGAATGGCGGGGCTTTCTACCCCTCATCAGCTGGACCATCCCTCAACCTTCGCAGCCGCAGTGCTCACGTCCGACAACCGCCTCATCGTGGTGCTCGTCGGAGTCGTGGCCCTGGTGGCCCTCGCCGTGGCCGGAGTCCTGGTGCGCCAGGTGCTCGCCGCGTCCGAGGGCACCGACAGCATGAAGAAGATCGCGGCGGCAGTACAGGAAGGGGCAAATGCTTATCTGGCACGGCAGTTGCGCACCCTCGGTGTATTCGCCGTCGTGGTGTTCTTCCTGCTCATGCTGCTTCCCGCGGACGACTGGAATCAGCGCGCCGGCCGATCGATCTTCTTCCTGATCGGCGCGCTCTTCTCGGCGGCCACCGGTTATATCGGTATGTGGCTCGCCGTCCGCAGCAATGTCCGGGTGGCGGCCGCCGCCCGCGAAGCCACCGCGGTCCCGTCCTCCGCGAGTACGGACACGGCATCGAGTACGGATACGACATCCGGTGAAAAGGAGGGTGCCGCCCCCGCGCCGGCCGGGGCGCAGGATCTCACCGCCGTCTCCCACAAGGCCATGAAGATCGCGTTCCGTACGGGTGGCGTGGTCGGCATGTTCACCGTCGGGCTCGGCCTGCTCGGTGCCGCGTGCGTGGTGCTCGTGTACGCGGCGGATGCGCCGAAGGTGCTCGAGGGCTTCGGTCTCGGCGCCGCGCTCATCGCCATGTTCATGCGAGTCGGCGGCGGCATCTTCACCAAGGCCGCCGACGTCGGCGCGGACCTGGTCGGCAAGGTCGAGCAGGGTATCCCGGAGGACGACCCGCGCAACGCCGCCACCATCGCGGACAACGTGGGCGACAACGTCGGCGACTGCGCCGGCATGGCCGCCGACCTCTTCGAGAGCTACGCCGTCACCCTGGTCGCCGCGCTGATCCTCGGCAAGGCGGCCTTCGGCGACGCCGGTCTGGCGTTCCCGCTGATGGTGCCCGCGATCGGCGTGGTCACCGCGATCATCGGCATCTTCGCGGTCGCACCGCGCCGCGGCGACCGCACCAACATGACGGCGATCAACCGCGGCTTCTTCATCTCCGCGGTGATCTCCCTGGTACTCGTCGCGGGCGCGGTGTACGCGTATCTGCCGTCCACGTACGCCGAACTCGACGGTGTCACCGACGCGGTGATCCAGGCCAAGGGCGGCGACCCGCGGGTCCTCGCCGTGGTCGCGGTGGCCATCGGCATCGTGCTCGCCGCGCTGATCCAGCAGTTGACCGGGTACTTCACCGAGACCAGCAGGCGTCCGGTGAGCGACGTCGGCAAGAGCTCGGGGACCGGGCCCGCGACGGTGATCCTGGCCGGTATCTCGCTCGGCCTCGAATCCGCCGTGTACACCGCGCTGTTGATCGGTCTCGGGGTGTACGGCGCCTTCCTGCTCGGCGGTACGTCGATCATGCTGGCGCTGTTCGCGGTGGCACTCGCCGGCACCGGACTGCTCACCACAGTCGGTGTGATCGTCGCCATGGACACCTTCGGTCCGGTCTCCGACAACGCCCAGGGCATCGCCGAGATGTCCGGTGACGTGGAGGGCGACGGCGCCCAGGTGCTCACCGACCTGGACGCGGTGGGCAACACCACCAAGGCCATCACCAAGGGCATCGCCATCGCCACCGCCGTACTCGCGGCGGCCGCGCTCTTCGGCTCGTACCGCGACGCGATCGCGGAAGCGGCCGGGGACGTGGGGGAGAAGCTCGGCGACGGGGCTCCGATGAACCTGGTGATGGACATCTCCCAGCCCAACAACCTGGTCGGTCTGATCCTGGGCGCCGCGGTCGTGTTCCTCTTCTCCGGGCTCGCGATCAACGCGGTGTCGCGGTCCGCCGGCGCGGTGGTGTACGAGGTGCGGCGGCAGTTCCGCGAGCATCCCGGGATCATGGACTACACGGAGAAGCCGGAGTACGGACGAGTCGTCGACATCTGCACCAAGGACGCACTGCGGGAGCTGGCGACGCCGGGTCTGCTCGCGGTGATGACGCCGATCGCGGTCGGCTTCACCTTCGGTGTCGGTGCGCTCGGCGCGTTCCTGGCCGGGGCGATCGGGGCGGGCACGCTGATGGCGGTCTTCCTCGCCAACTCCGGTGGCGCCTGGGACAACGCCAAGAAGCTCGTCGAGGACGGCCATCACGGCGGCAAGGGCAGTGAGGCCCATGCCGCGACCGTCATCGGCGACACCGTGGGCGACCCGTTCAAGGACACCGCGGGCCCCGCGATCAACCCGCTGCTCAAGGTGATGAACCTGGTGGCGCTGCTGATCGCCCCCGCGGTCGTACAGTTCAGCTACGGCGACGACGCCAGTCCCGGCGTACGGGCGGTGATCGCCGTGCTTGCGATCGCGGTCATCATGGTCGCGGTCTACGTCTCCAAACGGCGCAGTATCACCGTCGGGGACGACACGGAGACCGAACGGGTCGCCAACTCGGCGGACACGGCCCCGGTTTCGTCCTGAGTACGGCAGGGGTCGGGCCGGGACCGACCTGCGGGGCGGTCCCGAGATCCGGCCCGTGAGTTCACCGCTGGGCTCAACGGCGGGGCGGGCGACGCTTTTTGATGCGTCGTCCGCCCCGCTTTTGTTTCCGTGATACTGCTCTCCTTGGTGCAAATGGCTTCAATCGTGTTCGAAGCGGACGTACGACTCGCGGTTGTCGCCCACTTGGCGTGTATGTTCCGGGGCCGAGAGCCATGGAAGGGACCAATCCGGTGAACAAGAAGCTTGCAGCCGCACTGTCCGGCGGTGCGGTACTGGTACTGGCCCTGTCGGGCTGCAGCGACGACAAGGACGACGAGCTGAACGACTGGGCGAAGTCGCTCTGCGGGCAGATCCAGCCTCAGCTCGAGAAGAGCGTGAAGGCCCAGCAGACCATCATCTCGACCGCGGCGGACGGCAAGCCGGAGGACGTCAAGAAGGCCGACTCGGAGGCCTTCCAGGCCATTTCCGACGCGGACAAGGCGATCGCGGCCGCACTGAAGAAGGCGGGACCGCCGCCGGTCGACGACGGCGAGAAGATCCAGAAGGACGCCATCGCCGACCTGACCGCCGCGTCCAAGGGCTACGCCGACCTCAAGAAGCAGGTCGACAAGCTGGACGCGAAGGACGACTCGGCCAAGGGGCTCGACGCCTTCTCCAAGGGGCTCGAGAAGGTCGGCAAGGACCTCGGCGAGATCCAGAAGCAGGGTGACGGCGCGCTGAAGACGCTGCTCGAGGGCGAGGTCGGCGACGCCATCTCCCAGCAGTCCGAGTGCAAGTCGGAGAGCATCTCGCCGAGTCCGTCCAGCGCCTGACCCGGCGGAAGCCCGCTCCCGGTCCGGCGGAAGCCCGCTCCCGGTCCGGCCGGAGCGCGGGCGATCCGGCGGGACCCGTTCGGCGTGGGTGCGGCAGCCGGGCCGCACCCCGCGGAGGACAATGGCCGGGTGCGTACGACGACTCTGCCAAGGACCGACAACTCCCCGACCGCGGCACGGCTGCGGGAGGCCTTCCTCGCCGCCGGCTTCACCGTCGACGGACTCCTCGATCTGCTCGGCGCCCCGGCCTACACCGCGCTCGCCCGCAGCGAGACCGTGCCCGCCCTGCGCGCGACCCGCGGCGGCGGCCCGCTGCCCGCCCTGGTGCGGCTCTTCCTGCTCCAGCAGACCGTGCCCCACGCGCGCGTGGCCGACGTTCTGCCGGTGGACGCCTGCCTGGCGGACGGCTGGCTGACGGTCGCGGGTGAAGGTACGGGGGAGGGCGCCGCGCAGGAGCTGCGCGCCACCGTGGACGTACGGCCCTACGGCGGCCCGTCCGGCGAGGACTGGTACATCGTCTCCGACCTGGGCTGTGCGGTCGGCGGTGCCGCGGGCATCGGCAGTCACGACGAGGGCGTGGTGCTCGGCGTCGGCGGCGCCTCCACCACGCTGGCCGGCCTCACGGTCCGTACGCCGCTGGCGAGCGCCCTGGACCTCGGCACCGGCTCCGGCATCCAGGCGCTGCACGCCGCCCAGCACGTCACGCGGGTGACGGCCACCGACCTCAACCCCCGTGCCCTGCACATCACCCGGCTCACCCTCGCCCTGTCGGGAGCGCCGGAGGCCGAGCTCGTGCAGGGCTCCCTCTTCGAACCGCTCGGGGACGCCACGTACGACCTGATCGTGTCCAATCCGCCGTTCGTCATCTCGCCCGGCGCCCGGCTCACCTACCGGGACGGCGGGATGGCCGGCGACGACCTGTGCCGGACCCTCGTGCAGGAGGCGGGGGAGCGTCTGAACGAGGGCGGCTACGCGCAGTTCCTCGCCAACTGGCAGCACGTGGCGGGCGAGGAGTGGCAGGACCGCCTTCGCTCCTGGGTGCCCCGCGGCTGCGACGCCTGGATCGTGCAGCGCGAGGTCCAGGACGTCACGCAGTACGCCGAGCTCTGGCTGCGCGACGCGGGCGACCACCGCACCGACCCGGACGCGTACGCCGCCCGCTACGAGGCCTGGCTCGACGAGTTCGAGGCGCTCGACACCCGGGCGGTGGGCTTCGGCTGGATCACCCTGCGCAAGTCCGGTGCCCGGACGCCGTCGATCGTCGTGGAGGAGTGGCCGCACCCCGTGGAGCAGCCGCTCGGCGACACCGTACGGGCGCACTTCGAGCGGCAGGACTGGCTGCGGGAGCACGACGACGCGGCGCTGCTCGAAGGGCACTTCGAGCTGGCCGGCGAGGTCGTGCAGGAGCAGGTCGGACTGCCGGGTTCCGAGGATCCCGAGCATGTGGTCCTCCGTCAGCACCGCGGGATGCGCCGGGCCACCCAGGTGGACACGGTCGGCGCGGGCTTCGCCGGGGTGTGCGACGGCTCGCTGAGTGCGGGCCGGATCCTGGACGCCATCGCGCAGTTGATGGGCGAGGACCCGGTGCTGCTGCGGGAGCGCAGCCCGGAGCAGATCAGGCTGCTCGTCGAGCAGGGCTTCCTGGAGCCCGTCGGCTGACCGGGACCGGCCTGCGCGGCGCCGGGTCCGCCGTATCGGGGTTTCCCGTCCGCCGTTCACCCGGGGTTCGGCCCGGCGACGCTCCCTGGTGGCTCTGACATGTCAGCGTCGCCCTCCTGGATGGCGGTCCTCCTGGACCGCGGGTGGGACGACGGTGGAAGGAAGACGGGGCATGGAGAGCGGACCAGCGATCTTCGCCGGTGTGGTGTTCGCGCTGTTCGGCGCGGGCCTGCTGACGTGGACGGGCGCGCGGGTCGCGCATCGCGCGCCGGTCGCGCACGGAGTGAATCCCGTGACATCGGCCGCACTGACCGCACTCGCCGGGGCCGGGGCGCTGCTCCTCGGGGTGTGGTGCTTCACACGCATCTGAGGCGAGGCACTCCGGAATACCCGGAAGGGCTCGTGGGCAATATGGCGCGCGCGTGGGACGCGCGCGTTGGAAGCACTCCGGATGCACAGGGGAGAAGATCACCGGGAATCTGAGAAGAAGCACTCCGGAAACGGGCGGGACAGCAGGTCCGTACTCCGGGCGGCAGGAATGGCGGTAGTCGGGTTACCGTTCGAGTGGCCGTTGCGGGCTTTTCCCGTTTGACACGGGGGCGGGATGTACCGTCACACTCCGCAGCGTCAGCGTGCTGAACGCAGAGTCAGCGCACCGACTGTCCGCAATCCACTCAGTGTCGACCGGAGAGAAGAGCCACGTTGTCCCCGACCAGCGAGACCGCACAGGGCGGCCGCCGACTCGTCATCGTCGAGTCGCCTGCCAAGGCGAAGACGATCAAGGGCTATCTGGGCCCCGGCTATGTCGTCGAGGCGAGCGTCGGGCACATCCGCGACCTGCCGAACGGCGCCGCCGAGGTGCCCGAGAAGTACACCGGCGAGGTGCGCCGCCTCGGGGTGGACGTCGAGCACGACTTCCAGCCGATCTACGTGGTCAACGCGGACAAGAAGGCCCAGGTCAAAAAGCTCAAGGACCTGCTCAAGGATTCCGACGAACTCCTCCTCGCCACCGATGAGGACCGCGAGGGCGAGGCGATCGCCTGGCATCTCCTCGAGGTCCTCAAGCCCAAGGTCCCGGTCAAGCGCATGGTGTTCCACGAGATCACCAAGGCCGCCATCCAGGGCGCCGTCGCCAATCCGCGCGAGCTCAACAAGCGCATGGTCGACGCCCAGGAGACCCGCCGCATCCTCGACCGCCTCTACGGCTACGAGGTCTCGCCGGTCCTGTGGAAGAAGGTCATGCCGCGGCTCTCGGCAGGCCGTGTCCAGTCCGTGGCCACCCGGCTCGTCGTCGAGCGCGAGCGCGAGCGCATCGCCTTCCGCTCCGCCGAGTACTGGGACCTGACCGGCACCTTCGGCACGGGCCGCACCGGCGACTCCTCCGACCCCGCGAAGCTCGTCGCGCGCCTCACCACCGTCGATGGCAAGCGCATCGCGCAGGGCCGGGACTTCAACTCGGTCGGTGAGCTCAAGCCGGGCAGTGCGAACACCCTGCACCTGGACGAGGCCAATGCGCGGGCGCTCGCCGCGGCCCTCGAGGACGCGCAGTTCGCGGTCCGCTCCGTCGAGTCCAAGCCGTACCGCCGCTCTCCGTACGCCCCGTTCCGTACGACGACGCTGCAGCAGGAGGCCTCGCGCAAGCTCGGCTTCGGCGCGAAGGCGACCATGCAGGTGGCCCAGAAGCTGTACGAGAACGGCTTCATCACCTACATGCGTACGGACTCCACCACCCTGTCGGACACCGCGGTCACCGCGGCCCGCACCCAGGTCACCCAGCTCTACGGCAGCGACTACCTGCCGGACAAGCCCCGCACGTACGCCGGCAAGGTCAAGAACGCGCAGGAGGCGCACGAGGCGATCCGCCCCTCCGGCGACCGCTTCCGCACCCCGGCCGAAACCGGTCTGACCGGTGACCAGTTCCGGCTCTACGAGCTGATCTGGAAGCGGACCGTCGCCTCCCAGATGAAGGACGCGACCGGTAACTCGGTCACCGTCAAGATCGGCGGCACGGCCTCGGACGGCCGGGACGCCGAGTTCAGCGCCTCCGGCAAGACGATCACCTTCCACGGCTTCCTCAAGGCCTACGTGGAGGGCGCCGACGACCCGAACGCGGAGCTGGACGACCGCGAGCGCCGCCTCCCGCAGGTCGCCGAGGGCGACGGCCTGACCGCCGAGGAGATCGCGGTCGACGGCCACGCGACCAAGCCCCCGGCCCGGTACACCGAGGCCAGCCTGGTCAAGGAGCTCGAAGAGCGCGAGATCGGCCGCCCGTCCACGTACGCCTCGATCATCGGGACGATCCTGGACCGCGGTTACGTCTTCAAGAAGGGCACCGCCCTGGTGCCGTCCTTCCTGTCCTTCGCCGTGGTCAATCTCCTGGAGAAGCACTTCGGGCGGCTCGTGGACTACGACTTCACGGCCCGTATGGAGGACGACCTCGACCGCATCGCCCGCGGTGAGGCGCAGGCCGTGCCGTGGCTGAGGCGCTTCTACTTCGGTGAGGGCGACGTCTCGGGCGCGGCCTCCGACGCGGGGAACGGCGACGGCGACCACCTCGGCGGACTCAAGGAACTCGTCACCGACCTCGGTGCGATCGACGCGCGCGAGGTCTCCTCGTTCCCCATCAGCGAGGACGTGGTGCTCCGCGTCGGCCGGTACGGCCCGTACGTCGAGCGCGGCGAGAAGGGCGCCGAGAACCACCAGCGCGCCGACGTGCCCGACGACCTCGCCCCCGACGAGCTGACCGTCGAGTACGCGGAGGAGCTGCTCGCCAAGCCCAGCGGCGACTTCGCGCTCGGCACCGACCCGGAGACCGGCCGCGAGATCCTCGCCAAGGACGGCCGGTACGGCCCGTACGTCACCGAGGTGCTCCCCGAGGGCACCCCGAAGACCGGCAAGAACGCGGTGAAGCCGCGTACCGCCTCGCTGTTCAAGTCGATGTCCCTGGACACCGTCACGCTCGAGGACGCGCTGAAGCTGATGTCGCTGCCGCGCGTCGTCGGCCAGGACGCCGAGGGCGTCGACATCACCGCGCAGAACGGCAGGTACGGCCCGTACCTGAAGAAGGGCACGGACTCGCGCTCCCTGGAGACCGAGGAGCAGCTCTTCTCGATCACCGTCGAGGAGGCCCTCGAGATCTACTCCAAGCCCAAGCAGCGCGGCCGGGCCGCCGCCAAGCCGCCGCTCAAGGAGCTCGGTGAGGACCCGGTCAGCGGCAAGCCCGTCGTGGTGAAGGACGGCCGTTTCGGCCCGTACGTCACCGACGGCGAGACGAATGCGACGCTCCGGGCGGCCGACTCCGTCGAGGAGATCACCGCCGAGCGCGGCTTCGAGCTGCTCGCCGAGAAGCGCGCCAAGGGCCCTGCCAAGAAGACCGCGAAGAAGGCGGCCAAGAAGGCACCCGCCAAGAAGACCGCGGCCAAGAAGACGGCAGCGAAGAAGACCGCCGCCAAGAAGACGACGACGGCAGCGAAGAAGACGGCTGCCAAGAAGACGACGGCCAAGAAGACGACGGCCAAGAAGACGACGGCCAAGAAGGCCGCACCGGCGAAGAAGACAACCGCGGCGGCGGCTTCCTCGGACGACTGACGCCGACCGGCCGCGTACCGCTGAGCACCGTCCCGGAGCCCCGTCCGTTTGTTCGGACGGGGCTCCGGGGTGTCAGGGGCTGCCGATAGGCTGTCGGGATGACGCGAGCGGACAAGCAGGCGGTCGGGAACGGCGACCGCGACGATGCCCTGGCGGCCGATTCCCGGGAGCGCGCCGTGCGCGCCCTGCTCCGGACCGCCCCGCTGAAGCGCCTGTGGAGCGCCCACTTCGTGGGGAGCGTGGGCGATGCGCTCGCACTGCTCGTCCTGGTGGTGCTCGCCTGGCAGGCGGCCCGGGTCGAGGGGGCCTTCGGCGGCGGATATCGCGGCGAGGCCTTCGCCGTCGCGGCTGTCTTCGGCGTCCGGATCCTCGCCACGCTGCTCTTCGGCGCGGTGCTGCTCGGACCGCTCACCGCCCTGACCTCGCCCGGCGGCCCGCTCGACCGGCGCTGGACCATGATCGTGTCCGACGGACTGCGGGCGCTGCTCCTGATCGTCGCGCCGCTGTGGATCGACTGGACACCGGACAGTGCGCTCGCCGTACTGCTCGTCACCGGGTTCGTCATCGGTGTCACCGAGCGGTTCTGGACCGTGGCGCGGGAGAGCGCGGCGCCCGCGCTGCTGCCCGCGCCGCCGATAGAGGGCGCCGCGGTGCGCCCGCTGCCCGACCATCTGGACGCGCTGCGCCGGCTCACGCTGCGGACGACGTTCGTCTCGCTGCCCGTCGCCGCCCTCGCGCTCATCGGCGTCACGCTCATCGGCAATCTGATCGGTACCGGCCTCGTCTGGTTCGAGCAGCATCAGGCCGCCCTCGCCTCGTACGTCGCTGCCGGGCTCTTCGCCGCCTCGCTGTCCGTCGTCTACTTCATCGAACTGCCCGACTCGGAGACACCGCGCGCGCGGTCCCCGCTCGAGGGCCTGCGCCGGCCGAAGACCGGATCGGGCGTCGACAAGGGACGCACCAGCGCCGTCCCGCTGATCGTCCTCGCCTGCGCCTCGGTCGCCGGCGCGATCGCGGCCTCGGTCGCCGTCGCCGTACTGCACACCGAGGACCTGCACGGCGGGCCGGTGCTCTTCGGGCTCCTCGTCCTGGGCCTGACCGGCGGCTCCGCGCTCGGGATCCGGGTCGCGCCCTCGGTGCTGCCGGCGCTGTCCCGGCGCCGGCTGCTCGCGCTGGCGACCGCGGTCACCGGTGTCGCGCTGCTCGCCGCCGGCCTGGTGCCCGATCCGACGACCGTGCTCCTGATCGTGACCCTGGCCGGCCTCTCCGCCGGCGTCGCGGCGAACACGGGGCATGCACTCCTGGACCTCGAGGTGGAGGACTTCCGCCAGGCCAGGACCACCGAGCACCTGCAGGCCGTCGTCCGGCTGAGCATCGCGGTCGCCGCGCTCGCCGGACCGCTGCTCACGGCGGTGATCGGGCCGCACCGCCTGGTCACCGGCAAGTTCGTCTTCGCGCACGGCGGTGCCGCCTTCACGCTGATGCTGGCCGGCGCGCTGCTGCTGCCGGTCGCCGCGCTGGTGCTCGCCCGTACCGACGACCGCTCCGGTGTCCCGCTGCGGCGCGACCTCGGGGAGGCGCTGCGCGGCGGCGACCCGGTGCAGGCGCCCGCCGCCACCGGCTTCTTCATCGCCCTCGAGGGCGGGGACGGCGCCGGCAAGTCCACTCAGGCCGAAGCGCTCGCCGAGTGGATCAGGGCCAAGGGACACGAGGTGGTCCTCACCCGCGAGCCGGGTGCGACCCCGGTCGGCAAGCGGCTCCGCTCGATCCTGCTCGACGTCTCGTCCGCCGGTCTCTCGCACCGCGCGGAGGCCCTGCTGTACGCGGCGGACCGCGCCGAGCACGTGGACACCGTCGTACGGCCCGCCCTGGAGCGCGGCGCGGTGGTGATCACCGACCGGTACATCGACTCGTCCGTCGCCTACCAGGGCGCCGGCCGCGACCTGTCGCCGACCGAGGTGGCGCGGATCTCCCGCTGGGCCACGGACGGCCTTGTCCCGCATCTGACGGTGCTGCTTGACGTCTCGCCGGAGGCCGCCCGGGAGCGTTTCACGGAGGCGCCGGACCGGCTCGAGTCGGAGCCGGCCGAGTTCCACGCGCGCGTACGGTCCGGTTTCCTGACCCTCGCCGCGGCCGACCCGGGCCGCTATCTGGTGGTCGACGCGGCACAGGACCCCGAGGCGGTCACCACGGTCGTACGCCACCGGCTCGACCGCATGCTGCCGCTCTCCGAGGCCGAACTGCACGCCCAGGAGGAGGCCCGCAAGGCAGCCGAGGAAGAGGCCCGGCGGAAGGCCGAGGAGGAAGCCGCGCGCAAGGCCGAGGAGGAGCGGATCGAGCGCGAGCGCCAGGAGCAGCTCGCCCGGCTCCGCGCCGAGGAGGAGGAGCGCAAGCGGCGCGAGCTGGAGGAGGCCCGCCGTGTCGAGGCCGAGCGCCGCGCGGAGGAGGCACGGCAGCAGGCCGAGGAGGCTCGCCGGCTCGCCGAGGAGGAGCGCAGGCGGCGCGAGGCCGAGGAGCAGGTGCGGGCCGCCGAGGAGGAGCGGCGGCGTCGGCAGGCCGAGGAGGAGGAGCGGCTGCGGGCCGAGGCCGAGGAACGGCGCCGGGAGAAGCAGCGCAAGGCCGAGGAGTCCCTGCTGCGCGCGGAGGAGGCACGGCGGGCGGCGGAGGCTGCGGCGGCGGCCGGGGCCGCACCCGTGGTCGGTGGCGGCGGGCCGGCGAGCCCGGCCGTCGACAACGAGACGACGGTGCCCACGCCCGTCGTGGGCGATGACGGCACGGCGTCGGCACCGGTGGCGGACAGCGAGACGACGGTGCCGACGCCGGTCTTCGTACCGCCGTCCGACGCCGCGCGGGGCGGCGCGGCCGCCGACGAGACCACGGTGCTGCCGTCGGTCCCCGACGGGCCTGCCGCCGACGAGACGGGCGCCCTGCCTCCGGTGTCCGCAGGGCCCGCCGACGAGACCACGGTGCTGCCTTCGGTGCCGGACGGCTCCGCCGGTGACGAGACTGCTGTGCTGCCGCAGCCGCCCGCGCCGGAGGACGGTCCCGGCGAGCGGGGCGGAGCGGGGACGGACCGTGTGCCGCCCGGCTACTTCCGGGACGAGCGTCCGGCGCAGGGCGACCGCGCCCAGCAGCCCCAGCAGTCCCGGCAGACCCAGCAGCCCTCGGGGAGCGACCGTACCCGCGAGCTCCCGCAGGTCGATCCGTCCGCCGAGGCGCCGCGGCGCCGTCCGCGGTCGGACTGGGCGGAGGAGACCCCGCTCGACGACCTGCCCACCCTCGCCGACGAACTCCTCGGCCCGCACGACGAGGACGACGGCGGCGGCCGGGGCCGGGGCTGACCCCACCCACCGTCCGTACAGGCCTCCGACGGGCGGCGGGGCGGGGCGCCGGTCCGACCCGGACAACCGTGCCTGGTGTGGGTCCGTAGGGATGCTGTCGCCGACTGCCCCGTCGGGGTGCTGCCGTGGGACGCGGCCGCGGTGACTGCGCGTATGACCCGGCAGGCGGCGTGCTGTCGAGGTGGCGCGGCCCCGGGTGCGAGGCCGCCTCGGTGCGTACCGCGTCCATCGGCAGTCCGGCGATGTCCGACCCGTGCTCCACAATGGACCGGCACGCACGGACCGGGCACGGACCGGCACGCACGGACCGGCACGTGTGATGCGGCGCCATGCATCACCGGTACTGACAGCGTGGTGCGGTGACCGAGGTGCGAGGCCGCGGCGACGCCGAGGTACGAGGCCGCGGTACGAGACGGGAAGCAGAAGGGCGGTGCCCCATGGCCGTATGGGACGACCTGGTGGGCCAGGAGCGGGTGTCGGCGCAGCTCGACGGCGCGGCCAGGGACGCGGACTCCCTGGTCACGGCGCAGGCGCAGGCGCAGGGCGCGGAGGTGCCCGAGGCGTCGCGGATGACACATGCCTGGCTGTTCACCGGCCCGCCCGGATCCGGCCGTTCCACCGCAGCCCGGGCGTTCGCCGCCGCCCTGCAGTGCACCAGCCCGGACCGCGCGCTCGGCGGGGCACCCGGCTGCGGGTTCTGCGACGGCTGCCACACCAGCCTCGTCGGCACCCACGCGGACGTCGAGGTCGTCCGCACGGATCTGCTGAGCATCGGCGTCAAGGAGACCCGCGACCTGGTACGCCGCGCACAGATGTCCCCCGCAGGCGGCCGCTGGCAGGTCATCGTGCTCGAGGACGCCGACCGCCTCACCGAGGGCGCGGGGAACGTCCTCCTGAAGGCAGTGGAGGAGCCCGCCCCCCGCACCGTCTGGCTGCTCTGCGCCCCCTCCGTCGAGGACGTGCTGCCGACGATCCGCTCCCGCTGCCGTCACCTCGTCCTGAGCACCCCTTCCGTGGCCGCGGTCGCGGACATGCTGGTCCGCCGCGACGGCGTCGAGCCGGAGGCCGCCGCGACCGCCGCCGCCGCGACCCAGGGCCACATCGGCCGGGCCCGCCGCCTCGCCACGGACGAGCGGGCCCGCGCCCGCCGCGCCGCCGTCCTGCGCATGCCGCTGCGCGTCGCCGACATCGGCGGCTGCCTCAAGGCGGCCCAGGAGCTGATCGACGCCGCCGCCGAGGACGCGAAGCAGGTCGCCGAGGAGATCGACGTCAAGGAGACAGAGGAGCTGCGGGCCGCCCTCGGTGCGGCCCAGGGCGGCCGGATGCCGCGCGGCACGGCCGGCGCGGTGAAGGAGCTCGAGGACCGCCAGAAGCGCCGCAGGACCAGGACCCAGCGCGACAGCCTCGACCTGGCCCTGGTCGACCTGACCGCCTTCTACCGCGACGTCCTCGCCCTCCAGCTCGGCTCCCGCACCGCCCTGGCCAACACGGACCAGCAGGACGCCCTCGAGCGACTGGCCCGGGACGGATCCCCGGAGGGCACGCTCCGCCGCATAGAGGCGATCGGCGCCTGCCGCGAGGCCCTCGACCGCAACGTGGCTCCGCTGCTCGCCGTCGAGGCGATGGCGGTCGCGCTGCGCGCGGGCTGACCGTCCCGGACGGTGCACCCGTGCACCCGTGCACCCGTGCACCCCGCGCGTATCTCACTCTCACTCTGACTCTCACTCGTACGAGCCCTGACGGACACGGAGTGTGCGTAGCCGCTCACCGGAGAGTTACCCTCGCGGGCATGGAATCCAGGCGCCCTCTGCTCCGCACCGGCGGCACTCTGCTCGCGGCCGTTGCCCTGCTGATCTCCGGCTGTTCGTCGGGGAGTTCGTCCACCGGCGCCTCGTCGTCCGCACTCCCGGCGAGTACCCCGGAGGGCCTCGAGCCGTACTACGGGCAGAAGCTCACCTGGCGCGACTGCGGCGTCCCCGGCTTCCAGTGCAGCACGATGAGAGCCCCTCTCGACTACGAGGAGCCGTCGGCCGGCGACATCAAGCTCGCCGTCGCCCGGAAGAAGGCCACGGGCCCGGGCAAGCGCCTCGGCACCCTCCAGGTCAATCCGGGCGGCCCGGGCGGCTCCGCCGTCGAGTACCTGCAGGCGTACGCTGCCATCGGCTTCCCCGAGCCGGTCCGTGCGCAGTACGACATGGTCGCCGTCGACCCCCGCGGCGTGGCCCGCAGCGAGCCGGTGAAGTGCCTGGACGGCGCCCGCATGGACGCGTACACCGAGACCGACATGACGCCGGACGACGACGGCGAGCAGCAGCAACTCGTCGCCTCCTTCCAGAAGTTCGCAGAGGGATGCGAGAAGAACTCGGGCCGCATGCTGCCGCACGTCTCCACCGTCGAGGCGGCCCGCGACATGGACGTCCTGCGGGCCGCGCTCGGCGACAAGAAGCTGCAGTACGTGGGTGCTTCGTACGGCACCTTCCTCGGGGCGACGTACGCCGGACTCTTCCCGCAGCGCACCGGCCGTCTGGTCCTGGACGGTGCGATGGACCCGGAGCTGTCGGCCCGCCGGATGAACAGGGACCAGACCGCCGGTTTCGAGACCGCCTTCCAGGCCTTCGCCCGGGACTGCGTCAAGCTCGAGGACTGCCCGCTCGGCACCGCGTCCCCCGCGGACGCGGGCCGCCGCCTCAAGGACTTCTTCCGCCGCCTCGACGCCAAGCCGATCCCGACGGGCGAGGACCGCAGGCTCGGCGAGTCGCTCGCCACCACCGGCGTGATCGCCGCGATGTACGACGAGGCGACCTGGCCCCAGCTCAGGGACAGCCTCACCACCGCCATGAAGGAGAACGACGGCGCGGGCCTGCTCGCCCTCTCGGACAGCTATTACGAGCGCGAGCCGAACGGCAAATACGCGAACCTGATGTCGGCGAACGCCGCGGTGAACTGCCTCGACCTGCCTCCCGCGTTCAAGGGCCCGGCCGACGTCGTCAAGTCCCTGCCGGACTTCGAGAAGGCCTCCCCGGTCTTCGGCGAGGGCCTGGCCTGGGCCTCCCTGAACTGCTCGGACTGGCCGGTCGACGCCACCGGCACCGCCCACCGCATCGAGGCCGACGGAGCCGCCCCGATCCTGGTCGTCGGCACCACCCGCGATCCCGCCACCCCGTACAAATGGGCGCAGGCCCTGGCCGGCCAGCTCAGCTCCGGCACCCTCCTGACGTACGACGGCGACGGACACACGGCGTACGGCCGCGGCAGCGACTGCATCGACACCGCGATCAACCGCTACCTCCTGCAGGGCAAGCCCCCGAAGGACGGCACGAAGTGCTGACCAGGGGCGCCGGGCCCCTGGTCCGAGGCACCCGCAAAAGCCTGTAGACTTGCCGTCGCCGCTGATGCGAACCTCTTCCCGTGCGGGAGAGGTCTTTCCGCGACAGCAGGCACGCCGCCTTAGCTCAGATGGCCAGAGCAACGCACTCGTAATGCGTAGGTCTCGGGTTCGAATCCCGAAGGCGGCTCGGTGGAGGTCCAGGACAGGTAGTCACTGTTCTGGACCTTTTGCTTTGCATGGTTCGTGCAGGGCGTCTGTCGGGTTGGGACGCGGTGGTCGGCTAGTGGCCGGGAGTCATGATGCCGGTGAGGAGGTTGTCGAGCAGGGCTGTGATGAAGGTCGGGTTGATGGGCTCGTCGGGGATCAGGAGGCGGTGGTAGACGGCGCCCCACAGTTGGTCGACGACGACTTGGGGGTCGACCTCGGGGCGTACTTGGCCGGATTCCTGGGCGCGGAGCAGCCGTGTCACGGCGAGGCGTCGGCGTTCGGCCGAGTAGAGCGAGCGGTAGGCGGTCGCGAGTTCGGGATCCGTCTGGGCGGCGCCGATGAGTTCGGCGAGGAGTCGGCCGGCCGGGGTGTCGCCGACCAGGTGCCCGAAGGCGTGGAGCTGCGTGGTCAGATCGGCGCGGATGTCGTCGGTGTCGGGGAAGGCGAGGGTGGTCTCGACCTTGTGGAAGTAGCCGTCCAGGGCCAGGGCGCCGCGCGACGGCCACCATTTGTAGATGGTGGTCTTGCTGACCCCGGACTGGCGGGCGACGCGTTCGATGGTGAAGTCCGCGAGCCCTTCGTCGAGCAGGATCTCGCCCACGGTGTGCAGCACGTCGGCGCGCACCTCGTCGCTGGGGCGGCGGCCCCGTCCGCGGCGAGGTGTCGGCTGCTCGTCTGCGGGGTTGCTCGGTGGATGGGGCACGGTGCCTTCCTGTCGGCTCATGGACGCGTGGTGCTCTGTTCTGGACGCGTGGTGGTCTGTCGCTGCGGTGACATGATCGTGTAGTTACCCGGCGATGGCGAGCAGGTCCCCGAGGCCGACGCGGGTGAGGAATTCGCGGCGGATGCGGTCGGCGACCTCGGAGACCTCGGCGGAGCCGTCGTCCGCCGGGTCGATGTGGACCCGGAAGGGGCGCTGTCCTGCGGGCAGGCCGACGATCCGGGCGATCTGGTCGGAGACCATGGAGACGTCGGCATCGGCGGGGGCCAGGGCGGCGAGCTTCTCGGAGACCTGTTCCATGAGTCCGGTGTACTTGGTCTCGTACTCGGCCTCGGTCGTACGGTCGGCAGGGTGCCCGGCGTGGGCGAAGTGGTTGGTGCCGCTGGTGAACGATCCCGGCACGACGATGGACGTCTCCACTCCCCAGCGGGACAACTCGGCGGCGTAGGAGACCGCCAGGGAGTCCATGCCTGCCTTGGCCGCGAAGTAGGGGGCGAGGTACGGCGGTGTGCCGCCCTTGACGCTGGAGCTGGACACCCAGATCACGAGGCCGGCCCCGCGGTGGCGCATTCCCGGCAGCGCTGCGCGGTTGACGCGCTGGGCGGAGAGCACGTTGACGTCGTAGAGCTCGGCGAGTTGCTCGGGGGTGAAGGACTCGGCGGGGCCGACGACCATGTGGCCGGCGTTGTGGACGAGGACGTCGATGTGCCCGTGCTCGGCCTCGATCTGTGCGACGGCGGTGTCCACGGAGTCCTGTGAGTTCACGTCGAGCTCGATCGGCCGCAGGTCGGCGCCGTGTTCGGTGGAGAAGTCGCGGGCGGCCTGTACGGCGGGGGCGTTGCGCCCGGTGGTCTCTCGCATACCCGCGTACACGGTGTGACCGGCGAGTGCGAGGGTCCGGGCGGTGAGGGCGCCGAATCCGCTGGAGGCACCCGTGATGACGACGATGCTGTTCATGTCTGCTGCCTTTCGCGTGACCGCGTGGAGGGTTCGGATGGGAGTGGACGGTTCGGGCGGGAGGGGACTCGGACGGGAGGGGTCAGGCGAGGCCGCCGTTGGTGTAGATGATCTGGCCGTTGACCCAGCGGGCGGGGCCGGCGAGGAACGCGACGGTCTCCGCGATGTCCTCGGGCTGGCCGAGTCGTTCCAGCGGGACGGCCTTGGCGAGGTTGGTGACGGTCTCTTCGTCCTTGCCGTCGAG
Organism: Streptomyces triticagri; assembly: GCF_003429565.1. Lineage (GTDB taxonomy): Bacteria > Actinomycetota > Actinomycetes > Streptomycetales > Streptomycetaceae > Streptomyces > Streptomyces triticagri. Next base: position 81,337 of record NZ_QUAK01000013.1, read on the forward strand.
GAAGAGCGGGGTGGCGGTGGGGCCGGGGGCGACCGCGTTGACGGTGATGTCCTTGCCGCGCATCTCCCGGGCGAGGATCAGTGTCATGCCCTCGACGGCTGCCTTGGAGGCGACGTAGGCGCCGTACGTGGGGAACTGCGTGCGGGTCACCGTGGTGGAGAAGTTGATCAGCGCGCCGCCGGCCCGGAGGCGGTTCGCCGCGAGCTGGGAGACGACGAACGCGCCGCGGATGTTGGTGCGGTGCATCCGGTCGAGGTCGTCGAGGTCGAGCGTGGCGATCGGGCCGAGCACCATGATGCCGGCGGTGTTGACGACGACGTCGAGTCCGCCGAAGGCCTGTTCGGCTTCCGTGAACGCGGCTGCCATCTCGGTCTCGTCGGCCACGTCGCCGCGGACCGCGATGGCTGATCCGCCCGCGCTCACGATGTCCGCGACGAGCTTCTCGGCGCGGGCGGGGTTGCCGGCGTAGTGGACGGCGACCGCGAAGCCTTCGTCGGCGAGACGACGGACGACGGCGCTGCCGATGCCGCCCGAGCCGCCTGTGACGAGCGCGACGCGGTCCTGGGCTGGAGTCGTGCTGTTCATGACCGTTTCCTCCGTCGATGCCTGCATTCTTCATTTGGACGCTGCGTTCATATAACCACGAAATGAACGGGGCGTCCAGTTGTCTGGGCTGTTGCGCATCTGTTCGCCGACGCCGTCCTCCGCAGCCACCGCGACACGCGACAGTGCCGATGCGGCCACCGGTGCCGTGCGCTACTGGACCGACGAAGCCTGAGGTTCCGCGGGTCCGTACACGGCCCGGCTCCCGGGCGGGGGTCGGGGCTTGTCAGTGGGGGCGTTTACAGTCGGTGGCGCGTGCAGATGGTGGGTGTGGTCGGGGAGTCACGGAAGGCGGGGTGGGTGTGGTGCCGGGGATTGTGTTGGTGCATGGGACGCGATTCAGTGCGGGGCAGTGGAGTGCGCAACTGGGGCCGTTGCGGGAGGAGTTCGCGGTCGAGGCGGTGGATCTGCCCGGGCACGGAAAGCGGCGGGGCGAGCCGTGGAGTCTGTCGGCCGCCACGGATGTGGTGGCGGAGGCCGTGGAGGCGCTCGGGGAGGGGCCCGCGCTGGTCGTCGGGCACTCGCTCGGAGGGTATGTGGCGCTCGAATTCGCGAGGGAGCGGCCCGAGTTGCTGCGGGGGATGGTGCTCGCGGGGGCCAGTGCGTCGACTCGGGGGCGATGGGCGATTCCGTACCGATGGGTGGCCGGTCTGGTGCCGCGGATACCGCAGGAGCGTCTGACGCGGTGGAACGACCGGGTGCTGCGCCGCATGTATCCGCCGGAGGTGGCGGGCGCGACGGTGCGGGCCGGGTACGCCTTCGACGTACTGCCGGAAGCGTGGGGTGAGGTGTTGGGGAGGTTCGGTCCTGAGGACATGCGGGATGTGGCGGCGCCCGTGCTCATTCTCAATGGTGAGAAGGACACGGTGTTCCGTTCCGGCGAGCGGGAGTTCGCGGCGCAGCATCCGCGGGCGCGTATCGAACTGATCCCGAGGGCACGGCACTTGGCGAATTTCGACCAGCCGGAGGCCTTCACGGATGCGGTACGCCGCTTCGCACGGGAGCTGGAGGGGGAGAGGGAGGGCGAGGCCTGAGGGGCGTCTGGCGGGGGATCGGTGGTGGGTCGCGCCCGAGCCTCCCCCGAGTCCGGTCCGGTGCGGGCCGGGTGAGGGCCGCACATCCCGCGTGCCTCCCCCTGAGCGCGTGGGGGACCGGCGCAGGCTCGGGCGCGGTGTTCAGTCTGGACCATGGATGCGTCGAAGTGGAAGGAGTTTCTAGAAGATCGCTCTAGGAACGGCAGGACGGAACCGGAATCGTCGTGCTCTACGCTGAGGGCCACCATGAGTCCGAAGCAGCAGCGAGGAGAGGAGACGGCCGGCCGTCTCCTGGACGCCGCACTCCGGTTGTATGCGGAAGCCGGCGAACAGGGCATCACGGTCAGTGCCCTGACTCGTGCGAGCGGCGTCAGCCTCGGCAGTCTCTACCATCACTTCGGCAGCGTGGACGGGTTGTTGAACGCGTTGTTGGTGCGCTGGCTCGGCCGGCTGCTCGAGGCGCTCGGCGCCGCGATCGCGGGGTGTGGCACTGCGCGCTCCGGCGTACAGGCCCTGATCGGTGGCTACTTCACCTTCGTGCGGGAGCATCCGGACGCGGCCCGGCTGCTGCACTCGGCGTATGCCGACCGGCAGGGGATGGCGGACACGCGGCGGCTGCGCGATGCCCAGGAGGCGCGGCTCTCGCCGCTGGCCGAGTGGCTGCACGGGCGGGTGGCGGCCGGTGAACTGGCCCCGCTCCCGGCGCCGTTGCTGGAGGCGCTGATCATGGGGCCGGTGGTGGCGGTGGCCCGCCGGTGGGTGTCCGGTCTGGACGACGTCGATCTCGACGAGGCGGCGGCGGTCCTGCCGGACCGGATATGGAGCTCTGTCGGGCGGTCCTGAGCGGAACGTGGTTCTGAGCGGAACGTGGTTCTGAGCGGAACGTGGTTCTGAGCGGAACGTGGTCCTGAGCGGAACGTGGTCCTGAGCGGAACGTGGTTCTGAGCGGAACGTGGTTCTGAGCGGAACATGGTCCTGAGAGGAACGTGGTCCTGAGCCGAGCGGGTTCGCGGCCAACTCCCTTGCTGCACGAGGAGTTCGGCCGCCGCAGCGTGGCTGCCGTGGACCGAGTNGGGTTCGCGGCCAACTCCCTTGCTGCACGAGGAGTTCGGCCGCCGCAGCGTGGCTGCCGTGGACCGAGTGGTGCAGGTCGTGGTGGTGGGATCGGCAGGCGTCAGACGTCTGATGCGCTGCTAGCGTGGGAAGGCGGGCCGAGCTACCGAGAGGGGTCAAGGGGTGAGCGGTAGGCATGCGCCCGGCGCGAAGGCCGTCCGGCAGTCGCTGCGGCAGGAGGTCGTCGAGGGCATCAAGCGTCACATCCTCGAGGAGAAGCTGCGCCCGGGGGATCCGCTGCCCAGCGAGGCGGCGCTGTGCGAGGAGTTGGGCGCGAGCCGCTCCAGTGTCCGCGAGGCGGTGAAGATCCTCAATGCCCTGGACATCGTCGAGGTGCGGCACGGGCACGGCACGTACGTCGGCCGGTTGAGCCTGTCCGCCCTGGTGGAGAGCCTCACCTTCCGCGGCATGCTCTCGCCCGACGACGACTTCCGGGTGATGGCCGATCTCGTCGACGTACGGGAGCTCTTCGAGCGCGGGATGGCGGAGCGGATCGTGTCGCTGCTCAGCACGGCCCAACTCGACGAGCTGGACGGTCTGGTGGGCCGGATGCGGGAGGCGGGGGCGAAGGACGCGGGTGGGTTCGTGGAGGCGGACCGGGCGTTCCACGCGAAGCTGGTGGAGCCGCTGGGCAATGAGCTGATCGGGCAGCTGTCGATGGCGTTCTGGGAGGTGTATGCCGTGGTGGCGCCGCGTCTCGACGGGGTCGAGGGGGGTTGTGAGGCTTCGACGATCGCTGTGCATCAGGCGATTGTGGACGCGGGGCGGGCGGGGGATGTGGCGGGGTTTCTCTCGGCTTTGAGTCAGCACTATGCGCCGTTGCGGCGGCGGATTGCGGGGGCGCGGGGCGCGGCGTAGGTCGGGGGTGGGTGTTGTGGTTTACCCGGGGGCGCCTACTGCCACCTCCGCCTCCGCCTCCGCCCCGGCGGGGGCCTTGTCCTCAAGCGCCGGACGGGCTGGAATTTCGCCCTTCGGGCTCGTCCTCAAACGCCGGACAGGCTGAGTTTGTGCGGCGCGGGCCGAGTCCGTGAGCTCGGGTTCAAGGCCGGACTCGCGTGCCGGGTGGGCGAGTTGGCGGGCTTGGGAGGGGGTCTGGTGTCTTGACGGTGGGGCTTGTGCTGCCTAGGGTCCCCGGTGCCTGTCAGACGTCTGATGTCTTCTGTGTGTCTCGTCTCTGAGGAGAGCGATCGTCATGAAGCGCATCGTCCGCGCGGCCGTCCTCTCGGCCGCCGTCCTCGTAGTGGCAACTGGCCTGCCTGCCAGGGCCGTTGAACCCGTGCCGGGTGAGCGCACCGGGCAGGATCTGGCGACCGCGGGTGTGGGCTCGCCCGTCTACCGCATTCCGGCGCTCACCACGACCAACGCCGGCACCCTGCTCGCGGTCTACGACGCCCGGCCGTCGGCGGCGGACCTGCCCGGCAACATCGGTGTCGTGATACGCCGCAGCACCGACGGCGGCAGCAGCTGGCAGGGCCGGCAGGTGTTACGGAAGGAGGACGCCCCCAAGGGCAACGGTGATCCGAGCCTGCTCGTCGATCGCGACACCGGACGCGTCTTCGCCTTCTACTCCGCCACCGTGAACCAGGGCTTCCTCGGCTCGCACACCGGCAACGACGAGGACGACCCGGACGTCCAGCAGACCGACTACAGCTACTCCGACGACGACGGCAGGACCTGGACCCACCGCCGTATCACCGAGCAGATCAAGGATCCCGCGTGGGGCGGCATGTTCGCCGCGTCCGGAGAGGGCATCCAGCTGCGGCACGGCCCGTACGAGGGGCGGCTGATCCAGCAGTACGCCGTCCGCCACGACGGACAGAACTACGCGGTCTCCGCCTACAGCGACGACCACGGCGAGACCTGGCGGACGGGCCGGCCGGTCGGTCCCGGCGGCGACGAGAACAAGACCGTCGAACTGTCCGACGGCCGGATCATGCTCAACAACCGCTCAGCGCCGTACCGGACGGTCGCGTACTCCAGCGACGGCGGTGTCACGTACACCCCGTTCGAGCAGGACGAGCAGCTGCCCGATCCGGCCAACAACGGCTCGATCATGCGCTACGCCCCGGACGCGGACCCCTCCGACCCCCGGTCGAAGTGGCTGCTCTTCAGCAACACCGCCAACAGCTCGAGCCGCAGCGGACTGACCGTCAAGATGTCCTGCGACGACGGCAGGACCTGGAGCACTCAGAAGCTCGTCGACGCCGGCCCGTCGGCCTACTCGACGCTCACCAGGCTGCCGGACGGCCGGATCGGGCTGCTGTACGAGCGCGCCGACTACCAGCACATCACCTACCGGTCCTTCGGCCTGAAGTGGCTCGGCGGCGGATCGAAGCCGTGCCCGCTCCCGTGATCGGGCTCGATCTCGGCGGTACGAAGATCGCCGCTGCGCTCTTCGCGGCAGACGGCAGCGTGCCGGCCAGGGACACCCGGCCGACCCCGGCCCAGGAGGGGCCCGAGGCGGTGCTCGACGCGCTGGCGGCCGCCGCGGCCGCGGTCGACCCGGACCGGTCCGCCGCCGCGGTCGGAGTCGCCGCGGCCGGAGTGATCGACCCGCGGACCGGCCGGGTCACCAGCGCGACCGACTCGCTGCCCGGTTGGGCCGGCACCGAACTCGGCGCCGGCCTGGCCGCCCGTACCGGACGCCCGGTGGCCTGCGACAACGACGTACGCGCCACCGCGGGGCCCGAACTGGACGCACTGGACGGTGAGTTCGGGTCGCTCCTGTATGCGGCCATCGGCACCGGCGTCGGGGGAGCGGTCGCCGTGGACGGGCGGATGCTGCACGGCGCCTTCGGCATCGCCGGACACCTCGGGCACCTGCCCAGCGCACCGGCGGCCGGACTGCCCTGCACCTGCGGGGCGACCGGACATCTCGAGGTCATCGCCTCCGGTCCGGCCATCGCCGCCCACTACGCGCGGCTCACCGGGACACCCGTCGACCGGCTGCAGACCGTGGCCGCCCGCGCCGCGGCCGGGGACGCGCCCGCGGTGCGCGCCATCACCACCGGCGCGGCCGCCGCCGGTCAGGTGCTCGGTGGCCTCGCCAACGCCCTCGGCCCCGACCGCGTCGTGGTCGGCGGCGGCGTGACCGGCATCGGGGCGCTGTACCGGGAGGCCCTGGATGCCGCGTTCCAGGCGGAGTTGATGCCCCGGCTGCGCGGACTCGTGCCCGTACCGCCGCGCTTCGGTGCCGACGCGGCCGTACGCGGAGCCGCCGCCCTGACCGCGACCCTGCCCCTCCACCACCCGGGAGCCCATCGATGACCGCACCTCAACACCCCTGGACCGCCCACGAGTTGACCGTCTCCCTCGCGGGCCGTCTGATCGTCTCCTGTCAGGCGCCGCCCGGAGACCCCATGCGGGACACCGAAACGCTGGTACGGATGGCGCGTTCGGCCGAGCTCGGCGGTGGCGCCGCGATCCGCGCCAATGCCCCCGAGGTCGTCGCGGCCGTCACCGCGGCGGTGGACCTGCCGGTCATCGGCCTCTGGAAGGACGGCGGCACCGGCGGCGACGACGTCTACATCACGCCCACGATCCGGCACGCCCTCGCGGTCGTCGAGGCGGGTGCGGCCGTGGTCGCCGCCGACGCCGGCGAGCGGCGCCGCCCGGACGCCACCACCTTCCCGGGCCTGGCCCGCGCCGTGCACGAGGCCGGCGCCCTGGTGATGGCCGATGTCGGGACCCTGGCGGAGGGTGTCGCGGCGGCGGAGGCGGGCGCGGATCTCGTCTCGACCACCCTGGCCGGATACGTGCCCGGCCGTCCGCGGCAGGACGGCCCCGACCTGGAGCTCGTCGCCGAGCTCGCGGCCGCCGTCCGCGTCCCGGTCATCGCCGAGGGCCGGATCCGTACCCCCGATGAGGCCGCCGCGGCGCTCGCGCACGGCGCGCACGGCGTGGTCGTCGGCACCGCGATCACCGCACCGACCGCCCTGACCGCGCGCTTCACGGAGGGGCTCGGCGCGCACGGCGGAGGCCGGGGGTGTGCCCGCCGGTAACCCCTTGCGGCAACTGGATTCTTACCGGGGGGTAGGCACCCCGGCGCCCTTGTTATACGGTCCGTCTAACAAGGGCTTGTGCCGCCCCCTGCGGCACGTATGCCCGTGGTGTGCCACGCATACCCCCGTACCCGGCACATCCGGTCAACCGCCCCACCGGCCAAGGATCTTCAGACTCGACGCGAATCGAGGAGCCGCACCATGGCAAGCAGCACCGTTCCGCCCTCGGGGTCCCTTCCGGCGAGTGACCAGGAGGTCGCCCAGCGACTGCTCGACTCGGCGGCGAAGCTCGCGTACGACCCGGCCACCGAGGTCGACTGGGACACGCCGCTCGACAAGGACTTCCACGGCGCGAGCCCGGAGTGGAGCACGCTCTACGGCACCGCGTACTGGCAGGACATGACCGAGGCGCAGCGCAAGGAGCTGACCCGGCAGGAGGCCGCCTCGGTCGCCAGCACCGGCATCTGGTTCGAGATGATCCTGCAGCAGATGGTGCTGCGGGACATCTACGCCAAGGACCCGACGGATCCGCAGTTCCAGTGGGCGCTCACCGAGGTCGCCGAGGAGTGCCGGCACTCGATCATGTTCGCGCGCGGCGCCGAGAAGCTGCAGGCCCCGCCGTACCGCCCGCACCGCGCGGCCGTCGAACTCGGGCGCGCCTTCAAGACGTTGGCCTTCGGCGAGTCCGCGTATGCGGCGATCCTGGTGGCCGAGGAAGTCCTCGACGTCATGCAGCGGGACTGGATGCGGGACGAGCGGGTGGTGCCGTTCGTACGGACCATCAACAACATCCATGTGGTCGAGGAGTCCCGCCACATGAAGTTCGCCCGCGACGAGACGCGCAAGCGGATGCGGAAGGCGGGCTTCGTCCGCCGCCGGATCAGCTCCCTGGTGATCGCGATCGCCGCGTACGTCATCGTCACCAGCATGGTGAACAAGAAGGTCTACAAGAACGCGGGCCTCGACTCCGAGCGCGCCCTCGCCGAGGCCGCGGCCAATGAGCACCACAAGTCGATGATGCGCTCGAGCTGCGCCGGCCTGATGGAGTTCCTCGCCTCGGCCCGCCTGCTCACCAAGCCGGCCCTGTACTTCTACAAGCGCGCGAACCTGATCTGACGACCGGGCTGCCGCAACCACGTCTCCTTTTCGGCTTCTTCTTCGGCTTCTTCTTCGGCTTCTTCGCACCGGGACCGGACCATGACCTACGCCATCACCCAGACCTGCTGCAGCGATGCGACCTGTATCGCCGTCTGCCCGGTCAACTGCATCCATCCGACTCCCGAGGAGCGGGCGTTCGGCAGCACCGAGATGCTGCACGTCGATCCGAAGGCCTGCATCGACTGCGGGGCCTGCGCGGACGCCTGCCCGGTGGACGCGATCTTCCCGGCGGACAGTCTGATGGGCGGGCAGCGGGAGTACATCCGGCTCAATGCGGAGTACTACGAGACGGGGCCGGGGGCTCGCGCCGAGGATGCGGATTCGGCCGCGACCGGTGACGTGACCGGTGACGCGACGGGTGAACAGGCCGTTCCGGTACGGGAGGCCGCTCAGCCCGCCGCCGGCAGTCCGAACTTCCACGCCTGGGGGCGGCCTGCGTTCGACCGGGTCCTGCCGCCCGACTTCGCGCGGCTCCGGGTGGCTGTGGTCGGCACCGGACCGGCCGGCATGTACGCGGCCGAGGACCTGCTTCTGCACACCAACGCCGAGGTCACCCTCGTCGACCGGCTCCCGGTGGCGGGAGGTCTGGTGCGTTACGGAGTCGCACCGGACCACCCCGCGACCAAGAAGGTCGGCGACACCTTCGCGCGCTTCCACGACCACCCCCGGGTCCGGATGCATCTGGGGGTCGAGATCGGCAAGCACCTCACGGCGGAGGAACTCGCCGCGCACCACGACGCGGTGATCTACGCGGTGGGTGCCTCCACGGACCGCCGGCTCGGCATCCCGGGCGAGGATCTGCCCGGCAGTGTCTCGGCCACCGCGTTCGTCTCCTGGTACAACGGCCACCCCGAGGCCGCGCCCGACGCCCCCGATCTGGGTACGGAACGCGTCGTGGTCGTCGGCAACGGAAATGTCGCCCTGGACGTGGCGCGCATCCTGGTCGCGGACCCGGAGCAGCTGGCAGGCACGGACATCGCGGACCATGCGCTCGCCGCGCTGCGCGACAGCAAGGTGCGCGAGGTCGTCGTACTCGGCCGCCGCGGCCCCGAGGACGCGGCGTACACCCGGTCCGAACTGCTCGCCCTCAAGCATCTGCCCGGTGTCGACCTGCTCGTCGACGACCACGATCCGCGCATCGGGACCACGATCGACGCGGCGGCGGCGTCCGACAAGGCGGGGCTGCTGCAGGGCGTCACCCGCACCACGCCGGACCTCACGGCGCCGCCCGCGCCGGGCCGCCGTATCGTCCTGCGCTTCCACTCCTCGTCCACCGAACTGGTCGCCGGCTCAACTCCGGCCGATGACCCGGCCGTTCGGGGCGTACGGGTCACCGGGGGCGGTGACGGCGGCGGTGCGCGGGCCGGTGACGGTACGCAGGGCGGTGGCGGTACGGAGATCACGGAGATCCTGACCGGTCTGATGCTGCGGGCGATCGGCTACCGCGGGATGCCGGTCGCCGGACTGCCGTTCGACGAGGCCGCGGGCACGGTGCCGCACGAGGGCGGACGGGTCGCCGGAATGCCGGGCACCTATGTGGTCGGCTGGATCAAGCGCGGCCCTTCGGGCGGCATCGGCGCGAACCGCACCTGTGCGGCGGAGACGGTCGGCACGCTGCTCGCCGACGCGGTCGCGGGCGCGCTGCCGGCCCCCACGAGGGAGCCGAAGTCCTTCACCCGCTTCGTCCGCGCCCGCAACCGCCGCGTCGTGGACGCGCGCGGCCTTGCGGCCATCCACCACGCGGAAACCACCCTCGGCCACGAACAGGGCCGCCCCCGCGTCAAGTTGACCACCATAGACGCCCTGCTCTCCGCCTCCAAGTCCCGCACCACCCGCTGGAACCTGCTACGCAAGTAGCGCCTGCCCGCCCGGCGTTCAACGAAGCCCGTCGGGCGTGTAATGGAGCCCGTCCGGCGTTTGAGGACAAGCGCCCCGCGCGGCATGGCTGCGCACAGGGGGAGCCGTGGTTGCAGACCAAAACGAGGCCCGTCGGGCGTGTAATGAAGCCCGTCCGGCGTTTGAGGACAAGCGCCCCGCGCGGCAAGGCCGCGCACAAGAACAAGCCGCGGACGCAGTCCAGACCGATCCCCCGCCCCCTACCCGGGAGGGCTACCGTGGCTGACATGGCGATCGTGCACCGAACAACCCTGACCCCCACCAAGCTCGACCTGATCAGCGACTGGCTGCCCAGCAGGCCCTGGTACCAGGCGAAGGGCAAGGCTCCGTCCCCGGCCACCCTGACCCGCCTCGGCGGCTTCCGCCTGGACGACCCCGCGGGCGAGGTCGGCATCGAGCTCATGGTCGTCGGCGACACCGCGGGCGAGACCCCGCAGTACTACCTCGCCCCGCTCACCTACCGCGGCGCACCGCTCCCCGACGCCCCCGACGAAGCCCTCCTCGGCACCGCCGAGCACGGCGTCCTCGGCACCCGCTGGATCTACGACGCCGCCCACGACCCGGTCTTCGTCACCCAGCTCTGCGCCCTCTTCCTCGGCGAGACGGAGGCCCAGGCCCAGCGCGAGAGCAACACCCCCGACCCGTCGGTGGCCCACCACTACACGGGCGCCGCGCACACCGCCGCGGAGTTCCGTACGACCCGCACGGAGTCCGGCCCGCGCACCACGGACATCGTGGTCGAGCCCGGCCCGCTGACGTTCCGTATCAACCGCGTCCTGACGAACGAGGGCATCGGCGAGGGCCCCGTCGGCGAGCCCTGGTCCGCCCTCGGCCACCTCACGGCCGACTGGACCCTCATCGACGAGACCCCGGCCCGCGGCAAGTACGTCGTGATCCTGGACGGAACCCCCGACCAGTCCTGACCCCCCGACCAGTCCTGGCCCTACGACCCGCTCCCCCCGCCCGCCGGATACGCCGCCTCGTGCACCGAATCGAAGAGCGCCCGGACGTCCTCGGGGCCGAGCCCCTGTGCCTGCGCCCGGGTCATCCACTCGGCGAGCGCCGCACGCAGCGGTGAGTCCGGCTCCGACTCCGCGCGGGCGAGGGAGCGGGTGATGAACGTGCCCGCGCCCTGGCGGACTTCGGCGAGCCCCCTGCGCTCCAACTCGCGGTACGCCTTGAGCGTCGTGTTCGGATTGACCTTGGTGGCCGCCGCCACCTGCGCGGCCGTGGGCAGCCGGTCGCCCTCTTCCAACGCGCCCATCCGCAGCGCCTGTTCGACCTGGCGGACGATCTGCAGATACGTCGCCACTCCGCTGCGCCGGTCGATCCGGAACACGACCACCGCCCTCTCCTCCTACTGGACCTACTGGACCTACTGGACTTCCGACACCGTACGAAGGCCCGGTCCCCCGGGCCGTGACCTACAGCGGTGTCCGGGCGACCCGCCACACGGTGAACGCGGTGAGCAGCGCCGCCCCCGCGAGCAGGATGCCCGCGCCGGTCCACTGCAGGGCGCCCATCTGGTCGTAACCCAGGTACTCCACCACGTCGTTGACGATGCCGTTCTGCTTGATGCAGGCGTCCGACGCGGCCTCGGTCGGCTCCGCGCAGTGGCCCCAGCCGAACAGCTTGCCGTCGGCCGTGCCGATCCAGCGGTCCACCTCGTAGGCGTTGTCCAGCACGGCCGGCTCGCCGGAGTCGATCGGGAACGAGACGGTACGGGTGGCCGCGAACCGGTCGCGGACCTCGGCCCACACGATCTGCACCGCGAAGCAGAACACGAAGGTGATCCCCATCGCGGCCAACTGCCGCTTGACCAGCAGCCCCACCGTCATCCCGGCGGCGGCGAGGAACAGACACAGGGCAGGGAACACCGGACCGGTGTTGTCGAAGATCTGGCCGTCGAGCCAGGAGGTCATCACGTACTCCCGGTGCGAGCGCCACGACCAGGTGAACAGCACGGACAGCACGATGCCGGCCACCCCGGTGAGGCCCAGGCACCACAGCACCTTCGCGGCGACCCACCGGCCGCGCGTCACCGACTGCGTGGTCACCAGCTGCACCGTGCCGTGCTCCCGGTCGCCGGCGAGCAGCGGGGCCGCGGCGAACACCGCGATGAGTACGGGCAACGAGGTGAGCCCGGCGGCCAGTTGGTCGAATCCGCTGTTGCCCGCGAGCTGCATCCTGGCGTCCGCGCCGGAGATGCCGGCGTCGATCTGGCCGGCCATGCGGTGGTGCTGGTACAGGATCCAGAGCGGCCCGAGGACCAGGACCGCGAGATACAGATACGTCAGGGTGCGGTGCTGGGTGAGCACCAGCCAGGCGAGGCCGCGCGGCAGGCGCCGTCGAGGTGCGTGCCCGGCACCGGGGCCGGGGGTTTCGGTGAGGACGGCGCTCATGCGGCGGAGTTCCCTTCGGCATCGGGGTCGGAGGCGCCGGTGAGCAGCGCGGGGGCGTCCGGTGCGCGCAGATGCGCCAGGAGGACTTCCTCCATGCTGGGCTCGGCGGTCTCCCAGTCGTCGGACAGCTCACCTGCGGGTCGTACGAGAGCGTGGAACTGCCGTCCCTGCACCCGGGTTTCGATCACGGTGTGGGCGTCGAGTGCCGCGGGCGCGCGGCCGTCCTCGGCGAGGCCGGTGACCAGGGTGTGCGCCGGTACGAGGGTGTCGACGTCGCCGGCCAGGCGGAGCCGGCCGCGCGCGACGACAAGCAGGTGGTCGCACATGTCCTCGAGGTCGGTGAGCACATGGGAGGACATCAGCACCGTGGTGCCCCGCTCGGTCGCCTCGGCCATCAGCAGACCGCTCATCTCGTCCCGCGCGACCGGGTCGAGATCGGCCATCGGCTCGTCGAGCAGCAGCAGTTCGGGACGCTTGCCGAAGGCGAGCGCGAAGGCGACCCGGGTGTGCTGGCCACCGGAGAGCGTGCCGATCCTGGCGTCCAGGGGGATGTCGCCGGCGCGTACGATCCGCTCCGCCTCGGCGCCGTCCCAGCGGGGATTGAGCTCGCGGCCCATCCGCAGCGTCTCGGCCACGGTGAACCGCTTGAACAGCGGCTTGTCCTGCCCGAGATACGCGAACCGGGGGAGTGCGGCGGAGTCGGCGGCCGGCACCCCGAACGTCGCGAGCCGCCCCTCGGTCGCCGTCGCCTGCTGCGCGGCGAGCTTCAACAGGGTGGTCTTGCCCGCGCCGTTCGGCCCGACGAGGCCGCAGATACGCCCCGCCGGCAGCCGGAAGGAACAGTCCCGCAGCGCCCAGCCGCGCCGGTATCGCTTCCCGAGCCCACGAGCCTCGAGCGCCCAGGCCCCGGGCGGTCCACCCGGGAGTTCGGTGTCTGACACGCGCTTCCCCTCGATCCCCATGATTCCACTAGTCAACTAGTGGAATCATGATCTACGCCGCGTGTACGTGTCAACCGAGCTGGGCACGGTCGAGGTCGTGCACGAAAAGCCCTGCGCTACTTCGCGTCCGCGTAGCACTCCACCACCGCCGTGCTGAACGGAAACCGCACCGGCACCGGGCCGAAGGCGATCCGCCTCGCCTCGTCCGCCGCCGCCGAGATCGCCGCGACCACCGCATCCGCCTCGGCCAGAGGACAGTGCACGATCACCTCGTCGTGCTGGAAGAACACCACCTCCGCACTCATCCCCCCTTCACTCAGCGCCTTCCGCAGCGCCGCGAGCATCAGCAGCGTCCAGTCCGCCGCACTGCCCTGCACCACGAAGTTCCGCGCGAAACGGCCGCGGGCCCGGACATTCGTCGACGCGTACCCCGGCACCCACTCGTCCTCGCGCGCCTCCCCGGCTCCCGCGTCCTCCTGCGGAATCCCCGCCTCCTCCCGTACGTCGGACCCGGGCGCCGGCGGACAGGTGCGGCCCAGCCAGGTCCGTACGAGCCGGCCCTCCTCGCCGGCCCGCGCCGCCTCGTCCACATACGCCACCGCGCGCGGGAAGCGGCGGCGCAGCTGGGCCAGATTCTTCAGGCCGTCGCCGGACGTCTGGCCGTAGACCGCGCCGAGCACCGCCAGCTTCGCGGCCTCCCGGTCACCGGCGAACGCCCGGTCGGAGACCGCCTGGTAGAGGTCGCCCGGACGCGAGGCGACCTCCATCAGACCGGGATCGTGCGAGATCGCGGCAAGGACCCGCGGCTCCATCTGGTCCGCGTCCGCCACGACGAGCCGCCAGCCGGGGTCGGCCACCACGGCGCGGCGGATCACCTTCGGGATCTGCAGGGCCCCGCCGCCGTTGGTCACCCAGCGACCGGTGACCGTGCCGCCGGGCAGATACGCGGGACGGAACCGGCCGTCCGCCACCCAGTCCTGCAGCCAGGACCAGCCGTGCGCCACCCAGATCCGGTACAGCCGCTTGTATTCGAGGAGCGGCCGCACGGCGGGATGGTCGAGCGGCTCCAACTCCCAGCGGCGGGTGGACTTGATCCGGATGCCGGCTTGCGCGAACGCCTTCAGGACGTCCGCCGGCAGATCGGGCCGCACCCGCCGGCCGAACGCCGCCGACACCTCGCCCGCAAGCTCCGCGAGCCGCCGCGGCTCGCCCCCGCCCGCGTACCGCTCGCCGAGCAGATCGTCGAGCACCCGGCGGTGCACGTCCGCGCGCCAGGGCAGGCCCGTGGCGTTCATCTCCGCCGCGACCAGCATGCCCGCGGACTCGGCCGCGGTGAGCAGCCGCATACGGTCGGGATGCTCGGTCCGCCGGTGCCGGCGCAGCTGGTCCGCGTAGACCTCGAGGAGGCCTTCCAGCGGGAGCTGCCTGGACTCGGAATCGGGCTCGAAGAGCGCGGACTGGGCGCCGGCGCCCCGCTCCACGGCCCGCTGCGGCGGGTCGTCCGGCACCGGCAGCCCGTGCAGCCGCGCGAACGCGGCGGCGGCCGACCGCGGCTCGCCGAGCCGCCCCTCGTGCCCGAGCAGCAAGGACTCGGCGACCTCGATGTCGTAGCACCGATCGACCCGGACGCCGGCGGCGAGCAGCCGCGGATACGTATCGGCGGTCGACCGCCACACCCACCGCACCGCATCCGGCCGCGCCCGCACCGCCGCCGCCAGATCCACCTCCCGCACGGCCGCCCCATCGACCACCCCGTCCCCCCGCACCGGCACGACCACCACCTCGCCCCCACCTTCACCCCCCGAAACCACCCACCGCACACCCATCCCCCGATTGAAACAGCCCCCACTGACAACCACTCCGACAGACAGAGCCCGTCCGGCGACAGATGGAGCCGGTCCGGCGTCTGAGGACGAGGCCCGCCAGGGCCAAAGAAAGCCCGTCCGGCGATTGAGGACGAGGCCGCAGGCCGACCCGGCCTGGACCACGACGAGGCCCGCGGCCAAAACCCAACTCAACCCCCCGCCCCCGACAGCCGAGCGACCTGCTCCCCCGAGAGCACCAGCTCAACCGCCTCCAGACTCTCGTCGAGCTGCGCCACCGAAGACGCCCCCACCAAGGGAATGGACGGAACGTCCGCCGCGATCAACCACGCCAGCACCACCTGCTGGACCGTCGCCCCCGTCTCCGCCGCCACCTCCCGCAGCGCGGCAAGCCGCGCCCCCGTACCGGGATGATCCGCGATCTCCGCCGGCAGCGGCCGGTCCACGCGCGCGTACGCCCCCGCCAGCAGCGGCGTGTACGCGACAAGCGCCAGCTCGGGCGACTCGCGGACGTAGCTCAGCAGATCGCCCCCGACCACCCCCTGCGATCCGTCCGGCGACAGCTCACCCGGCAGATCCGTACGCCGCCGCAGATACGTGTGGTGGTACTGCAGCACCTCGTACCCCGGCAGCCCCGCCGCCGCGGCGATCCCCCGCGCCCGCTCGACCCGCCAGGCCCAGTGGTTGCTCACGCCGAGCAGGCCGACCGTGCCCTCGGATACGAGTTCCGCGAACCCGTGCACGGTCTCCTCGAGCGGCACCGAGGTGTCCTCGATGTGCGCGTACAGCAGATCGAGCTTCTCCACCCCGAGCCGCTCCCGGCCGGCCTCGGCGGATTCGCGGATCACGCGCGCGGAGAGGCCCTCGGGATTGTCGACGTAACCGGTGCCGGGGGCGAGCGGCCGGGCGCCGAGCTTGCTGGCGATGACGACCTCGTCGCGGATCCCCCGGTCGGCCAGCCAGCGTCCGAGCACCCGCTCGCTCTCGCCGCCCTGGCCGCCGTTCTCCCAGAAGGCATAGTTGTCGGAGGTGTCGATGAAGGTGCCGCCCGCCTCCACATACCGGTCGAGCAGCGCGAACGAGGTCTTCTCGTCCGTCCTGGTGCCGAACAGCATGGCCCCGAGGCCGAGCACGCTCACCTCGCGCCGGGTACCCGGGTCCGTGCCGATGGTGCGGTAACGCATACGGTTCCTCCCTGATCCGGCCCCGATCCGGGGCGCGGGCACTTGTCGGTGAGTGTGAGCGTTGAAGCGCACACGAGGACAAGCCCTCGAGCACACGAGACCCACCCGACGACCCCTGCAGGAGGCAGCCGCATGGCGACCGAGACCGTGGTGGACCGGGCCTTCGCCGCGGCCCTCTACTCGGCCCCGGCCGGCCGCCGCGACGACACCGGTCTCGACACCGGTGCCGCGCTCCTCGCCGCCCGCGGCGAGGACCGGACGGAAGCGTTCCGGAGGGGCACGGACTTCGTCCGCAGGGCCTGGCAGCGCGGTTGGCAGCCCGTCGACGTGATCCGCATGGTGCGGCGCGAGCTCGGCCCCGACCCCGTCTCCCTCGCGGCGGAACTGATCAGGCACGAGACCGGCACCTACGGCACGGATCCCGCCGCCCTCCCGCCCGGCTGGCGTGAACAGCTCGACGACCTGCCCGCAGGCGACCCGCCCCGCGATCCCTTCCTGTACGCCACGGCACTGCTCGAGCTGTACCGCCTGCTGCTCGCGCTGCCCGCGATCGAGCCGGTCGGCCCGGCCCCCGGCACCCCCGTACACGTACCGCCGCCGCACCCGGAGGCTCGTGTCCCCGCCCGGATCCGGGCACTGCTCGCCAAGGCGGAGGCCACCGGCTATCCCGCGGAGGCCGAGGCGCTCAGCGCCAAGGCGCAGGAGCTGATGGCCCGGCACAGCCTGGACGCGGCGGCCCTGGCCGGGCACGCCCCGGCCGCGGACACCCCCGCCGCCTGCCGGATCGGTGTCGAGCGGCCGTACGAGACGGCCCAGGCGATCCTCCTGGACGCGGTGGCCCGTGCGAACCACTGCCGGGCGGTCTGGAGCGAGCCGTTCGGCTTCTCGACCGTGATCGGGTACGGGAGCGACCTGGCGGCGGTGGAGGTCCTGTACGCCTCGCTGCTGGTGCAGGGCACGGCTGCGATGACCGTCGCGGAGGCGGAGCAGCGGGCGGCGGGCCGCCGCCGGACGAAGACCTTCCGCCAGTCGTTCCAGCTCGCGTACGCGGACCGCATCGGCCACCGCCTCGCGGCGACGGCGCGCGAGGCGGAGGAGGAGGCGCCGCGGGATCTCCTCCCTGCGGTCACCGCGCGGGACGCCGCGGTGGCTGCGCGGGCACAGAAACTGTTCCCCGACACGACGTCCACGCGAGTCCGCGGCGCCGACGACCTCGCGGGTTGGCACGACGGAGCGCGAGCCGCGGAGCGCGCAACCGGCTTCTAGCCGGTCCCGTTCCAGGCGATCGGCCTGGCGGCCTCGTCCGCAATCGCCGGACGGGCTTGATGTGGTCCCGGTGGTCTTCGTGCTCGAGCATCGGACGGGCTCGATCGGTCTTATTCTCGCCAAATGAGCTGGCTGCGAGCGTTTCGTGACACCGCCCGCTCCGGGCTGAGCGTGGAGCGGAAGCGGCTCGAGCCGCTGATCGCGGTACGGGCCGCCGTCGGCCTCGCCGTCATCGTCGGCGTGAGCCTCGAGCTGTTCGGCCCCGCCGCCGCCGCGAGCTCCGCTTTCGGCGCGTTCCAGGCGGCCATCGCGACGTTCCAGCGCAGCTGGCGGCCGCGGCCCGTGCTCGCTCTCGCATCCGGCGTGAGCCTCGGGATCAGTACCTTCCTCGGCTATCTCGCCGGCCCCAGACCCGTGCTCTTCCTCGCCCTGCTCGCGCTGTGGATCTTCCTCGCCGGGCTGAGCTGGTCGGCCGGCCCGACCGTCGGCATCCTGGCCTCCTCCAACGTGGCGATCATGCTGATCACCATCACCCTGCCCACCAGCATCCTGGAGGCCGCGGGCCACGCCGCGATGATCGTCTGCGGCGGTCTGGTGCAGGCCGCGCTGATCGTGCTGTTCCCGGTCCGCAGATGGGGTGCGCAGCGTGACGCCCTGGCGGACGCGCTGGCCGCGGAGGCGGACTACGCGCGCCGCCTGCGGCACGATCCGGTCGCGCCGTTCGACCCCGCGCCGCTGATGACCGCCAGGGACGCCGCCGCCGTGACCCGGCGCCAGGCCCGCAGACGGCCCGCCGACCTGCGCGGCTCCCGCGGCCTCGCCGAACGCATCCGCCCGGTGCTCGCCTCTCTCGCGGACCCCGCCGTGGGCGTACCGGAGGAGGGCCCGGACCGCGAACGGGTCCGCGAGCTGCTCGCCGCCGCGGGCCAGGTCCTCGACGCCGCGGCCCGCGCGGTCCGGCACGGCGAGCCCGTACGCCTGCCGCCGCCGGCGCTCGCCGTGCTGCGCACACCGGACACGGAGGCCGTACTGACCGGCCCGGCCCACCGGGCAGCGGTCCGCCTCACCGCCCTGCTCGACGACGTCGCGGAGGCGGCCGGCGCGCCACCGGACCCGGACCACGGCCCGGGCAGCCGCTGGGCCACGCTGCTGCCCGGCCTGCTCGCCGACGATCCCTACGCCCCGACATCGGCGCCGAAGGGCCCGGACGCCCCGGCCTCGTCGGCGACGCCGCCCGACGCGTCGGCGAAGACAGAGGGGACCGACCCCGGGCCCGGCGAGCCGTCCACCCCGTACGACGCCACGGCGTCCGAGACCCGCCCCACCCCGAAGGTCAGCGTTCCCGCCGACCGGGACGACGCCGACGAGCCGCAACATCCGGGTCCGGGCGAAACAACTGAGCCGAGTGACCCGAACAACCCGGGCGACCCGGGCGACTCCGAAGCCCCCCGCCCCGCCCTCCTCGTCCGCCCCTCACTCCTCGCCCTGATCCCGCTCGCCCTGCGCGCCATGCGCGATCAGCTCCGGCGGAACGGCCCGGTGCGCCGGCACGCGATCCGGGTCACGGCGGTCGGCGTCGCCGGCTATCTGATCGGCGACGCACTGCCGCTCGGACACGGTTACTGGGCCCCGATGACGTCCGTGATGGTGATGCGCCCGGACTTCTCCCAGACGTACGGCCGCGCCGTCGCCCGTTTCGGCGGCACTCTGCTCGGGGTGGGCCTGGCCACCGGCATCGTGCAGCTGCTCAGCCCCGACGCCGCGCTCGCCGGTACGCTCGCGATCGTCTGCGCGGGCCTGACGTACCTGCTGATGCGTACGGGATACGCGGTCTCCCAGGTGACCATCTCCGCGTACGTCGTCTTCCTGCTCGGCATGGGCGGCGAGGCCTGGACCCAGACCGTCCCGGAGCGCGTGCTCCTGACCTTGGTCGGCGGACTGCTCGCGATGCTGGGTTACGCGCTCTACCCGGCCTGGGAGACGCCCCGGCTGCGCAACCGGCTCGCCGACTGGCTGGCCGCGGACGGCAGATACGCCGCGGCCGTGGTCCGCCACTACGCGGAGCCCGCGGACCATCCCGACAGTGCCGTACGGGACACCCTGCTCGACGCCCGTACCGCCAGACTGGCCTGGCAGGACGCGGTGGCCAGGGCGCAGAGCGAACCGGTGCGTCACCGCGGCCTCTCGCACTCCGCGGCGGACGACGCCGAGCACGCGCTGGCGCAGATCGCCCGCGCGGCCATGCTGATGGAGGCACATCTGCCGGAGCACGGCACCACACCCGTGCCGTCCGCGGCGCACCTCGCCGACGCGATCGAGGAGGGCACGAAGGACGCGGCGCGCGCGGTGCGCGAACGCCGCGTCCCCGACTGGGCGCCCATCCGCGCGGCCCTGGACGCATGGACGGGTGAGGGCGTCCCGGACCGCGTCGTGCGGCAGGGCGCGGACCTGCTGATGGAGTCCTTCTGCGAACTGTCGGACGCCCTGGGCACCACGGACGTCCCCATGTCCGTGCACGGAACGGACAGTTCGGCACAGCCGTCCAGGGACACGAAGCCGCCCGCCGGCACCCAGCAACCCCCGGACGGACCCTCGCCCCGCTGACTACCGCACCCCGCTCAGGAGTTGGGCAGCCCCTCCGTCGGCAGGCCCTCCGGCAGCTCTTTGCCGTCGGCCTTGGCGAAGGTCTCCTCGCCGGCGCCGTCCCACTTGACCTTCAGGGTCTTGTCGTCGGCCGAGGTGACGACACCCTTCGTACGGTCGGTGTTGCCGTCCTTGCAGGACAGCTTGAGCGTCTGCTCGCCGGCCTCCTCGGTGGCGGTCCCGCTGCACACATGGGCGCCGGCGATGGCCACCCGGGTGCCCTGGACGACGAGGGCGAGCGGCTTGCCGTCCGCCACCGTGGCCCAGCTGCCCTCGATGCTGCCCGTCGCGCCGCCGTCCGGAGCCTCGGTCTCGCCCGAACCGCCGGACGTGCCCTGGCCGTTGTCGCTCGCCGACGGCTTCTCGTCCTTCTTGCCGTCGTCCCCGCTGTCGCTGCTGCATCCGCTCACGGCGAGAACGGCGGCGACGGCCGCGGCGGCGGCGCAGGTGCGTACGTGCTTCAGCACTGGAAAGTCCCCCAATGAGAGTTCGTGGGCCTCGGATCGAAGCCGGGCCAAGCTACCAAAGGGGCCGCGGCCGGAGCGGGTTTGTGAGGGTCGGGTGAGGGCCCCGTGCGAAGCTCGGCAAGGGGTCGACAAGGGCTGTAACCAGGCAAACACCCCGCGTGCACGTGCATCTGCCCATGCATCGGCATGTGAACACAGCTATGATCCAGGGCAGTTGACCGCTGCATCAATGTTGCCTCATCAGTCACCGTCCCACGGGGACAGTTCACGGGAGCGTCCTGTGCACCACGCGTACAACGGCATGGCGGCCACAGAGCTCCACGGTGCCGTCTGGCAGAAGAGCAGGCACAGCAACTCACAGGGTTCCTGTGTGGAATTCGCCCGGCTCCCCGGCGGCGACGTCGCCGTGCGCAACTCGCGCTTCCCGGACGGGCCGGCCCTGGTCTACACCCGGGCCGAGATAGAGGCGATGCTCCTCGGCGTGAAGGACGGGGAGTTCGACCACCTCATAGCCGGCAGCTGACCGGCTCGTACCAGATTCCCCGCCCGCGCGGCCGGCGCCGTCCCGCCGCCCCGCGCAGGCGTCAGCTCTCTTCGGTCAGCCGGAAGAGCGCCCAGACGACCTTCCCGCTCAGCCGCCCGGCCAGCGGATGCCAGCCCCAGCTGTCGCTGAACGAGTCGACGAGGAAGAGTCCGCGCCCCGACTCGGCGGAGAAATCGGCCAGTTCCTCGTCGTCCGGAGTGGCGGGCGACTCCCGGCTGGGGTCGCGCACGGCACACACCAGGCGCGAGGTCCAGTGCATGAGATGCAGTCGTACGGGAGGCTCGTCGTCGCGCGGGGTGTCGGCGGGCAGCGCGTGCCGCAGGGCGTTGGTGACGAGTTCGGACACGACCAGGGCGACGTCGTCGAAGCGCTCGCCGAGCTGCCAGTTGTCGAGGGTCCGGCGGGTGAAGCGGCGGGCCCCGCGCACCGCGTCGTACCGCGCGGGCAGCGAGCAGACGGCTGCGCTCGACACGGCCGAGGGGTCGATGGGGGGTAGCCCCTGCCTTAACGGCTCGAGCATGGTTGATCCGTTCGTCCCCATGCGAGGCACTCCCCGGTTTCGCGGCGGTAGCGATGTTGCGGTGGTGCGCGCGGCCCATCGTTCCGAATGCGTAGGGCGGATGCAAGGGCAGATGCACGTGCACGCGCCGGAGTTGGACGATCCCGTACCGGTTCCAGGTCATTTCTTCCTGTGACTTCTTTCGTAGCTGTTCTGTGAGGGACCTGTTTCCGTAACCGATCGTGTACGGGGTGGAGCGTTTAATGGCAGAATCCGGGGCCTGAGTGATGGGGAGGGTTGACGCAGTGACTGCAGGGCAGCCGTGGGGATCGCCGGGATCGGGCGCCGTCGAGGCCGGTGGCGGGTCGGTGGTGCGCCGGATCCTGCTCGGTTCGCAGCTGCGCCGGCTGCGCGAGTCGCGCGGCATAACCCGGGAACAGGCCGGCTACTCGATCCGTGCATCGGAATCCAAGATCAGCCGCATGGAGTTGGGTCGGGTGAGCTTCAAGGCGAGGGACGTCGAGGACTTGCTGACGCTGTACGGAGTCTCCGCCGAGGCCGAACGCGGGCCGCTGCTCGGCCTCGCCAAGGAGGCCAACGTCGCGGGCTGGTGGCACAGTTACTCGGACGTCCTGCCCGGCTGGTTCCAGACGTACGTCGGACTCGAGGGCGCCGCATCCCTGCTGCGGGTCTACGAGGTCCAGTTCGTGCACGGACTCCTGCAGACCGAGGCGTATGCGCACGCCGTGGTCGAGCGCGGCGGCGGTGACCTGACCGGGGCCGAGATCGACCGCCGTGTCGCCCTGCGGCTCGAGCGCCAGAAGATACTCGTCTCCGAGCGCGCCCCGCGCCTGCACTGCATCCTCGACGAGGCGGCGCTGCGGCGCCCGTACGGCGACCGCGAGGTCATGCGGGGGCAGTTGGAGCATCTGATCGAGATCTCCGAGCGGCCGAACGTGACGCTCCAGGTGATGCCGTTCAGCTTCGGCGGCCACTCCGGCGAGTCCGGTTCCTTCGCGCTGCTTCGCTTCCCGGAGTCCGACCTCTCGGACGTGGTGTATCTGGAACAGCTCACCAGCGCCCTCTACCTCGACAAGGGCGAGGAAGTGGCCCAGTACGAAAGGGCGATGGAGGGTCTGATCGAAGACAGCCCCTCGCCATCGGACACCCGAGATCTTCTGCGTGGTCTACTCCAACTCTCGTGAAACGCCAGTACGATGACGTGACATCAGACGCAGAGGCAGCCCAGCAGCAACTCAGGGAAGCAGCAGGGGTATCGACGGCGCACCGGCGCCCGGGTAAGGGGTCGCATGTCCTTCTTCACCGACCTGGCGCACCAGTACATCGACGGCGAGTGGCGCTCCGGCAACGGCTCGTGGGACATCATCGACTTCAATCCGTACAACGGTGAGAAGCTCGCCGCGATCACGGTGGCCACGCGCTACGAGGTCGACGAGGCCTATCGGGCGGCCGAGCGCGCCCAGCAGGCCTGGGCCGCCGAGAGTCCCTTCACCCGTCGCGACGTCATCGAGCGGGCCCTGAAGGTCACCGAGGAGTACGAGGACGACATCGTCGAGGCGATCGTCGACGAGCTCGGCGGGACCCGTCTGAAGGCCTCCCTCGAGGTCCATCTGGCGAAGGAATTCCTGCGTGAGGCCGTGCAGTTGGCGCTCCGCCCGGAGGGGCGCATCGTGCCCTCGCCGACCCCGGGGCGGGAGAACCGCCTGGTCCGGCTCCCGGTCGGGGTGGTCGGGGTGGTCGGCCCGTTCAACTTCCCCTTCCTCATCACGCTCAAGTCCGTCGCCCCCGCCCTGGCCCTTGGCAACGGTGTCGTGGTGAAGCCCAACCAGAACACCCCGGTGGTCGGCGGCGGCCTGGTCGCCCGGGTCTTCGAGGCCGCGGGCCTGCCGAAGGGCCTGCTCAACGTGGTGGTCACGGACATCGCGGAGATCGGGGACGCGCTGCTCGAGCACCCCGTGCCGAAGGTCATCTCGTTCTCCGGTTCGGACCGCGTCGGACGGCATGTGGCGGCCGTGACGGCGAGCCACTTCAAGCGCTCGGTGCTCCAACTCGGCGGCAACAGCGCCCTGGTGGTCCTCGACGACGCGGATGTGGACTACGCGGTGGACGCGGCGGTCTTCAGCCGCTTCGTGAACCAGGGGCAGGTCTGCATGGCCGCCAACCGCATCCTGGTCGACCGCTCCGTCGAGGCCGAGTTCACCGAGAAGTTCCTCGCCAAGGTCCGGGCCCTGAAGACCGGCGACCCGCGCGAACCGGGCACCCAGATAGGCCCGGTCATCAACGCCTCGCAGGCCGAGGCCATCGCCGCCACCGTCGACCTGGCGCTCGCCGAGGGCGCGACGGCCCTGCTGCACGGCCGCACGGTCGGCAATCTGGTCGAGCCGACGGTGCTCACCGGCCTTCCGGTGGACTCCCCGGTCCTTCGCCAGGAGATCTTCGGGCCGGTCGCGCTGCTCATCCCCTTCGACGGCGAGGAGCATGCCGTACGCCTGGCGAACGACACCCTGTACGGGCTCGGCGGGGCCGTGCACACGGCGGATGTGGAGCGTGGGGTGCGCTTCGCGCGGCGGGTGGAGACCGGCATGTTCCACGTCAACGACGCGACGGTGCAGGACGATCCGTCGGTCGCCTTCGGCGGCGAGCGCAACTCCGGGCTCGGCCGGCTCAACGGCGACTCGGCCGTGGACGCTTTCACCACCCAGAAGTGGATCTCCGTGCAGCACGGCAGGGCCGGTTTCCCGCTCTGAGGATGTGGCCGCTCGTTGCGGACAGGGACTGACCGCAAGGGTCCGTAGATTCGGTCGCAGGAAGTCGGCGAAGGGCCGGCTCCGGATCGAAAGGGCGGTCCCGTCATGGTGGCTCACGTACCCGCAGAGGCTCACGGCGACGAGCTCGGCGCGCTGCTCGGATTCCTGGACGAGGGGCGCGGCGGCATCCGCCGTTCGCTGCTCGGCCTCACCGAGGAGCAGGCGGCGAGCAGGCCGAGCGCGAGCGAGCTCTCCCTCTCCGGACTCCTCAAGCACGTGGCCGAGGTCGAGCAGAACTGGCTGTCCTACGCCAAGGGCGTGCCGCCGGCCGTCGCCCGCGACGAGTCCAACTGGCACGAGTGCTTCCGCCTGATCGGCGACGAGACGATTCCCGCCCAACTCGCCTACTGGGCGCAGGTGTCGAAGGACCTGGAGGACTTCGTACGGTCCGCGCCGAGCCTCGATGAGACCTTCTCGCTGCCGGACCAGCCGTGGTTCCCGAAGGAGGACGTCTCGCTGCGCTGGCTGCTGCTCCGCCTGATCAGCGAGATGGACCGGCACGCGGGCCATGCGGACATCATCCGGGAGTCCCTCGACGGCAGGACCGCCTTCGAGCTGGTCGCGCAGGAGGCGGCGGCCGGGGAGGGGGAGGGCATGCCCGGGTAGCCTTGTCAAACTTGAATGGAAAGGCAGGGGCATGTCTGCGATCCGGCTGCTCGTCCTCGGCGCCGTCCGCCAGCACGGCCGGGCGCACGGCTACCAGGTGCGCAACGACCTCGAGTTCTGGGGCGCGCACGAGTGGTCGAACGGGAAGCCGGGTTCGATCTACCACGCGCTCAAGCAGATGGCGAAACAGGGCCTGTTGAAGGCGCACGAGGTCGCCCCGTCCACCGCCGGCGGCCCGCCCCGTACCGAGTACGAGATCACCGAGCGCGGCACCGAGGAGTTCTTCGCGATGCTGCGCGAGTACCTGACCTCCTACGACCAGAAGATGGACGTGCAGTCGGCCGCGGTCGGCTTCATCGTGGACCTGCCGCGGGACGAGGCGCTCCGGCTGCTCCGTGCCCGGATCGAGGGCATCGAGGAGTGGCGGCGCGGCGTACGCGAGCACTACACCCCGGGCGAGGACGGCCCCGAGTCGTACGGGCACATCGGCGAGATCATGAATCTCTGGCTGCATACCGCCGATGCGGGCCGCGAGTGGACGCGCGGTCTGATCGAGCGGATCGAGGGCGGCGCGTACGTCTTCGCCGGCGAGGGCGAGCCCTTCGTCGCGGTGCTCGAGGACGAGGACGAGAACCCGTACGCGACGGGGGAGCGGCACCCCGGGGACGTCGCCTGACCGGGCTCGCGCCGGGCGGCTCCGCTCATTAATCAAGTTTGACCAATCGCTCTCGGGGCACTACCTTCCCCGAGTGGTCAAGTTTGACTACGGAAGGAGGCGTGATGATCGTCGTCGAAGGACTGCGCAAGAAGTTCGGGGAGAAATGGGCCCTCGACGGGCTCGACCTCACCGTCGGACGGGGCACGGTGCACGGCGTGCTCGGGCCCAACGGAGCGGGCAAGACCACGGCGGTACGCGTCATGGCCACGCTCCTGACCCCGGACGCGGGGCAGGTCGAGGTGGCGGGCCTCGACGTACTGCGGCGGCAGCGTGAGGTGCGCTCCCGGATCGGACTGCTCGGCCAGCACGCGGCCCTGGACGAGGAGCTCAGCGGCCGGCAGAACCTGGAGATGTTCGGCCGGCTCTACCACCTCGGCGCACGCCGGGCGCGCGAGCGGGCCGATGCGCTCCTGGAGCGCTTCGAGCTCGCCGACACCGGGCGCAAGGCCGTCAAGCAGTACAGCGGCGGCATGCGGCGCCGGCTCGACCTGGCGGCCTCGCTGATCACCGAACCGGAGGTGCTGTTCCTGGACGAACCCACCACGGGGCTCGATCCGCGCGGCCGCACGGAGGTGTGGAACGCGGTCCGTTCGCTGGTCGGCGGCGGCACCACGGTGCTGCTCACCACCCAGTACCTGGAGGAGGCGGACCAGCTGGCCGACCGCATCTCGGTGATCGACAAGGGCCGTGCGATCGCCGAGGGCACCGCCGACCAGCTCAAGTCGCGGACGGGCGGCGACCGCATCGACGTCGTGCTGCACGACGCCGGCCGGCTCACCGAGGCCGCCGCCCTGATCGGCCACCGGGCCGGCACCGCGGACGTCACCACCGACCCGGACCGGCGCCTGGTCAGCGCCCCCGTCGCGGACCGGATGGCGGCCCTGTCCGCGGTCGTACGGGCCCTGGAGGAGACCGGGATCGAGGCGGAGGACGTGGCGGTGCGCCGGCCCACCCTCGACGAGGTCTTCCTGCACCTGACCGGCGACCCGTCGGACCGGGCGGACGATACGGCGGCGACGACGGCGCAGGAGGTGTCCGTATGAGCACGGCAGGCTGGGCAGTGACCGATTCCTGGACCATGACACGGCGCGAACTGGCGCACTGGGCGCGGCAGCCCGTGCAGCTCGTCGTCGGCCTGGCCTTCCCGGTGATGCTGCTGCTGATGTTCGGTTATCTCATCGGCGGCGGGGCGGGGGTCGCGGGCGACTACCGCGAGTATCTGGTGCCCGGCATGTTCGCCCTGACCATGGCCTTCGGCCTGGACGCCACGATGGTCGCGGTCACTCAGGACCTCAACAAGGGCGTCGTCGACCGCTTCCGGGCGATGCCGATGACCGACGGTGCGGTCCTGGTCGGGCGGTCGGCCGCGGACATGCTGCAGTCCGCGGTGTCGCTCCTGGTCCTGGTCGGGGTGGGGGCCGCGGTCGGCTGGCGCTGGCACGGCTCGTTCGGCGCGTTCCTCGGGGCGATCGGGCTGCTTCTGCTGCTGCGGTTCGCGATGCTCTGGCTCGGCATCCATCTGGCCATGGTCGCGGGCCGGCCGGAGCTGGTCGCCGCCGTGCAGATCCTCGTCTGGCCGATCGGCTTCCTGTCCAACGCCTTCGCGACTCCCGAGTCGATGCCGGGCTGGCTCGGTGCGACGGTCGAGTGGAACCCGATGTCGGCCACGGCGACCGCGACCCGCGACCTGTTCGGGAACGCGGGCGGGGGCGCGGGCACTTCGTGGGCGGCGGAGCATGCGCTGCTGCTCGCGGTGGTGTGGCCGGTGGCGATCGTCGCGGTGTTCTTCCCGCTGGCGGTACGGCGGTTCCGGGCCCTGAGCAAGTGACTGCGGGCCGGGGACCGGGCACGGGCCCGGTCCCCGGGTGCTCAGTGGTGGAAGGGGACGGCCTTCGCCCGGTCCCCGCCCATCGGCCCCTGCTGCCGGCGCAGCTCCGGCAGCAGCCGCTCCAGGTCCTGCAGCAGCAGCTCCGCCAGATCCGCGGAGAAGCCGTTGCGGCACACCACCCGCAGTACGGCCAGGTCCTCGCGGTTCGCCGGGAAGGTGTACGCGGGCACCAGCCAGCCCCGCTCCCGCAGCCGCCGGGACACGTCGAAGACGTCGTACGCCGTGACGTCGGAGGCCGTGGTGGCCGCGAAGACCGGCAACTCGCGGCCGCGGGTGAGCAGTTCGAAGTCGCCGAGCGCCTCGACGCGGTTCGCCAGTCCGCGCGCCACGTCCCGTGAGGTCTGCTGCACCGCACGGTAGCCCTCCCGGCCGAGCCGCAGGAACGTGTAGTACTGAGCCACGACCTGCGCGCCCGGCCGGGAGAAGTTCAGGGCGAAGGTCGGCATCTCACCGCCCAGATAGTTCACCCGGAACACCAGCTCCTGCGGAAGCTCCGCGTCCGATCGCCACAGCGCCCAGCCGACCCCCGGGTAGACCAGTCCGTACTTGTGGCCCGAGGTGTTGATCGACGCGACCCGCGGCAGCCGGAAGTCCCAGACCAGATCCTCGTCCAGGAACGGCGCGACCATGCCGCCCGAGGCGCCGTCCACATGCACCGGGATGTCGAGTCCGGTGCGCTCCTGCAGCCGGTCGAGCGCCGCGCACAGCTCGGCCACCGGTTCGTAGGACCCGTCGAACGTCGAGCCGAGCACCGCGACCACGCCGATGGTGTTCTCGTCGCAGAGCGCGGCGGCCGCCTCCGGATCCAGGTGGAAGCGGTCACCCTCCATGGGCACCTGCCGGGCCTCGACCTCCCAGAAGTTGCAGAACTTGTCCCAGCAGACCTGCACATTGATGCCCATGACCAGATTCGGCCGGGCGTCCGCCGAGGGATAGCGGTCGGCGTTCCGCCGGGCCCAGCGGCGCTTGAGCGCCATCCCGGCGAGCATGCAGGCCTCGCTCGACCCCGTCGTCGAGCAGCCGACCGCGGCGTCCGGATCGGGCGCGTGCCAGAGGTCGGCGAGCATCGCGACACAGCGCCGCTCCAGCTCGGCCGTCCGCGGGTACTCGTCCTTGTCGATCATGTTCTTGTCGCGGCACTCGGACATCAGGGCCGCGGCCTGCGGCTCCATCCAGGTCGTGACGAACGTCGCCAGATTGAGCCGCGAGTTCCCGTCCAGCATCAGCTCGTCGTGCACCAGCTGGTACGCGGTGGCCGGCGGCACCGGGCCGTCGGGCAGCCGATGCCGCGGGGGAGCGGCGGTCATACCGCTCACCGGGTTCGCCTCGCCGTAGAACGGGTTGAGGGCGAGCCGGCGTTCGGCGTCGTCCGGGATGTGCGGGGTGCCGCCGCGGTGCAGGGACATCGGGGTGTCAGTCCTTGCGCGAGATGACCGCGGCCGTCCCGTACGCACAGACCTCGGTGCCGACGTCGGCGGCCTCGGTGACGTCGAAGCGCATCATCAGGACCGCATTGCCACCACGCGCGCGTGCCTGCTCGACCAGGCGCTCCATCGCCTGGTTCCTGGTCTCCACCAGAGTCTTGGTGAGCCCCTTCAGCTCGCCGCCGATCATCGACTTGAGGCCGGCGCCGATCTGGCTGCCGAGGTGGCGCGAGCGCACGGTCAGGCCGAAGACCTCGCCGATGATCTGCTCCACCTGGAACCCCGGTACGTCATTGGTGGTCACCACCAGGACGTCCGACTGTGCCGCCTGACCGCCCCCGAAGTCCTCGATGCCCATCTCTGCCTCCCGCGCTGCCGCGCAGCCTCGTGGTCGCCGTCCCGACCAGCTTTCCCCCGGCGGCCGCCCGCCGCACCCGGAAAGGACAGCCCCGGCACAGCCCGCGCACAGGGTGGTGGCGCGGGGTGGAACCGGGGGCAGAATTGCTGCGTTGATACTTTTGGGCGGCCGCATGGCCGTTTCCGTACACGACACCCCAGGAGCCCGGACCCGTGATGACGCTTGCGCTCGGACCAAGCTGGCTCGATCCGGACTATCTGATCCCGACGTTCGGCCTGATCGGCGTGCTGGTCATCGTCTTCGCCGAGTCGGGTCTGCTGATCGGCTTCTTCCTTCCGGGTGACTCGCTGCTCTTCACCACCGGCCTGCTGGTGACCTCGGGGACCCTCGACCAGCCGCTCTGGCTGGTCTGCGTGCTCGTCGTGCTCGCCGCGATCATCGGTGACCAGGTGGGCTATCTCTTCGGCCGCAAGGTGGGCCCCGCCCTCTTCACCCGCCCGGACTCCCGCCTCTTCAAGCAGGAGAACGTGGAGAAAGCGCACGAGTTCTTCGAGAAGCACGGCCCGAAGTCGCTGGTCCTGGCGCGCTTCGTGCCCATCGTGCGGACGTTCACGCCGATCATCGCCGGTGTGAGCCGGATGAACTACCGCTCCT
Organism: Streptomyces triticagri; assembly: GCF_003429565.1. Taxonomy (GTDB): domain Bacteria; phylum Actinomycetota; class Actinomycetes; order Streptomycetales; family Streptomycetaceae; genus Streptomyces; species Streptomyces triticagri. The sequence goes on from NZ_QUAK01000013.1 coordinate 111,387, forward strand.
TCATCACGTTCAACGTCATCGGCGGTGTCCTGTGGGGCGCCGGTGTCACGCTGCTCGGCGCCGCGCTCGGCAAGGTCGAGTTCGTGCACAAGAACATCGAGGCGATCCTCGTCGGCATCGTCCTGATCTCGGTGCTGCCGATCGTCATCGAGTTCCTGCGGGCCCGCAGCAAGTCCAAGAAGGCCGCGGCCCAGGGCGGCGGCGACGGCCCGTCCGCGGCGCCGCGCGGGCGCCACGCCAAGCGCTGACCCGGCCGGGCCGCTCCCGTCGTACGGCGGGGGCGGCCCGGGTCAGAAGCC
>NZ_QUAK01000026.1 GCF_003429565.1 Streptomyces triticagri
GCTCGCCGCGCACCGGCGGACCGGGCGGCCCCGGCGGCAGGCCCGGTGGACCGGGTCGGCCCGGCGCGGCACCCGGTGGGCCCGGTGCCCCCACGGGTCCCGGTCGTGGTGCGCCCGTACCGCCCAACGGTCCCCAGCGTGGGCAGCAGCAGGGCCCGTCCGGTGGCCGTCAGCCGCAGTTGCCGCCGCGCGGTGGGCCGCGCGCCGAGCTGCCCGGCGGCAACCCGAAGCCGCGGGTGCCCGCCTGGAGCGACGAGAACGCCAACCCGCAGGTCCCCGCGCCGGACACCGCGCGCGAGCACCGCGAGACCGACTCGACGACGCAGTTCCAGCGGCCCGCGGGCTTCCAGCGCCCCGGTGGCAACGGTCCTGCGGACAGCCGCCAGGGCCCCGGCTCCACCGAGGAATTCGCCCGCCCGGACTTCAACGGACCGCGCCCCGACGGCGTCCCGCACGGCAATCCGTCGAACCCGGTGCCGCCGGCCGGCGCCGCGCCGCAGCGCCCGCAGGGCGGCCCCCGGGCGAGCCTGCCCGGACCGGACCGTGGGCAGAACGGCGCGTACCCGCCCGGACGCCCGCAGGCCGCGCAGCCCGGCCAGGCACCGCAGCAGGGCCACGGCTCCCGGGACACCGCGGACTTCGCGCTCCCGCGTCCGCCGCAGCAGCCCGCGCCGCAGGCTCCGCAGTCGCCCGACGACCTGCCGCCGGCCGGTCCCGGCGACGGCCGTACGCCGCTCTACGACACCCTGGAGACCAACTGGTTCCGGGGCCAGCAGGCCGGCGCACCGGCGGGCAACGGCCGCCCGGAGCCGCAGCAGCCCCCGCAGGACGCCGCACCGCAGCAGCCGGGCGCGGCCCCGGTGCCGCCCGCACCGGAGGCTCCCCCGGTCACCTCGACCACGTGGCGCACCTCGCCGAACGACGAACTCGTCCGCCAGGCCGAGCGCGTCAAGCAGCCGACGGCGGGCGGGGTCACCACCTCCGGCCTGCCGCGCCGGGTCCCACGGGCGAACCTCGTGGCGGGCACGGCGGAACAGCAGCAGCACCAGGGTGGTCCGCAGGTCTCGCGTGCACCTGATGAGGTACGCGGCCGGCTGACCAAACTCCGTCGGGGCATCCAGCAGGGCCGCGACGCCGGAACCGGCCAGACCGGCAGCTTCCCCCGTCCCTCTCACCAGCAGGAGCGCTAGTTGAGTCCGATGAGCCAGGCGGCGCAGAATCTGAACTGGTTGATCACCAATTTCGTGGACAACACCCCCGGGGTGTCGCACACGGTGGTGGTGTCGGCCGACGGTCTGCTGCTCGCGATGTCCGAAGGTTTCCCGCGTGACCGCGCCGACCAGTTGGCCGCGGTCGCCTCGGGCCTCACCTCGCTGACCGCCGGGGCCTCCCGGATCTTCGAGGGCGGCCCGGTCAACCAGACCGTGGTGGAGATGGAACGAGGCTTCCTCTTCATCATGTCCATCTCCGACGGCTCGTCCCTCGCGGTGCTCGCGCACCCCGAGTGCGACATCGGCCTCGTCGGATACGAGATGGCCCTTCTCGTCGACCGGGCGGGCACCGTGCTCACCCCCGACCTGCGGGCCGAACTGCAGGGCAGCCTGCTCAACTAGCCCGGCCGAACACCGCACACACCAACCGTCCGGCCGTCCCCAGATCCCCCCACCGGCCCAAGTCAGACGGCACGCCGACCACTTGCTGTCCCGCCCGGAGGATTCATGACCCCGCCCACCGCCTCTCACGATCCGTACGGAGCTTCACAGCAGGCCCCGTACGGGCCCGAGGGCGACCAGCCGCTGGTACGTCCGTACGCGATGACCGGCGGCCGGACCCGGCCGCGCTACCAGCTCGCGATAGAGGCGCTGGTCAGCACCACGGCCGACCCGGCCCAGCTGATGGGGCTGCTCCCCGAGCACCAGCGGATCTGCCACCTGTGCCGTGAGGTCAAGTCCGTGGCCGAGGTCTCGGCGCTGCTCTCGATGCCGCTCGGTGTGGCGCGCATCCTGGTGGCCGACCTGGCCGAGGCGGGACTCGTGGCCATCCACCAGCCCGGCGGCGACGAGAACGCCGGCGGTCAGCCTGATGTGACACTGCTCGAAAGGGTGCTCAGTGGACTTCGCAAGCTCTAACGATCCGGGCTCGTCAGGGCGTTCCACCACCAGCGCGAAGATCGTGGTGGCGGGCGGATTCGGCGTGGGCAAGACCACGTTCGTGGGCGCCGTCTCGGAGATCAACCCGCTGCGTACCGAGGCCGTGATGACCTCGGCGTCGGCCGGGATCGACGACCTCACGCACACCGGGGACAAGACCACCACCACGGTGGCGATGGACTTCGGGCGTATCACCCTCGACCAGGACCTGATCCTGTACCTCTTCGGTACGCCGGGCCAGGACCGCTTCTGGTTCATGTGGGACGACCTGGTGCGCGGCGCGATCGGCGCCGTCGTCCTCGTCGACACCCGCCGGCTCGCCGACTGCTTCCCCGCCGTCGACTACTTCGAGAACTCCGGCCTTCCGTTCGTGGTCGCCCTGAACGGCTTCGACGGTCACCAGCCGTACGCGCCCGAGGAGGTGCGCGAGGCGCTGCAGATCGGCCCGGACACCCCGATCATCACGACGGACGCCCGGCACCGCGCGGATGCCAAGAGCGGTCTGATCACTCTGGTCGAGCACGCGCTGATGGCGCGGCTGCGCTGACGGCGACGAGGTCGGGTCCCGCTTCGGCGGGACCCGTCCGAGGTAGCAAGTGCACACGGGCATACGGCAGTTGGCGTAGGCGGTGTGGAGGTTCCTGTGTCGTTTGACACGATCCGCTGGTGTGTTCATAACGTTTCGACAGTGAATTCAACAGGCGCCGACACCCCACGCGGTCGCTCGGTATCGCTGCGCTCACATGGGCCCCGCCATTTGGCGGGGCTCGCTCTTTATGACCGATTTATCTGCGGTCCAGGTCACGCGGAACGAAGTCTTCACACTGTTTGGAAGAGCCCCGCCTGACGTGCTGGAATGCGTCGAACTGCCCAGTAGGACGGGCGAGGAGACGACAGCGGCACAACATGTGGTGCCGACGCCGAGAGGTTGTTGGTCGAGTGAGGCGAAGCAAGAGCAGTCCCGAGCCGTCGGCCCGGGGCAACTTCACCCCGCCGCCGCGGACAGCGGCGCCGCCGCCCGAGATACCCGGGTCCGAGCCGGTGGCGCCCACCACCGGCGGTGGCGGACGCCTTTCCCCGCGCAACTGGCGCGTGCCGGTACGGCTGAACGCGATTCTGCTGATACCCGTACTCGTCGCCATCGTGATGGGCGGATTCCAGGTCCGGAACTCCGTGGACACCTGGAGCGAGGCCGAGGACGCCGAGAAGACCGCACTCGTCGTGCGCGCCGCCGAGAACTACGGCCAGGCGCTGCTGAACGAGCGTGACCTCTCCGCCGCTCCGCTGCTGCTCGGCAAGGGCGAGACCGAGCAGGTCAAGAAGGTGCGTGCGGCGACCGACGAGGCGAAGACGAACTTCGACCAGGTCGTCGAGGACATGCCCGCCAAGCAGGGCCTCGAGCGCCGCCTCGCCCTCTTCAAGAAGAGCGAGTCCCAGCTCGACGGTCTGCGCAAGAAGGCCTTCACGCGCGCGATGGACCCGGTGAAGACCGAAGAGGGCTACGTCACCGTCCAGCACTCCCTGATGGAGTTCGCGAACGAGCTCGGCCTCGGCACCGGCAACATCACGAGCTACGGCCGCACCGTCTACGCGGTCTCGCTCGCGAAGGCCGCCGCCTCGCTGCAGCGCTCGATCGGCACCCACCTCCTGGTCCGCCCGAGCCAGGACGAGGACACCCGCAAGGCCCAGCTCACCGCCTTCAACTCGTACGCCTACCTGGAGAACATCGCCCTCGGCGAATACGTCTCCGCGGGTACCGAGCAGGACGAGAAGGCCCTGCGGGCCGTCATGAAGGGCAAGCAGGACGAGGGCAAGAAGAAGATCGCCGCCGCCGCGAAGCAGGCCCGCGAGGCCGGTCAGCCCTTCGTCGCGCCGCCCGCGATCGACGAGATGATCCAGCGCGTCGGCTCCGGCGCCCGGCCCTCGACCCTCGCGAAGCAGGGCATCACGCCCGAGACCTTCATGGCGACCAACACCGCGAAGTTCGAGGGCTACCGCGAGATCGAGACCGGCCTGGTCGACAAGGCCGTGACCGAGGCCGCCCAGATCTCCGACGACGCCAAGCGCGACGCGTACATCACCGGTGCGATCGTGGTCGCCGCGGTGCTCGCCGCCTTCCTCATCGCCGGCCTCATGGCCCGCCAGATGAGCCGCAACATGCGCCGGCTGCGCTCGGCCGCCTTCGACGTCGCCGAGCAGCGCCTGCCGTCGCTCGTCGACCAGCTGTCGCGCACCGAGCCGGGCCGGGTCGACACCCGGGTCCAGCCGATCCCGATCAATACCCACGACGAGATCGGCGAGGTGGCCCGCGCCTTCGACCAGGTCCACCGGGAAGCGGTACGGCTCGCCGCCGAGCAGGCCCTCCTGCGAGGCAACGTCAACGCGATCTTCACCAACCTCTCGCGCCGCAACCAGTCGCTGATCGAGGGCCAGTTGACCCTGATCACCGACCTGGAGAACAACGAGGCCGACCCCGACCAGCTGGAGAGCCTGTTCCGGCTCGACCACCTGGCGACCCGTATGCGCCGCAACGGCGAGAACCTCCTGGTGCTCGCCGGCGAGGAGCCGGGCCGCCGCTGGGACCAGCCGGTCCCCCTTGTCGACGTGCTGCGCGCCGCCTCCTCCGAGGTGGAGCAGTACGAGCGCATCGAGCTGTCCGGCGTACCGGAGGCCGAGATCCACGGCCGCGCCGTGACCGACCTCGTGCACCTGCTCGCCGAGCTCCTGGAGAACGCCACCACGTTCTCCTCGCCGCAGACCAAGGTGCGGGTCACCGCCACCCGGCTGCCCGACGGCCGCGTGATGATCGAGATCCACGACAAGGGCATCGGCCTCACCGCCGAGGACTTCGCGGACATCAATCACCGGCTCGCCAATCCGCCGACGGTGGACGCCGCGATCTCCCAGCGCATGGGCCTCTTCGTGGTCGGCCGGCTTGCCGACCGGCACGGTGTGCGCGTCCAGCTGCGGCCGTCCGGCGAGCAGGCGGGCACCACGTCGCTCGTCATGCTGCCCGACGCGATCACGCACGGCGGTGGCGGCAGCGATCTGCCGGAGAGCGAGTTCACGGTCTCGCAGATCATCCCCGAGCAGCTGGCGGCCGATCCGTCCTACCAGGCTCCCCCGCTGCGTACCGCGGCCGAACTCGGCTTCGACGACAGCCGCTACCAGGACATCCCGGACGACGCCCGTGACCTCGACCCGGTCGGCCGGTCGCTGATGCGCGAGGAGCGCCGCGCCGCGCTCGAGGCGCAGGCGGGCAACCGCCCGATGTTCCGCGACGAGATCGAGGCCGCGCCGCAGGGCTACGACGGCCGGTCCGCGTCCGAGAACGGCGCCGGCTACGACGGCGGGCCCGGTTACGACGACCGTTCTGCGTACGACGAGCAGGCCGCGTACGGCGAAGGCGCCGGCTATCAGGACCAGCCCGGCTACGACGAGCAGCCCGGCCCGGGCTACCAGGACCAGGGCTACCCCGACCAGGGTGGCCATGTGGACGAGCAGGGTGCCTACGTGGACGAGCAGGGGTACCTCCAGGAGGCCGCCCCCGATCCGTACGCAGCCGCGGACGGCTACCGGGACGGCGGCTATGCGGAGGCGGGATTCGATGACCGCGGTGCCTTCCTGGCGGGCGGGCAGGACCAGTTCGGCGGCTTCGGGGAGCAGTCTCACCAGGGCGACTGGCAGGACCAGTCCGGCTACCAGGGCGATTTCGACCAGTCCTACGGGCAGGAAGCGGAATCTGCTCCGGGGGGCCGCGGAGACGACCGGGAGCGCGTAGGCTTCGAGCGTCCAGGACCGGCCCCGAGCACCGTCCACGAGATGACCGCAGCGGGTCTGCCCCGTCGCGGCACCACCGCGCCCACCGGCAGCAACGGCCAGGGACCGCACCAACCGCGGGGAGCCGACCAGGGCACTCCCCCGGAGTCCCAGGCGTCCGGGTCGCTGTTCGGGAACGGCAGCGGCGACACGGGGTCCGGCGGCAGCGACAACTGGCGTTCTGCGAACGACTCCCGCTGGGAGCGTGCCGAGCAGCTGCGGCAGCCGAGGGCCGGCGGGGTCACCCAGTCCGGTCTGCCGCGGCGGGTGCCCAAGGCCAATCTGGTCGAGGGCACCGCGGAGCAGACCCCGCAGGGCGGCCCGCAGGTCTCCCGCGCTCCCGAGGACGTCCGCGGCAGGCTCAGCAACCTGCGTCGTGGCGTACAGCGGGGGCGTGAGGCAGGAAGTGATTCGAACGGCCAGGCCAGCGGAAACGGTGGGCCTGGTGGCAACTACAACCAGGAGCGTTAGTGTGAGCCCGATGAGCCAGGCGGCGCAGAACCTGAACTGGTTGATCACCAACTTTGTGGAGAACACCCCAGGGGTGTCCCACACGGTGGTGGTCTCCGCCGACGGACTCCTTCTGGCGATGTCCGAAGGCTTCCCGCGCGACCGTGCCGATCAGCTTGCGGCGGTCGCCTCCGGTCTGACCTCGCTGACCGCCGGGGCTTCCCGGATCTTCGAGGGCGGCCATGTGACGCAGACCGTTGTGGAGATGGAGCGCGGATTTCTTTTCCTCATGTCCATTTCTGACGGCTCTTCCCTCGCGGTGCTTGCACACCCGGAGGCGGACATCGGTCTCATCGGGTACGAGATGGCCCTTTTGGTCGACCGTGCGGGCACCGTTCTCACCCCGGACCTCCGTGCGGAACTGCAGGGGAGCCTTCTCAACTAGCTGACGGCCGGTGCGGTTTAAGGCCTTGTGGCCTTAAAGTTCGGGACGCGGCACCAGTGATGGTGTCCGGCATGATCGGAGGAGGAGAACGTGGCAACACCCCCAGACGGTTCGTCTTCGGGCAACTGGTCGTACGGCCAGGGTCAGGGCAGCGGCATGCCGCCCAACCGCTTCAACTTCCCCTCTGCGCCGAACCAGCGGCGGGGGCCTCACGCACCGCCCGCGCAGCAGCCCTACGAGCAGCCGCAGGCACCCCGGATCCAGCCCGTACAGCCGCAGCGCCGTGGCCCGGAGCCGGGGACCCAGTCGCCGGCCGGCGGCCGCCACAACCCCCTTGTGCGCCCGTACGCCATGACCGGCGGGCGCACCAGGCCGCGGTACCAGCTCGCCATCGAGGCGCTGGTGCACACCACGGCCGAACCGCACCAGATGCAGGGGCAGTTGCCCGAGCATCAGCGGATCTGCCAACTGTGCCGGGAGATCAAGTCCGTAGCGGAGATCTCGGCACTGCTCACCATTCCCCTCGGCGTGGCCCGGATCCTCGTCGCCGACCTGGCGGAGGCCGGACTTGTCGCCATCCACCAGCCCGGCGGCGACGAGAGCGCCGGCGGCCAGCCTGATGTGACACTGCTCGAAAGGGTGCTCAGTGGACTTCGAAAGCTCTAGCGGCGCGACCCGCTCCACCACCAGCGCGAAGATCGTGGTGGCGGGCGGATTCGGCGTGGGCAAGACCACGTTCGTGGGCGCCGTCTCGGAGATCAACCCGCTGCGTACCGAAGCCGTGATGACGTCCGCATCCGCGGGCATCGACGACCTCACGCACACCGGGGACAAGACCACCACCANAGCCGTGATGACGTCCGCATCCGCGGGCATCGACGACCTCACGCACACCGGGGACAAGACCACCACCACGGTGGCCATGGACTTCGGCCGCATCACCCTCGACCAGGACCTGATCCTGTACCTCTTCGGTACGCCGGGCCAGGACCGCTTCTGGTTCATGTGGGACGACCTGGTGCGCGGCGCGATCGGCGCCGTCGTCCTCGTCGACACCCGCCGCCTCGCCGACTGCTTCCCCGCCGTCGACTACTTCGAGAACTCCGGGCTCCCCTTCGTCATCGCCCTGAACGGCTTCGACGGACACCAGCCGTACAACCCGGACGAGGTCCGCGAGGCGCTGCAGATCGGTCCCGACGCTCCGATCATCACGACGGACGCCCGGCACCGCGCAGACGCCAAGAGCGCCTTGATCACCCTGGTCGAGCATGCGCTGATGGCGCGGCTCCGGTAGGTGCTGCAGCATGCAAAGGCCGTGGGCCCCGTCCTGATCAGGACGGGGC
>NZ_QUAK01000028.1 GCF_003429565.1 Streptomyces triticagri
GCCTCACCCCATCCCCCAACCCCACCACCTACGTCACCAACCCCCACACCCAAACCGACCCACTCGGACTCGCACCATGCCCTCCCAGAACTCGGGGTACAAACGAGACCCAACACATGGGCGATGGCACAGGAAATGTGTGGACCCATGACTTGAGTCACGTAACTGGCCGAACAGCAAGATCGAGGAATCGCGCAATCGACGCCATTCTGCGTCAAGACTTTCCCGAACTCAGGCTCACCCACAAACCTCAGTACAGCCCTTGGGTGAACACCGGAATCGCCAAGCATGGAGTCGGAACCCAAATCGGCTGGAAGAGATTCTCGAGCCGCAACGACCTCCGCGATACCATAATCCATGAGGAGCTGCACCATCGATGGTTCAATCGAGGGATATTTTCCACCCATCACTCCCGGGATGGATCGGGAAGCTCGGGAAGGTTCTATGAAACAGTGGACAGATATATGAGAATTCGAGGTTGGAAGTGAAACAGCAAGCCGCATCCCTGATAATCGCATGCGCGAACTGTGCATCTCCCTGCACTGAGTGGCTTGTGCAAATATCCCAGGAAGGAATACTACGCTGGGAGACGGAATGGCAGTGCGAACACTGCGGGACGATCGCAGAAGACGGAGATTGGGGGCGCGGCCCTGACCGTGTACGAAACTCGATAATTGAACAGTTTGGATGTTATTCGATTCGCCTAAATGATCCGCATGACGTATCCGGCGGACGAGCGCTAAAGGCCGTACGCGACGCCCTGGGAACATCGATTTCCGGGTCCTCTAGTACTCTCACTGAAATGAGAGGAAGCGGCTACTCGGCGACGTTGATGGAGGTCAGCGCTATCGCCGAAACCCTCGATCAAGCGGGCATGGAAACGACTGTCGAAAGCAGGGCACGGCATCAGTAGCGACAAGCACGACTCAATGAAATGCTTGGCCAGAAATACAGACCGCTTACTGGACAGAATCCGGCAGCCCATACGGATCTCGAACATACCAGCGCCAAGATTTGGCGGGACGCGTCTGCGCAGGCCGTCGGCGGGTTCTCAGCGAGGAACGTTGATCCAGGCGACCTCACGCGCTCGCCATCGCCGAGTTCGGGCAGATGCCGGACGCGGCCTTCCGTCAGGCCCGACTCCGCGATGGCTGCCCTCACGAGCTCTGGTACGGCACCACCACGACCTGGACCTCGTCCTCGTACACCACCCGCCCCGGGTCCGGTGAGTGCACCTGGTGGCAGGGGACTTCATGGGCGGCGAGGATGTCGAGGTAGCCGGGGTTCCGCTCCAGGAGATGCGTGGCCGAAGGCTTGAACCAGGCCGCGGCCCCCGGGTTGACCGCCTGGTCGAAGTGGCCGCGTTCGTCGGCGTGCGTGGATTGCCACCGTACGTACGGGAAGGGAGCCGGTGCGTTCACTGCGCCGGCAGGCCCAGGTGGTCCAGGAAGCGGAAGAAGAGGAGTTCGGCCGAGGGGTCCGCGGGGGACGTGAGGACCGTGGTGAGGCGGGTGGGGTCCGCGGTGAGGCCCGCTTCCGCGGACCAGCCGGCCGCGCGCTCCGCCGCGTCCGCGGCCGGCAGGAAGAGGTCGTCCGGTTCCTTGCCCTCGGCGGAGAGGTAGCCGGACATCGCCTCACGGTCCAGGCAGGCGTTCCATGCGCCGCTCTCGGGCCCCGCCGCCTCCACGGCCACGCATTCGCTGTCCATCACGAAGCCGAAGAGCGCGGGCGCGCCCGTCTCCTGGGCCAGCTTGCTCATCGAGCCGACGTCGGGGACGGCCGCCTCCCAGATCTGCCAGCCGCCCGCCCGCTGTTCGTGCAGCGCGATGCCGTCCCGCACGGCGCTCAGCGCGTCGAGCTCCGCCAGCGGCCGCTCGCTGCGGCCCACCACGTAGTACCCCCAGAAGCCCATGCTGCTTCCCCCTTGCTCATGTGCTCACGCGCCCCACGTACTCGTGCGCTCACGTACGCGTGCACCCCGGCACACCCCGCGCAGGGGTGCCCGAGGGCACGACGGCTCCAGGACGGCCGACGTCAACGGCCTCCGCTCTGAGAATCCAACACACCCGTACGGAAGTTCGCCACCCAAAGCGCACAGACGACGAGGCCTGTTCTGTGCGGTCGGGGGCGCGCACGGGGCGCACCCCCGGTGCCGACGGGCCTCCGGCGCAGATTCCGCTTCAGCCCAGGTCGCGGGCCAGTTTGCTGAAGTCGGCCCAGGAGAGGGCGGGTTGGCGGGAGTCCCAGACCTTCTGGGCGAGGGCCCGCAGCGGCATCCGGATCCCGTCGGCGATCTGATCCTGCGTCTGGGAGTTGGCCAGATCGCACCAGACCGCGAAACGGGCGCCGAGGATCTGCCCGTCGTACTTCGCGTCGACGGGCTTCGTGCCGCGCACCACGCGCGGCGTCCAGTCCCGGTAGATGCGTTCGCCGGTCGGGTACGTGAAGTCGTTCGGCTGGCCGAGTACGTAGTAGAGGTACTCGTCGTTGAGGTTGACCAGGTCGCGGTCCGCGCTCAGATACTCGGTGGGTTCGCGGGCGCCGATCTCCTTGCCCGTCCAGTACTCGACCTCGATGTCCTTCGCGGCCTGGACCGTACCGCCGCGGTAGAAGCCGTCGTTCCAGGCCTTCAGCTTCCGGTCGTGCGAACGCATCAGGTCCGCGCGGTCGTTGAGCCAGCCGGTGGCGAGGTCCTGGACGCCGGCGTCCGGCCCGTACTTCTCGCGGGCGGCCTGCGCGAGTCCGGGGTACGAGGTGCCGGGGTTGCTCGCCATCAGCGCCTGGTACTCGTCGGAGCCGAGGTGCCAGTACGCGCCGGGGAACAGGTCGGTGTACTCGTCGAGCAGCTCGTCGACGATCTTCGCGGAGTCCGGGTTGGCGATGTCGATCGCGCCGCGGGCCGGGACGCCGGAGGCGTTCTTCAGCTGGAGGTCGGGGTGGGCCTTGATGACCGCGCCCAGGTGGCCGGGCGAGTCGATCTCCGGGATGACCGTGATGTGCAGCTGCTGCGCGAGCTGCACGATCCTGCGGACCTCGGCCTTGGTGAGGTGCGGCTGCGAGACCACCTCGGGATGCGAGGACGACTCGATACGGAAGGCCTGGTCGTCGGAGAAGTGCAGGCCGAGCTGGTTGTACTTGAGGTCGGCGAGCTCGCGTACGCGTTCCTCGATCCAGCCGGCCGTGAAGTGCTTGCGCGCGATGTCGAGCATGAACCCGCGCTGCGGCTTCGCCGGCTGGTCCCGTACGACACCCTCGGGGGCCGTGCCGTCGTCGCGGACGATCTGCTTGAGGGTGCGGGTGCCGTAGAAGACGCCGGCCTGGGCGGCGCCGGAGATGCGGACCTGGCCGTCGCGGACGGCGAGTTCGTACGCCTCCGGGCCCGAGCCCTTCGCGCCGGAGCCCTTCGCATCCGTGACGGCGAGGACCACGTCGCCCGAGCGGGGCTTCGCGCCCTCCGCGTACGTGAGGTGCAGCTCGCCGGCGAGCAGCTTGCCCTCGTCGGCGAGGGCCTTCGCGTCGTCCTTCGCCACCACGACCCGGCCGTCGCCGTCCGGCTTCCAGCCCGGGCCGCGGGCGGCCTCGTGCTCGCGGACCGCGGGGATGGTGCGCGGCGGCTCGGACAGGGGGTAACTCTTCGAGGGCGTGGGCGCCGAGCGGGCGCTCGCGCTGCCCGTGGCGGCCGTGTCCGTGCCGCCGGAGTCGCCGCCGCCCGGCCAGAGCAGCACCGTGAGCAGTGCGGCCACGGCGGCCGCGGCCACGGCACCGATCAGGAGCCGGGTGCGCCGGCGGCGGTCGCCCCCGTGCGGGTGTGCGTGCGTCATCGCGCCGACCTCCGCATCGCCGGCCTCCGCATCGCCGGCCCGTCGGGCGCCGGCCCGTCACCCGGGCTGCCCGACAATGAGCCCCACGGTTCCTGCGCGATTCCCCACGGTTTCTGCGGGCCGCACCGCCGAACGGGGGACCACCCCGGCCGAGGCCGCCCGGATATGCACCGCAATGACCGCTCTGCGTCTGTCCGTTTCACCCCTGCAACCTCCCACGGGAGCCGTTCCCCCACCGAGCCGAGAACGCGCCGCGTCCACCGCCCGTATCGAAACTCTCCCGTCCGGGTGAAATTCGCGCATCCTTCATCCGACTCTCATCACCCGTGGATAGCGTGTGCCACGCCTCGCCACTCCCCGCACAGATCACAGCCGTCCCGACGTCCCGCGGATCCGCCGCCGCCCCCACCGGCCGGCCGTCCCGGGGCCGCCGACCTGGAGCGCACGCTGCCGACGTCCCACGCACCCCGTCCGCCGCACCGCACCGCCCCCGAGGCCGTGCCGGCGCAGGCCCACGGCGCGCGCCCCGACCGGGATCGAGGGCCCGTCGCCACGCAGAGCGCCACGCCCACCGCCACGCCCAGCGGCCTCGTCGAGTTCAACGCCCGCCCGGTCGCCGAGGCCGAGCGGGCCCTGCTCGGCTGCTGCGCCAGCCCCGGCTGGGCCGGCCGCATCGCCGCCCATCGCCCGTACCCGGACCTGGAGTCCCTGCTCGCCGCCGCCGACGAGGCCGGATACGACCTGTCGACCGGCGAGCTCACCGCGGCCCTGGCCGCCGAATCACCCGCCGCGCCCGAGCAGGGCGAGGTCCCCCGCTCCGCCCTCACCGCCCTGGCGGCCGCGCACGGCGCGTACGAGAGCCGCTTCGGCCACCCCTTCGTGATCAGCCTGGACGGCTTCGCGCGCGCCGAGCGGCTGGACCAGATCCTCGCGGGCCTGCGCACCCGCCTGGGAAACGACCCGGACGACGAGCGGGCGACGGCCGCCGAGGAGCTCCGCCGGCTCGCCAGATCCCGCCTCACCCGCCTCGTGGGAGCCGGCCGGCCGGGCCTCGCCGCCGGCCCGCCGGCCGATTCCGGACGGCCCCGGGGCCCCGCCGATAGGCCGTACGTGCCTGTTTGATCACACCCGTGGACCCCGGGCGAGCGAACCGACAACTCGTCGATACGATGTCGAGCGGCCGGTGGACCGTACCCGGCCGGGTCAGACCGACATCACTGCGAATTCCTCGTAGTACTCGCAAGTCCGCGGGTCCGTACACGAGGAGAAGATGACGGCCTACTCCCATCCCCGCTCCCGGAGGGTTCTTCCGTGCCGGCTGGAACGCTGTACCGCGGCCGGGAAGGAATGTGGTCCTGGGTGGCTCATCGAGTCACCGGCGTCCTCATCTTCTTCTTCCTGTTCGTACACGTCCTCGACACCGCTCTCGTACGCGTATCGCCCGAGGCGTACGACGAGGTCGTGGCCACCTACAAGACGCCGATCGTGGCGCTGCTGGAGTACGGCCTCGTCGCGGCCATCCTCTTCCACGCGCTCAACGGCCTGCGTGTGATCGCCGTCGACTTCTGGTCGAAGGGCGCGCGCTATCAGAAGCAGCTGCTCTGGACCGTCATGGGTGTCTGGTTCGTCCTGATGGTGGGTGCCCTTTACCCGGTGCTCGGCCACGCCGTACGCGAAGTCTTCGGGAGCTGAGGCGAGATGACCACGAACCAGACCGAGTCGGCCACCTCCGGCGCCGTCGCCGTGGACGAGGTGACCCTCTACGACGTGGACAACCCCGCGCCCGTCATCGAGCCCCCGCGCAAGCGCACCAGGAAGACCCCCAAGTCGACGCGCGGCAACTTCGAGCTCGCCGCATGGCTGTTCATGCGCCTGTCCGGAGTCGTCCTCGTCGTCCTGGTCATCGGCCACCTGCTGATCCAGCTGGTGCTCGACGGCGGCGTCTCCAAGATCGGCTTCGCCTTCGTGGCAGGCCGCTGGGCCTCGCCGTTCTGGCAGACCTGGGACCTCGTCATGCTGTGGCTCGCGATGCTGCACGGCGCCAACGGCCTGCGTACGGTCATCAATGACTACGCGGAGCGGCCGAACACCCGCCTGTGGCTGAAGGGCCTCCTGTACACCGCCACGGTGTTCACCATCCTGCTGGGCACGCTGGTGATCTTCACCTTCGACCCGAACATCCGCTAGGCGCTTGGATACCAGGGACCGAGGTAACCACTGATGAAGATCCACAAGTACGACACCGTCATCGTCGGCGCAGGCGGCGCCGGCATGCGCGCGGCCATCGAGTCGACCAAGCGCAGCCGTACCGCCGTGCTGACCAAGCTCTACCCCACCCGCTCCCACACGGGCGCCGCGCAGGGCGGTATGGCCGCCGCGCTCGCCAACGTGGAGGAGGACAACTGGGAGTGGCACACCTTCGACACGATCAAGGGCGGTGACTACCTGGTCGACCAGGACGCCGCCGAGATCCTCGCGAAGGAGGCCATCGACGCGGTCCTCGACCTCGAGAAGATGGGCCTGCCGTTCAACCGCACCCCGGACGGCACCATCGACCAGCGCCGCTTCGGCGGCCACTCCCGCTCGCACGGCGAGGCCCCGGTCCGCCGGGCCTGCTACGCGGCGGACCGCACCGGCCACATGATCCTCCAGACGCTCTATCAGAACTGCGTCAAGGAAGGCGTGGAGTTCTTCAACGAGTTCTACGTACTCGACCAGCTGATCGTCGAGGAGGACGGGGTCAAGAAGTCCGCCGGCGTCGTCGCCTTCGAGCTGGCGACCGGCGAGATCCACATCTTCCAGGCGAAGGCCGTGGTCTACGCGTCCGGCGGCACCGGCAAGTTCTTCAAGGTGACCTCGAACGCGCACACCCTCACCGGCGACGGCCAGGCGGCCTGCTTCCGGCGCGGACTGCCGCTCGAGGACATGGAGTTCTTCCAGTTCCACCCGACCGGCATCTGGCGGATGGGCATCCTGCTCACGGAGGGCGCCCGCGGTGAGGGCGGCATCCTGCGCAACAAGGACGGCGAGCGCTTCATGGAGAAGTACGCGCCCGTCATGAAGGACCTCGCCTCGCGTGACGTCGTCTCCCGGGCGATCTACACCGAGATCCGCGAGGGCCGCGGCTGCGGTCCCGAGGGCGACCACGTCTACCTGGACCTGACCCACCTGCCGCCGGAGCAGCTGGACGCCAAGCTCCCGGACATCACCGAGTTCGCGCGGACGTACCTCGGCATCGAGCCGTACACGGACCCGATCCCGATCCAGCCGACCGCGCACTACGCGATGGGCGGCATCCCCACCAACGTCGAGGGCGAGGTGCTCGCCGACAACGACACGGTGGTGCCCGGTCTCTACGCGGCGGGCGAGGTCGCCTGCGTCTCGGTGCACGGCGCGAACCGGCTCGGCACCAACTCGCTCCTGGACATCAACGTGTTCGGGCGCCGATCCGGCATCGCGGCCGCCGAGTACTCGGCGAAGCACGACTTCGTCGAACTGCCGGAGAATCCGGCCGCGTTCGTCGAGGAGCAGGTCGAGATGCTGCGGGACTCCACGGGCACCGAGCGGGTCTCGGAGATCCGCAAGGAGCTGCAGGAGACCATGGACGCCAACGTCATGGTGTTCCGCACCGAGCAGACGATCAAGACCGCGGTCGAGAAGATCGCCGAGCTGCGCAAGCGGTACAAGAACGTGTCCGTCCAGGACAAGGGCAAGCGGTTCAACACCGATCTCCTCGAGGCCATCGAGCTGGGCAATCTGCTCGACCTGGCCGAGGTGATGGCGACCTCCGCGCTCGCCCGCAAGGAGTCCCGCGGCGGTCACTACCGCGAGGACTTCCCCAACCGTGACGACGTCAACTTCATGCGCCACACCATGGCGTACCGCGAGGTCGGCGACGACGGCGCCGAGTCCATCCGCCTGGACTACAAGCCGGTTGTCACGACCCGCTACCAGCCGATGGAGCGTAAGTACTGATGGCTACTCCCGTACTGGACAAGGTCGAGGCAGACTCGGCCGCCTCCCCCTACATCACCGCGACCTTCCGGATCCGCCGGTTCAACCCGGAGGTCTCGGACGCGGCGGTCTGGGAGGACTTCACGGTCGAGATCGACCCGAAGGAGCGTGTCCTCGACGCGCTGCACAAGATCAAGTGGGAGCTCGACGGGACGCTGACGTTCCGCCGGTCCTGCGCGCACGGCATCTGCGGCTCCGACGCGATGCGCATCAACGGCCGCAACCGGCTCGCGTGCAAGACGCTGATCAAGGACCTCAGCCCCGAGAAGCCCATCACGGTCGAGCCCATCAAGGGCCTCACGGTCCTCAAGGACCTGATCGTGGACATGGAGCCGTTCTTCCAGGCGTACCGGGACGTCATGCCGTTCCTGGTCACCGAGGGGAACGAGCCGACGCGTGAGCGCCTGCAGTCCGCCGAGGACCGCGAGCGCTTCGACGACACCACCAAGTGCATCCTGTGCGCCGCGTGCACGTCCTCGTGCCCGGTGTTCTGGAACGACGGCCAGTACTTCGGCCCGGCGGCGATCGTCAACGCGCACCGCTTCATCTTCGACTCGCGTGACGAGGCGGGTGAGCAGCGGCTCGAGATCCTGAACGACAAGGACGGTGTGTGGCGCTGCCGCACCACGTTCAACTGCACGGACGCCTGCCCGCGCGGCATCGAGGTCACCAAGGCGATCGCCGAGGTGAAGAAGGCGCTGATCACGCGGCGGTACTGAGTCGGCGCGCTACTGAGTCGGCCGGGCACTTCGCCCGTACGACACCGAGCCCCGCTCCCCCGGTATGCGCCGGGTGGAGCGGGGCTCTTCGCGTACAGCAGGGCTCTTCGCGTACGAGGTCAGCCCGGGGTGATCACCGCGCAGGTCGCCGTGGCGTGCGCGAGGAGCTTGCCGTCCGCGGCGCTCGTCACCGAGCCCTCGGCGGTGGCGATGGAGCGGCCCACGTGCAGGGCGCGTCCGGTGCAGCGCAGCGGGCCGATGCCGGGGCGTGCGGGGCGGACCATGTGGGTGTTGAGCTGCACGGTGGTCTGGTAGGTGCCCGCCGGGAGCCTGGTGAGCACGGCGCCGCTCAGCGCGCAGTCGAGCAGCGCCGCGAAGTAGCCGCCGAAGAGCGTCCCGTACCCGTTGATCAGGTGGTCGTCCGATTCGCCCTCGAACTCGATCGAACCGTGCCCGACCTCGACGAGCCGGATGCCGAGGGTGGAGGCGATCGGCGGCGGCGGAAGGCGGCCCTCGAGGCACTCCCGCATGAGTTTCTCGCCGGAGTACTGGACCATCTCAGCGGCCGGCAGGGGCGGGATCCAGCTGTGGGTACGTGTCACCTGTTCACTCATGCCCCCACGATCGACCGGAACCCCGGCCTCATCAAGGATCGCGTCAGGGCTTCGGCTCACGTACGGGTGAACGCCCGCGAACGGGACGTTCGGGTCCTCACCGGCTTACGATGATGTCCTCGACACCAGCCCCTAGGAGGCACGCGATGTCCGCTGCATCCGTCGAGCAGCCCTTCGACGACGACGAGCCGTTCTCCCTGACGGCGATCGCCGACGAGATCATGGAGCGCCATCCGGGCTACCGCGTCGAGATCATCGGAGGCCATCTCCTCGTGACACCGTCCCCGGATGCCCCACACGCCCGCGCACTGACCAAGCTCATGCGCCCCTTCATCGCCGCCGGCCTAGACGACGGCGACACGGAAGTCCTGCAGAGCGTGGGACTCTGGCTGCCCACCGGAGCCGAGGACTACACCATCCCGGATCTCGTGGTGGTGGACGCCGACATCGACGATCACTTCGTCGAGAACAATGCCTACGACCCGGTCTGCTTCCGCCTCGTGCTCGAAGTCACGTCGAGCAACTGGAAGGACGACCTGAGGACCAAGGTCTCCGCCTACGCGAACGCCAAGCTCCCGGTGTATCTGGTCGTCGACCGCAAGCACCAGCGGCTGCACGTACTGACCGACCCGGCCCCGGACGGCTACGGCAGCCACCGCATCCACGCCCCCGGCGAACAGGTCACCCTCCCCGCCTCCGTCGGCGCCGAAGTCACCCTCGATGTCGCCGAGATCCTCAAGGCCGGAGAGCCGCGCCGCGAGGGCTGAACGCCGCGTCTAATCTGACGCCATGTCACTAGAACTGCTCGGCTTCGACCACGTCCTGCTCCCCGTCGGCGATCTGGGCGCCGCCGTCGAGTTCTACCAACAGGCCGGATTTCCGCTCTCCTTCCGGCTCGACGAGGCCGGTATCGCGCTGTTCAAGGTGGGCGCCGAGACGCCCGGGGTGCTGCTGCGCTTCGAGGAGGGCATGCTGCCGGGCCCGCCGCGGGACACCGCCCCGCGCGCCTGGTTCGAGGTCCCGGACGCGAAGGCGGCGGCCGCCGCACTCGAGACCGCCGGAGTGGCCGTACTCGGCCGCCCGATGTCCGGATCGACCGGCTGGACCGTGGAGATCGCGGACCCGTGGGGGAACGTCACGGGGTTCACGGACTATCTGAAGAGGCCGGAGCTGGCGCGGGGTTGAGCGGACGTCCGGCACGGGGCGTCGGTGGTGCCAGGGAGCGTCTCCCCCTAGCGGATGCCGAACACCATGCCCACCGAGGCGATCAGCAGCGACACATGGGCCATGGTCAGAAAGAGCGCGGCGGGGTGCATCCACAGAAAGTGCCAGCTTCGATCGCCCTCGAACCTCCGCCACAGGCCTCCCTTGCGGGACAACCACACCCCGTATGCCGATACGGCCCCCAGGAGCAGCCCCAGCACGGTCGTCGACCCACTGGACGCTCCGCCCAGCATGGGCGCCAGGACCACCGCGACCACGACCATCAGCAGGAAGGAGAACCCGAGCAGGGTCTTCCGTTCCTGCAGTGAGTCCACGGGGACGCCCGGCCGCAGCGAGCGCGGAAAGAGCTGCGCGGCACTCGCGCGGCGGGCCGGTGGTTGCCAGGCGGCGGGCTGTGGTGCGGGCCGGGGCGCGGCTGCCGGCGCGGGAGCCGCCTCCGCGTGGCGCGCGGCCGATGTGCGGGTCGGTTCGGCGTGCAGGCCGCCCGCCGGGCCTGCCGGGGACTGCGGCGACGCAGCGACGCCGCCCGCGCCGATGTCGACCGGCTCCGTGGGACTGTATAGGGCCCGGGAGCTCGCGAGCCGGGCCCTGACGTCCTCCACCGCGGCGCGCATGCGTCCGGCGTCGGCAAAGCGGTCGTCCGGGCTCTTGGCCAGCGCTGTCGCCACTAACTCCTCGACGTATTCGGGGAGTTCGGCGCCACGGTCGGCGAGCTTCGGCGGTGCCATCGTCGCGTGCTTGTAGCCGATCCGGAAACCGCTGTCCGCGTCGAACGGCACATCTCCGGTGAGCAGTTGGAAGAGCAGCACACCGACCGCGTACAGGTCCGTGCGTCCGTCCAGGTTGCGGCCCGACTCGAACTGCTCGGGCGCCATGTAGTGCGGCGTGCCCACCGAGAAGCCGGTCCGGGTGAGTGCGCTGCCCTGGTGGTCGAGGGCGTGCGCGATACCGAAGTCCATGACCTTGACCGAACCGTCCCGGCACACCATGACGTTGGCCGGTTTGATGTCGCGGTGGACCATGCCTCGGGCGTGGCTCGCCGCGAGGCCGGACAGTACGTCGGACACCACCGCGAGCACCTCGTCGAGTCCGGCCGCACGTGGCGCCCACTGCGCGAGCGTCCGGCCGTCCAGGTACTCCATCACGATGTACGGCACGGCACCGCCGTCGAGCCGCTCCTCCCGGACGTCGTAGACCGCAACGATCATGGGGTGACTGAGCCGGGCGATGGCCCGCGCCTCCCGCCGGAAGCGCTCGCGGGCGCTCGCGTCGACCGCGACCGCGGCGTTCATCGTCTTGAGCGCGACCTCACGGTCCAGCTCGGAGTCCCAGGCCCGGTGGACGGTCGCCATCCCGCCCTCACCCATCAACTCCCCGACGACGTATCGCCCTTGATCCAACTGCTGTCCCGGCACCAGCCCCGCGACCATCGCGCGCCACACCTCCCCGATCGGAAGCCGCAGGGTATCGAGTCCGCCGCGCGCACTCCACGCCACGCCTGGTTGAACATGTTCAAAAACAGCGCTACAGTCAGGGCCATCAGCTTTTGAACGTGTTCAAGAACTGCCGAGGGGCGGGGCGAACGCGTTCCGGAGACGGATCGAGCAAGGGCGGGATCATGGACCTCACAGTCCTCGCGTACGTCGTGTACCTGGTCGTCAGCATCGGCCTCACCGTGTGGGTGGCACGCACCCTCAGCCGCAACGGGCGGATCTTCCTGGCGGACGTGCTGCACGGGAACGAGAAGCTCGCGGACGCCGTGAACCACCTCCTGGTGGTCGGCTTCTATCTGGTCAACCTCGGCTTCGTGGCGCTCTATCTGAGCGGGGACGACGCGATCTCGGACGCCCGCGAGGTGTTCGAGGCGCTCTCGGTGAAGCTCGGCGTCGTGCTGCTCGTGCTCGGCATCCTGCACCTCGGCAATGTCTGGGTGCTCAACAAGATCCGCCGCAGGGGCATGATGGAGCGCGAGCAGCAGCCGCCGGTCCCGCCGCAGGGATTCGCCGGCGAGCAGGGTCCGTGGGCGACCCCGACCGGAGCCTGACGATGACCGGCCCCATCGCCGACCGGCGGCCCGCGCTGCCGCCGGTCCGCCGCCTCACCGTGCTCTACGACGCCGAGTGCTCGCTCTGCACCCATGTACGGGGCTGGCTGGCCGGACAGCGACAACTGGTGCCGATCGACCTGGTGCCGGCCGGGTCCGAGGAGGCGCGCCGGCGCTTCCCGGCGATCGACCACGGCTCGACCTTCGACGACATCACCGTCATCGGCGACGGCGGGCAGCTCTACCGCGGCCCCGCCGCCTGGGTCGTCACCCTGTGGGCGCTGGCCGAACACCGGCCGCTCGCCCACCGGTTGTCCACCCCGGCGGGCGCCAGGATCGCCCGGGCCACCGCACTCGCCGCCGCCCGCTACCGGTCGGCGCAGCGGCCCTCGGAGGGCAAGTGGGGCGGCGGGGTGTACCGCAGGGGCGACGGCTGGACGTACCGGCCCGACCGGGGCTGGGTGTTCGCCGGCGCCGGCACCGCCCCCGACGGCTGCGACAGCGGCCGCTGCCCGACTGGTTAGGCTCTGACACCGTGCTAGGAGCGAGCGACACCCCGGACACCCAGGGCGCCCCCGAGGAGCAGCCCCCCGCGACCGGCGGCAAGGGCAGGCAGCCGCGCCCCGCGAAGAGCGAGCAGACGCGGACGCTGATCCTTGAGACGGCGATGCGCCTCTTCCAGGAGCGGGGCTACGACAAGACCACGATGCGGGCCATCGCCAAGGAGGCCGGGGTCTCGGTCGGGAACGCGTACTACTACTTCGGCGGCAAGGAGCACCTGATCCAGGGCTTCTACGACCGGATCGCGACCGAACACCGGGCAGCGGTGCGGCCGGTGCTCGACCGCGAGACGGATCTGGAGGCACGCCTCGCCGGGGTGCTGCGGGCGTGGCTCGATGTGGCCGCCCCGTACCACGAGTTCGCCACCCAGTTCTTCAAGAACGCCGCGGATCCGGACAGTCCGCTCAGCCCGTTCTCCGCGGAGTCGGAGCATGCGCGGGAGGCGGCGCTCGATGTGCACCGGGAGCTGCTCGCCGGCTCCAAGGCGAAGGTGCCGGCCGAACTGCGGGACATACTGCCGGAGTTGACGTGGCTCGCCCAGATGGGACTCGTCCTGTACTGGGTGTTCGACCGCTCCCCCGGGCGCCGGCGCAGCTACCGGCTCGCGGAGCGCGGGGCGCGGCTGACCGCCCGAGGGGTGGCGCTGGCCCGCTTCCGGGTGCTGCGGCCGCTGGTGCTCGAGATCCACGACCTGTTCACCGATTTCCTGCCCGGGATCACGCGGGCCGCCGGGCCGCCGGAGGGGGACGGCCCGGCGCCCGCGTCCGGGAAGCAGGACGTCAAGTGACCGCGTCGGGGCTGACCGGCAGTTCCACGTCGTACACCAGCGGGTCCGCGCCCACCTCGATGAGGAACGAGCGCGGTGCGCTGCCGGGCGCGCTGACCACCAGGTCGTAGGCGCCGGTGCCCGGCACCGACACGATGTAGGAGCCGTCGGCGAGCGAGTCGACGCGGTCCAGACGCGCGCCGGAGGGCCCGAAGAGGGTGAGGGTCGCGCCCTGGACCGGCTCGCCCTCCGGGGTGCGGATCAGGCCGAAGACCGCGGAGACGATGCCCGGGGCCGAGGCGTCCGAAGGGTCCGGACCGCGGTCGGCCGCACGGGAGTCACCGGCCGTGGAGCCGCCCGCACCCGGGCCGGCCGCGTCCCGGCCCGCACCCACACTGCACTGCGCCGCGCCTCGTCGTACCGCGCTCCGCCGGCGGCGCCAGGCCCGCCGGGGCCGCCATGGGCCCGGGGCGGTCCACAGCCACAGGACCATCAGCCGGTGCCACGGGAACCACGGTCCCCTGCGTCGTTTCCTTCCCGTCCTCATCCGCTGCCCCCTCGGCGCCGTCCACGGACCGGCCGCGCCGCCTCGGCAGCGCTGCGAGTACCAGTCGTACGCACATCGGACCCCAGGATCCGCCGAACACGGCTCGGAAGCACGCATTCCGGTCAGACTCTCAAGCAACTCCAAGGGTGGGCCCGTCCCGGCGCCCCGCCCGGCCGCGGATACTGGTGCCATGAGCCAGCCGCCACCCGACCGGGGCGCGACCGTGCTCGTCGTCGAGGACGAGCCGAGCATCGCCGACGTCCTCGCCATCGCCCTGCGCTACCACGGCTTCCGGGTGCTCGTCGCGAGCAGCGTCAAGGAGGCCCGCGGCCAGGTGTCCGAGGCGCGGCCCGATGCCGTACTGCTCGATGTGATGCTGCCGGACGGGGACGGCCGGCTGTTCGCCCGTGAGCTGCGCGGCAGTTGCCCGGACACGGCGATCGTGTTCCTCACCGCCCGGGACGCGCCCGCGGAGATCGTCGGCGGACTCGGCCTCGGGGACGACTACATCACCAAGCCGTTCAACATCGACGAGGTCGTCGCCCGCGTCGGCGCCGTACTGCGCCGCATCCGCCCCACCGACGACGCCGACCGCGACGTGCTGCCCGCCCCGCCGCCGCTGCGCTACCGGGGCCTCGAACTGGACGAGACGACCTACACGGTGCGCCGCGAGGGCCGCGAGGTCCAGCTCACCCCCACCGAGTACGCCCTGCTGCGCTTCCTGGTCCGCAACGGCGGCCGGGTGGTGACCAAGGAGCAACTGCTGCGCCACGTCTGGTCCTACGAGCACGCCGCCGAGTCCACCGTCGTCGAGACGTACATCAGCTATCTGCGACGCAAGCTCGCGCCGCTCGGGGCGCCCGAGATCACCACCCGGCGCGGCGTCGGCTACGGGCTCGCATGAGACTGCCCGGCCGTCCGCGCCACTGGTTCGCCGCCGCCCGCAGGCGCCGCGGCCGCCATTCGCTGCGCGCCAAACTCACCGCGGTGAACGTGGTGCTGCTCGCGCTCGGCGTGGTGGCGGCGACGGCGGTCAGCCTGATGGGCATGCGGCACTATCTGCTGGACAAGGTGGACACCGAACTCGTCTCGTCCCGCGAGTCGTTGGAGCTCACCGGCCTGACCCGGCAGCAGATCGAGGCGCTCGGCGCGGTCGGTTCACTGCGCGATCAGCTGGCCCGGGAGATGGGGAGCGACGGCTCGCCGCCACGGCCCGGCATGATCTTCGCCGCGGTCGACGGCCGGGGCAGGGCGCTGTCCTTCGCCGGGGTGCCGCCCACGCAGGAACAGCGCGCGCTGGTGGAGGCGCTCGACGATCCGGCGGGGACGGCCCGTTCACCGGCCGGGCCGCGGGACGTCGAGGTGGACGGCGACCCGTACCGGGCGGTGGGCGCCCGGCTCGGCGACGGGTCGGTGGTGGTGATGGCCACCTCGACCCAGGCCGTGCACGCGGGGATCCGGCAGGCCCTCAAGCTCGATCTGGCCTTCGGTGCGCTCCTGGTGCTGCTGCTCACCGTGCTGACCCTGGTCGGCACGCGGCGCAGCCTGCGCCCGCTCGAGGACATGGTGGAGACGGCTTCGGCGATCGCCGAGGGCGATCTGACCCGCCGGGTCCCCGCGGGCCACGATCCGGTGACCGAGATCGAACAGCTGCGGCTCGCCCTCAACTCGATGCTCCACCAGGTCGAATCGGCCTTCGACACCCGGGAGCGCAGCTCCGACCAGCTGCGCCGTTTCGTCGCGGACGCCTCGCACGAGCTGCGCACCCCGCTGTCCGCGATCCGCGGCTACCTCCAGCTGTACGACCGCGGCATCCTGCACGACGCGGAGGAACGCACCCGGGTCTGGGGCCGGATGAACGCCGAGGTGGACCGCATGGGCCGGCTCGTCGAGGAGCTGCTCACCCTGGCCCGCCTCGACCAGGAGCCCGAACTGCGGCTGCGCCATGTGGACCTGAGCCGTCTCGTACGGGACGCGGCGCAGGATCTGCGGGCGCAGCAGCCGCGGCGGCCGGTGTCGGTGTCGGCGGACGGGGCGCTTCTGGTGCGTGCGGACGAGTCGGGCCTGCGCAAGGTCGTGGGCAATCTGCTGGGCAACATACGGGCTCATACGCCGGACGAGGCGGAGGTGTCGATCGGACTGACCCGCAGCGACGGGGTGGTCCGGCTGACGGTGGCGGACGAGGGGCCGGGGCTGCCGCCGGCGGATGCGGCGCGCATCTTCGACCGGTTCTTCCGTACGGGCGGGAGTCCGGGCAGCGGGCTCGGGATGGCGATCGTGCACGGGGTGGTGACGGCGCACGGCGGCGAGGTGTCGGTGGTGACGGAGCCGTCGGCGGGGCTGACGGTGACGGTCAGCCTGCCGGCGGATCCGGCGCGGGTGGGCGGGAAGCGTCTCTAGGGTGCGGGCGCCGGAGCATGTCCCCGCCACCTTCGGCCAGTTCGGCCTGATCGGACGGTATGGCCTGATCGGACGGTATCGCCTGATCGGTCAGCAGGGCCCAGACCGTACGGCCGTGGCGTCCGCCCTGCCAGACGCCCCAGGCCTGGGCGAGGGCCTCGACTATCAGGGGTCTGCCCTGGGGACCGTCGTCGCCGGGGCCGCTCTCGAGGTCGCCGTCCAGGGTGAGGCGTACCGCGGCCGTCCCGTCGTCGGACACCTCGATGAAGCATCCACGGCCGGCGAGCACGGTGACCGCCACCTCGAACTCCCGCTCCCTCGCGGGCCCGTGGCGGATGGCGAGGGTGACGAGTTCGGACACCAGGAGCACCACGTCGTCGGCCGTGCAGCGGCCCCAGGCGGCGAGGTGGTCCCGTACCCGCTCCCGGGCCAGGGAGACATAGGCCGCGTGCCGGGGCAGCCGGACCACGTTGCGTCGGAGCACTGCGCCACCTCCGGGCACCGTTCGCGCACACGTCGGGCACACGATGGTGCGATGCGGAAGCGGGCGCTGTCATCCCGCAGGGGATCAAGTGCGGGGCGCGTGGCTTGTTTCCGGCGGTTCGGGTGCCGCCGGGGGCGGGATCAGGCCTGTCGGGAGGCGAGGGTGACGACCGTGATGTCCGAGGGGGCGCCGACCCGGACGGGCGGTCCCCAGGCTCCGGCGCCGCGGGTCACGTACAGCTGGGTGTCGCCGTAGCGCTCGAGGCCGGCCAGCGTCGGGTTGGCCAGGTCCGCGATGATGTTGCCGGGCCACATCTGGCCGCCGTGGGTGTGTCCGGAGAGCTGCAGGTCGACGCCGTGCTTCACCGCGTCGTGGATCATCACGGGCTGGTGGGCCAGCAGCACGGAGGCCCGGGAGGTGTCGCGGTCGCCGAGCGCCTTGTCGTAGTCGGGGCCCTGGTCCTGGCTCTCGCCGGACACGTCGTTGACGCCCGCGAGGTCGAAGTCGCCGATGGGGACGCGGGCGTTCTCCAGGGGGTGCAGGCCCAGTTCCCGTACGTGGTCGACCCATTCCTCGGCCGCGTCCGAGATGTACTCGTGGTTGCCGGTGACGAAGAACGAGCCGTGCCGGGCCTTCAGCTGCGCCAGCGGCTCGGCGGCGGGGCCGAGATCGGCCACGGTGCCGTCGACGAGGTCGCCGACGACGGCGACCAGATCGGGCCCGGTGGCGTTGATGGTGTCGACGATGCGCTGGGTGTGGCCGCGGCCCAGGACCGGGCCGAGGTGGATGTCGCTGACGACGGCGATCCGGAAGCCGTGGGCCCGGCGCGGGAGTCGGGCCAGCGGCACGGTGACCCGCTTGACGGCGGGACCGCTGAGCACGTTGTACGCACCCGCCCCGACGGTCGCCACCGCAGCGGCGACGGCGGCACCACCGACGACCCGGGAGACGAAGAGGCGGCGGGAGGGCGAGGGCACGGGGGCGGCGGGCGCGGGTGCGGGATAGGGCTCGGCCGCCGGTACGGGCACGGGTTCCGCTTCGGCCGCGGCGGGCACGGTCACCGCTCCGGTGTCGTCCGCGCGGCGCGCATCGCGGCGTTCCAGGAACCTGCGCAACAGCGGCCGGGCGCCCTCTCCGACGATCAGCGCGAGGCTCACGTAGATGAAGAACGCCATCCACAGATAGCCCGGCCACGACACGACCTGCTGGACCCGGAACGGCGCACCGGCCCGCCCGGAGCCCGGCGCCGCGACCAGCAAGGCCGGTCCGGCGATGAACACGGCCGTGCCGATCCGCCGGGGCACCGATCCGGCGGCGGTGGTGTCACGGACGAGGCGCCGCCATCCGTACCAGTGCAGCGCGACGAGCGCCGCGAGCACCGCCACCGCGGCGATCACGAAGACTGCGACCACGTCCAGGGCTCCTTGTCAGCTTCGGCGCAGTGCGCGCAGTCCACGGAACCCGATGGCCCCGACCACCGTCCCCAGGACAAAGGACGTCACGGCGAGCAGCAGATGCACCCAGAAGTACGCGGTCGGGTCACCGGCGTCGTCGAAGGCGAGCCCGCTTCCGTCCTTCCAGAGATTCTTGACGAAAGTGACCCAGATGACCCAGCTCCAGACCCCGAAGGCGAGCAGGAACCAGGACACCGGACGGCTGAGCTTCATACCTTCAGTATCTCCGGGGCCCTGGTGGAGCCTCCGCCGGGGTGGGCTCGACGACCGGAGCGGTCCCGACTGCCAGAGCGGTCTCGATGACCGGAGCGGTCACGAAAAGAGTGATTGTCGTACGACACAGGGCACTCCGGGGGTCCCAAGCCGAGGGACGCCCTGTACGTTCTCGATCGTGCCTGCATCGAGAGCGTCTGCTTTGACCGCCACTGCGCCCAGTTCTGCGCCAAGTACTGCGCCTTCTTTGTCGTCTGATGCCCGTTCTGCCGGCGGTCCGGCCACCGGTGCCGCGGCTTCCCGGGTCACGAAGGGTGCGGTGACGATCGTCTCCGCCGCGCTGCTCGCCGTATCCGCCGCCGGTCCGGCGCTCGCGGACGACAAGCCGGGCGGGAAGCCGAAGCAGCCGAAGCCCCCGTCGTCGATGTCCTCCGTGGGCGGCGCCCGGCTCGGCCAGCCCGGCACCCAGGTGAACCTGGGCACGAAGACCCCCGTCCTGCCGAAGAAGGTCACCGGCCGCTCCTGGATGGTGTCCGACGCGGAGACCGGCGACATCCTCGCCGCGCACAACGCGCACTGGCGGCTGCCGCCCGCGAGCACCCTGAAGATGCTGTTCGCCGACACCGTGCTGCCGAAGCTCCCGAAGGACCAGGAGCACAAGGTGGCGCCCACGGACCTGGCGGGCATGGGCGAGGGCAGCAGCCTGGTCGGCGTCAAGGAGGACCACACCTACTCGGTGCACGACCTGTGGCTCGGCGTCTTCCTGCAGTCCGGCAACGACGCGGTGCATGTGCTCTCCGCGATGAACGGCGGCGTCGACAAGACCGTCCAGGACATGAACCGGCACGCGGAGCAGCTGCAGGCCCTCGACACCCACGTCGTCAGCCCGGACGGCTACGACGCCAAGGGCCAGGTCTCCAGCGCGTACGACCTCTCCCTGATCGCGCGCTCGGGGCTGCAGAAGAAGGACTTCCGGGAGTACTGCTCGACGGCCACCGCGAAGTTCCCCGGCGACGGCAAGGGCAGGAAGCGCGAGTACTTCGACATCCAGAACACCAACCGGCTGCTCACCGGCGCCGACGGCGTCACCCCGTACAAGGGCATCGCGGGTGTGAAGAACGGCAGCACCACGCACGCCGGCACCACCTTCACCGGTGTCGCCGAGCGGGACGGCAAGGTGCTCCTGGTGACGGTGATGAACCCGGACTCGGACGAGTCGCAGGCCGTCTACAACGAGAGCGCGCGGCTGCTCGACTGGGGCTTCGCCGCGGTCGGCAAGGTCGATCCCGTCGGCGAGCTGGTCGCCCCGAAGGGCGCGGCGGGCGATGCGGCGTCCAAGGGCGCGCACGGCAAGCCGCACAGCAAGGGCACGGGTCAGGCGTCCGCCGCCGCGAAGGGTGACGACTCGGGCGGGCTCGGCATCGCGCTCGCGATCACCGGCGGTGTGCTCGCCGTGATCGGGGCGGGCGTCTTCGTCGTCAACCGCCGCTGGCCGCTGCCGGACCTGGTCCGCCGGCTGCCCCGCCGCTGACGCCCTCGGCGCTCTCCTCCTCCGCGGTCTCGTCCTCGGCGGTCTCGTCCTGCTCGGGGTGCGTGACGGACTTCGTCGCCGTCCAGGCCGCGCAGAAGAGCAGCAGCTTCGCGGTGAAGTTGATCCACAGGAGCAGCGCCACCGGCACCCCGAACGCCCCGTACATGGACCGCGCCGCCACCTCGCGCATATAGCCGCCGATCAGCAGCTTGAGGAGTTCGAAGCCGACCGCGCCGAGCAGCGCCGCGACCACGAGGCGGCGGCGCGGCGGATGCACCCCGGGCAGCAGGCTCAGGACGTACAGCAGGATCAGGAAGTCGGCGAGCACGGCGAGGGCGAAGGCCACCGTGACCAGCAGTCCGCTGCCCGCCCAGGTGTCCTCGACGCCGGCCTGGCGGGCGGTCCAGCTCGCGGCGGCCGAGCCGAAGTACGAGGCGCCGAAGGAGGCCAGGCCGGTCAGGCCGAGGCCGCCGAGCACGGCCGCGTCGGCGGCCTTGCGCCGGATCGCGTTCTCGTCCTCGTCGACCTCGGGCTTGCCCCACACCGCGCGCAGACAGCCGCGCATCGATCCCACCCAGTTGATACCGGTCAGGAGCAGGGCGCCGCCGGCGAGCAGGCTGACCGTGCCGGCGTTCTCCACCAGGGCGGAGATGTCCAGTTCACCGGCGATACCGGGGACCTGTTCGGCGAGGGTCTCCTCGACCTTGTCCACCTGACTCTCGCTCAGGAACATCGCGGCCAGCGCCGCACCGACCGTGACCAGCGGGAACAGCGCGAGGAAGCTGATGAACGTCATCGCCGCCGCGAGCCGCGACCACTGCGCCGCGTCGAGGGTCTCGTACGACCGCCACGCGTGCGTGCCCATCAGGCGAGTGGCGAGCGGTCCGATGACCGGGAGCTTCTTGAGCCAGTCCATGATTTCTGCCTTCCCCGTCCGGCCTGCTCGACTCTGCCGTGATCCGGTCCGCCGTGGTCCGGTCTGTCGCTGTCCGGCCGATATCACTACCGCAATACCGGGTGACACTCCCTTAATCACGCATTTTGGCCATCAGCGGTCGCGAGTGTCATAGATCCGGCAATTCGCCCGACGGCCGGTAGCGTCGCCCCCATGTCTGCCGACTCGGTTTCCGTCACGGGCTGGGGTCGTACGGCCCCCACCAACGCCCGCCTGATCCGCCCACGCACACACGAGGAGACGGCCGCCGCCGTACGGGACGGCGGGGCGCGCGGCAGCATCGCACGCGGACTCGGCCGCGCCTACGGCGACTCCGCGCAGAACGCCGGCGGCTGCGTCCTCGACATGACCGCCCTCGACCAGGTCCACTCCATCGACTCGTACGCGGGCACGGTCGTCTGCGACGCGGGCGTCAGCCTGCACCGGCTCATCGAAGTGCTGCTTCCGCTCGGCTGGTTCGTGCCCGTCACCCCCGGGACCCGCTATGTGACCGTCGGCGGAGCCATCGGCGCCGACATCCACGGCCGCGATCACCACGGGTCGGGGTCGTTCAGCCGGCATGTGTCCTCGCTCGAGCTGCTGACCGCGGACGGCTCCGTACGCACCGTGGAGCGCGGCACCGAACTCTTCGACGCCACCGCCGGCGGGATGGGCCTGACCGGCATCGTGCTCACCGCGACCGTCGAACTCACCCAGGTCCGCACCTCGTTGATGACCGTCGACACCGAACGGGCCAGCGACCTCGACGACCTGATGGCCCGTCTCACCGCCGGCGATCACCAGTACCGCTACTCCGTCGCCTGGATCGACCTCCTCGCGCGCGGGACGTCGATGGGCCGATCCGTGCTGAGGCGCGGCGACCACGCGCCCGTCGACGCACTGCCCGCCCGCGCGCGCAGGGAGCCGCTCGTCTACCGCCCGAGACGACTGCCGTCCGCCCCCGCGCTGGTCCCGGAGCGGCTCCTGGGGCGCGGGTCGGTCGGCCTGTACAACGAACTCCGCTACCGGCGTGCGCCCCGCGCCCGCACCGGCGAACTGCAGAAGCTGTCCACGTTCTTCCATCCGCTCGACGGGGTGCCGCACTGGAGCCGGGCGGCCGGGCGCAGCGGGATCGTCCCGTACCAGTTCGTCGTCCCATACGGGCAGGAGGAGGCCCTGCGGCGCATCGTGGGGCGGCTGTCCGAGCGCGGCTGCCCCTCGGTCCGGGCCGTACTGAAACGGTTCGGCGAGGGCGATCCGGGCTGGCTGTCCTTCCCCGTGCCCGGCTGGTCGCTGGCGCTCGACCTGCCCGCCCGGATGTCCGGGCTTGCCGCGTTCCTCGACGAACTCGACACCGAGGTCGCGGAGGCCGGCGGGCGCGTCTACCTCGCCAAGGACGCCCGGCTGCGGCCCGAACTGCTCGCCACCATGTACCCGCGCCTGGACGCCTTCCGCGCGCTGCGCGCCCATCTCGATCCGCGGGGCGTCTTCACCTCGGACCTGGCCCGCCGGCTGGCGCTCTGAGCCTCTTCGTCCTCTCCCCCAAGCCCGGATATCCGAGTCAGGAGCCCCTGTCATGAAGGACGCCTTCGGCACTCCGCAGTCCCTGCTCGTGCTCGGCGGGAGCTCCGAGATCGCTCTCGCCACCGCCCGCAGGCTCATCGCCCGGCGCACCCGCACCGTCTGGCTCGCCGGCCGGCCCTCCCCCGCCCTCGAAGCAGCCGCCGAGGGGCTGCGGGCGCTCGGCGCCGACACCCGCACCGTCGCCTTCGACGCACTCGACACCGAATCGCACGCCGAGGTGCTCGGCAAGGTCTTCGCCGAGGGCGACATCGACCTGGTGCTGCTCGCCTTCGGCGTCCTCGGCGACCAGGACCGCGACGAGGCCGATCCGCTCGCCGCCGTCCGTGTCGCACAGACCAACTACACGGGGGCCGTCTCGGCCGGTCTGATCTGCGGCACCGCACTGCAGGCCCAGGGCCACGGCTCGCTCGTCGTGCTCTCCTCCGTCGCCGGTGAACGCGCCCGCCGGGCCGACTTCATCTACGGCTCGAGCAAGGCCGGGCTCGACGCGTTCACCCAGGGCCTCGGCGATGCGCTGCATGTGTCGGGGGTGCATGTGATGGTCGTACGCCCCGGATTCGTACGGTCCAGGATGACGGCGGGCCGGCCCGATGCGCCGCTCGCGACCACGCCCGAGGCCGTGGCGACCGCCATCGAGCTGGGGCTGCGGCGGCGTTCGGAGACGGTGTGGGTGCCGGGGACGCTGCGGCTTGTGATGTCGGCGCTGCGGCACACTCCACGCGCGCTGTTCCGGCGGCTGCCGGTGTGATGGGGCGACGGGTGCCGGGGGTCCCTTAGGCCGGGGCCCGTAGGCGCAGGACGTACGGTCAGCAGGCGGGCAGTGAGCCGCGGACGTCACGCCCGGCGGACTGCGGCGGAATCGTCGGCCCGCCGAAGCTGAACTCGCGCAGCTTGCGCCACACCGAGTCGGCGCCCTGCTCGTACAGCGCGTACCCCGTGCACGGCCAGGACGCCTCGTAGTCCGAGAGCTCCTCGTACGCCCGATCCATCGCCTCGTCGTCGATGCCGTGCGCCACCGTCACATGCGGGTGGTACGGGAACTGCAGCTCACGGGCGATCGGCCCGGAGGCGTCCCGCACCTGCTTCTGCAGCCACGTGCAGGCGTCCGCGCCCTCCACCACCTGCACGAAGACGACGGGCGACACGGGCCGGAACGTCCCCGTACCCGAGAGGCGCATCGGGAACGGACGGCCCGCCGCGGCGACCTCCGCCAGATGAAGCTCGATGGCCGGCAGGGCGGCGGCGTCCACCTCGGTCGGCGGCAGCAGGGTGACGTGGGTCGGAATGCCATGCGCCGCGGGATCACCGAAGCCCGCGCGCCGCTCCTGGAGCAGGCTGCCATGAGGCTCCGGGACCGCGATCGAAACGCCGAGCGTTACGGTCCCCACGTCGTTGTCCTCCATCTGTGGTCGGCAGGGGCTGCCCGGGGTGCAGGCGCTGCCAGTGTCTCCGGCGCCCGCGTCACCCGGCCAGGGTCGTCCGTCCTGTCCACCGGCGGGCCAGGAGTCCTCCCGGCCCGCCGGACACTCCGTCCGGTCAGTGCTTGGCGGGCACGAAGCCCACCCGGTCGTAGGCCTGGGCGAGGGTCTCGGACGCGACGGTCCGCGCCTTCTCCGCGCCCTTCGCCAGGATCGAGTCGAGCGTCTCCGGGTCGTCCAGGTACGCCTGGGTCCGCTCCCGGAACGGCGTCACGAACTCCACCATGACCTCGGCCAGGTCCGTCTTCAGCGCACCGTAGCCCTTGCCCGCGTACTTCTGCTCCAGTTCCGGGATACCGGCACCGGTGAGGGTGGAGTAGATCGTGAGCAGGTTGCTCACACCCGGCTTGGCCTCGGCGTCGAAACGGATCTCGGTGTCCGTGTCCGTCACCGCGCTCTTGAACTTCTTCGCGGTCGCCTTCGGCTCGTCGAGCAGATTGACCAGACCCTTGGGGGTCGACGCCGACTTGCTCATCTTGACCGACGGGTCCTGGAGGTCGTAGATCTTGGCGACCTCCTTGAGGATGTGCGGCTCGGGGACCTTGAAGGTCGCACCGAAGCGGGAATTGAAGCGCTCCGCGAGATTCCGCGTCAGCTCCAGGTGCTGGCGCTGGTCCTCACCGACCGGCACCGCGTCCGCGTCGTAGAGCAGGATGTCGGCGACCATCAGCATCGGGTACGTGAAAAGGCCGACCGTCGCCTGGTCGGCGCCGTGCCGCGCCGACTTGTCCTTGAACTGGGTCATCCGGGAGGCCTCGCCGAACCCTGTGATGCAGTTCATCAGCCAGGCGAGCTGCGCGTGCTCCGGCACGTGGCTCTGGACGAAGAGCGTGCAGCGCTCCGGGTCGAGACCGGCGGCGAGCAGCTGCGCGGCCGCGAGCCGGCTGTTCGCCCGCAGTTCCGCCGGGTCCTGCGGGACCGTCACGGCATGCAGGTCCACGACCGAGTAGAAGGCGTCGTGGGTCTCCTGCAGAGCGACGTACTGACGGATGGCGCCGAGGTAGTTGCCCAGGTGGAACGAGCCCGCCGTGGGCTGGATGCCGGAGAACGCACGAGGGCGGCGCTGCGAGGTGGAGGGACGATCAGAGGCCATGCGGCCCATTGTCTCAGGTGGCGGGGACCGGTCCGGGCGTTGGTGGGGGAACGTCTCGGAAGGGGGCCGGGGACCCGCCTCCGGGACTCCGCCGCGACCGCTCGGGAAAATGCCTGTCTCGAAGTGGGAACCCCGCGCCCGGCAGCGGTGTATCACCTCTGTGAGAACGCGGGAGGGGGGCCACATCATCAGCGATGAGGCCGCGATCATCGAGCGGGTGCGCGCCGGAGAGCCGGAGGCGTACGCGGAGTTGGTGCGCGCCCACACCGGCATCGCCCTGCGGGCCGCGCGGGCACTCGGAGCGGGAGCGGACGCGGAGGACGCGGTGCAGCAGGCATTCCTCANATCGCCCTGCGGGCCGCGCGGGCACTCGGAGCGGGAGCGGACGCGGAGGACGCGGTGCAGCAGGCATTCCTCAAGGCGTACCAGTCGCTGGGGCACTTCCAGGACGGCCGGTCGTTCCGCCCCTGGCTCCTTCAAATCGTGGCAAATGAGACAAAAAACACGGTCCGATCGGCCGGCCGCCTGCGAGCGGCCACCGACCGGGAAGCGGCATTCCTGCCCTCCGAGCCGGCCATACCCGAGTCCGCGGACCCGGCCGTGGCAGCGGTCGAAGTCGAGCGGCGCGCGGCCCTGCGCCGCGCCCTCGCCCGACTGAGCCGGGACCACCGCCTCGTCGTCACCTACCGCTACCTCCTCGAGATGGACGAGGCGGAGACGGCGGAGGCGCTCGGCTGGCCCCGCGGCACGGTGAAGTCCCGGCTGAACCGCGCTCTGAAGAAGCTCCACCGACTGCTGCCGGGACCGGCGTCCGGAGCACCACGGCACGACGTACCGCACAGGGAGAGGAGGTGAGAGGCATGACCGACGAGGACGGGGCCGACCAGGGACCCGACGACGCACCTGCGGATGCAGATACAGGTACGGGTGCAGATACCGGCACAGGCACAGGCACAGATGCTGAACTGCGCCGTGAGCTCGTCGAGTTGGGCCGGCAGATGCGCGGCCCCGACCTGCACGGCGAGACGATGGCCGAGCGGGTTCTGGCCCGCATAGTCGCCGACTCGATCCCGACACCGGCCCTCGTGACGCCCGGCCGCACGGAGCGCGTACGCGGCTGGTTCCGGCGGCACCGGCGCGGTGTGACGGCGACCCTGTGCGGTCTGCTCACGGTCACGGCGGTGACGCCGCCCGTCCGGGCGGCCGTCGCCGACTGGATCGGCTTCGGAGGCGTGGCCGTACGCCATGACCCGTCGGCGAAGGCGCCACCGTCCGATGCTCCGCCTTCCGGACAGGGGCACGGATGCGCAGGGCTGCTCACGGTGGCCGACGCCACCCGCCTGGCCGGGTTCGCTCCCCGCCTGCCGAAGAAGCTGGGGCCACCGACCGCCGCATCCGTCACCATCCACGGCCCGGGGTACCGCCGCGTCCTGACCCTGTGCTGGGAGAGGGACGCCGCCCCGATACGCCTGGAGCAATTCCCGGCCACGCTCGACCCGTTGTTCTGGAAGACGTCCCCCGCCCCGTTCGAGACGATCCGCACGGCGGAGCTCAACGGCCTGTGGTTCCCGGAGCCACACACCTTGCAGCTGCGCCTCGTCGGCGAGGACGGCCACCACTACCACCGGACGACCCGCCCCGCCGGCCCGACACTGATCTGGCAGACGGGCGACCGCACCCTGCGCCTGGAGGGCGAGACGTCACGGGAGCGGGCGGTGGGGATCGCGCGGAGCGCGAGCGGTGACGGAGGGGCACCGTAGCGGTTCGGTCGGTAAGTCTCGGAAAAGTTTGTCGAGTTGGGAACCCGGGGCGGCCGGGCGGTGTACCAGAGGTGGAACCGGGACCGCTCGGCCGCAGTTGGGTCGTGGTCCCGATCGGCGGAGTGCTTCTGAGGGGGCGTGAGGGCGTATGTACTACCGAAGGGTCCGGGCCGGCCTGGCCGGCGCACTGTCCGTGGCTGCGGCGGCGTTGGCGCTCGTACTGACCGGCGCCGGGCCGGCCGCGGCGGGAGGGCCCACGAGTGTGCTTCTGTCTTCGCCGAGCAATGGGCAGACGGCTTCGCTGTACTACACGGAGAAGGAGTACGGGCGGTTGGAGAAGGCCCTCGGTCCGCCGGAGGGCGCGGCGCCGTCACCCGGGAAGCAGCCGGGGCTGGCCGCTGCGATGGACGCTCCCCGGGTCAATGTGACGTGGATGGTGCACGACACCCGGCCCTGGCGGGTGGACCAGGTCCATCCCCCGCGGTCCGGGGCATCGGGCATCGTCTGGATCCACACCACGACCTATCCGGTCGAGGAGGGTGCGGGTTACTGGCACGAGGCGAAGGACGGGAAGCGGCTGCTGGCTCTGCTGGACCGGCTCAAGGTCCTCGACAAGGATCCGGCGGCCAAGGCCGAGGGCCCGGCTGTGGCGGGCTCACCGGGGACCACGGATCGGGGCGGCACCGCGAGCCCGAAGGCCGGCGCGCAGGCATCCGGGGCGGGCGCGGAACGGGCGGGCGGTGACGGCGAGTTGTCGGTGGCCGACGGCACGACGGGCTGGTGGTGGGCGATACCGGGCGCCGGAGCCGGGGCCGCCCTGGCGCTCTCCATACGCCAGGCCTTGCGCGGCAGCACCGGGATGAGCGCAAGGCTGAGGAGGAGGCATCCCGACGACGGGGACGACGACGAACGGGGCCTGCCCCGCCAGGAGTTGATCGACAACTGACGGGGCGGACCCGGGTGGCCCGCCCGCGGGGGCGGGGCACGCTCGCTCGCGATCGGGTGCCGGGCGAGCTGTCAGCTCAGGTCGATTCCCGGGTAGAGCGGGAAGCCGCTGAGGAGGTCGGTGGCCCGCTGGGAGACCTCGTCGGCGGTCTTCTCCTCCAGGACGTGCTGGGCCTTGGAGGGGATGCCCTTCTTGGTGGTGCCCGGCTGGGTGGCGGAGAGCACGGTGTCGATGAGGCCGGCGATCTCGTCCATCTCGCCGGTGCCGAGGCCGCGGGTGGTGAGGGCCGGGGTGCCGATGCGGATGCCGGAGGTGTACCAGGCGCCGTTGGGGTCGGCGGGGATGGCGTTGCGGTTGGTGACGATGCCGGAGGCGAGCAGGGCTGCCTCGGCCTGCCGGCCGGTGAGACCGTAGGAGGAGGCGACGTCGATGAGGTTGAGGTGGTTGTCGGTGCCGCCGGTGACGAGGGTGGCGCCGCGGCGCATGAGGCCCTCGGCGAGGGCGCGGGCGTTGTCGACGACGCGCTGGGCGTAGTCGCGGAAGCTGTCCTGGCGGGCCTCGGCGAGTGCGACGGCCTTGGCGGCCATCACGTGCGGCAGCGGACCGCCGAGGACCATGGGGCAGCCCCGGTCGACCTGGTCGGCGAGGGAGGAGTCGCAGAGGACCATGCCGCCGCGTGGTCCGCGGAGGGACTTGTGGGTGGTGGTGGTGACGATCTGGGCGTGCGGTACGGGGTCGAAGTCTCCGGTGAGGACCTTGCCGGCGACCAGGCCCGCGAAGTGGGCCATGTCGACCATGAGGGTGGCGCCGACCTCGTCGGCGATCTCCCGCATGATGCGGAAGTTCACCAGGCGGGGGTAGGCGGAGTATCCGGCGACGATGATCATGGGCCGGAAGTCGCGGGCGGTGGCGCGGAGGGCCTCGTAGTCGAGGAGGCCGGTCTCCGGGTCGGTGCCGTAGCTGCGCTGGTTGAACATCTTGCCGGAGATGTTCGGGCGGAAGCCGTGGGTGAGGTGGCCGCCGGCGTCGAGGGACATGCCGAGCATGCGCTGGTTGCCGAGGTCGCGGCGGAGGGTTTCCCAGTCCTGTTCGGTCAGGTCGTTGACCTGGCGGGCGCCGGCCCGCTCGAGCGCGGGGGCCTCGACGCGCTGGGCGAGGACGGCCCAGAAGGCGACGAGGTTGGCGTCGATGCCGGAGTGGGGTTGGGCGTAGGCGTGCTGGGCGCCGAAGAGTTCGCGGGCGTGCTCGGCGGCGAGGGCCTCGACGGTGTCGACGTTGCGACAGCCGGCGTAGAAGCGGCGGCCGATGGTGCCCTCGGCGTACTTGTCGCTGAACCAGTTGCCCATGGTGAGGAGGGTCGCGGGCGAGGCGTAGTTCTCGCTGGCGATGAGTTTGAGCATCTCGCGCTGGTCGGCGAGTTCCTGGCCGATGGCGTCGGCGACGCGCGGCTCGACGCCGCGGATCACTTCGAGCGCGCTGCGGAAGGCGGTGGATGCGGTGGCGGCAGTGGCCTCGGCGGGCTGCGGCACGTGGGACATGACGGACGGACCTCCGGACGGAGTGGTTCGCGGGTCGGCCCAGGCGCACGGCACTCGGTCGGCGGGCCGCTCCCCGATGGTCGATCCCATCCAAGCGCGCCAGTCACGGCCCTGCCGTGCACCTTACCGGGGTCAGCCGGGCGAGGTTTCTTGGTCCAGTATTCGAGCGACGATAGGGATGGGGCGACACCCAGCCCGCCAGGGTCGCGTCGCGGTCATCACGGTGGCCCCTCCGACGCGTCCGAGCCGCATGACGAACGGAGATCCCGTGTCTCGTACGGAAGATTCCATCGCATCTGCCGAGGCGCACAGTGCGCACAACTACCACCCGCTGCCCGTGGTCGTGGCGTCCGCGGAGGGCGCGTGGATGACGGATGTCGAGGGCCGCCGCTATCTCGACATGCTGGCCGGATACTCGGCACTGAACTTCGGTCATGGCAACCGCCGGCTGATCGGTGCGGCGCAGGCGCAGCTGGAGCGGGTGACGCTGACGTCCCGGGCGTTCTTCCACGACCGGTTCGCGGAGTTCTGTACGCAGCTCGCGGAGCTGTGCGGCATGGACATGGTGCTGCCGATGAACACGGGCGCGGAAGCGGTGGAGACGGCGGTGAAGACGGCTCGCAAGTGGGGTTACCGCGTCAAGGGCGTGCCGGACAACATGGCGAAGATCGTCGTGGCGGCGGACAATTTCCACGGCCGTACGACGACGATCGTCAGCTTCTCGACGGATGCGGAGGCGAGGGCGGATTTCGGTCCGTACACGCCGGGGTTCGAGATCGTTCCGTACGGCGATCTCACGGCGCTGCGGGCTGCTGTCACGGAGAACACAGTGGCGGTGCTGCTCGAGCCGATCCAGGGAGAGGCCGGTGTGCTCGTGCCGCCTGCGGGCTATCTGCAGGGAGTGCGGGAGGTGACCCGGGAGCGGAATGTGCTGTTCATCGCGGACGAGATCCAGTCGGGTCTGGGCCGTACGGGGCGGACGTTCGCGTGTGAGCACGAGGGTGTGGTGCCGGACATGTATGTCCTGGGCAAGGCGCTGGGTGGCGGTGTGGTGCCGGTGTCGGCGGTGGCGGCGTCGTCGGAGGTGCTGGGGGTGTTCCACCCCGGGGAGCACGGGTCGACGTTCGGGGGGAATCCGCTGGCGTGTGCGGTGGCGCTGGAGGTGATCGCGATGCTGCGGACCGGGGAGTTCCAGGAGCGGGCGACGGAGTTGGGTGAGCACCTCCATCGTGAGTTGGGGTCGCTCGCGGGTTCGGGTGTGGTGCGGGCGGTGCGGGGTCGCGGTCTGTGGGCGGGGGTGGACATCGATCCGGCGCACGGTACGGGGCGGGAGATCTCGGAGCGGTTGATGCGGCGGGGGGTGCTGGTGAAGGACACACATGGTTCGACGATCCGGATCGCTCCGCCGCTGGTGATCAGTAAGGAGGATCTGGACTGGGGACTTGATCAGTTGCGGGCGGTGCTTCTGGACTCGTCCGGCTCGACTGGCTCGATTGGCTCGATTGGCTCGACTGGCTCATCCGGTTCATCCGGTTCATCCGGCTCGTAGGGGTGGGTGCGGTGGCCGGGCGCTCGGCGGCCCGACACGTTCAGGCTCGCAGTGCTGCACAGAGGGCCTCGAGGGCGCCCGGCCAGGCGTGGTCGGCGGGTGTGCCGTAGCCGACGACGAGGCCGTCGCGCGGGGGCAGGGCCCCGGTCGGGTGGCGGAAGCCGGTGAGGCCGTTGACGGCGAGGTTCTGCCAGGCGGCGGCGCGGACGGTGGACTGTTCGGTGCCGGGCGGGAGTTCGAGGACGGCGTGGAGCCCGGCGGCGATGCCGCTGACGGTGACATGGGGTGCGTGCTCGGCGAGGGCGGTGACCAGTTCGTCGCGGCGGCGCCGGTAGTGCAGCCGGCCGGCCCGTACGTGCCGGTCGTAGGCGCCGGAGGTGAGGAACTCGGCGAGGGTCAGCTGGTCGAGGGTGCTGCATGACCAGTCGATCCGGCCCTTGGCGGCGGCGACTTCGCCGACGAGCCGGCCGGGAAGCACCATCCAGCCGATGCGCAGTCCGGGGGCGAGTGCCTTGCTTGCGGTGCCGAGATGGACGACGTGGTCGGGGTCGAGGCTCTGCAGGGCGCCGACGGGTTGGCGGTCGTAGCGGAATTCGCCGTCGTAGTCGTCGTCCAGGAGCAGTCCGCCGGTGCGGCGCGCCCAGTCGACGGCGTCGCCGCGGCGCTGGGGCGACAGGGGCATGCCGAGCGGGAAGGAGTGGGCGGGGGTGAGGAGCGCGGCGCCCGCTTCGAGGGCGGGCAACTCGTCGACTCGGGTGCCGAGTTCGTCGTAGGCGAGGGGTGGCAGGCGCAGGCCGGCGTCGGTGAGGAGCTTGCGGTGCAGGGCGAAGCCGTAGGACTCGACGGCGATGTTGGCGACGTGCCGGGTGCGCAGGACCGAGGCGAGGAGGGCGAGGCCGTGGACGAATCCGGAGCAGATGATGATGCGGTCGGGGTCGGCGTGGACGCCGCGGGCGCGGGAGAGGTAGTCGGCGAGGGCGGTGCGCAGCTCGATGCGGCCGCGGGGGTCGTTGTAGCCGAAGGCGTCGTTGGGTGCGTCGGTGAGGGCGCGGCGGGCGGCCTTGAGCCAGGCGGCGCGGGGGAAGGTGGCGAGGTCGGGGGAGCCGGGTTTGAGGTCGTGGGTGACGTGGCCGCGGGTCCGGCCGGGCGTGGCCGAGGCGGCGGGGCCGGGCGCGGCGCGGGTCGCGACGCGGGTGCCGGAGCCTTGGCGCGCGGTGAGCCAGCCTTCCGCGACGAGGTCGCCGTAGGCGTCGGCGACGGTGTTGCGGGCGATGCCGAGGTCGGCGGCGAGGGTGCGGGACGCGGGGAGTCGAGTGCCCGGGGTGAGGCGGCCGGTGCGTACGGCGTTGCGGAGTGCGTCGGTGAGGCCTTTGCGTACGCCGGTGGTGGTGAGGTCGAGGTGGAGGTCGACGCCGAGGTCGGTGGGGGTGGCCGGTGCGGTGCGGGCCGGTTTGCGGGTCACTTGGAGTGCAGCCTCCGGATCGGGATTGGCCCAGCGGATCTGTACGGGAATGGACCATACCCATGGGCTATTCCGTTCGTAGGGTCGAGGCATGACGAACAACGACCGTGGGAACGACACACGGGCCACCACCTCCGCCCAGGCCACCGTCACCGAACGGCCGGCGCGGCTCGCGTGGGCGAAGCAGGCGCCCGAGGTGTACAAGGCGATGCTCGGCCTGGAGAAGGCGGTCGCCGAGGGGATCGACCCGGTGCTGCTCCACCTGGTGAAGATCCGGGCTTCGCAGATCAACCACTGCGCGTTCTGCCTCGACATGCACAGCAAGGACGCGCTCGCGCAGGGCGAGACGGTGGAGCGCATCGTGCAGCTCGGGGCGTGGGAGGAGTCGCGGCACTTCTACACGGCCCGCGAGGTGGCCGCGCTCGAGCTGACGGAGGCGGTGACGGTCCTCACGGACGGGTTCGTGCCGGACGCGGTGTACGAGGCGGCGGCCGAGCACTTCGAGGAGGGCGAACTCGCCCATCTCATCGCGGCGATCGCGACGATCAACGCGTGGAACAGGTTCGGGGTGACCGCGCGGATGACGCCCGGCCACTACCACGCCGCGTCGGCGCAGCACTGACGGGGGCGCACGTGAGCATCACCACCGATTCCGTTGCCGCCGAGCCGAGTTCGAGGGCCGGCAGGTCGCGTACGAACCGTCTTCCGGCAGGTTTCGCCGCCGCCCTGCAGGCCGCGGGCGCCGCCGCGAAGCGAGGGCTCGGGGACGCGA
The DNA here is from genome assembly GCF_003429565.1 of Streptomyces triticagri. GTDB lineage: Bacteria > Actinomycetota > Actinomycetes > Streptomycetales > Streptomycetaceae > Streptomyces > Streptomyces triticagri. The sequence goes on from NZ_QUAK01000028.1 coordinate 33,509, forward strand.
TCCTTGCCGAACTGGTGCAGGTCCGGGCCTCCCAGATCAACCGGTGTGCGTTCTGCCTCGACATGCATCTCGCGCTGGCCCGCAAGGCCGGCGAGAGCGAGCAGCGCCTCGACCTGCTCAACTCCTGGGCGGAGACCGAGGGTTACTACACGCCTCGGGAGCGGGCCGCGCTCGCGCTCACCGAGTCGGTCACCCTGCTCACCGAGTCCTACGTCCCGGACGAGGTGTACGAGGAGGCGGCCCGCCACTTCGACGAGCCCGAACTCGCCCACCTCATCGCCCTGATCACGGTCATCAACACCTGGAACCGCCTGATGGTCGCCCGCCGCATCGCTCCGGGCGGCAAGCCCTGGTGACCTCGCGGTACGGGCTCACTCGGTGACGGGACCCCGCTGGGACAGGGTGACGAAGCGGGCCGCGCGCTTGCGGTACTTGAGCTGGATGTGGAAGTGCTCGACGGCGGGGACGCCGCCCGTGCCGTCCGGAGTGCCGGCCGCCGCGATGGCAAGGCGTCTCCCGTCGCCGGACAGCGACGCCGTCGCGGTCGCCGTCGCATCGGCGAGACCGTACTGCCACAGCCGGCCCGTCGGGTTGCCGGTGAGGCGGTTCCGGCCGTACGCGACGAGCCGGGTGCCCGTCAGTACGAGGACGCGGCTGTCGGGCACGAACCAGTAGGGGCGGCCCCGGGTGGCGGCGCGGACGGGCAGCATCATGGTCACGGTCTCCCCGGTCGGGAGCTGCGCCCTGATGCAGCGGGCGAGTTCGTCGTCGTCCCAGCCGGGGAAGGTGACCGCGGCCATGACTCCGAAGCCGGCCGCGAAGACGACCGCCTTCCCCAAGTCCCGGTCGCCCCAGGGCAGTACGAACTCATTGAGCACGCCGAGCCCGAAGTAGATCGCCCCGAAGACGAAGGCGGCGAGCACCCGCCGCCGCATCGGCGTACGCCCGGGCCGCCACCCGAGCCGCGCCTTCGCCCCACTCACGCCCATCGACGCCCCCCTTGCGATCTACGATCCATACGATGCCGGCGAATCTCCCCCGCCGTATCCTCCCCCACCCACACGCCTCGCCGTATACCGCCGAGCCTTCGTGCGATTCCCACACACCCGCATCGAGCACCAGCGTCGGCTGCGGCTGACGCCCGCGGTGGTCAACGGGATCTTCGCTCATGCCGGGGCGGACGGCACTCCCGCCGAGGCCGACGGCATCCCCGCCGGGGCGGACGATCGCCGGGCGGTGGTGGTGCGTGCGGAGTGATCCCCTGCGCCCAGGGCTCTGCACACGCCTCAGGACTCTTCACAAGCCCCAGGGCTCTGCACAAGCGGACGGTTAACAACAGGTAAGGATTTACCCAGGCGCGGCATCCGTCGGAATAGTCGCCCGGGGAAACAGGTTCCTTCTGCACGTATCCGCCGGCCCACGCCCTGCACGCACCCCTGCCGGCTCCACCTCGGCCGGCCCCGCCGGCCTGCGCACCGCCCCCGGAGGCCCCACGTAATGACGCAGTCGACGACCCATCAACGCGGCACCCGAAGCGGCACCCGCGGAGTCGTCCCCGTACTCGCCTTCGCCGGCATCACCGTCGCGGTGATGCAGACGCTCCTGGTACCGATCATCAAGGACCTGCCGACGCTGCTGAGTACGACCCCGGCGAACGCCACCTGGGTCATGACGGCGACCCTGCTCGCGGGCGCCGTGTCGACCCCGATCATGGGCCGCCTCGGCGACCTCTACGGCAAGCGGCGCATGCTGCTCGCGAGCCTGGCCGTGATGGTCGTGGGCTCGCTGATCTGCGGGTTCACCGATGACCTTGTCGTGATGATCGTCGGCCGGGCGCTGCAGGGCTTCGCGATGGGCGCGATACCGCTCGGCATCGGCCTGATGCGCGACACGCTTCCCCGCGAGAAGCTCGGCCCCGCGATGGCCCTGATGAGCTCGTCGATCGGCGTCGGCGGCGGCCTCGCGCTGCCGCTCGCGGCACTCACCGTCCAGCACACCGACTGGCACACGCTGTTCTTCGGCGCGGCGGGCCTCGGGCTCATATCCATGCTCCTGACCGTCCTCGCCGTGCCCGAGAGCGACGTCAAGGCGCAGGGCACCTTCGACCACATCGGCGCGCTCGGCCTCTCCGCCGGTCTGGTCCTCTTCCTCCTCCCCATCACCAAGGGCAGCGACTGGGGGTGGGCCTCGGGCACGACGCTCGGCCTGTTCGGCGCGTCGGCCGTCGTCCTGGTCCTGTGGGGCGTGATGGAGCTGCGCCTCAAGGCACCTCTGGTGGACCTGCGTACGACGGCCCGCCCCGCCGTCCTCTTCACCAACCTCGCCTCGGTCATGGTCGGCGTCGCGTTCTACGCGATCTCGCTCGTACTGCCGCAGCTGCTGCAGCTCCCCGAGTCGACCGGCTACGGACTCGGCCGGTCCATCGTCGTCGCGGGCCTGTGCGTGGCGCCGCTCGGCCTGACGATGATGGTCACGGCGCCGGTGTACGCGCGGCTTTCGGCGAAGTACGGGCCGAAGGTGACCCTGATCCTCGGCATGCTGATCATCGCGATCGGGTACGGCGCGGGCCTCGGTCTGATGAGCGCCGCCTGGCAGACCGTCGTCATCTCGGTCCTGATCGGTGCGGGCATCGGCCTCGCCTACTCCTCGCTCCCCGCGTTGATCATCGGCGCGGTCGACCCGTCCGAGACGGGCGCGGCGAACGGCCTCAACACTCTGATGCGATCGATCGGTACGTCGGTCTCGAGTGCCGTCATCGGCATGGTCCTGGCCAGTACGGCGGACCATGTGGACGGCGTCGCGATCCCCACGATGACGGGCTTCCGCACGTCCTTCCTGATCGCGATGGGCGCGGTCGCGGTGGGCCTCCTCTTCGCCCTGTTCCTCCCGTCCACCCGCCGTGCGTCCAGGATCCAGCTCCGGGCGAGCAGTGACGAACAGGGCGAAGCCCTGGAGGAGGACGGGAAGTCGCGGTCGGCGGCGGAGGTGTCGGCCGCGCGCTGACCCCTCACGGGGCGCCCGCGTCGAGCTCGGCCCACACGGTCTTCCCGACCGCACGGGCGAGCACGCCCCAGCGCGTTGCCACGGCCTGCACGATCGCGAGCCCTCGGCCGAACTGTTCCGATGCCTCGGCGGTACGCGGCTGGGGCCACCGCTCCCCCTTCGGGTCGGTGACGGAGACTCGTACACCGTCGGCCGTACGCTCCACCTCGACGCGGAACAACCGGTCCCGCAGACAGCCGTGCAGTAACGCGTTCGAGGCGAGTTCACTGCCCAACAGCGCGGCGTCGTAGGCGAGTTCGGGTAACCCCCACCCACGCACCGCCCTGTCGATCCGGCGGCGGGCGAGGGGGACGGATGCGAGGTGGGGTGGGTAGGTGGCTGAGTCGCGCAATACGGGCGCGGGTACGGGCATGGGCTCACGCACCTCCTTGTGCGGGCGAGCCGAGTCTGAGCGGTGGCTCTGCCGCACCCGCACAGGGCAGGGCGGTGCACTTCCGCCAATCGACCTCGCAGGGCGAGCGGTTGAGCACCGACCGTAGCGATGCCGCAACAGGATGCGCAACAAATTCCGGAGATATATATCCCCGGAAGTTGTGTGGCCAGTTGATCGGGCGCACACTGGTCCCGCTCCTGGAGGTGGTGCGAAGTGGCAGCCAGTCAGGCTGGGTTGGGGAACCGGACGTCGACTGTCCTGGCCCGCAAGCTGGGCAGCGAACTGCTGCGACACCGCGACCGGGCCGGGCTCACCCAGCCACAGGCGGCTGCTGCGCTCAGCGCGACGGCGGCGAAGGTCGCCAAGATGGAGCGCGGCTGGGTGCCCTTCCGCGACCCCGACGTCATAGCGCTGTGCAAGCTGTACGAGGTCGACGACCCGAAAACGGTCGACGGCCTCCTCCGCATCGCCAAGCTCGACCGCGAGCGCCGCAAGGCGAAGGGGTGGTGGAAGCAGTCCCTCGACGCGGGCTCGCTCGCCGAGTACATCGCCATGGAGGACGTGGCGACGCGGGTCCGAACCTGGCAACTCTCCCTTGTTCCAGGCCTGTTGCAGACCGCCGACTACGCGCGCTCACTCGCCGTCAGCGACGACGTCTGGGAGGACCCGGACGACATCGAGCGCATCGTCTCCGTACGCATGAAGCGGCAGGAGCGTCTGCACGACGAGACACCATTGCTGCTGCACGCGGTGGTCTGGGAAGCGGCCCTGCGCCAGCAGATCGGCGGACCTGGCGTTATGCGGGCTCAACTGGATCACCTGCGCACGATGTTGGAGCTGCCGAACGTCCACGTACAGGTGCTGCCGTTCCGGGCGGGCGGACACCCGTGCATCACCGGCCCGTTCAACATCATCTCGTTCGCCGACGACCAGGCGCTCGACGTCGTCCACGTGGACTCGATCGCCTCTACGGTATGGGTGGAGAGCGTGGCCGAAGGTGCGACCCACTGCGCCTTCTTCGATCGCACCGCAAGGCTCAGCCTGGCGCCCCACGACTCCGCGAAGTTGATCGAGACGATCGGAAGAGAGATGCACGGGTGACCGAGTTCGAATTCGTGAAGTCCAGCCACAGCTCGTCCGGCGGCGAATGCGTCGAGATAGCCCTCAACATCCCCGACACGGTCGCCATCCGCGACTCGAAGCACCCGGACGCCGGAACGATCCGGCTCACTTCGCCGGCATGGGAGGCCCTGCTACCTCACCTGCAGGATTGACGCCCGGCCCCGAAGGCCCCAACAGGCAGAAAGGTACGCACGCATGACCGCGTACGTATTCGTGAAGTCGACCTACAGCACGGGCTCCGGGGAATGCATAGAGGTAGCCCTCAACATCCCCCGCACCGTCGCCATCCGCGACTCCAAGCACCCCACCGCCGGAACGATCCGGCTCACTCCGGATGCCTGGCAGGCCCTACTCCCTCACCTGCAGGATTGACGCACGACCCCGACAAGCCCCAACGGGCAAGAAGGTGCGGACGGATGACCGAGTTCGAGTTCATGAAGTCGACGTACAGCACCGCCGGCGGCGAATGCGTCGAGGTCGCCCTCAACATCCCCGACGCTGTCGCCATCCGCGACTCCAAGCACCCAACCGCCGGAACGATCCGGCTCACCCCGACCGCCTGGCGGACCTTTCTGGGCTCACCTGTACGGCCGAGGTAGGCGAGGGCTCGAAGGCCCCAGCGCGCCCCCTCAATGTCACGTCCGGACGCGCAGTGCCTGGACGGACCAGTCGAACGCTGGAGCCAGGCTCTCCGGGGCCGGCCAGCCGTTGACCACCGCGAGCAGCTGGAGGTATCGCTCCCTGCGGGGGTCGTTCACGTTCTCGAGGCGGGTCGCGAGGCGGCGGCGGAGGTCGACGTCGTCGGGGCGGCCGAGGAGGCGCGCGTACGGCGCCGTGAACGCCGCGACGATCGGATCGGCCTGGGGCGAGGCCGGGGCGATACCGGCGGTCAGGGCCGGACCGGCCTGGTCACGGACCGCCGCGGCGATGTCGCGATGCGGGCCCGTCGCGTCGCTCAGGGCCTGCTCGGCTGCCAGGTCCTCGACCATCTGCCGCATGGCGGCCCGGAAGGCCGGGTCCAGCGACATTTCGGCCAACTCCACCCACGCATTGACCTGTTCCGCCTCCGGGTTGTCGGGCAGCTCGGGGGTCATCGAGCGCATGGCCCCCGCGAATGCGGGGGTGGCGTCAAGACCGCCGAAGACGGCGTCGAGGAAATCGCCGATCAGACGTCGGCGTTCGTCCTCGGAGAGCTGGGCCAGTCGGTGCATGAGTTCCGTCTCCTCAGGTGTGGACCCGCGCTCGGCGACCGCCGTCAGCACCGCGCGCCGCAGGCGCAGCACGCTGATCTGCACTGCCAGTGCGTCGGCGTGCGCCGCGGCGACCTCGGGAAGCGAGAGCTCCCGGTCCACGACCTTGCGGATCGTGGGAAGGCCGAGGCCCAGCTCGCGCAGGGTCCGCACGAGGTCGAGGCGTGCGACGGCATCGACGTTGTAGCGGCGGTAGCCGGCCGGGCTACGGTCCGTGGGCGCCACGATTCCGCGATCGGAGTAGAACCGAATGGTCTTGACCGTGAGACCGGTCCGCCGAGCGAGCTCGCCGATCGAGTAGAGCGTGTCGCCGTCCATGCCCCCACCTTCGCGTCTCCCCCTACTGGAGACTCAAGCCCCTTCGCCCACCGGCAGGCTCCTCCTGCCGGACCGGGCACAGGCCCGGGTGCAGGAAGACCGGCCCTCTTCTGACTTCGCCGCTTACCGAAGTCCCCTCCATGGAACAGGAATTGGATTCCTGTTGAAAAGGCAACCGGCGGGAGAGGGCCAGGCCGCGGTTTGACCTGTGAAAGAGGTTTGATCATGATTCATTGCGATCATGACCGATCCGCGCACGGCAAAATCCGTGCCGTCAGTAGGGGGAAGTTTGTCCATCCATCAGTCACGGCTGTTCAAGGCCACATGCTCCACGCTTCTCGCGGGGGCACTCCTGGCCGCCGTCGCTCCAACCGCCGGCGCGACCACTGGCGCAGGAACGACGCGCAACGCAGCGGCCGCCGACGGCGCTTACATCGACCTCGCGTCCGAAGGCTACACATACGAGGAGGCAGTCGAAGCCTTCAAGGATTCGGACGCCGTCCAGGTCGTCAAGGGGGACATACCTGACGAGGCGGGGCCCAGCACCAGGGGTGTCACGCTCGGCTGGTACGTATACGTCCGCATCAGCCAGAAGCAGGCCCGAGCCATCATGTTCGGGTCGGCTGCCACAGCCGCGGGCATCATCGGCACCATCACCGGAGGTATCGGCGGTGCCGTCGCGGCAGGTGTCTATTCATATGTCGCCAGCCTCGGCAGCGACAACCTGGCGAAGTGCAAGAAGGGTGTCGAGATGCGATTCTCGTACCTCGCCAAGTTCAAGGGCGCCAAGTGCCTGAAGTGACGGGAGCAGAACAGATGACGAAGAAGGGAACTGCTTCGGCGATTGCCGGGATCACCGCAGTCCTGCTGTTCTTCTTGGTCATGCTCATCACGGAGCAGCAGCGCTTGGGCGGCGGACTCGGTGAAACCATCCTGATCTACGCGGCGGTGGTCCTCCCCGGAGGAGCCCTGGCCGCGTGGATCGCCACACGGGGGCGCCGCTAGCAGCAGGCCGGCCCGGAACCCCGGGCCGGCCCCACCGGCAATCGGACTACGCGCAGCCGAAGCGGCTCAGCGCTGGGTTACTTCTTCGGGAGCCACGCCTCCCAGACGTCCTTGTTGTCCTTGACCCACTTCTTGGCCGCGGCCTCGCCGGACATCTTGTCCTTGGCGATCATCTTGGCGACCTCGTTCTGCTGCTCCGTCGTCCACTTGAAGTTCTTGATGAACTTCGCCGCGTCGCTGTTCTCGTCCGCGAAGTCCTTGTTCAGGAACTTCTTCAGCGGGGTGTTGGCGTAGGCGCACTCGGTCTTGGCGGCGGGCTCGTTGCAGCCCTCCTTGAACTCCGGCAGCTTGACCTCGACCAGGTCGATGTCATTGTTCAGCCACTGGGGCTCCCACCAGTAGGTGATGAACGGTTCCTTGTTCTTGTACTTCTGCTGGATCTCCTTGAGCTGGGCCGCCTCGTTGCCCGTCTCCTTGACCTTGAAGTTCAGCTTGTGGTTCTTGATCAGCGCCTCGTCGTACGAGGTGTACGAGGGGGCGGCGCCGAGGAACTCGCCCTTGTCGCCGGACTCGGAGGTCTTGAAGTCCTTGGCGAGCTTGTTGAGGCCCTTGTACGTCTTCACCTCGGGGTGCGCGTCGGCGTAGTACTTCGGCACGAACCAGCCGATGTGGCCGACGACGCCCAGGTCACCGCCGGGGACGACGGTCTTCTTCTGGTCGAGGTACAGCTTCTGCTTCTCGGGCTGGCCGTCCCAGTCCTCCATGAGCGCATCGGCCTTGCCGTTGTTCAGCGCGTCCCAGGCGAGCGGCTCGTCCATGGTCTGGGCCTTGACCTTGACGTCGAGCTCCTGCTCCATGATCACCTTGGCGACCTCGACGTTGGCGCGCGCGCCGACCCAGGACGGAACGGTGATGGTGACCTGGTCCGAGCCGCCGGAGGAGCCGGTGTCCGCGGCGCCGCAGCCCGCGAGGGCCACCATGGACAGGGCGCCGATGCCGGCGACGGCTGAAGTGCGAATCCGCTTGTTGAGCTTCACGAGAGTGTTCCCTTGCTTCGAATGGTGAGTCGGATCGGAAAAGCGGGGTGCGGGCGGCCCGTCGGGGCGGGGCCCGCTACAGGTTGCGCTCCTTGACGTCGCGGCCCGGCTGCGAGATCCGGTCGAGGACGATGCCCAGGCAGACGATGGCGATACCGGCGGTCATGCCGAGGCCGAGGTCGCCCTTGGCCAGGCCCTTGACGACGTCGAAGCCGAGCGCGCCGCCGCCGACCATGCCGGCGATCACGACCATGGCCAGGACGAGCACGACGCCCTGGTTCACGGCGAGTTGCAGCGCGGGACGGGCCAACGGGATCTGGACCTGCCGCAGTTGCTGCCCCGTACTGGCGCCCAGGGACCGCGAGGCCTCCAGAGCCGCCGGGTCGGTCGCGCGGATGCCCTGCGCGGTGATGCGCACCACCGCGGGCAGCGCATAGAGCACGGCGGCTGCCACACCGGCCGTCCGGCCGCCGTCGAAGAAGGCGATCATCGGGATGAGGTAGATGAACTGCGGGATCGTCTGCATCGTGTCGAGGACCGGTCGGATCGCCCGCTGCACCGAGGCCACCCGGCCCGCGAGCAGACCGATCGCGAAGCCCAGGATCAGCGTCACCACGAGACCGGCGATCACCTGCGACAGGGTGTCCAGGGAGCGGGTCCACAGCCCCATCGCCCCGATCACACCCAGCGCGAGCACGGCGGCGAGCGCGGCCCGCCAGCGGCCGACCAGGTACGCCACCACGGCGACCACCAGGAGCAGCGACCACCAGGGCGTGGCCTGCAGACCGTCCCGGATCGGGTTGATCACGTAGTTCGCGAAGCCCTCGCCCCACACCTTGGTGCCGCCGAAGACCGGCACGCCGGAGCGCAGGTTCCCCTCGATCCAGTCCACGACCGAATTGATCGGGTCGGAGATCGGGACGACCCAGCCCTCCGGCCACTCCTTGCGGCCGAGCGCGGCGCCGATGACCGTACCGACGACCGTGCTGCCGATCACGATCGCCCAGAGCAGCCAGGGCTTTCGGTCACCGCCGGTCGTGGCCGGGTCGTCGAGCCGCTCGCCGGCGGCCGATGTGGTGCGGTCCAGCCAGATCGCGATCAGCACGATCGCGATGCCGGGCACCAGGGCCAGGCCGACGTCGATCGTGGACAGGGCGGTGTAGATCTCGTCGCCGAGGCCGCCGGCGCCGATCATCGAGGCGAGGACGACCATGGAGAGACACATCATGATCGTCTGGTTGAGGCCGAGCATCATCTGCTTGCGGGCGAGCGGAAGCCGCGCCGTCCACAGGCGCTGCCAGGGGCTCGCGCCGAGCGAGGCCGAGGCCTCCAGGGCCGCGGGGTCCGCGCCGCGCAGGCCGAGTGAGGTGAGGCGGGCCATCGGCGGGGACGCGTAGATCACCGTGGTGACCAGGGCCGCGGGCGTGCCGACCTCGAAGATCAGCACGAACGGCAGCAGATACGCGAAGGCCGGCAGGACCTGCATCGTGTCGAACACCGGCCGCAGCATGCGTTCCGCTCGGTCCGAGAGCCCGGCCGCGAGGCCGAGCAGCGCGCCGAGGATCGCGGCCACCAGGACACAGATGACCATCAGGGCGAGGGTCTCCATGGCCGGTTCCCACATGCCGAGCAGGCCGATCACCACGAAGGTGGCGAGCGCGGTGCCGGCGGTGCGCAGCGCCCGGCGGCGCAGGCCCGCGCCGCCCGCGTACCAGGCGAGGGCGACGGCCAGGACGGTGACGCCGATGAAACCGAGGGCCTCGAGGCCGCTGAGCACGGCGTCGACGGAGCTCTGTGCGGTGTTGCTGATGTGCAGCAGGAAGTACAGGAACAGCGGGTGGGTGGTGCGGTTGTCGACCAGCCAGTTGTTCAGGTCGTCCAGCGGGGAGCGTGCGTCGAACGTCAGGTCCGCGGGCCACACACCGGAGCTGGTGACGGCCGCGCTGACGATCGCGAGCAGCAGCACGACGACCACGGCGAGCGCCCGCGGGCTCGCGAGCAGTCGGGCCGGCAGGCTCGGGGTGGTGTCCTGGTCGGGCGCGGGATCGGGGGCGCGGTCCTGCTTGTCGAGGACCGGGCTCGGGGCGGCACTCATACGGCCGCCACCTCCTTGTCCCGCGTGCCGTCCGGGTTGTCGTCGAGACCGGCCACGACAGCCAGCAGCTGCGAGTGGTCGACGACGCCGAGGGTGCGGCCGTCGTCGACGACACGGCAGTGCTCACCGCTGCGGGCGACGGCCTCGATGGCGTCGGCGACGAGCATGTCCGGGGCGATGGCCGCACCCGAGTCGGCCTCCGCGCCGTCGGCGGGGCGCATGGCGCGGCGTACGGAGATGACCTGCTCGCGGGGGACGTCGCGGACGAAGTCGCGGACGTAGTCGTCGGCCGGGTTGGCGACGATCTCCTCGGGGGTGCCGAGCTGCACGATCGCGCCGTCCCGCATCAGCATGATGCGGTCGCCGAGGCGGAGGGCCTCGGACAGGTCGTGGGTGATGAAGACCATGGTGCGGCCCTCTTCGCGGTGCAGGCGGATGACCTCCTCCTGCATGTCCCGGCGGATCAGCGGGTCGAGCGCGCTGAACGGCTCGTCGAAGAGCAGCACTTCGGGGTCGACGGCGAGGGCGCGGGCGAGGCCGACGCGCTGCTGCTGGCCACCGGAGAGCTGGGTGGGGCGGCGCTCCTCGAGACCTTCGAGGCCGACCTTGGCGACGACCTCGCGGGCCTTGGCGCGGCGCTCGGCCTTGGCGACACCCTGGATCTCCAGGCCGTACGCGACGTTGTCGAGGACGGTGCGGTGCGGGAGCAGGCCGAAGTTCTGGAAGACCATCGCGGCGCGGTGGCGGCGCAGTTCGCGCAGCCGGTTCTTGTCGAGCGCGAGGACGTCCTCGCCGTCGATGGATATCGCGCCGCTGGTCGGCTCGATGAGCCGGGTGAGGGTACGCACCAGGGTCGACTTGCCGGAGCCGGACAGGCCCATGACGACGAAGACCTCGCCGCGGCGCACATCGAAGCTGACGTCGCGGACGGCTGCGGTGCACCCGGTGCGCTCGCGCAGCTCGGCGGGGCTCAGGTCCGCGTACTCCTTGTTGCCCGGGATGCGGTCGGCCTTGGGGCCGAAGACCTTCCACAGGTCCCGGACGGTGAAGACGGGTCCATCGGCGGTCCCGCCGTCGGCCGGCGGGGCCGGAGTCTTGTCGGTGGTGGTCATCGGACATCACTCCCGGTCAGCAGTTCCGCGCATTTCTCCCCGACCATCAGGACCCCGATCATCGGGTTCACTGCTGGCATCGTCGGGAAGACGGACGCGTCGGCGATTCGGATGCCGTCGAGGCCGCGGATCTTCAAGTCCGGGGCCACTACGGCAAGTTCATCAGTGGAAGAGCCCATTCGGCAGGTGCCGGCGGGGTGGTAGACGGTGTGCGCGACCTTGCGCGCGTACTCGCTGAGCGCCTCGTCGTCGTTGACGTCGGGCCCGGGTGCGACCTCGCGCTTGAGCCAGTTGGCGAGCGGTTCGGTCTTGGCGATCTCACGGGCGATCTTGATGCCGTCGACGAGGGTGCGGCCGTCGTAGTCGTCCTCGTCGGTGAAGTACCGGAAGTCGAGAGCCGGCTTGACCTCGGGGTCGGCGCTGGTCAGGTAGACGCGGCCGCGGCTCTTCGGCTTGGGGATGTTGGGCGTCATCGACACCCCGTGCTCGGGCCGCTGGTAGCCCAGGCGCTCCGGGTTGTCCGTGAACGGGATCTGGTAGAAGTGGAACATCAGGTCGGGGCCCTGGTGCTCCGGGTCGCGGCGTACGAAGAGACCCGCGTCGCTGTCCATCGCCGAGTTCTCCGGGATGGGGCCGTTGGTCTCCCAGACGATGACGGACTCGGGGTGGTCGAGGAGGTTCTCGCCGACGCCGGGCAGGTCGTGCACGACGGGTATGCCGAGCGCCTCGAGGTCCTTGCGGGGCCCGATGCCGGAGTGCATCAGCAGGCGCGGGGTGTCGACGGCGCCGGCGCACACCAGCACCTCGCGGGCCGCCTCGATGTACTGCTCCTCACCGTCCTTGGTGCGCACATGCACGCCGCGGGCCCGGGTGCCCTCGAGTTCCAGGCGGTACGCCCAGGTCTCCAGGAGGATGTGCAGGTTCGGGCGCTGGTCCATGACCGGGTGCAGGTACGCCACCGAGGCGGAGGAACGCTTGTTGTTCTCCGGGTGGTAGGCGAGGTCGAAGAAGCCGACGCCGTCGTCGAAGGGCTTCTTGTTGAAGCCCTCGACGCGGGGCACGCCGAGCGCGGCCTGGGCGGCGTCGACGAAGTCGCGGGCGATCGCGTTGCGGTCCTTCTCGTCGACCGGCACCACGTTGTTCAGCAGCTTCCCGAAGTACGGGTCCATGGCGGCGGCGTCCCAGCCCTCGGCGCCGTTCGCCGCCCACTCGTCCCAGTCGGACGGCAGCGGCTTGAAGGCGATGAGGGTGTTGTGGGAGGAGCAGCCGCCGAGCACCTTGGCGCGGCTGTGCCGGATGTGGCTGTTGCCGCGCGGCTGCTCGGTGGTCGGGTAGTCGTAGTCGAGGTCCCCGCCGAGCAGTCCCATCCAGCGGCGCAGGGTGAGGACGTCGGGGCGGTCCACGTCGGAGGGGCCGCCCTCGATCACGGCGACCGTGACGTCCGGGTTCTCGGTGAGGCGGGAGGCGATCACCGATCCTGCGGTGCCGCCACCGACGACGACGTAGTCGTACTGGGACATGTGCTGGTTCTCCACTTCGTACTTCGTGCTTCGTGCGCGCTTCGTACTCGCGTACGTCGCAGGCAAGGTGCTCCGCGTAATGAGGCCCTGCGGCCGCGGGGGGTCAGCCCGCGAACCACCGGACCGGCTCGGGCGCGAGGTTCTGGTACACGTGCTTGGTCTCGCGGTACTCGGCGAGGCCGGCCGGTCCGAGCTCGCGGCCGACGCCGGACTTGCCGAAGCCGCCCCATTCGGCCTGCGGCAGGTAGGGGTGGAAGTCGTTGATCCACACGGTGCCGTGGCGCAGCCGGCCGGCGACGCGGCGGGCGCGGCCCGCGTCGGCGGTCCAGACGCCGCCGGCGAGGCCGTACTCCGTGTCGTTGGCCAGGGCGACGGCCTCGTCCTCGGTACGGAAGGTCTCGACGGTGAGGACCGGTCCGAACACCTCCTCCCGCACCACGCGCATCTCGCGGTGGCACTGGTCGAGCACGGTCGGCTCGTAGAAGTAGCCCTCGGCGGGCCGTACCTCGGACGGCTCGGGGCGCTTGCCCCCGGAGCGCAGGACGGCGCCCTCGGCGAGCGCGGAGGCCACGTAGTCCTCGGTCCTGGCGAGCTGGGCGGCGGAGACGAGGGGGCCGCACTCGACGCCGTCCTCGGTGCCGCGGCCGAGCCTGATCTTCGCGGCGCGGCGGGCGAGTTCGGCGACGAAGCGGTCGCGTACGGACTCCTCGACGATGAGCCGGCCGCCGGCCGAGCAGACCTGGCCGCTGTGGATGAACGCCGCGTTCAGCGCCTGGTCGACGGCGGTGTCGAAGTCCTCGTCGGTGAGGCAGGCGTCGGCGAAGACCACGTTCGGGTTCTTGCCGCCGAGTTCGAGTGCGACCTTCTTGACGCCGACGGCCGCGGCCTGCGCGACCTTGGTGCCGCTGACCAGGCCTCCGGTGAAGGAGATCAGGTCGACGTCGGGGTGCTCGGCGAAGCGGGCGCCGACCGGGTCGCCGGGGCCGGTCACCAGATTCGCGACGCCGGCCGGGAGACCGGCCTCCACCAGGAGCTCGATCAGCGCGACGGTGGTGAGCGGGGTGACCTCGCTGGGCTTGATGACGAAGGTGTTGCCGGCCGCGAGGGCGGGCGCGATCTTCCAGCTGGCCTGCAGAAGCGGGTAGTTCCAGGGCGTGATCATCGCGCAGACGCCGACCGGCTCGTGCACGACGACGCTGTGCACAGTGTCGGAGCCGGCGTCCACGACCCGGCCCGCGCCCTCGCCGATGACGAGATCGGCGAAGTAGCGGAAGGCATCCGCGACGCAGTCGACGTCGACGCGGCCCTCCTCGACGGTCTTGCCGGCGTCCTGGCTCTCCAGGAGCCCGATCTTCTCGCGGTCCCGAACGAGCAGGTCGGCGACCCGGCGAAGCAGCGCGGCGCGCTCGGCGACGGGGGTGGCCGGCCAGTCGCCGCGGTCGAATGCGGCGCGGGCGGCGGCGATCGCGTCGTCCGCGTCCTGCATCCCGCCCTCGGCCACCACGGCGAACGGCTTGGCGTCCGCCGGGTCGAGGATCTCTCGCGTGGCCCCGGAGGCGGCGGGACGCCACTCTCCGTGCACGTGGATGGTGTGTTGTGCGGACACTTCGCGTTATGCCTTCCGTTTACCGATTTGTTCACAGCCAGTCACTGCTGCGGTCGGATGCCCCCTGCCCCGGGGGCCGGAAAGCATGCCAGTTCCCTTTTCGAAAGTGCTGCTCATCACTCCCGGTGCCCGTAATAGGTCCAAAATAGTTGCTTATGAGGGCTTTGACTTGCCGAGAGGTGACGTCATGTCCAGGACGAAGCGAGCCATGTTCGTACCCGTACAGCCACGCTCCGTGAAAACGGACCGCCCCCGGCGGCCTGTACGGCTGCCGGGGGCGGCGGGTGCTGCTCGGTACTTGCTCGGTGCTGCGCGGTGCTGCTTCGGGTCAGAGGAGACCGAGGCCGCGGACCGCGTCGCGCTCCTCGGAGAGCTCCTTGACGGAGGCGTCGATACGGGTACGGGAGAACTCGTTGATCTCCAGGCCCTGCACGATCTCGTACGCGCCGTCCTTGGTGGTGACGGGGAACGAGGAGATCAGGCCCTCGGGGACGCCGTACGAACCGTCCGACGGGATGCCCATCGACGTCCAGTCGCCCTCGGCCGTGCCGTTGACCCAGGTGTGCACGTGGTCGATCGCGGCGTTGGCCGCGGAGGCGGCGGAGGAGGCGCCACGGGCCTCGATGATCGCCGCGCCGCGCTTGGCGACGGTCGGGATGAAGGTGTCGCCCAGCCACTGCTCGTCGTTCACGACCTCGGCCGCGTTCTTGCCGGCGATCTCCGCGTGGAAGATGTCCGGGTACTGGGTCGCCGAGTGGTTGCCCCAGATGGTGAGCCGCTTGATGTCGGAGACCGTGGTGCCGGTCTTCTTGGCGAGCTGGGTGAGCGCCCGGTTGTGGTCGAGGCGGGTCATCGCGGTGAAGCGCTCCGCCGGTACGTCCGGGGCGGCGGCCTGCGCGATGAGCGCGTTGGTGTTGGCCGGGTTGCCGACGACGAGGACCTTGATGTCGTCCGCGGCGTGGTCGTTGATGGCCTTGCCCTGCGGCTTGAAGATGCCGCCGTTGGCCTCGAGCAGGTCGCCGCGCTCCATGCCCTTGGTACGGGGGCGGGCGCCGACGAGCAGCGCGACGTTCGCACCGTCGAAGGCCACGTTCGGGTCGTCGGAGATCTCGATGCCCTGCAGGAGGGGGAAGGCGCAGTCGTCGAGCTCCATGGCGGTGCCCTCGGCCGCGCCGAGCGCCGGGGTGATCTCGAGGAGACGGAGCTTGACCGGCACGTCGGGGCCGAGCAGGTGACCGGACGCGATGCGGAACAGCAGCGCGTAGCCGATCTGACCGGCCGCGCCGGTGACGGTGACATTCACGGGAGTGCGGGTCATGGAGATCTCCGTTAAGACAGCTGGCGGGTGAGGGGTCCCTCCGACGCCACGGATGATCGATCTCTTGACGTCAAGGGAGATCCTTCCGCCACCATACCGAGTCCTCGGGGTGGGGTGGGGGTGGGGTCGCCGGGCGACCCCTTGGCCTCGAACGCCGGCCGGGCTCTCCTCTTGGCCTCGAACGCCGGCCGGGCTTCTTGATGGCCTCAATCGCCGGCCGGGCTATAGATGGCCGGCCGGGCTTTATATAGCCCGGCCGGCGATTGAGGCCACTTGGAGCCAGGCCGGCGAGGCCAAGAAACCCGTGCCCCGACCGGGAGGTCAGGACGTGCAACCCTCCGTGCCCAGCGCCAACGTCGCACACGCCTTGGCCGCCGAGGCCTTGGGCACTGCCACCATCGGGGTGTAGACGTCCCCGTCCTTGACGGTCGCGGACTGCTCCGCGCCCTTGCCGGCCCCGTCCACCGAGATGGCGACCTCGTCGCCCACCGCGGCCTGCTTGATCCGCGCCCACGCGGCCCCGCACGTCTTGCTGTAGCGGACCTCGACGAGAGTCGTACCCACCGTGACCTCGTCCGTGGTCTTCGCGTACTCGCCGCTGCAGCCCATCGACTCCGGGTCCTCGCCCGTGCAGTCGTCACCGCTGCACTCGACGCCGACGGGCAGGTCCGCGTCGTTCGTCGTCGGCGTGGGGGTCGGCTGTTTGGCCTGCTTGTCGTCGTCTCCCCCGCCGAGATCCGTGAAGAAGAACGCCGCCGCGATCACGACCAGCGCCCCCACCACACCCGCGAGGAACATCGTCAGCTTGCGCCGCTGCCGGCCGCCCCCCTGCGCCGGCGGCCCACCACCCGGTCGCGGCGGCCCGGGCTGCTGCCCGGCCGGCCC
>NZ_QUAK01000031.1 GCF_003429565.1 Streptomyces triticagri
CCCCGTCACCACAAGGAGCACCCCGAGCCCACGCCCGGCACCCACACCCCCGCCCACATCCGACGAGACGTCCTGGGAAGCGCTGGAGTGCGAGCCGTTCTTCGCCGTAGTCGTCTTGCCCATCACGCCATTCCGTCGGTCGGTCGGTGGCCCTCAGGAGGCCCTGCGGAAAGGCTCATTGTGCCGCACGAGCCTGTGTGTCCACCGGTCGGTGGACATCACCGCGTACGACCGGTGGGCCCGGCACGGCGGGATCCGCGCCAGGGTCGGACCATGGACGCCACAACAGGGGACACCGAGGCCGCAGTCGAGGTGCGCGGCCTGCGCAAGCGGTACGGGGACGTCACGGCCGTCGACGGGATCGATCTGCGGGTGGGGCGCGGGGAGGTCTTCGGCCTGCTCGGGCCGAACGGCGCGGGCAAGAGCACAACGGTGGAGATCCTGCAGGGCCACCGCACGCGGGACGCGGGCGATGTGCGGGTCCTGGGCTCCGATCCGGGCAGCGCGGGGCGTGAGCTGCGCGCCCGCATCGGGATCGTCTGGCAGGACGAGTCGGCGCCGGCGGAGCTGACCGTGGACGAGACGGTGCGGCACTTCGCGCGCTACTACCCGTCGCCCCGGGACCCCGGCGAGGTGATCGGCCTGGTCGGCCTCGGCGAGAAGAGCGGCGCCCGGGTCAAGAGCCTGTCCGGCGGTCAGCGCCGCCGGCTCGACGTGGCGCTCGGCATCGTCGGGGGCCCTGAGGTCCTGCTGCTCGACGAGCCGACCACCGGCTTCGACCCCGCGGCCCGGCGGCAGTTCTGGGAACTGGTCGCGGCGCTGGCCGACGAGGGCACCACGATCGTCCTCACCACGCACTATCTGGAGGAGGCCGAAGCCCTCGCCGACCGGCTCGCCGTGATCACCGCCGGCCGGGTGGCGGCCGAGGGCTCGCCCGCGGAACTGCGCCGGCTGCACAGCTCGCTCGCGACGGTCGAGTGGACGGGGCACGACGGCCGCGCGCACAGCGAGCGGACCGGGACCCCGACCCGTACGGTCGCCGAACTCAGCGCGTCCTTCGACGGCGAGATCCCGGGCCTGCGGATCAGCCGCCCGACCCTCGAGGACATCTACCTGGGGCTCACCGGACAGGAGAGCGCGCGATGACCACGACCCGTACGGAGACACGTACCGCGAGCCGACCGGCCGCCGCGCTTCCCGGCGCCTGGCGGCTGGGCCTGGCCCGCGGCGCCCTGGAACTGCGGCAGTTCTTCCGCGAGCGGGACCAGGTGATCTTCACCTTCTCCTTCCCGGTCCTCTTCCTCTTCCTCTTCGCCTCGATCTTCAGCGACGACGTGCAGGGCGCGGACATCACCGCATCGCAGCTCTACGTCCCGGCGATGATCGCGGCAGGCATCATGTCCACCAGCTTCCAGTCGCTCGGCATCTCCATCGCCATGGAACGCGACCAGAACGTGCTGCGCCGGCTGCGCGGCACACCGATGCCCCCGGCGGCGTACTTCCTCGGCAAGCTCTGGCTGGTCCTCGTCACCGGGCTCCTCGAGACGGTGCTGCTGCTCACGGTCGGTGTCGCCGTGTACGACATCGAGCTGCCGGGCGGCGCGGCGGACTGGCTCACCTTCGGCTGGATCTTCGTCCTCGGTCTGACCGGCTGTGCGCTGCTCGGCATCGCGATCAGCAGCGTGCCGAAGTCGGCGCAGAGCGCCACCTCGGTGGTCATCCTGCCGTTCCTGGTACTGCAGTTCATCTCCGGGGTCTACATCGCCATCGACACCATCCCGGACTGGATGCTCAATATCGGGGCGCTGTTCCCGCTGAAGTGGATGTGCCAGGGGCTGCGGGGCGTGTTCCTGCCCGAGTCGGCGCGGATACTGGAACAGACGGGTAGCTGGGAGTACGGCCGTATCGCGCTGGTGCTCGCGGCCTGGTGCGTCGGAGGATTGCTGCTGTGTCTGCTGACATTCCGGTGGAAGAGCCGGCGCGACGGCTGAGCGGCACGACCGGGGCCCGCTCCCCCGACGTGTGGGATCGCTCGTTCCGTATCTGGGACGGCTACTACGCGGTGGTGTGGCTGGCGACCGTGGTGTTCGTGCTCGGCACCGGCGATCCGTCCCCCGCGGTGCGGTTCGCCACCGCCGGGCTGCTCACGCTCCTGGTGCCGCTCTATGTTCTCTTCGGGCGCCGGCTGCTGATCGCGGACGGTGCGGACGTACGGCGGTCGCAGCGGTACATGACGGCCACGATCATGCTGTTCCTGCCGGCCGGGACGCTGATGGGCGAGACCCGGCTGATGGCCTTCGCGCTCGTGCCGCAGTGCTTCATGGCGCTGCGCAGAGTGCCCGCGCTGGTGGCGGTCACCGTGGTCAACATCGCGCCGGTGATCGGCTGGGCGCTGGTGTGGACGGTCAGCGGCCGGGAGTTCTTCTACAACACGGTCTTCGCCCTGGTGACCCTGGTGTTCTCGGTCGCCATGGGCCACTGGATCACCTCGATCATCGAGCAGAGTCAGGAACGGGCCCTGCTGATCGAGGAGTTGGAGGCCAGCCGCGGCGAGGTGGCCCGGCTCTCGGCGGCGCACGGCGCCCTCGCCGAGCGGGAGCGCCTCACCCGGGAGATCCACGACACCCTCGCCCAGGGCTTCACAAGTGTCCTGATGCTGTCCCAGGCGCTGGACGCGGAGATCGAGCACGACCCGGTGGCCGCGCGGCGCCACCTCGGGATGCTCGGCGACACCGCGCGGCAGAACCTCGACGAGGCGCGCGCCCTGGTCGCGGACGGCGGTCCGGCCGATCTGCACGGCGCCTCGCTGCCGGACGCGGTGCGCCGGCTCGCCGGGCGCCAGGACCCACCGGCCGAGGTGGCGGTGCGCGGGACAGCGGCGCCGCTGCCGCCCGGCCTGGAGGTGGTGGCGCTGCGCGCCTGTCAGGAGGCGCTGGCCAATGTACGCAAGCACGCGGGTCCCGAACCCACAGTGACCGTCGGGCTCACGTACACCGCCGAGGCGCTCGACCTGACGGTGCGCGACGACGGTCCGGGCTTCGACCCGTCCGTCCCGCACGAGGGTTACGGTCTGGCCGGACTCACCGCCCGGGCCGTCGAGGTCGGCGGGACCGCCGAGGTGCACAGCGCGCCGGGCGAGGGGGCCAAGGTCACCGTACGGCTGCCGTTCCCGGCGCCGGTCGCGCAGGCACCCGCGGACACGAGGAGTGACTCATGATCCGCGTCCTGCTCGCCGACGACCACCCGGTGGTACGGGAGGGTCTGCGCGCGATGCTCAGCGTCGAGCCGGACATGGAGGTCGTCGCGGAGGCGTCCAGCGGGCCGGCGGCCGAGGCGCTGAGTGCCGAACTCGCCCCGGACATCGTCCTGATGGACCTGCGGATGCCGGGCGGCAACGGCGTCGAGTCCATCGAGCGGATGGGCGCCGCGGGCCTGCCCTGCCGGGTGATCGTCCTGACCACGTACGAGAGCGACGGCGACATCCTGCGGGCGGTGGAGGCGGGAGCGGCGGGCTATCTGCTCAAGGATCTGGCTCGCGGTGAACTGGCGGACGCCGTACGGGCCGCGGCGCGTGGCGAGACCGTGCTCGCGCCGTCGGTGGCGGCCCGTCTGGTGGACCGGCTGCGGACCCGCCCGGAGCGGCCCCGGCTCTCCGAACGCGAGACGGCGGTGCTGCGCCTGGTCGCGGAGGGCTGCACCAATGCGGAGATCGGCCGCCGCCTGTACATCGGCGAGTCCACCGTGAAGACGTATCTGCTGCGGGTCTTCGGGAAGTTGGGCGTGGACGACCGTACGGCCGCGGTGACCACGGCGATGCGGCACGAACTGCTGTGACGCGGTCCGCCGCGACACGAGAGGGGCCCACCCTTCGGTGAGCCCCTCGTCGTCGCGGTCGCGTGCCGCCCGGATCAGCCGAGCAGCGCCCGCAGTTCGTCGGTCACGGACGCCAGCGGTACGGGGTGCTGCTCGCCGGAGTCCATGTCCTTGAGCTGGACGACGCCCTCGGCCAGGTCGCGCTCGCCGGCCACCAGGGTGTAGCGGGCGCCCGAGCGGTTGGCGCTCTTCATCGCGGACTTCAGGCCGCGTCCGCCGAAGGCGAAGTCCGCGGCGATGCCCGCCCTGCGCAGTCCGGTGACCACGGAGAACAGCGTCCGCCTGGCCTCCTCGCCGAGCGGTACCGCGAACACGCTGGTGGTCGCGGGCAGTTCGAGCGTGACGCCCTCGGCCTCCAGGGCGAGCACCGTACGGTCGACGCCGAGCGCCCAGCCGACCGACGGCAGCGCCGGGCCGCCGATCATCTCGGACAGGCCGTCGTAGCGTCCGCCGCCGCCGACCGCGGACTGCGACCCGAGGCCGTCGTGCACGAACTCGAAGGTGGTGCGGGTGTAGTAGTCGAGCCCGCGGACCAGCTTCGGGTCGTCCTCGTAGACCACTCCCGCCGCCGTGAGCAGTTCGCGGACCTCCTCGTGGTACGCCTTGCAGGCGTCGCAGAGGTAGTCGCGCAGCGCCGGGGCGCCGACGAGCTGCTTCTGGACGTCGGCCCGCTTGTCGTCGAGCACCCGCAGCGGGTTGATCTCGATCCGGCGGCGGGTCTCGTCGTCCAGGTCGAGGGCGCGCAGGAAGGTCTGCAGTGCGTCCCGGTAGACGGGCCGGCACTCCTTGTCGCCCAGCGAGTTGAGCAGGATCCGGAAGTTCCGGAGGCCCAGGCTGCGGTACGCCTGGTCGGCCAGGATGATCAGCTCGGCGTCGAGCACCGGGTCCTCGGCGCCGATCGCCTCGGCACCGACCTGCGAGAAGTGGCGGTAACGGCCCTTCTGCGGGCGCTCGTAGCGGTAGTACGAGCCCGAGTACCAGAGCTTGACGGGCAGATTGCCGGCCTTGTGCAGATTGGCCTCGAGCGCGGCGCGGAGCACCGACGCGGTGCCCTCGGGGCGCAGGGCGAGCCTGTCGCCGCCCTTGGTCTCGAAGGCGTACATCTCCTTGGTGACGATGTCGGTGGACTCGCCGACGCCGCGCGCGAACAGCTCGACGTTCTCGAATCCGGGCGTCTCGACATAGCCGTAGCCGGAGTTTCTGAGCGGCTCGGAGATCGCGTCACGGACAGCCAGATAGGTGGCGCTGTCCGGCGGGATCAGATCGTAGGTGCCCTTGGGGGCCTGGAAAGTACTCACGGGAAACTTTCGTCACATTCCTCGTCGAGGAGCCTGTCCGGCTCCCTGGCCGGCGGCCACCTGCCGCAGATACGGGTTGGTGGCGCGCTCCTGGCCGATGGTGGTCTGGGGACCGTGTCCGGACAGGACGACGGTCGAATCGTCGAGCGGCAGGCACACCCGGCCGAGCGACTCGAGGATGTCCTCGTGCGAGCCGCCGGGCAGGTCGGTGCGTCCGATGGAGCCGGCGAACAGCAGATCGCCCGAGAAGAAGACCTGCGGGACGTCCGCGGCCTCGGGCATCCGGAAGGTCACCGACCCCTTGGTATGGCCGGGGGCGTGCGCGACATGGAAGTCCAGACCCGCGAGGCTGAGCTGCGCGCCGTCGGACAGCTCCTGCACGTCGTCCGGCTCGCCCACGGTCAGTTCGCCCATCAGCGGCATACCGATCGCGCGCCCGATCCCCTTCTCCGGGTCGCTCATCATGTAGCGGTCGTCGGGGTGGATCCAGGCCGGCACGTCGTGCGCGCCGCAGACCGGCACCACGGAGGCGACGTGATCGATGTGTCCGTGCGTGAGGACGACCGCGACAGGCTTGAGCCGATGCTTCTCGAGTGCTTCCTCGACGCCTTCGGTGGCCTGGTGGCCAGGGTCGATGATCACGCACTCCTCACCGGCGGCGGGGGCGACCAGATAACAATTGGTCCCCCAGGCCCCGGCGGGGAACCCGGCAATGAGCACGATCGTCCTTCATTCGGTCCGTCGGGAGATTTGCAGCAGATCAGAGCCTACCGGCGAGGCTCGGCTCACAGCCAACGCCTATACGGTACGGGGCAAGCGCCGGCAGGCCGGAGAGACGTTCGAGCGGGTCCGCGTACCCCAGACAGCAATGAGGAGTGCACCCGGTGGTCAGCAACGAGCAGCGGCGGAAACAGCTCGCCCGGGAGAAGTACGTGCGCCAGCAGCAGCGGCGGGAGGCCGCCCGGCGCAAGTCGCAGCGGCGGCTCGCGGTGATCTCGGCCGCGATCGCCGTGGTGCTCGTGGCGGGTGCCGTGGCGGCTGCCGCGGGCGCGTTCAGCGGCGGCGACGACACCAAGGACAGCTCCGCCGAGTCCGCGCCGCCCACTCCGGAGCAGTCCAAGGAGCCGAAGCTCACCGTCGACAAGAAGGCGGCATACACGATGCGCCTCGAGACGAACCGGGGCGATGTCTCGATCGCGATGGACGCCTCGAAGACTCCGCGGACGACGAACTCCTTCAAGCACCTCGCGGACAAGAAGTTCTTCGACGGGACCAAGTGCCACCGGCTCACCACCGAGGGCATCCGCGTACTGCAGTGCGGCGACCCGAAGGGCACCGGCGAGGGCGGCCCGGGCTACAACATCCCGGACGAGAACCTGAAGGCGCTCGGCAAGCCCGGCAAGAAGGGCACGGTCACCTACCCGGCGGGCACGGTGGCGATGGCCAACACCGGCGAGCCGGACAGCGGCGGCAGCCAGTTCTTCCTGGTGTACGAGGACTCGGAGCTGCCGCCCTCGTACACGCCCTTCGGGAAGATGGACGATGCGGGTCTGAAGGCCGTCAAGGCGGTCGCGAAGGCCGGGGTGTCCGGCGGTGGCGCGGACGGCGCCCCGAAGAAGGCCGTCACCATCGAAAAGGCGACGGTCGAGAAGGACTGATCGCCCGGCGCGGGCAGCGCTGCCGGCCTGGCCCAAGAAGCATTGATTGCCTCGCGCTGGATGCGGACAGCTCCCCTGCTCGTCGCCTATGTTGGCGTATGGCAGGGCGCGCCGTGGGCCGGCGGCCCTGAGGAAACTGTGGACGATGCCGCGGGGGCCGAGGCTCCGCGCGGGCATCATGTGGAGGAGGCGCTGTGAGCAGCGACCCGTGGGGCCGCGTCGACGAGACGGGCACCGTGTACGTGCGTACCGCCGACGGAGAACGAGTCGTCGGCTCGTGGCAGGCAGGCTCGCCCGATGAGGCCCTTGCCTACTTCAAGCGCAAGTACGACGGCCTGGTCGTCGAGATCGGCCTCCTCGAGCGCCGGGTGCAGACGACGGACCTGTCCGCCAAGGACGCCACGACCGCTATCGACCACCTGCGTCAGCAGGTCGACGAGGCGCACGCGGTCGGCGATCTGGATGCGCTGTCGAAGCGGCTCGACAAGCTGGTGGAGAAGGTCGAGGCCCGCCGCGAGGAGCGCAAGGCGCAGAAGGCGAAGCAGACCGACGAGGCGAAGCACGCCAAGGAGGCGCTGGTCGCCGAGGCCGAGGAGCTGGCGCAGAGCGAGCAGTGGCGGGTCGCGGGCGAGCGCCTTCGCGCCCTGGTGGACACCTGGAAGGGGCTGCCACGTCTCGACCGCAAGTCGGACGACGAGCTGTGGCACCGCTTCTCGCACGCCAGGTCGGCGTTCTCGAAGCGGCGCAAGGCGCATTTCGCGGCGCTCGACGCGCAGCGCGAGGAGGCACGGCAGGCCAAGGAGAAGCTGGTCGGCGAGGCCGAGGCGCTGTCGAACTCGACGGACTGGGGCCCGACGGCCGCCCGCTACCGCGACCTGATGGCCCAGTGGAAGGCGGCTGGCCGCGCCCAGCGCGAGCACGAGGACGACCTGTGGAACCGCTTCCGCGGCGCCCAGGACATCTTCTTCACCGCGCGCAGCGCCGTCTTCGCCGAGCGGGACGCCGAGCAGGCGGAGAATCTGAAGCTGAAGGAGGAGCTGGCCGAGGAGGCCGAGAAGCTTCTGCCGATCACCGACCTCAAGGCGGCCCGCGCGGCCTTCCGCTCGATCAACGAGCGCTGGGAGGCCATCGGTCACGTGCCGCGCGACGCCCGGCCGAAGGTCGAGGGCCGGATGCACACGGTGGAGCGTGCGCTGCAGGACTCCGAGGAGACCGAGTGGCGGCGTACGAACCCGGAGGCGCGGGCCCGCGCCGAGGGGCTCACGGGCCAGCTGCAGGACGCGGTCGACAAGCTGCGCGCCCAGGTCGACGCCGCCCGCTCCGCGGGGAACGACGCGAAGGCCGACAAGCTGCAGCGCGAGCTGGACGGCCGGCAGGCGCTGCTCGACCAGGCACTCAAGGGCCTGGAGGAGTTCGGCGGCTGACCGCTCCGGGTACGCATGAGGAGGCCCCCGGCACGATCGCCGGGGGCCTCCTCATGTGCGTACGGGTGCCGGTGTCAGGGCCGGCGGGCCGAGGTCACCCGGTAGACGTCGTAGACGCCCTCCACGCCGCGTACCGCCTTCAGGACGTGGCCGAGGTGCTTCGGGTCGCCCATCTCGAAGGTGAAGCGGGAGGTGGCGACCCGGTCGCGGGACGTCTGGACGGCGGCCGACAGGATGTTGACGTGCTGGTCGGACAGGACGCGGGTGACGTCCGAGAGCAGCCGCGAGCGGTCCAGGGCCTCGACCTGGATGGCGACCAGGAACACCGACGACTGGGTGGGCGCCCACTCCACCTCGAGCATCCGCTCGGGCTGCTTGGACAGCGAGTCGACGTTCACACAGTCGGCGCGGTGCACGGAGACGCCGCTGCCGCGGGTGACGAAGCCGATGATGGGGTCGCCGGGGACCGGGGTGCAGCAGCGGGCCAGCTTCACCCAGACGTCCTCGACGCCCTTGACGACCACGCCCGGGTCCGCGTTCGCCCGGCGCTTGCTGCGGCGGCGGGCGGGCGGTGAGGTCTCCGCGATGTCCTCGTTGGCCGCCTCCTCGCCGCCCATGCCCTGGACGAGCTTCTGCACCACGTTCTGCGCGGCGACATGACCCTCGCCGATCGCCGCGTACAGCGAGGAGATGTCGGGGTAGCGCATCTCGTGGGCGAGGGTGACCAGGGCGTCGCCGGTGAGGATGCGCTGGATCGGCAGGTTCTGCTTGCGCATGGCGCGGACGATGGCGTCCTTGCCCTGCTCGATGGCCTCGTCGCGGCGCTCCTTGGAGAACCAGGCCCGGATCTTGTTGCGCGCACGGGGCGACTTGACGAAGCCGAGCCAGTCCCTGGACGGTCCGGCGCCGGAGGCCTTGGAGGTGAAGACCTCCACCAAGTCGCCGTTGTCCAGGGTGGATTCGAGCGGTACGAGCCGTCCGTTGACGCGGGCGCCGATGGTGCGGTGGCCGACCTCGGTGTGCACGGCGTAGGCGAAGTCCACCGGGGTGGCTCCGGCCGGGAGCGCTATGACGTCGCCCTTCGGCGTGAAGACGAAGACCTCGTTGCGCGAGAGGTCGAAGCGCAGGGACTCCAGGAACTCCCCCGGGTCCTCGGTCTCCTTCTGCCAGTCGAGGAGTTGGCGGAGCCACGCCATGTCGTTGATGGCGTCCTTGTCCTTGCCGGCGCCCTTGGGCACATCCGTACGCACCTTGGAGGCGCCGGCCTGGGCCTCCTGCTTGTACTTCCAGTGCGCGGCGATGCCGTACTCGGCACGGCGGTGCATGTCGAAGGTGCGGATCTGCAGCTCGACGGGCTTGCCGTTGGGACCGATCACCGTGGTGTGCAGCGACTGGTACATGTTGAACTTCGGCATCGCGATGTAGTCCTTGAACCGGCCGGGGACCGGATTCCATCGCGCGTGCACGGTGCCGAGGGCCGCGTAGCAGTCGCGGACCGTGTCGACGAGCACCCGGATGCCCACCAGGTCGTAGATCTCCGCGAAGTCCCGGCCGCGGACGATCATCTTCTGGTAGACGCTGTAGTAGTGCTTCGGGCGGCCGGTGACGGTGGCCTTGATGCGGGCGGCCCGCAGGTCGGCCTGGACCTCGTCGGTCACTATGGCCAGATACTCGTCGCGCTTGGGCGCCCGCTCGGCGACGAGGCGCACGATCTCGTCGTACATCTTGGGGTAGAGGATCGCGAAGGCGAGGTCCTCGAGCTCCCACTTGATGGTGTTCATGCCCAGGCGGTGGGCGAGCGGGGCGTAGATCTCCAGGGTCTCGCGGGCCTTCTTCTCCTGCTTCTCCCGCTTGAGGTAGCGCATCGTGCGCATGTTGTGCAGGCGGTCCGCGAGCTTGATCACCAGGACCCGGGGGTCCTTGGCCATCGCGACGACCATCTTGCGTACGGTCTCGGCCTGTGCGGCCTCCCCGAACTTGACCTTGTCCAGCTTGGTGACGCCGTCGACGAGCAGCGCCACCTGGTCGCCGAAGTCCCGCTTGAGGGTGTCCAGTCCGTACTCGGTGTCCTCGACGGTGTCGTGCAGCAGTCCGGCCATCAGGGTCGCCGGGTCCATGCCGAGCTCGGCGAGGATCGTGGTGACCGCGAGCGGATGCGTGATGTACGGGTCGCCGCTCTTGCGCTTCTGGCCGCGGTGCCAGCGCTCGGCGACCTGGTAGGCGCGCTCGATCTGGCGCAGGGTGGCCGTCTCGATCTTCGGGTCGTTGCTCCGCACTATCCGGAGCAGCGGCTCGAGGACCGGGTTGTACGGATTGGAACGCTGGACGCCGAGGCGGGCGAGCCGGGCGCGCACCCGGTTCGAGGAGCCGGAGCGGGGCTGGCCGGTGCCGTTCGCGCGGGTGGCGGGCGCGGCCGGTGCGGGGCGGGCGGACTGAGGCGTGGGACCGGGCTTCGGCTTCGCCTCCGGCTCGCTCTTCTCGGACGTGGCAGCGGGCGCCGCGGGCTTGGCCTCGGCCGGCTGGTCGGGCTCCGGCTTGGCTGCGGCGGTGGGCTGTCGGGCCTCGTCTGGCAAGAGCGCTCCTCGTGCAGGGTCCGGCCCCCCGATCAGGTCCGGACTGCCATGGTAGCGAGGGACCGGGCTTCGCTCGCGTCCGCTCCGGACTCCGCTGCATCGCAGCCAGGGAAATGTCGGACGAAAGGAGCGGGCGACCCGAGATTCGGGTCGCCCGCTCGAGCGGAGCGGCGGTCCGTCTACAAGGTGAGGATCGCGTCCACCGGGGCACCGTCGAGGCCGGGCTCGAGCCGCTGCCGGCCCCCGAGGAAGGAGAGCTCCATCAGCACCGCGACTCCCGCGACCTGGGCGCCCGCACGCCGGATCAGCTGCACCGAGGCCTCCGCGGTGCCTCCGGTCGCGAGCACGTCGTCGATGACCATCACCCGGTCGTCTCTCGACAGGTCCTCGGCGTGCACCTCGATCTCGGCCCGTCCGTACTCCAGCTCGTAGGCCTGCCCCAGGGTGGCACCCGGCAGCTTGCCCGCCTTGCGTACGGGGACGAAGCCGACGCCCGACCGTACGGCCACCGGGGCGGCGAGGATGAAGCCGCGGGCCTCGAGGCCCACGATCTTCGTCGCCCGGTATGCGGTGCACAGCTCGGCCAGCGATTCGGTGAGCGCCGTGAAGGCCGTCGGGTCCGCCAGGAGCGGGGTGATGTCCTTGAACATCACGCCCCGCTCCGGGTAGTCCGGCACGTCCCTGATGCGGCTCCGCAGGAGCTCGGCGACCTCGGTCATCGGCGCTTGCCCGAAGGACGGCCGCGACCACGGTTGCGGGACGTCGGCTGGGTGCGCCGCTGGCCCGCGATGGCGCCGGCCGGCGTCGCGTCCTGCGCCTCCTCGTCCTCGTCGTACTCGGCCTCGGTCTCGGAATCGGCGGCACCGTCCAGGTCGTCGCCCTCGCGGGAGTCGTCCTTGGCGGCGGCCGCGGCCCGCTTGGCGAGCACCCGCTTCTTCAGCGCCTTCATGGCCGGCTCGGTCTCCTTGAGATCGGCGACCAGCGGCGTGGCGATGAAGATCGAGGAGTACGCACCGGCGGCGAGGCCGACGAAGAGCGACAGCGAGATGTCGTTCAGCATGCCGGCGCCGAGGACGCCGCCACCGATGAACAGCAGGCCCGCGACCGGCAGCAGGGCCACGGCCGTGGTGTTGATCGACCGGACCAGGGTGCTGTTGATCGAGCGGTTGGCGATCTCGCTGTACGTCCAGCGGGTCTGCTTCGTGGCGCCCTTCGACTGCTCCTTCAGGGAGTCGAACACGACCACCGTGTCGTAGAGCGAGTAGCCGAGGATCGTCAGCAGACCCATGACCGTACCGACAGTGACCTCGAAGCCAACCAGGGCGTAGATGCCGACCGTGATGGTGATGTCGTGGATCAGGGCGACGAGGGCCGCCACTGCCATGCGCCATTCGAAGGCGATGGCCAGATAGACCACCACCAGGGCCATGAAGACACCGAGGCCGAGCCAGGCCTTGTTGGCGATCTGCTTGCCCCAACTGGGGCCGACCAGTTCGGCGTTGACGTCCGCGGCGCGGACGTCAAGGTCACGGGAGAGATCGGCCTTGATGGCGTCGGACTTGGCGGTGTCCACGCCGCTGACCTGGATGCGCATGCCGCCGTTGCCCAGCTTCTGGACCACGGCCTCGTGGCCGGACGCCTTCTCCGCGGCTTCCTGGACGTGGTTGACCGATGCGCTGGTCTTCGGCGTCGTGAAGACGGCGCCGCCCTTGAACTCGATGCCCATCGTCAGGCCCTGCACCGCCAGGGCCACGGCGGCCGTGATGGTGATCAGGATGGAGACGCCGTACCAGAGCTTCCGCTTGCCGATGAAGTCGTAGCCGACTTCGCCGCGGTAGAGCCGGGCGCCGAGGTTGCCGAGCTTCGACATCTCACGCCTCCTTCGGGTCGACGGGGGCGGAGGTACGGCGGCCGCGGCGCAGCGGGGGCTTCGCACCGAGCCGTTTCGGATCGAGGCCGGACCAGGGATGGCCCTGGGCGAAGAACTTGCGCCGGGCCATCAGCGTCAGCAGCGGCTTGGTGAAGAGGAAGACCACCACGACGTCGAGCAGGGTGGTCAGTCCGAGCGTGAAGGCGAAGCCCTGCACCTTGCCGACCGTCACCGCGAACAGCACGGCGGCGGCGAGGAACGACACGAAGTCGGCGACCAGGATGGTGCGCCGTGCACGCGGCCAGGCCCGCTCGACCGCGGGCCGCAGCGAGCGGCCTTCGCGGACCTCGTCCCGTACGCGTTCGAAGTACACGATGAACGAGTCGGCGGTGATACCGATGGCGACGATGGCTCCGCAGACCGCCGGCAGGTTCAGCGCGAAGCCGATGGCCGGGCCGAGCAGCGCCATCAAGGTGTACGTCAGGATCGCCGAGGCCAGGAGGCTGAGCAGGGCGATGAACGCGAGGCCCCGGTAGTAGACGACCAGATAGATGATCACCAGGACGAGGCCGATGGCGCCGGCGATCAGGCCGGCCTCCAGCTGCTCGCCGCCGAGCGCCGCGGTCACCGTGGTGACGCTCTGCTCCTGGAAGGAGAGCGGCAGGGCACCGTACGACAGGATGTTCGCCAGGTCCTGGGCGGACTCCTGGGTGAAGCTGCCGGAGATCTGGGCGTTCTTGCTCAGGGTCGTCTGGACGCTGGGCGCGGAGACGACCTCGCCGTCAAGCACGATGCCGAACTGGTTCATCGGCTGCTGCTGGGTCTTCAGCTTGGTCGTGATCTTCGAGAAGGCCTTCGCGCCGTCGTCGCTGAAGTCCATCGTGACGATCCACTGACCGCTGCGCTCGTCGATGACGGCCTTGGCGTCGTCGACTTCCTTGCCGTCGACCTCGGACGGGCCCAGGATGTACTTCTCCCACTGGCCCTGGCTGTTCTTGCCGCAGCCGACCATCGTGTCGGCAGGCTTGACGCCGTCGGCGGTCTTCACGCGCTGGCTCTGCTTGGTGCAGTCCAGCGCCTGGAACTGCTGCTGCAGCTTCTTGGTCGCCTCGTCCGGGGTGGGGCTGGCGTCCGGGGAGGGCTTCTTCGAGTCGGACGGGTCCGGCGTCGGGGCGGCGTCGTCCTTCTTCAGGCCGTCGGTCAGGGCCCGGCCTTGCGGTGAGGCCGTGTCGGACGGGGTGGCCTCGGGCTTCTCCTCGTCCTTGGCGCCGTCCTTGCCCTTGTCGCTGCCGTCGCCGGCCTCCGGAGCGCCGGATCCCGAGGGGCTGGCCTCGGGATCGGGCGTGGGGGCGCCGGGGGCGACGGCCATCACGGGGCGGAAGTACAGCTGCGCGGTCGTACCGACCTGCTCACGGGCCTGCTTCTCGTCCGTGCCCCGGGGGATGTTGACGATGATGTTGCGGTCGCCCTGGGTCTGGACCTCGGCCTCGGAGACACCGAGGCCGTTGACACGGCGCTCGATGATGTTGACGGCCGTGTTCATGTTCGTCGGGTTGATCGCGTTCTCGGCGCCCGGCTGGTTCTTCGCCTCGAGCGTGATGCTCGTGCCGCCCGCGAGGTCGATGCCCAGGCGCGGCGTGGTGTGCCCGGA
Organism: Streptomyces triticagri; assembly: GCF_003429565.1. Classification (GTDB taxonomy): domain Bacteria; phylum Actinomycetota; class Actinomycetes; order Streptomycetales; family Streptomycetaceae; genus Streptomyces; species Streptomyces triticagri. The sequence goes on from NZ_QUAK01000031.1 coordinate 14,348, forward strand.
GAGGAACATTCCTCCGGTGAGCGCCACCATGGCGATCAGGATCAGAGCCAGCGGGCGCCACGGCTTGCTCTGGCTCTGCCCCCGGCCCTTCTTCGGTGCTGCCACCTTGTCGTTTCTCCCTGTCCAACCGCCCGGAACCCCGTTGCGACGTGGGCGGCCATGAAGTGGTCTCGGGAACCCGCCGAGCCCGCGCGTCCCGGGACCTTCCGGTACCCCTGGGACTCGCGGAACCCGGGGAAGCTCTCACGGCGGAGGGACCGCGGGCAGGTGACGCCGCGGCCCTCGGTCGTGGTTACTTCCCGTCGGACTCGCCGTCGGTCTTCTTCGGCTGGGCGTCGTCCGCGTCCGCTGCGACGGCGTCGTCCTCGGTCTCGTCCTTCTTGACCAGGTCGATGTGCTCGTCGTCGGCCGCCTCGGTCAGGGAGGAGGCGTCGTCGGGCACGGTGGGCGCGTCCTCGGCAGCCTCGATCCCGTGCACGATGCGGTTGTACTCCTCGTCCTCCAGGACCGCGCCGACCGCGTTCTTCGCGTAGACCGCGTGGACGCCCGGGGCGACCTCCAGAAGGACCGTGTCCTGGCTGACCTCCTTGACGGTGGCGTACATGCCCCCGATCGTGCGGACGCCGGTGCCGGGCTGCATGTCGTCGCGCATGCGCGCGGCCGCCTGCTGCTTCTTCTTGGCAGAGCGGGTCATCAGGAACATGGCCCCGATGAGCACGATGAAGGGGAGGAGAGTCACGATATTCACGGGACGGAATTTCCTTCGCACGACCGCGCAGGAGGTGAGCGGCCTGTTGGATGGGGGTGGGCACGCCACCCGCAAGGGCGGCATCGGCGGAGTCTAGGCGAGTCCGCGCCTATGGAACAACGCTCAGCATGGCACCGAGGTTCCTCTCCCGGCCAGTTCCTCGCCGTCACGCCCCGAACAGGTCCCCTTGTCCCGATGTGCCGCTTCCGCGTCCTTGCGGCGGTGCGAGGCCGAGGTGGGCCCATGCCGCTGGAGTCGCGACCCGTCCCCGCGGTGTCCGCGCGAGCAGCCCTTCCCGTACGAGGAAGGGCTCGGCGACCTCCTCGACCGTCTCCCGCTCCTCACCGACCGCGACGGAGAGGGTCGACAGGCCGACCGGGCCGCCGCCGAACAGCTTGAGCAGGGCTTCGAGCACGGCCCGGTCGAGGCGGTCGAGTCCGCGCTCGTCCACCTCGTAGACGCCGAGGGCCGCGGCCGCGATCTCCCGGGTGACGACGCCGTCCGCCTTGACCTGGGCGTAGTCGCGAACCCTGCGCAGCAGTCGGTTCGCGATACGGGGGGTGCCGCGGGACCGTCCGGCGATCTCGGCCGATCCGTCGGCACCGATGGTCACGTCGAGGAGGTGGGCGGAGCGGTCGATGACCAGCTGCAGCTCGGCCGGTTCGTAGAACTCCATATGGGCGGTGAAGCCGAAGCGGTCGCGCAGCGGGGGCGGCAGGAGGCCGGCTCGGGTGGTGGCTCCGACCAGGGTGAACGGCGGAAGCTCGAGCGGGATGGCGGTGGCGCCCGGGCCCTTGCCGACGATGACGTCGACGCGGAAGTCCTCCATCGCCATGTAGAGCATTTCCTCGGCGGGCCGTGACATCCGGTGGATCTCGTCGAGGAAGAGCACCTCGCCCTCCTGGAGCGAGGAGAGGATCGCCGCCAGATCGCCCGCGTGCTGGATCGCGGGCCCGCTGGTGATCCGGATCGGGGCCTCCATCTCGGCCGCGATGATCATCGAGAGGGTCGTCTTGCCGAGCCCCGGGGCACCGGACAGCAGGACGTGATCCGCGGTGGCGCCACGCGCGCGTGCCGCGCGGAGCATCAGGTCGAGCTGCTCGCGCACCTTCTCCTGGCCGATGAACTCGTGCAGGTCCTTGGGCCTGAGTGCGGCCTCGACGGCCTGGTCGTCGCCCGCGGCGGACGCGCCGACCAGTCGCTCGCCCGCCTCGGCGGCGGACGTCTCGTCGGTCGTGTCGTCCCAGTTCATGAGGTGTGCCTCGCGTCTGTCTCGGGTGGGGCGGTGGTGCTGTGCCGGGGTGCTGTTGGGGGCCGAAGTGACCGGTCAGCGGGCCTTGTTCAGAGTCTGGAGCGCGGACTTGAGGAGCTTGCCCACTTCAGGAGTGCCTCCCTCCGCCTCGGCCTGCGGGGTGACGGCGACGACCGCTTCGTCCGCCTCGCGAGTGGCGTACCCGAGGCCGATCAGGGCGGCGTGCAGCTGGTCGCGCCAGGAGGTGTTGCCCGTCTGCAGCGCCTCCGCCACGGCGGCGGAGGCGCTGCCGACCGGTGCGCCGAGGCGGTCCTTGAACTCCAGGAGCAGCTTCTGGGCGCCCTTCTTGCCGATGCCGGGGACGGCGGTGAGTGCCTTCTCGTCCCCGGTGGCGACCGCTCTGCGCAGGGCGTCGGGCGAGTGCACGGCGAGCATGGCCTGGGCGAGCCGGGGGCCGACGCCGCTGGCGGTCTGCAGCAGTTCGAAGATCTGCCGCTCGTCGTCGTCCGCGAAGCCGTAGAGGGTGAGCGAGTCCTCCCGTACGACGAGGGAGGTGGCCAGTTTGGCGGCCTGTCCCAGGCGCAGGCCCGAGAGGGTGTCGGGGGTGCACTGGACGGCCATCCCGACTCCGCCGACCTCGATGACGGCCGAGTCCGGGGCGAGGGCCGCCACTGGGCCGCTGACGAACGCGATCATCGCGTGACCTTCCGTACGGATCCTGTGGGCGGGCCCTGGCGGCGGGCCGCGGCGTGGGCCGCCTGCAGGCGGTTGACCGCGGGGGCGCGCCAGATGTGGCAGATGGCGAGGGCGAGGGCGTCCGCCGCGTCGGCCGGCTTGGGCGGGGCGGTGAGCCGGAGCACCCGGGTCACCATGGCACCCACTTGTGCCTTGTCCGCGCGGCCGCTGCCGGTGACGGCGGCCTTGACCTCGCTCGGGGTGTGCAGGGCGACGGGCAGTCCGCGGCGTGCCGCGCAGAGCATCGCGACGGCGCTGGCCTGCGCCGTGCCCATCACCGTGCGGACGTTGTGCTGGCTGAAGACGCGCTCGACCGCGACGAATCCCGGGCGGTGGGTGTCCAGCCACTCCTCGATGCCCTGCTCGATGGCGACTAGGCGCTGTGCGGTGTCGAGCTCGGAGGAGGTGCGCACGACTCCGACGCCGACCATCGTCAGGGGTCGTCCCGCGGTGCCCTCGACGACGCCGACACCGCACCTGGTCAGGCCGGGGTCCACGCCGAGCACCCGCATCCCGCACCGCCCCCTTCAGCTTCGCTCATGTGTTTGTGCAGGCTATCGGCTCGCACTGACAGCGACGGGTAAAGCCGAGGGCCGACGGGGTGTGTCCCCGCCGGCCCTCGTGCTCACCGCCGTCTCACCGCCATGCGGTCGGCCCGGCACGCGAGGCGCCCGGCCCGCGAGCCGTCATCGCCCCTGTCAGGCGTCGACCTTCTCCATGACCTCGTCGGACACGTCGAAGTTCGCGAAGACGTTCTGCACGTCGTCGCTGTCCTCGAGGACGTCGATCAGCTTGAAGATCTTGCGGGCGCCGTCCTCGTCCAGTTCGACCTGCATCGTCGGTACGAAGTTCGCCTCGGCCGAGTCGTAGTCGATGCCGGCGTCCTGGAGGGCGGTGCGGACCGCGACCAGGTCGGTGGCCTCGCTGAGTACCTCGAAGGACTCACCGAGGTCGTTGACCTCCTCGGCGCCCGCGTCCAGGACCGCGCCGAGCACGTCGTCCTCGGACAGCTCCGCCTTGGGGACGATCACCACGCCCTTGCGGTTGAACAGGTACGACACCGAGCCCGGGTCGGCCATCGAGCCGCCGTTGCGCGTCATGGCGACGCGGACATCGGACGCCGCGCGGTTGCGGTTGTCGGTGAGGCACTCGATGAGCACCGCGACGCCGTTCGGTCCGTAGCCCTCGTACATGATCGTCTCGTAGTCGGCGCCGCCGGCCTCCAGGCCCGCGCCGCGCTTGACCGCGGAGTCGATGTTCTTGTTGGGGACGGACTGCTTCTTCGCCTTCTGGATGGCGTCGTACAGCGTCGGGTTTCCGTCGATGTCGGCGCCGCCCATGCGCGCCGCGACCTCGATGTTCTTGATCAGCTTCGCGAAGAGCTTGCCGCGCTTGGCATCGATCACGGCCTTCTTGTGCTTCGTCGTGGCCCATTTAGAGTGGCCGGACATCTGCCTGTCTCCTTCGCGTAACCAATCTCCGTACGAACGCCAGAGATCCTACCGGGATCCCGTGGCTGTCCGAGCCTCAGACCGCCCGGGCCCGCTCCGGGACACGCCCCGCACCGGTCCGCTCACGGACCATTCGGACGAACAGGGCATGCATCCGGTGGTCGCCGGTGAGCTCCGGGTGGAACGAGGTGGCGAGGGCGGCGCCCTGGCGTACGGCGACGATGTGGCCTTCGTGCTCGGCCAGCACCTCCGCGTCAGCGCCGGCCGACTCGACCCAGGGTGCACGGATGAAGACGCCGTCGACCGGACCGCCCTCGACCCCGGTGACGTCGACCGCGGCCTCGAAGGACTCGTTCTGCCGGCCGAAGGCGTTCCGCCGCACGATCATGTCGATGCCCCCGAAGGTCTCCTGTCCGGAGCGCGGGTCGAGGATCTTCTCGGCGAGCATGATCAGGCCCGCACAGGTCCCGTAGACCGGCATTCCGTCCTGCACGCGCGCGCGGACGGGCTCCAGGAGTCCGAAGAGCGCGGCCAGTTTCGAGATCGTGGTGGATTCGCCGCCGGGTACGACGAGGGCGTCGACCTCGGCCAGCTCGCCGGGCCGGCGCACGGTGGTGGTCCGTGCGCCGGCCGCGGTGAGCGCCGCCAGGTGTTCGCGTACGTCACCCTGCAGGGCGAGGACGCCGATCAGCGGAGCGGCGTCGGTCATCACCAACCCCGGTTCGCGTAGCGCTCGTTCTCGGGCAGGGTGTCGCAGTTGATGCCGACCATGGCCTCGCCGAGGTTGCGGGAGGCGTCGGCGATGACGGACGGGTCGTCGTAGAACGTGGTCGCGCGGACGATGGCGGCGGCGCGCTTGGCCGGGTCACCGGACTTGAAGATGCCGGAGCCGACGAAGACGCCCTCGGCGCCGAGCTGGCGCATCAGGGCGGCGTCGGCGGGGGTGGCCACACCGCCGGCGGAGAACAGCACGACGGGCAGCCTGCCGAGCTCGGCGGCCTCCTTGACCAGCTCGTACGGGGCGCGCAGATCCTTGGCCGCGGCGTACAGCTCGTGGTTGTCGTAGCCGCGCAGGCGGGCGATCTCGTTCTTGATCTGGCGCAGGTGGCGGACCGCCTCGACCACGTTGCCGGTGCCGGCCTCGCCCTTGGAGCGGATCATGGCGGCGCCCTCGGCGATACGGCGCAGGGCCTCGCCGAGGTTGGTGGCGCCGCAGACGAACGGGGTGGTGAAGGCGAACTTGTCGCTGTGGTTGACCTCGTCGGCCGGGGTCAGCACCTCGGACTCGTCGATGTAGTCGACGCCGAGCGACTGCAGGACCTGGGCCTCCACGAAGTGGCCGATACGGGACTTCGCCATCACCGGGATGGAGACCGCGCCGATGATGCCCTCGATCATGTCCGGGTCGGACATCCGGGCCACACCGCCGTCCTTGCGGATGTCCGCCGGGACCCGCTCCAGGGCCATCACGGCGACCGCACCGGCGTCCTCGGCGATCTTGGCCTGCTCGGGCGTGACCACGTCCATGATCACGCCGCCCTTGAGCTGCTCGGCCATACCGCGCTTCACGCGCGCGGTGCCGGTGGCTGCGGACTCGGCCGAAGGGGAGCTGGAAGAAGGCGTGCTGGACACGGGAGACCTCGCTGGGGAGAAGTGAATTCCTGCACTTCAGAGCCAACCTCCGGGGCGGGGCCACTTCAAGGGCCAATGGTGAGGCGGTGGCTCATTCTCGGGACGCGCCGCCCGGCCGGGTGCCCACTGCGCTCCTGCACCTGCCTCTACGCGCGCGTGGTGCCCCGTGCACCTGCCTACGCGCGCGTGGCCGGTCCGCCTGCTACGCGCGCGTGGTGCCCGGTCCGCCGGCACGGTCGGCGAGTACGGCGGGCGGCTCGTCGTCCATCTCGACCGCGAGCGGGAACGGCGCATGGCCGGCGAGCCGGAACCAGCGCACCGTGCGGTGCCGGCGCAGGGCCCGCGCGGCGCGTACGGCGTCGTTGTGGAAGCGCCGGGCCATCGGCACCCGCCGTACCGCCTGGGCGAGTTCACCGGCGGCCTCGTCCCCGCCGGAGGCCTCCTGCACCAGCTCGAGCACCTCTTGCTCGGCGAACACCGCACGCAGGGCCTGGCTGAGCTCGCTCTCGGCCACCTCCCGCTGGTCCTCGGCCGCCTGCCGCGCGGCGTGCGCGGCCTCGTACAGCACGATCGACGCGGCCGGGTCGAGGATCGAGGAGGTGGCCAACTCCTGGGCGACGGACGCCCGGCGCAGCAGTTGCGCGTCGAGGGCGGCCCGTGCGGCGTCGATCCGGGCGTGCAGGCGGTCGAGCCGGCCGGCCGTCCAGCTGAGGTACAGGCCGATCGCGAACAGGACGACGGCGATCCAGATCAGAGTGGAGGTCACGGGCGGCAAGGCTACCGTCGCGATGCCCCCTCATCGCACGCCGATGGCCCTGCACCGCACACCGGGGGGAACGGCCCTCCCGCGCACGGGAGGGCCGTCGTTCAGCTCTTGGCGAGCCCCAACCGGGCCCGCAGTCCGACCCGTTCGTCGGCCGCCACCGAAGCGGCGCCATCGGTGACCGTCTCGTAGACGGCGAGGATGTCCGCACCGACCGTCGACCAGTCGAAGCGCCGCACATGGGCGCTCCCCCGCTCGCGCAGCCCGGCCCTGCGCTCCGGGTCGCCGAGCAGGCGGATCGCGGCGTCCGCGAGCGCGTCCGCGTCCTCGTTGGCGAACAGATCGCCGGCCGCGCCCTGGTCCAGGACCTGCGCGAAGGCGTCCAGGTCCGATGCGAGCACGGGAGCCCCCGCGGACATCGCCTCGACGAGGATGATGCCGAAGCTCTCGCCGCCGGTGTTGGGCGCCACGTACACATCGACACTGCGCAGCAGCCGGGCCTTGTCCTCGTCGCTGACCATGCCGAGGAACTCCACGCGTTCGCGCATCTCGGCGGGCAGGCTCTCGACGGCCTCCTCCTCGTCGCCCCGGCCGGCCACCAGGAGCCGTGTGCCGGGGCGTTCGGCGAGGATCCTCGGCAGGGCCTGCATCAGCACGGGCAGTCCCTTGCGGGGCTCGTCGATGCGGCCGATGAAGCCGATCGTGCCGGTGTCGTCCCGGCCGTCACCGGTGCCGGAGCCGTCGCTCGCCGCGCGTGCGGCGGCCGACTGCCATTCGGCCTTCGGCTCGGCGCGGGCGAAGAAGTCCACGTCCACGCCGTTGGGGATGACCACCGCGTCGCCACCGAGGTGCTCGACGAGCGTGCGTCGCGCGTACTCGCTGACCGCGATCCGAGCGCTGATCTTCTCCAGAGCGGGCTGCAGGATGGGATAGGCGGCGATCATCGCGCGGGAGCGCGGATTGGACGTGTGGAACGTGGCCACGATCGGCCCCTGGGCGGCCCAGCAGGTGAGCAGCCCGAGCGAGGGCGAGGCGGGTTCGTGGATGTGGATCACATCGAACGTGCCGTCGTGCAGCCATCGGCGTACCCGACTCGCCGACAGGAAGCCGAAGTTGAGCCGTGCCACCGAGCCGTTGTACGGCACCGGCACGGCACGGCCCGCCGACACCACGTACGGCGGCAGCGGAGTCTCGTCGTCCGCCGGTGCCAGTACGGAGACCTCGTGGCCGAGGCGGATCAGATGCTCCGCCAGGTCCCGGATGTGGAACTGCACGCCACCCGGCACGTCCCACGAGTAGGGGCAGACGATCCCGATCCTCATGCCGAGGTCCCCTCGCCGGGCCCGGACGTCCGCGCGTCGTCCCGCACGCGCGCGTGGTCACCGTCGTGACGCCCCGGCGCGGGTCCCGCATCGCCGGCCACGCGCGCGGGGTCCTTCGCCGGATCCAGGTCGGCGAGCCACAGCCGCTGCAGCATGTGCCAGTCCTCCGGGTGCTCGGCGATGCCCGAGGCGAAGGCATCGGCCAGCGCCTGTGTCATGGAGGACGTCTTCTCGGCGCGCGTGCCTGTCTCGGGGACCTCGACCGGTGGATGGACCCGGCCCTGCATGACCCGCGAGGCGTCGTACCAGAGGGTCACGGGCAGCAGCAGGGCCCCGGTCTGCTGGGCGAGCAGCGCGGGGCCGGCCGGCATCCGCGCGGCGTCGCCGAAGAACGAGACCTCGACCCCGGACGCGGACAGATCGCGGTCGGCGACCAGGCAGACGAGGCCGCCGGCCCGCAGCCGCCGTGCGAGCGTGCCGAACGCGGCGCCACCGGTGTGCGGCAGCACCTCCATGCCGAGGCTGCCGCGATAGGCCACGAAACGGTCGTACAGGGACTCCGGCTTGAGGCGCTCCTGCACGGTGGTGAACGGCGTCTCGAGTTTGGTGGTGACCCAGGCGCCGGCCAGATCCCAGTTGGCCAGGTGCGGCAGCGCGAGGATCACGCCGCGGCCGGAGGCGAGACCGTCGGTGAGATGGTGCAGGTCCTTGGGCTCGAAGCCGTCCTTGATGCGCTGCGTGCCCCACGCGGGCAGCCGGAAGGACTCCATCCAGTACCGCATGTACGACCGCATGCCGGCCCGGGACAAGGCACGCAGTCGCTCGGGCGTCGCATCGGGCACCACGCGCGCGTAGTTGGCCTCCAGGCGTCGCACCCCGGTACCGCGCCGGCGCCAGGCCAGATCGGCGATGGTGCGGCCGAGGCGTACGGCGACGGGCTCGGGGAGCTTCTTGACCGAGCCCCAGGCGAGCCCGTAGAGGCCGTCGGTGAGCTTCTCCTTCATGCGGCGCCGCCCTCGGCCGACGCGGCATCCGCCTCGGCCGCCTCGCGGCGCACCGTGACGACCCGCTGGGCGAGCGTGATCAGGCTGCCGACGGCCACGATCCACAGCGCGATGGGCAGCAGTACGTCGATGCCGGGGACCCCGAAGCCGTGCAGCCCCGCGAGGCCCGCGGCGACCAGCGAGATCACCAGCCGCTCCGCCCGTTCGATCAGGCCGTTGACGGCGACCGGCAGACCGATCGACTCGCCGCGTGCCTTCGTGTACGAGACGACCTGGCCGCTGGCCAGGCAGAAGATCGCCACCGCGCACAGCAGATCGTTGTCACCGCTGCCCGCGTACCAGAGCGCGAAGCCGCCGAAGATCGCGCTGTCGGCGACCCGGTCGAGGGTGGAGTCGAGGAAGGCTCCCCACCGGCTGGAGACCCCGGCCTGCCGGGCCATGTTGCCGTCGACGAGGTCCGAGAAGACGAACAGCGTGATGACGATCGTGCCCCAGAAGAACTCGCCCCGGGGGAAGAACACCAGTGCCCCCGCGACCACCCCGGCCGTGCCGATCAGTGTGACCGCGTCCGGGCTCACCCCCCGACGAAGCAGAAACGCGGCGAACGGCGTGAGGACACGCGTGAAGAATGCACGCGCGTACTTGTTCAGCATGGCCTTCCCGGGGGTTCGGTGGCCGGCGAGCCCCTGCGGCCACCGGCGCTGGCCCATCGTAGTCACGCGCGCGTGGACCCCACCTCCGCAGCCCCCGCCCGGCTCCGTCGCGGCCCGCCCGCGAGGTCGCGCACCTCCGCAGTCCGCCTGCCCACGCGCGCGTGGGCGTCTGCTTCGAGCGACGTGCGGCGATCCCGTGAGACGTATGGACGCACCAGGACCCGAGTGGAAAGCTCGAAGGACCGCGGGCGTCGCCGGAGCCGCCCCCACACGCGGTCCTCGCGTGTCCGCGCCCTCTCCCCCACCGTGCAAACGCAATCGGGAGTCATCCCATCGGGAGGCACAGCATGGGCGACAAGGCGAGCACACATCCCGGGGCCGCCGGCAGAGCAGCGACGGCCGACCGTCCCGCTTCGATACGGAACGTGGTACTGGTCGGCCACAGCGGTTCGGGAAAGACCACCCTGGTGGAGGCCCTGGCACTGACCGCGGGAGCGGTGAACCGCGCGGGGCGCGTGGAGGACGGCACGGCCGTCTCGGACCACGACGAGATCGAGCACCGTCAGCAACGTTCGGTCCAGCTGTCCCTGGTTCCTCTGCAGTGGGACGGCATCAAGATCAACATCCTGGACACTCCCGGCTATGCGGATTTCGTCGGGGAACTGAGGGCCGGTCTGCGCGCCGCGGACGCGGCCCTCTTCGTCGTCTCGGCCGCGGACGGCGTGGACGGCGCGACCCGGATGGTCTGGGAGGAGTGCGCGGCCGTCGGCATGCCGCGCGCCATCGTGGTCACGCACCTGGAGGCGGCGCGGGCGGACTTCACGGAGATGACACGGATCTGCGCGGACGCCTTCGGCGCCGAGGACCCGGACGCCGTACTGCCGCTGTATCTGCCGTTGCACGGAGCGCAGGGCCCGGACGGGCACGCTCCGGTGACCGGTCTGGTCGGTCTGCTGTCGCAGCGGGTCTTCGACTACGCCTCCGGCGAGCGCAAGGAGTCGGAGCCGGACCCGGAGCGGCTGCCGGCGATCGAGGACGCCCGCAACCGCCTCATCGAGGGCATCATCGCGGAGAGCGAGGACGAGTCCTTGATGGACCGCTATCTCGGCGGCGAGGACATCGACCAGAAGACCCTGGTCGACGATCTGGAACGGGCCGTCGCACGCGGCACCTTCCACCCCGTGCTCGCCGCCGCGCCCGCCGCGGAGGGCGCCCGGCACGGCATCGGCACGGTCGAACTGCTGGAGCTGATCACCGGTGGCTTCCCGACGCCGCTGGAGCGCGAGGCACCACCGGTGACGACTCCCCAGGGGGCCGAGCGCGCGACGCCCGTCTGCGATCCCGAGGGCCCTCTGGTCGCCGAGGTGGTGAAGACCTCGTCCGATCCGTACGTCGGCCGGGTCTCCCTGGTGCGCGTCTTCTCCGGGACCCTGCGGCCGGACGCGACCGTGCACGTATCGGGGCACGGCCTGGCGGACCGCGGCCACGAGGACCACGATCTGGACGAGCGCATCGGCGCGCTGTCCGCACCGTTCGGCAAGCAGCAGCGGGTCCTCTCCTCGTGCATCGCGGGCGATCTGGCGTGTGTGGCACGGCTGACCCGCGCGGAGACCGGAGACACCCTCTCGGCCAAGGACGACCCGCTCCTGATGCAGGCGTGGTCCATGCCGGACCCGCTGCTTCCGCTGGCCATCCAGGCACACAGCAAACCGGACGAGGACAAGCTGTCCCAGGGGCTCGCCCGGCTGGTCGCCGAGGACCCGACGATGCGCCTCGAGCACAATCAGGACACCCACCAGGTCGTCCTGTGGTGTCTGGGCGAGGCCCACGCCGACGTCGCCCTCGAGCGGCTGCGCAGCCGCTACGGCGTTCAGGTGGACGTCGTAGCGCACCGCGTCGCGATGCGTGAGACCTTCGCCGGCAAGGCGGCGGGCCGCGGACGGCACGTCAAGCAGTCCGGCGGCCACGGCCAGTACGCCATCTGCGAGATCGAGGTGGAACCGCTGCCCGGCGGATCGGGCATCGAGTTCGTCGACAAGGTGGTGGGCGGCGCGGTGCCGCGCCAGTTCATCCCCTCGGTGGAGAAGGGCGTACGGGCCCAGGCGCAGCGCGGCCTCGCGTCAGGGCACCCGATCGTCGACGTCCGGGTCACACTGCACGACGGCAAGGCGCACTCCGTGGACTCCTCCGACGCCGCCTTCCAGACCGCCGGCGCCCTGGCGCTGCGGGAGGCCGCCGCGGACGCCGCGATCCATCTGCTCGAACCGGTCGCGGAGGTACGGGTCCTGGTGCCGGACGAGTTCGTGGGCGCGGTGATGAGCGATCTGGCCGGCCGCAGGGGCCGGGTGGTCGGCACCGAACAGTCGCCGGGCGGACGGACCTTGGTGCGCGCCGAGGTGCCCGACATCGAGATCGGCCGGTACGCGGTCGATCTGCGCTCCCTCTCGCACGGCACCGGCCGTTTCGGGCGCAGCTACGTACGGCACGAGCCGATGCCCGCGGCGCTTGCGGCGAAGCTCAGGGAGGAGGAGGCCTGAGCAGGTCCGAGCGGTGCGCCGGAGCGCCGGCCGGACCGGGCCCGTGGCTGAATCCGCCTGTTCAACTCCGCTGTCACCGACCGCTGTTCGGACGTCCCCTGCCGATTGTCGGTGGCCCCCGATACATTGATGATCTGCGGTACGGGCACGGTGACCTCGGGGCCGGAATCCTCGACGGATCGCCGGGCCGGGCAGGTCGGCAAGGGCCGCGTCGGCGGCAGTGCGGTGATGGGGGCAGCAGTGGCGGATTTCTTCGACTTCAGGCCTGGTGCACAGGTGCCGTTGTCGGGCGCGGCGGGCGAGACCGCGGCGACGCACGCCCTGGCCTCGGCCGCGTACCGCGACGTCCCGGTCGACGAGATCCTCAAGGCGAACAGCGAATGGCACAAGTCCACGGTGAAGAAGGGCAAGTTGTCGCTCTTCGCACCGAATCTGGGCGAGGCGTTCTCGCACGCCGTGCAGACTCGGATGCTCGGCGGCGCACGCAAGCCGCTGATCCAGTCGTTCGGCATGGAGCCGCAGTCGGTCGTCGAGCACTGCCTGGCGGCGAACGGCGTCCGCAAGGCCAGGGACACCCGACTGACCGGCGTCACCTTCCTGTTCGGGGTGCTGTTCCTGCCGGGGCTGCTCGTCTGGCTGCTGATCTTCCAGATCCGCAAGACGCTGGGCGCCATGAAGGACCGCCGGATGGCCGCGCTCGGCACGGCGGTCCTGGTGGCCGCCTGCGGTCTCGGGATCCTGTATCTGATCAAGCTTCCGTTCACGGGCCTGCTCGGCCTGTACATACGGGCGATGGTCGTCGTGCCCGTGATCGGCTGGCTGCTCGCCAAGCAGATCTGCGAGCGTACGGCGCGTGATCTGCGGGATCGCTGGGGAGGGCTGCTCGCGGGCGGCGGCGTCGGCCCCAAGATCCCGGAGGCGGTCCCGAGCAATCCCAATCAGACCGCGGCCGAGCGCCTGCGCCAGAGCCTCGCCCGGCTGACCGCGGAACAGCATTCGAACTCGGTGTTCTACGCCGGCCCCAAGGGCATCCTCGGCATGGGCACCCGCTGGGGCAGCTGGCAGCTCGCGGAGGAGCTGACACCGCTGGACGGGAAGTCGGAGATCAACCCGTTCCGCAGTTGGGACGTCGTCCGCGCAATCCACGACCAGCTGCTGCTGTTGGAGCGCGGTCCGCTGCACACCGGCGGCTTCCCGAAGCCGTCCATACGCCACTGGGTGGTCTCCCCGGTGGGGGAGAACGCGGGCGAGGTGTCCCGCCCCGGCGGCACCGATGTCGAGGCCTTCCAGATCAAGCCCCACGAGATACAGCGGATCTGCAACGAGCAGCAGTTCGGCAGCGGGGACCGGCACTACCTCGGCGTCCAGTTCGTGCTCTGGGACGGCCAGTTGGTGATCACCATGCTGATCACCGTGACCGTGCTGCACGAGACGCTGCGCATCGAGGTGACCGGGCATGCGCTCGGGCCGGTGCACCCGCTCTTCACCACCAAGCCGAAGGCCAAGGTCAAGGAGGTCTCACGGACGGTCAAGTTCTGGGAGACCAAGGAGGTCAAGCAGCCTCTGGTGGAGACCTCGGAGGTGGTGCGGCTCGCCGCCCGCGCCCCCTTCACCTGGTTCCCTCCGCTGCTGAGCTACCTGGGCGGGAAGCTGACCCTGCCGGAGCCCTTCGGCCTGCGGCACGCCTGGGCGGACAAGCCCTGGCGCCACCGGTTCATGGCCGACGACGCCCTGCGCGCGGCCACCCCCGTACTGCGTGTGGTGCACGCCTCGGCCATGCGGGTCCTGGAGGAGAACGGCGTGAACACCGAGCGCTTCGGCAACCGCTCGCTCTTCCTGAGCAACATGGTGCAGGAGGCGTCCCCCCGCAAGGCCGACGTGTACGACGCATAGCGGCGCCCCCGCAGGGGCACGTACGGTCAGTCCACCGGCCAGGCGTCCGCGAGCATCTTCCGGGTGTCCGCGAGGAGTTGCGGCAGCACCTTGGTGTGCCCGACCACGGGCATGAAGTTGGTGTCACCGCCCCAGCGCGGCACCACATGCTGATGCAGATGCGCGGCGATGCCTGCGCCGGCCACCGTGCCCTGGTTCATCCCGATGTTGAATCCGTGCGCGCCGGACGCCGCCCGCAGGGCCGTCATGGCCCGCTTGGTCTGCTCGGCCAGCTCGGCGGTCTCCGCGGCGTCAAGCTCGGTGTAGTCGGCGATGTGCCGGTACGGCACGACCATCAGATGGCCGCCGTTGTACGGGTACAGATTGAGCACCGTGTACACGTGCTCGCCGCGGGTGATGATGAGCCCGTCCTCGTCGGACTTGGCCGGGATCGCGCAGAACGGACAGCCGTCGCCGGCCTCGGGCCCACTGGGCTTGTTCTCACCCTGGATGTAGGCCATCCGATGGGGCGTCCACAGGCGCTGGAAGGCGTCCTGGGTCCCCACTCCGATCTGCTGCTCCGGCTCACTCGTCATGGTGTGCAGCATATGACTTCACCGCGGCGGAACGTGTGGCCGGGGCGGGGTCCGGAGCACGGCGAAGCCCCCGGAGCAGCCTGCTCCGGGGGCTCGTCCGGCGGCGGTACGCGCAGCGGCCGCGGTCGCTCAGACCTGCACGCGGCGCTCGACCACGTCGGCCAGCTTGGCGAGTGCGTCCTCGCGCGCGATGCCGTTCTCCTGCGAGCCGTCCCGGTACCGGAAGGACACCGTGCCCGCGTTCATGTCGTCGTCACCGACGATGATCATGAACGGCACCTTCTGCTTCTGCTGGTTGCGGATCTTCTTCTGCATCCGGTCCGAGGATGCGTCCACCTCCACCCGCAGCCCTCGCTTGCGCGCATCGGCCGCGAACTCCTGCAGATACTCGACATGCGCGTCCCCGACCGGGATACCGACCGCCTGCACGGGCGCGAGCCACGCCGGGAAGGCACCCGCGTAGTGCTCGAGCAGCACGGCGAAGAACCGCTCGATGGAGCCGAAGAGCGCCCGGTGGATCATGACGGGTCGCTGCTTGGCACCGTCCGGGCCGGTGTACTCGAGGTCGAAGCGCTCCGGCAGGTTGAAGTCCAGCTGTACGGTGGACATCTGCCAGGTACGCCCGATGGCGTCCTTCGCCTGCACGGAGATCTTCGGCCCGTAGAAGGCGGCGCCGCCCGGGTCGGGCACCAGCGGCAGCCCCTGCTTCTCGGCGACCTGCGCGAGCACCTCGGTGGCCTCTTCCCAGGCCTCGTCGGAGCCGACGTATTTCTCCGGGTCCTTGGTGGACAGCTCCAGATAGAAGTCGTTCAGCCCGTAGTCGCGCAGCAGGCCGAGGACGAAGGTGAGCGTCTTGTCGAGCTCGTCGGCCATCTGCTCGCGGGTGCAGTAGATGTGCGCGTCGTCCTGCGTGAAGCCCCGGGCGCGGGTCAGGCCGTGCACGACGCCGGACTTCTCGTACCGGTACACGGTGCCGAACTCGAAGAGGCGCAGCGGCAGTTCACGGTACGAACGGCCGCGCGCATCGAAGATCAGGTTGTGCATCGGGCAGTTCATGGGCTTGAGGTAGTAGTCCACGCCCTCGTCGAGCTGCATGGGCGGGTACATGCCGTCCGCGTACCAGTCCAGGTGGCCCGAGGTCTCGAAGAGCTTCCCCTTGGTGGCGTGCGGGGTGTAGACGAACTCGTAGCCCTCCTCCTCGTGCCGGCGGCGCGAGTAGTCCTCCATGACCCGGCGGACGATGCCGCCCTTGGGGTGGAAGACGGCGAGGCCGGAGCCGATCTGCTCGGGGATCGAGAACAGGTCCAGCTCGCTGCCGAGACGGCGGTGGTCGCGCTTCTCGGCCTCGGCGAGGAACTCCAGGTGCGCCTTGAGCTCGTCCTTGGTGGGCCAGGCGGTGCCGTAGATGCGCTGCAGCATCGGGTTCTTCTCGCTGCCCCGCCAGTACGCGGCCGCGTTCCGCATCAGCTTGAACGCCGGGATGTTGCGGGTGGTGGGCAGGTGCGGGCCTCGGCAGAGGTCCTTCCAGCACAGGTCGCCGGTCTTCGGGTCGAGGTTGTCGTAGATCGTCAGCTCGCCCGCGCCGACCTCCACGTCCGCGCCGTCGTCGCTGGAGGCGGAGCCCTTGAGCCCGATCAGCTCCAGCTTGTACGGCTCGTCGGCGAGCTCCTCGCGGGCGGCCTCGTCGGTGACGACGCGGCGCGAGAAGCGCTGCCCGCGCTTCTGGATCTCCTGCATCTTCTTCTCGACGGCCTTGAGGTCCTCGGGGGTGAACGGCCGCTCGACGTCGAAGTCGTAGTAGAAGCCGTCCTTGACCGGCGGGCCGATGCCGAGCTTGGCCTCGGGGAACAGCTCCTGGACGGCCTGGGCCATCACATGTGCGGTGGAGTGCCGCAGGATGTTGAGCCCGTCCTCGGAGGAGATCTCGACGGGCTCGACCTCCTCGCCGTCCTGCACTGTGTACGCGAGGTCCTTCAGCTCGCCGCCCACGCGCGCGGCGACGACGGTGCGCTCACCGGGGAAGAGCTCGGCGGCCGTAGTGCCCGTCGTCACCACGCGCTCTTCCCGCTCGGAATCGCGTTGGATGATCACACGGACGTCTGACACCGGTCTCTCCTGCCTGATGGGGGCGCCACAGCGGACACTGCGCGTCTGAATCGTACCGAGCGGAGGGGGCGCACCGCTAAACGGTCGGGCGGCACCGCGGCGACGGCGCCGCCACCTCCGGCCGGTGCCCGTCAGGGCTGCTCTTCGTGCCCCGCATCCGGCTCGGAGCTCTCCTCCAGGACGTCGAGATTCTTCCGCAGCGCCCTCAGCATGCGATCCCGCTCCCCCGAGCCCGCCCCGACCGGTGTCACACCCGTCGCATCCGTGAGCCACCGGAAGCCGCCGCGGCTGCGCAGCCGCCCCTCGACGCGCAGCGGCAGCCCGACCAGATGCGCACTGCCCGCGATCCGGTACGCCTGCTCGTCGAGCGTCATCCGTACGTGCGTCACCTCGGCGCCCGTGATGACCCGCAGCCGTACGGTGCCGGGTCCGCTCGGGCCCGGCCTGCGCAGCCGCAGGACCGTGCCGGTGAGACGCACCGGAACCGACGGCTCGATCCGCAGATAGCGCGCACTCGCCTCCCGCAGCGCCGGCAGATCCTCCGGGGAGAACTCGACGGGTTCCGGGCGGGCAGGACATGCGGCCGGCGGCCCCGCCGCGGGCGCCCAGCCGAACTCGACCCTGGCGCCCTCACTCCCGCGTACGAGGGCGGTGATCGCCCGGGTCAGTTCATGGCTGACCCCGGCCTCGACGGCGGAGTCGAAGGCGTCCATGCCACCCGTCGCCCGACGGTGGTCGACGGCCTCGCGTGCCGCGCACAGCGCGTGGTGCAGTCGTACGGCGAGCGGCCGACCGGACTCCACCGGCAGATAGGCCGTCAGCCGGCGTCCCTCGGCGGCGGGGCCGACGAGGAGCGCGTCGAGCGAGGCGGCGGCCTGCCTGCGGTGCCGCGCACCGTAGTAGCCGGCCCGGGCGAGCATCGCGAGGGAACCGGCCAGGAGCATCTGCCGTGCTGCGCCCCGCAGTTGCTCCTGGCAGCTCCACGGGGCGGACTCGGCGGTGTCCGTCGTCCGCCGGGACCAGCACACCTCGTCGCTGGGCACGGCCAGGGCGACCAGGACGGCGCGGGCGGAGGGTGCGGTGCTGCGGGACAGCGCGAGCAGCGCCTCGCCGAGCAGATCGTCGCTGTCGGGGAAGTCCCGGCGCAGCGGCACGAGGAGGCTCGTACCGGCCGGGCTGCCCGGCGGTGGAGTCCAACGGTCGTATCGCCCTGCGGCCCCCGCGCGGCGCCGCCACCCGTGCCGGTCGAGGAGTGCGCCGAGCACACCGGGGTCGGTGACCGGGGGTCGGGGAGGTGTGGACCGGACTTCGCCGCCCGCGTCGTCGTCGGGGTGCGGCCTGAGAGGTTCGCCGGCCGGGGGATGCATCGGGTCTCCCTCCGCCGCGCGGGCCCGCCGCAGGAGGTCGGTCCCGCCCCCTGCCGTGCCGCTCGACCGGGCGGCTCGTCACCTGTGTTGTCACCGGTCGGCGTACGGCGCAAACGGGGCGGGTATCACCAGCTCGGGCAATGCGGGCAGGACGCGGCCCCGTCAAGGGCGTTGACGGGCGGGCGGACACCTTTCACGCCATCCGCCGTGCAGGGACAGGGAGTTGCTTGACGATGACATCTTGGTACGAGGGTCCCCTGGCCGCGTTCGACATCGTGACCACCGGCGTGGACGTCGAGACCGACCGGATCGTGTCGGCCGCCGTCGTGGTACAGGACTCCGCGGGCGCCCGGCCCCGGGTGTCGCGCTGGCTGGTCAGCCCGGGCATACCGGTGCCGCGTGCGGCGACCGCACGGCACGGGCTCACCGAGGACCGGCTGTGCCGCGAGGGCCGCTGGCCGGCGCCGGTGATGGAGGAGATCGGCCGCGAGCTGGCCGAACTGAGCGCGGCGGGCAAGCCGTTGGTGGTGCTGAACGCACCGTTCGGACTCACGCTGCTCGACCGGGAGTTGCGCCGCCACCGGGCGTCCTCGCTGGCCCGCTATCTCGAGAACCGGCCGCTGTGCGTACTGGACCCCAGGGTGATCGACCGGCATCTGGACCGGCACCGCAAGGGCCGCCGCGACCTGGCCGACCTGTGCGCGGAGTACGGCACCGGCCGGGGCGAGGAGCACGACGCGACCGCGGACGCGCATGCCGCCCTGGAGGTCGCGCGCGCGATCGGGCGCCGGTTCGCGGAGCGTCTCGAGCCCATGTCGCCGGCCGAGCTGCACGCGCGGCAGGCGGTGTGGCACGCGGCCCAGGCGCGCGGCCTCGAGGAGTGGTTCGCGCGCAGCGGTGCGACGGAGTCGGTGGATCCGGCGTGGCCGCTGCGCCCGGAGTTCCGCGCGGCGGCGTGATCGCGCGGACGAACTCGCGCGGGCGAAGAAGAAGCCCGGACACAGAAGCCCGGGCAAAGAAGAAGCCGGTCCGTCTGCGACGGACCGGCCGTTTCCGGTGGGCGATACTGGGTTCGAACCAGTGACCTCTTCGGTGTGAACGAAGCGCTCTCCCACTGAGCTAATCGCCCGGGAACGCACTGAACCATACAGGTCGTCGCGCCGTTCCTTCAAACCAGTACCGCTGCACACGGCCGCCCACCGGCCTGCGGTGTGAACAGCGCGTCGGGTCAGCGGACGTGGTCCGCCGCGAGCCACTCCACGAGCCCGCGCCGACCGCCGCGCATCATCGCCGCGTGATTGAGCAGGAACACCGGTCGCCCCGGCACGGCGAGCCGCCGCATCAGTGGTCGCCGCACCTCGACCTCCTGCTCGAAGACCGCCCTGCTCACCGCCCCGCGGCCGGTCACCGTCCACCGCGCCCAGCCGACGAGGTCCCCGCTCATCGCTATGCCGAGCCGCCCGGCCGCCGGATCGCGCTCCTGCTCCCGCCCGGTCACGAAGAGGTCGTACGGCAGGAGCGAGCGGAAGCGGGCTGTGCCCGTCACCGGGTCGAGCGGCTGCACTTCGCGCACCTGCGGCCACCAGTACGGGTACTCCTCCGCGCGCTCCAGCACCGCGAACACCCGCTCGGGCGCCGCGGGCAGCGCCCAGACGCTGCGGAAGCGGTAGTGGCACCAGTCCATGGGGGCAGTCTGCCCCGCCCGAGTGCGCGATACGTGTCGTGCCGCGTCGCCTACTCAGTCCGATCTGAGTAGCCGTGCGCATCCGGCGGCGGGCGCCCGGGCGCACACTTCGGAACATGCATCCCGTCCCGTCACCCGAGGAACTGCGGATCCTCGATGCCGAACTGGGCCGGCTCGAGGCCCGCCGGGGCCAACTCCTGGCCCGCCGCGCCTTCCTGGTGTCGACGTCGGCGCCGGCGCTCCCCCAGGAAACACCAGGGCCGACCGCACCCGCCGCGCAGCCCTGGGGTTCGTCCTGGAGTGCGACGCCACCCGGCCCCGAGACGAATCCGCCGAGCGTACGGAACGTCCTGCTCGGCCTCGGCGGTGTCCTGCTCGCGGTGGCCGCCGTGGCGTTCACCCTCTTCAGCTGGGGGCATCTGGGCATCGGCGGCCGTGCGGCCGTGCTCGGCGCCGCGACGGCCACCGCCCTGGTGGCGCCGCCGCTCCTGCTGCGCCGCGGGCTCGCTGCGACCGCGGAGACGGTGGCCGCCACCGCTGTGGTCCTGACCCTGCTCGACGCCTACGCCATACACCAGGTGGCCCTCACCGAGGTCGGGGAGTTGCGCTACGCGGCCGTGGCCACGGCGGTACTGGCCGCCCTGTGGGCCGNCGCCATACACCAGGTGGCCCTCACCGAGGTCGGGGAGTTGCGCTACGCGGCCGTGGCCACGGCGGTACTGGCCGCCCTGTGGGCCGGCTACGGTGCGGCGGTCCGGGAGCTGCGGACACCGTTCCCCGTCGCCCTGACTCTGATTCAACTCCCGGCCCTGTTCTGGTGCTTGGCGTCGAATGCGACGGCTCTCGGCTGGGCTTCGACCCTGCTGGTCACCGCCGCCGCGGACTGCCTGCTCGCCCTGCGCCCGATGCACACGGTGCGCCGCGGTATACGCGGCACTGCGTCAGCGGCCGCCTGCGGCACGGGAGCGGCCGGCCTCGCCATCGCCGTGTTCCTCTCGGCAGACGCCGGCACAGCGCCGGCAGCCGTCGGACCCGGTGTGCTACTCGTCGCGGCCGCCGCCTTCGGGCTCCACGCGGCGTCCCGGTTCGCCTCCACGGCCCCGGCCGTCGCGCTGTCCGTGGTGGCCGGCGGCGCGCTCGTGCTCGCACCGGCGGGTGCGGTGAGCGCGGCGCTGCCCACGGGATGGGCCGTCCCGGCCCATCTTCTGTGTGCCGTAGGGGTGTTGGCCCTCTGGTTCGCGCCGTTGCCGCTCGCCCTGCGGCAGGGTCTCGCCCTCGCCTCCGGCGTCGTACAGGCCTGGTCGCTGCTGTGGGCCCTGCCGTCGGTGTCCGCCGCGCTGTCCGCCCCCGCCACGCAGTTGGACTCGGTGTGGTCGGGCTCCTGGTCCGATGCCGGGTACACGACGGGTGCAGGTCCGGCCGCACCGGTCTGCCTGGCCGTGGTGGCCGCCGTACTCCTCGCCGCCCGGCGCCACTTCGAGCCCCCGGCCCCCGACCGCTCCGCGACCACCTCGGCCGCGGCGGCCAACACCCGTACCGCACAAGCAGGTTCGACCGAACCCGAGGCGCCGACAGCCCGTCCCACCGGCACCACAGCGGCAACCGTCCTTCCCTGGCGGACCGCGTCGGTCTGCTGCGCGCTGGTCCTGGCCTGGTCCGCCGGCACGGCGGCCACGGCGGCATTCGACCTGTCGCACCGGGCCGCACTCGCCGCCCACGTCGCACTCGCACTCACGCTCCTCGCCCTCGCCGCCGTACCGGCCCGCCTCGCCGCGTCGAAGCCGCCGCCCGACACGCAGCACCCGGCCCCGCCCCGAACCGCTCTGTCGACGACCGCCACCGTCCTCGCCTGCGCCTCGGCAGTGAGCGCCACCTTCCTCGGCCTCGCCACCCGGCCGGCCACCTGTGCGACGCTCGGCGTCCTGCTCGCCGGCTTCCTGGCCGCGGCGGCCGTCCACCCGGAGGGGCGTGGCCGACGGGTCCCGGCCTGCGGTGCGGTCGTCTGCGCCACTGCGCTCTCGGTGGCCGTACCCGCGAGCCTGGGCGCGCCTCGCCACACGATCGCCGTGCTGCTCCTGGTCGTCCCGGCGGCGACGGCCGCCATCGGCCACCGACTGCGCGCGCTCGGCCCGGCAGCACCCGTCGAACTGACCGGTGCGGGCGCCGGTCTCCTCGGCGTCGCGCTCGCCGCGGACGATGCGCCGCATCTCGCCCTGACGCTCGCCCTTGCGGGCGTGATCGCCACGGCGACGGCCCTGCGCCCGGAACGCCGAGGGGTGCGTCACCTGGCAGCCGTGCTCCTCGTGCTTGCCTGCTGGGTCCGGCTCGCGGCCTGGGACGTCGGCACTCCCGAGGCATACACCCTGCCTGTCACCGTCCCTGCCCTGATCGTCGGCTTCCTGCAGCGCCGCCGCTCCCCCGAGGTGTCGTCGTGGACGGCGTACGGACCGGGGCTCGCGACGACACTGCTGCCCAGCCTGGCCGTGGTGTGGAGCGATCCCGCCTGGCAGCGCCCGCTGCTGCTCGGCACCGCGGCTCTCGCGGTGACCCTGTTCGGCGCCCGTCACGGGCTCCAGGCGCCGCTGACGCTGGGCGCCGCGACCGTCGGCCTGGTCGGCCTGCACGAGCTGGCGCCGTACCTGGCCGAGCTAGTCGGCGCACTCCCCCGCTGGCTCCCGCCGGCGCTCGCGGGCCTGCTGCTGCTCGCCCTGGGCGCGACGTACGAGCACCGGCTGCGGGACGCCCGACGGCTGCGCGACCTCCTGGGCCGCATGCACTGATCCGGAACGGGGATGCGCGGCCGGGCCCGGAGACGACGAAGGTCCGTGAGACTGGACGTCTCACGGACCGACACCTCGGGTGGGCGATACTGGGTTCGAACCAGTGACCTCTTCGGTGTGAACGAAGCGCTCTCCCACTGAGCTAATCGCCCGGGCGCACGGAGAACATTACCGCATGTCAGGGCCGCGTCCGACCATGGACCCCGTGCAGGGCGGCCGTCACTCGTCGACGTTCCAGGGCAGCGCGAGGCCGAACTTCCAGAGGTAGATCCCCACCAGGACGGCCACGATCACCAGGCCCGTCGCAGTAAGGATCATGTTCCGCCGGCGCACCTTCGGATCGAGTGCGCGCTGTGCCGCCTCGGTGACCTTGCGCTTGGTCCAGCGCAGCACCAGCTGGGCCCAGACGAACTCGGTCGCCCAGATCGCCATGCCGCCGAAGATCACCAGCCAGCCCGGCCCGGGCAGCACCAGCATCGCGACACCGGCCCCCACGACGGCGAGGCCGACGATGAAGACGCCGACCTGCCAGCTCATGTGCAGCGCCCTGCGGGACCGGACGAAATCCGGTGCCCGCGAACCGAGCGCCTTCTCGGACTGTTCTTCATCCGGAGAATCGGCGGCCACTGCGACCTCTCCCTCTCCGTCACTCCCCGTGTTCATGCGCCCGGATATTACCGGACGGAAACGCTTCACCGGTTTGGCGGTACCTCGCGAACGTGTCGACCGCTGTACGAGCTACCTAAAGACACCCAAAACACTCAGAGGGGTTTACAACACCACCGTAGGTGGCATGTCGATTTCGCCGACGTGCGAATCCCCGAGCGCACACTGAGCGAAAGGCCCTGGCGCTTATGAACACCACGGTCAGCTGCGAGCTGCACCTGCGCCTCGTTGTGTCGAGCGAGTCCTCACTGCCTGTACCCGCCGGACTGCGGTATGACACGGCCGATCCCTACGCCGTGCACGCCACTTTCCACACCGGAGCCGAAGAGACCGTCGAGTGGGTATTCGCCCGCGATCTCCTCGCAGAGGGGCTCCACCGCCCCACCGGGACCGGCGACGTCCGTGTCTGGCCGTCGCGCAGTCACGGGCAGGGAGTCGTCTGCATCGCCCTGAGTTCCCCTGAGGGCGAGGCTCTGCTCGAGGCCCCGGCGCGGGCCCTGGAATCCTTCCTCAAGCGGACAGATGCGGCCGTGCCCCCGGGCACGGAGCACCGTCACTTCGATCTCGATACGGAGCTCTCGCACATCCTGGCCGAAAGCTGAGCCAGGCAGTCCGCCGGAAAGCAGCCCGGCGCCGTCCGACTCGGGGCGACGGCTCGGGCCAAGACAATCGCATACAGGCAGTGACCGGCGCCGTCGCCGCGGACTCCCCGCGGC
>NZ_QUAK01000029.1 GCF_003429565.1 Streptomyces triticagri
GGTGGCGGTGGTGTGCATCATGCGGCGACGATGTTGGCGGATCCGAGTCAGGGTGGCGGGGTTCCGGCGCCTCCCGGTCCGCCCGGTGCGCCTGGCGCCCCCGGCGCTCCTGGTGGGGCCCAGCCTCCCGGCCAGGGCGGTGGTGTGCATCACGCGGCGACGATGCTGGCCGGCCCGTCCGGCCCCGGCGCTCCGCAGCCGCCCGGCCCGCCGCCGGGTGCGCCCGGGGCTCCGGCGCAGGGCGGCGCGTACGGCTATCCGCAGCCGCCGGCCGGTGCGCCGCTCGTCGGCCCCGGCTACCAGGCCGTGCTGCGCTACCNGCCGGTGCGCCGCTCGTCGGCCCCGGCTACCAGGCCGTGCTGCGCTACCGCGCCCAGGACGGTTCCGAGCAGCAGCTGATCCGCCGCTCGGCGCCCGGCACCCCGCACCCGGAGTGGCAGATCCTGCACGAGCTGCGTGCGATGAACGTGCCGCCGCAGCAGGTCCTCGAGCTCCACACCGAGCTGGAGTCCTGCGAGCTGCCCGGTGCGTACTGCGCCCGGATGATCCGGGAGACCTGGCCGCAGGCGCGGATCACCAGCATCGCGCCGTACGGCAGGGACCATGCGAGCCGGCAGCAGGGCATGCAGCAACTGATCGCCCACCAGGGCGAGTTGCATCAGGTCGCGGACGGTCCTGCGCGTCCTGCGCCGGTGCGCGCGCCGCTGCAGCCGATGCCGCCCGCGCCGCAGGTCCCGCCGGAGGGCGTGGCGCACGAGCTGGCGTCGGCGTTCGGGCCCGGTGTGTTCCGTTTCGACCAGCGGGCCGTGTCCCGGCAGGGCGTGCCGGACCTGGTCGCGCACGTTCTGATGATGGCCGGTCTGCCGGTCGATTTCGGGCCGTTCTTCTGGGCGCAGGCGCAGCCCGGCCGTCCGGTGCCGACGCTGGCCGAGCTCGCGCAGGAGCGTGGCGTGCAGGCCGCGTCCGATGCCGGTTCGTACCTGGTGATGGGCAGTGACTTCGGCCGGGCGATCTGTGTGCAGTACGGCACGGCGCACATCGTGGCCGTGCCGGTGGAGGCAGGGCCCGGCGGTGCGCCGGTGCCGCCGCAGTTCGTGAACACGGGGCTGCCCGAGTTCGTGCGCTGCCTGGCGCTGCTCGGGCACATGTGGCGGCTGCGGTTCGGTCTCAATCAGGAGCAGGCGGGCCGTTGGACCGTCGATTTCCAGCAGCAGTTGTCCGCGCTCGACCCGGCGGCCCTGTCGTCGCCGGAGAGCTGGTGGTCGGTGCTGCTCGAGCAGATGTGGGACGGGCTGCTCTGAAGCTCTCCCGCTGACCCTTCGCGGGTCGTACGTGTCGCCACTGGGGCGTCCCGTCCTCGGACGGGGCGCCCTTCGGCATGTACGGACGCCCTTCGGCATGTACGGGTGCCCTTCGGGGTGCCCGGGCGCCTTGCGGGGTGTGAGGTCGCCCACCCGATCCGGCTCGATTCCGACTTTCGGCGCATGTTGCCGCATCCTTGACCGGGAGGATGGGTGGAGTGTCGCGTTATGAGTGCTTCGCGCGACCTCGCCGAGTACACAGCAGGCCGGAGAGGGGCTCCCCGATGAGTGCACCGACGTCACCGCACGGTTTCGACGTGGTGAGGCGACGCGGCTATCGGCCCGAGCAGGTGGACACCCGTCTCGCGGTGCTCACCGCCGACCGCGACGAGGCCGCGGACCGGGTCGACCGGCTGACGGCCGCCGTCGAGGAGCTGGAGGCGGAGGCGGCCCGCCTGCGCCGCGTCGTCGCCGAGCTCCCGCCGCAGACGTTCGAGACGCTCGGCGAGCGGGCCATCTCGCTGCTCGCCACCGTCGAGGAGGAGGCCGCCGATGTGACGGCGGCCGCCCGGCAGTACGCCGCCGCCGAGGAGGCCGCGGCCGCCGCGCACGCCGAGCAGCAGCGGGCGGCCGCCCTCGCGCACGCCGA
This sequence comes from Streptomyces triticagri, assembly GCF_003429565.1. Taxonomy (GTDB): domain Bacteria; phylum Actinomycetota; class Actinomycetes; order Streptomycetales; family Streptomycetaceae; genus Streptomyces; species Streptomyces triticagri. The sequence goes on from NZ_QUAK01000029.1 coordinate 1,951, forward strand.
CCAGCTCCGGGCGGCGGCCGAGCAGCATGCGGCGCAGATCCTGGCCGCGGCGGAGGAGACCGCAGCGGCGGAACGGTCCGCGGCCCGAAGCGAGGTGGCGGAGCTGAACGCCACCCTGCACACCGAGCTCGAGGAGCTCCGCGAACGGGGCGCCGCTCTGCTCGCAGCGCAGCGGCAGGACGAGCAGGAGCGCACCGAGGCCTTCGACGCGGAGCTCGCCGGGCGCCTCGCCGAGCAGGAGGCCGCGATCGCCGCCCGTACGCAGGCCGCCGAGGACCGGCTTGCCGATCTGCGGCGCGGCTTCGCGGAGGCGGAGGAGGCGGCCCGGCACCGGCAGGAGGACGCCGACGCACGCGCCGCCGATCTGGTCGCGGAGGCGAGGGCCGCGGCCGAACGCGTCGAGCGCGAGACGGCGCGCATCCTGCGCGAGCACGACGAGGCGCGCGAGGAGATGCACGCCCGGATGGATCACGTCCGCCACAGTCTGGCCTCGCTCACCGGCCGCGACCCGGTGGACGAGCACGCGTGACGGACATTCCCGGTCCGGGCCCGCGCCCCGCCCGCCCCCGCCACCGTCCTCGTACGCTCATCTCCTCCGCCGTACCGCCCCCGCGAGGATCCACCGCTCCACCGCCTCGTACTGCCGGCGCTGGGAGGCCTGGCGTTCGCGCGGGCTGAGGACCGTGCCGAGCCAGCCGAGCAGGAAGCCGAGCGGGATGGTGACGATGCCGGGTGTGGTGAACGGGAACCAGTTGAAGTCCATGCCGGGGAACGCCGATGCGGGTGACCCCGACACCAGGTTGGTGCCGGACATCAGGACGATCGAGCCGACCGTGCCGCCGATCAGGGTGCACAGCAGCCCGGCACGGGTGAAGCGGCGCCAGAACAGCCCGTAGACGAGCGTCGGCGCCAGCGCGGAGGCGCCGAGCGTGAACGACAGGACGACCAGCGGCTGCAGCGTGCGGTGCTGCGCGAGGGTGGCGAGCAGGATGGTCGGGGCGCCGATCGTCAGCGCCGACACCCGGGCGAGGGTCATCTCGGTACGGGCGGAGATCTGCCGCTTGCGATGCGCGAAGACGTCGTGGGCCAGGGAGTTGGCGCAGGCCAGGATCATTCCGGCCACCGAGGCGAGGACCGTCAGGAAGATCGCGGTGGCCATGGCCGTGAACACCAGCGCCTCCGCGGTGGTGACGTCGGCGCCGAGCACACCCTGGGTGCCGAGCAGCAGCGCCGTGTTGCCCTGCGGATCGGAGCCCGCGATCAACTCCCGCCCCACGAGGGCCGATGCGCCGAACCCGATGACGGCGATCAGCAGGATGAACACGACGACCATCGACACCGCCCAGGACATCGAGCGGCGCACCTCGGTGGCGCTGCGCGACGCGTACATGCGCATGGTGACGTGCGGCAGGCAGGCGCCGCCGAGGACCACGGTCAGCTCGGAGGAGATCATGTCGACCCGCGGGTTCCAGCTCTCCGTGAACTGCAGGCCGGAGCGGAGGTACGCCGGTCCGGCGCCGCTGCCCCGTTCGGCGGCCGCCACCAGGTCGCCCGGGCTCCAGCCGAACCGGCTCATCATCAGGGCCGCCACGACGAGGCCCGAGCCGAGCAGCATCACCATCTTGACGCCCTGGATCAGGGCGGTGCCGCGCATCCCGCCGATGGCCGCGTAGCTGATCATCAGGATGCCGAGGCCGACGATGCAGCCGGTCTTCAGGCCTGCGCTGTCGAAGCCGAGGACGAACCCCACCAGATCGCCGATGCCCGCGAGTTGGACCAGCATCAGCGGCAGCAGCGCGGCGATGGTGGCGCCGCAGGCCGCCATCCGTACGGCACGGCCGGGCAGCCGGCGGCCGATCGCGTCGCCCATGGTGAATCGGCCCGCGTTGCGCAGCGGTTCGGCCAGCAGGAACATCAGCAGCACCAGGGACAGTCCGGTGCTCAGGGCGAGCACCACCCCGTCGTAGCCGGTCAGGGCGATGACGCCGACGGTGCCGAGCACGGTGGCGGCCGAGATGTAGTCGCCGGCGATCGCGAGGCCGCCGCGGAACGGCGAGAGGCCCCGGTAGCCCGTGTAGAACTCGTCCAGGTCGTCCCGGTCGGGTCCGGTCATCACGCACAGCAGCAGCGTGATCGTGGCGACGGCGGTGAAGGCGACCAGGGACATGGTCTGCGCGGTCGGGCCGAACTCGGCCACGGCGGCCAGCGATTCGGAGTCGTGCGGCAGGGCGGCCGGTGCCGCCGCACCGGCCGATGGGGCCGTCGTCGTCACGGGGCGTCCTCCGCCTCCGCTTCGGCCTGGCGGCGCAGCCGGTGGGCGAGCGGGTCGACGCGGCCGCGGGCGTACGCCTCGTACACGAAGAGGGCCAGGCAGGTCACCGGGAGCTGCCAGAACATCAGGAGCAGGCCGGTGCTCAGGCCGCCGAGCCCGTCGCGTGTCATCAGGGACGGGGCGTACGCGGACAGTACGAGGAAGAGCGTGAAGTAGCCGAGCGCGGTGAGCGTGGCGACCCGGCGCAGTATGCGGTACGCGGTGCGCAGCCGGCGCAGATCGCTGTGCTGCCCCGGCGGTGGGGTGGCGCGCCGGTGCCGGCGGGGTGGTGCGGGTGGTGGCGGCGGCTGCCAGGGGTAGGTGAGGCGGCGGTCGGAGGGTGGGTTGAAGTAGGTCGCGGGGCTGTGGTGCGGAGGGCGGTCGGGGCGGTGCGGGTCGTGCGGGTGGGGCTCGGGGTGCGGTGGGACGCCGTGCAGGTCGGACATGACGGACTCCTTGCGCGGCTCGGTCCCCTTCGGGGAACCACAGGGAGGAGCCCGGTACGTTACTCGCCGGTGTAGGAAGAGTCAGCGGTTCCGGCGAACTGACCAGGAACAAAGGGCGGTCGGCGGTTTCGTACCCGGCCGGTCGGGCTCGTACCCCCGCGTGCGGGAGCACGGTGACGGCGGGTGTGTCAGCCGGTGCGCTGTTCGTCCGGATGCGGTGGTTCGGGCGGCCGGGGTGCGGGTGCGGCCGGCGCGGATCCGTTCGGCGCGGATCCGTTCGGGGGCGTGCGGGCTTCGTCGTGGTCGGGTACGGGTGGGCCGCCCGCCACGGGTGGAGTGGGCGGTTCCGCGGCCGGTGCGTCCTGGGCTATCACGGGGAAGCGGCGGGGCGCGACCACGAGCAGGACCAGGAAGGCGACCGCCGCCGCGCCCGCCGCCCACAGGAAGACCGAGTCGACGGCCGCGTCCACCGCCCGGCGGACCCGGTCGTCCGAGGGGGCGTGTGCCACCGAGTCCAGGTCGGCTGCGGTGCCGAGCCGGCCGGCGATCACCGCGTTGGCGACCGCGCCGAGCAGGGCGGCGCCGATGGTCTGGCCTATCTGCCGGTTGAACAGCACCGATGCCGTCGCCGTACCGCGTTCGGCCCACACCACCGTGGACTGGACACCGACGATCAGCGGGAGTTGGAAGAGCCCGAGCGACGCCCCGAGCAGCAGCATCAGGAGCGCAGGCTGCCAGGGCGAGCCCGGATACGGCAGGAACTGGAAGGCCAGCAGCACGAGGAACGCCGAGCCGATACCCGTCATCGCGGTCCGGCGGAAGCCGATCCTGGTGTACACGTGCTGGCTGAGCGCGGCCGACACCGGCCAGCTCAGCGTCATCACCGACAGTACGAACCCGGCCGCCATAGGCCCCAGTCGGAGGACGCTCTGCGCGTACGTGGGCAGGAACACCGTCGGCGCCACCATCAGCAGGCCGAGCGCCCCGAGCGACAGATTGACCGCCGCGATGGTGCGCCGCCGCCACACCCAGCCGGGCAACACCGGCTCCGCTGCCCGGCGTTCGATCACGACGACCGCGCCGGCGAGCAGCAGCCCCGTACCGAACAGGGCGAGCGACGGCGCCGACAGCCACGGCCAGGCCACCCCGCCCTGGACGAGCGCGGTGAGCAGGACACCGCCGCAGGCGAACACCGCGGCCGCGCCCGCCCAGTCGGTACGCGCGCGTGTGTCGCGTTCCCGGGCCGGTTCGTGCAGATGGCGCACGATCAGCCAGAGTGCGACCGCGCCCACCGGCAGATTGATCAGGAAGATCCACCGCCAGTCCGCGTACGCCGCGAGCAGACCGCCGACCGCCGGGCCCGCCACCGACGACAGTGCCCATACGGTGGACAACTTGGCCTGGATCTTGGGGCGTTCCTTCAGCGGGTACAGGTCGGCGGCCAGGGTCTGCACGGTGCCCTGGATCGCGCCGCCGCCCAGTCCTTGGAGGATGCGGAACGCGATCAGGGCGGTCATGTCCCAGGCGAGCGCGCACAGCAGCGAGCCGAGCAGGAACAGGGAACTGCCCACGATCAGTACGGGCTTGCGGCCGAAGGTGTCGGAGAGCTTGCCGTACACCGGCAGGGTGACCGTGACGGCAAGGAGATAGCCGGAGAAGAGCCAGGAGAAGACCGAGAAGCCGCCCAGATCGCCGACGATCTGCGGGACGGCCGTCGCGACGATCGTCGAGTCGAGTGCGGACAGTGCCATCGACAGCATGAGGGCCGCGACGACGGGGCCTCTTCGCCGGGTCGGCTGCCGGTCCCGGTCGGTGTGGCCGGCGGCCTGACTGGCGGTCACCGCAAATCCTTTCCCCGTGCATCTATTGCGCCGGGGACACCATCTCACCCGGGCGGCAGGGCAGGGGAGGGTGGAGAGCCCCGAGAACCCCTCCACCGACGGGTGGAGGACCCTTAAGGGATCCTCCGTACTCCGGCCAGGGGACGGTTCGTACCGCCGGAGGAGGAGGCAAGGGCCGGGCGCTGCCTAGCCTGTTCATGGCGCGACGGTGCGGGAGCCGTACGACGGTACGGGGCCCGCGGCGGCCGCCCTGCGGGATCCAGCAGGGCGGGGGGTGGGGTTTTCCCCAGCTGAAGACTGCGCTGCGCACCAAGGCGCCGGGGCCTGCCGATCAGCAGACTGAATGCAGACGCGAAGACCGCGCCGAGCGGCCGCAGGGAGCGGCCCCGAGGCGGTCGCACCACGACTTCCACCGCGACCCTCGCGGTGAACTCCGCACTCACCACACCGATATAGGAGACATACCGTGACAACGGCTGTGACCATTCCCAGGCACGGGGGCACTGGAGGACGTACGGCTGTCGCGGCACGAGCGCGCCAGGTCCTCAAGGCCTACGGCTCCGGCGAGACCCGGGTCGTCGCGCTCGACCACGTCGATGTGGACATCGCACGCGGCCAGTTCACTGCGATCATGGGCCCGTCGGGCTCCGGCAAGTCCACGCTGATGCACTGCCTGGCCGGACTCGACAGCGTGACGAGCGGCCAGATCTTCCTGGACGACACCGAGATCACCGGCCTCAAGGACAAGAAGCTCACCCAGCTGCGCCGTGACCGCATCGGCTTCATCTTCCAGGCGTACAACCTGCTGCCCACCCTGAACGCCATCGAGAACATCACGCTGCCCATGGACATAGCGGGCCGCAAGCCCGACCGGGCCTGGCTGGACCGTGTCGTCGAGACCGTCGGCCTCGCCGGACGCCTCAAGCACCGGCCCACCCAGCTCTCCGGCGGACAGCAGCAGCGCGTCGCGGTCGCCCGCGCCCTGGCCGCCCGACCCGAGATCATCTTCGGTGACGAGCCCACGGGGAACTTGGACTCCCGGGCCGGCGCCGAGGTCCTCAGCTTCCTGCGCCGCTCCGTCGACGAACTCGGCCAGACCATCGTCACCGTCACCCACGACCCGGTCGCCGCGGCCTACGCGGACCGCGTCCTGTACCTCGCGGACGGCCACATCGTCGACGACATGTACAACCCGACCGCGGACCAGGTCCTCGACCGCATGAAGGACTTCGACGCCAGGGGGCGTACGTCGTGACTGTCCTCAAGACCTCGATGCGCAACTTCTTCGCGCACAAGGGCCGGATGGCGCTCTCCGCCGTGGCCGTCCTGCTGTCCGTGGCGTTCGTGTGCGGCACGCTCGTCTTCACGGACACCATGAACACGACGTTCGACAAGCTCTTCGCCGTCACCTCTTCCGATGTCACGGTCAGCCCCAAGAACGCCGACGGCGAGGAGGACGCCTCCCGCAGCGGCAAGCCGAAGACCCTCCCGGCGGGCGCCCTGCAGCAGGTGCGCGCCGCGGACGGCGTGCAGTCGGCCGAGGGTGCCGTCTCCAGCATGAGCGTCACGGTCGTCGACGCCGACAACAAGAACGTGGGCGCGACCAGCGGAGCCCCCACCATCGCGGGCAACTGGACGAAGAACGACCTGCGTTCGATGGAGGTCACCTCCGGCCACCCGCCGCGCGGCCCCACCGAGATCATGGTCGACGCCGACACCGCCGACAAACACCACCTGAAGATCGGCGACGAGCTGCGCACCATCGCCGTCACCGGCGACTTCAAGGCCAAGATCTCCGGCATCGCCTCCTTCAAGGTGACCAATCCGGGTGCCGCCGTCGTCTTCCTCGACACCCGCACCGCACAGCAGCAACTCCTCGACCGTGCCGACGCGTTCACCCACCTCAATGTGACCGCCACCGCCGGCACCAGCGACGAGACCCTCAAGCAGACCGTCGCCGCCGAGCTCGGCGGCAGCTACAAGCTGCAGACCCAGGCGGAGGCCGCCGAGGCCAACGAGGACGAGATGGGCTCGTTCCTCGACGTCATGAAGTACGCGATGCTCGGCTTCGCGGGCATCGCCCTCCTCGTCGGCATCTTCCTGATCATCAACACCTTCTCGATGCTGGTCGCCCAGCGCACCCGGGAGATCGGCCTGATGCGGGCCATCGGATCCTCCCGCAAGCAGGTCAACCGCTCGGTCCTCGTCGAGGCTCTGATGCTCGGCGTGATCGGTTCCCTCGCGGGCGTCGCCGCCGGCGTCGGACTCGCTGTCGGCCTGATGAAGCTGATGGGCTCGATGGGCATGAAGCTGTCCACCGACGACCTCACGGTCAACTGGACCACCCCCGTCATCGGCATGGTCCTCGGCATCGTCGTCACCGTCCTCGCCGCCTACCTGCCCGCCCGCCGGGCCGGCAAGGTGTCACCGATGGCCGCCCTGCGGGACGCGGGCACACCCGCCGACACCAAGGCCGGTGTGGTGCGCGCCGTCCTCGGCACCCTCCTCACCGGCGCCGGCGCCGCCGGCCTCTACCTGGCCGCCCAGGCGGACAAGGCCTCCGAGGGCTCGCTGCTGCTCGGCGGCGGTGTGGTGCTCAGCCTCATCGGCTTCGTCGTCGTCGGACCCGTCCTGGCCGGCGCCGTCGTCCGGGTCCTCAGCGCCGTCGTGCTGCGGATCTTCGGCCCCGTCGGTCGCATGGCCGAGCGCAATGCCCTGCGCAACCCGCGGCGGACCGGCGCCACCGGCGCCGCCCTCATGATCGGCCTCGCCCTGGTGGCATGCCTGTCGGTGGTCGGCTCCTCGATGGTCGCCTCCGCGACCGAGGAGCTCGACAAAACCGTCGGCGCCGACTTCATCATGCAGTCCGGCAGCAACGACGGCTCGGCCATCGTGCCCGGCGCCGTCAAGGCGATGCAGAACAGCCCACACCTCGACCACGTCACCAACTACAAGATCGTCGACGCCAAGGTGACCACCCCGGACGGCAAGACCACCTCCGAGGAGCTCTCGGCCGCCGACCCGAGCTACGCCGACGACCTCAGCCGCGAGACCGTCTCGGGCGAACTCGCCGCCGCCTACGGCAAGGACGCCATGTCGGTCGGCGACATCTACGCCAAGCGGCACGGCCTGAAGACCGGCGACGAACTGACCGTCGACTTCGCCGCGGGCCGCACCGCCACCCTGAAGATCGGTGCCATCACCTCCGACGACGTGACGATCGACAAGGGCGCGATGTACCTCGACATCGCCACGGCCGCGCAGTACATACCGGCCGACCGCATGCCGCCCAACATGCTGATGTTCGCCAAGGCCGCCGACGGCAAGACCGACCAGGCCTACAGCGCCCTGAAAAAGTCCCTGGCCGACTACCCGCAGTACACGGTCCAGGACCAGACCGACTTCAAGCAGACCCTCAAGGACCAGATCGGCCAGCTGCTGAACATCGTGTACGGACTGCTCGCCCTCGCGATCATCGTCGCCGTACTCGGTGTGGTGAACACCCTGGCGCTCTCCGTGGTCGAGCGGACCCGTGAGATCGGCCTGATGCGGGCGATCGGCCTCTCCCGCCGCCAGCTGCGCCGCATGATCCGGCTCGAATCGGTCGTCATCGCCCTCTTCGGAGCGCTGCTCGGCCTCGGGCTCGGCATGGGCTGGGGCGCGACCGCACAGCGACTGCTCGCTCTCGAGGGCCTGGAAGTCCTGGAGATCCCCTGGCCGACGATCATCGCGGTCTTCCTCGGGTCCGCCTTCGTGGGGCTGTTCGCGGCCCTGGGCCCGGCCTTCCGCGCAGGCAGGATGAACGTCCTGAACGCCATCGCCACGGACTGACACCACTGGGACCGAGACCACCCCGGACCAACGGGGGAACGGGGGAGCGGGGCGCGAGGGGCGCGCCCCCGGGGGACGGGCCCCGGCGGGAAACCGCCGGGGCCCGCAC
>NZ_QUAK01000033.1 GCF_003429565.1 Streptomyces triticagri
GGCCGCGGCCTGCGCGGCGGCCGGACCGCCCGAGGGTGCGGAGCCGCCGGGCGGCATGGGGCCCTTCTTGTTCCCCTGCGCCACGTCGACGGGCAGCATGACGAGTGCCGTCGTACCGCCGGAGTCGGAGGGCCGCAGCTGGATCCGGATGCCGTGCCGCTGCGAGAGCCGGCCGACCACGAACAGACCCATCCGGCGGGACACCGAGACGTCCACGGTGGGCGGCGAGGCGAGCCGTTCGTTGATCGCCGCGAGGTCCTCGGGGGAGAGGCCGATACCGGTGTCGTGGATCTCGATCAGGACGCGGCCGTCGGGCAGCGCGTGACCGGTGACCTTGACCTTGGTCTGCGGCGAGGAGAAGGAGGTGGCGTTCTCGAGCAGCTCGGCGAGCAGGTGCACGAGGTCGTTGACGACGCGTCCCGCGACCTCGGTGCTGGGCACCGCGGCCAGTTCGATCCGCTCGTACTGCTCCACCTCGGACGCGGCGGCACGCAGCACGTCGACGAGGGGCACCGGACGGGTCCAGCGGCGGCCGGGCTCTTCACCGGCGAGGACCAGGAGGTTCTCGCCGTTACGGCGCATGCGGGTCGCGAGGTGGTCGAGCTTGAACAGCGAGGACAGCTGGTCGGGGTCGGCCTCGCGCGACTCCAGCTCGGAGATGAGCGAGAGCTGGCGCTGGATGAGGCCCTGCGAACGCCGCGAGAGGTTGGTGAACATCGCGTTGACGTTGCCCCGCAGGAGGGCCTGCTCGGCGGCGAGGCGGACCGCCTCGCGGTGCACGTCGTCGAAGGCCGAGGCCACCTTCCCGATCTCGTCCCGGGAGTGCACACCCACCGACTCGACGGAGGTGTCCACGTCCTGCGGGTCGGCCTCGGAGAGCTGCTTGACCAGCTCGGGCAGCCGGTCCTGGGCGACCCGGGTGGCGGTGTCCTGCAGCCGGCGCAGCGAGCGGATCATGGAGCGGGCCACCACGAAGGCGCCGACCAGCGAGACGCCGAGCACGAGCAGGATGATCGCACCGTTGATGATGGCTTCGCGCTCGGACTCGTCGCGGAGCTTGCGCGCCTCCTGCTCGAGGTCGCCCAGGAGCGTCTGCTCGATCAGCGACATCTGCTTGAGCTTGGTGGTCGAGGCGTCCCACCAGTCCGGGTACGAACGCTTCTCCTCGCCGCGCAGTCCGTCCGAGGAGTCGAGGACGCGCTCGGCGTAGCTGTCGGCGTCCTTGATGATCGGGTTGCGGTCGTCGATCGACTTGGTGAGTTCGTCGTAGTTGCCCCCCACGCTCGCGTACGCGCGCTGGAAGGCCTTCATGTCCGAGCTCTCCTGGCGGTTCGCCGACTGCGCGTAGACCCGGTCGGAGTCACCGAGCTTGCCGAACTCCTCCTTGTTGGGCGGGAGCGCGGCGGCGATCATCGCGCGCTGGATCGACGCGTACTCCTTGGCGGAGGAGAACGCGGTCAGCGTACGGGTGCGCTGGATCATCTCCGGGCTGCTGGTCGCGAGGGCCATGTCCCGGGAGAGGTTGAGCAGCTGCTGGATGAGCTGGTTGTAGCTGGAGACCGTCTGTGAGGTCGGGGTGCCCTTCTTGAAGGCGTCGGCCCGGATCTCCTTCAGGGTGAGCAGCTGCGTGGAGATGCTGACCACGTTGCCCCGGATCGACTCGACCGCCTTGTCGCTGCGGTTCCGGTCGATCTCGGCCGTCTCCTCGACGAACGCCTTCTGCGCGCGGTCGGTCTTGTTGCGCGGACCCTTGATCGAGAAGTCGGACGCGCTGACCCCGTGCGCCAGCGGGCCGGCCGAGCTGTCGCGCTCGTCCTGCAGCGCGTTGGCGAGCTCGGTCGCCTGCTTGGTCATGTCGGTGAGCAGCTTCATGTTGTCCAGCTGCTCGATGTCGTCCATCGAGTCGTTGATACGGACGGCGCCCAGCGAGGTGGCCGCGACCACCGGGAGGGCGAGCAGCGACACCAGACGGGTCGAAATGCGCCAGTTGCGCAGGGCTATTCGCGAGCCGGGGCCGGTCGGACCCGAGGACTTGGGGGCATCGGGCGCCGGACCTCCGCCCGGAGTCTGCTCGCCGCCGTCGACGGGCAATGCGGGCCCGGAGGCCGAGGCGTCACGGCGTGCGGAGCCGCGGTCGGTCCCGCCGGGCAGCTCCGGATCCGCCGAAGCGTCCCCTCGGCCCTGGTGGGCCTGGGGGGACCCCATGCCTTCCCTCTTGAAACGTCCCTGCACTAGCGTCGCAACCTCTGGACCAGGCGTCCCCCGCGAGCGGCGGGACGGTGTCGGCGTTGTGGAGTCCGGGGACTCCGGGTGGTCTTGAGTGACCGGCGCGGCTTCCCCCACTGGCCGCCGTCACTCGGCGCTGCGTTGCGCCCCTGCGCGCCGGTTTATACCTGCGGCGGTCCCGGGAATTCCAGCACAGTGCAGGATCTCCAACAAGGCCCAGGTACCTGCCCGTGACCTCCGTGACGTGCTGTGATCACAGTGCTACGTCCAGTGCAAGGGATTCGCGCCAAAGCGGACTTTTCCCTGTCGGGACGGCGCTCCGGGCGGGTGTCCCAGTCGCCATGATCAGGAGCGGAATGATCGGTTCGACGCCGTAATGTCCGTTCTGCAGGCGCCTTTTGCGTGCCTGGAGCGCCCCATTTGTCCGTCATCTCGTGAGCAAACTCACATGCTGATCAAGGCTCGTTCACAGCTGTGCGGGGAATCTGGATGTTTAGCCTGACGCTTGACACGGATGGCAGTTCCGACAAGTGACAGACAGAGGTCCGACCACAGCCATGAGGACGACGATGATGTTCCGCAACATAGCCAACCCGCGACGCACCACCCTGGCGCACCTGACGGACGCCGGTGAACTGCAGCCCGTGTCCGAGCAGCCGGAGCGCACCGCCGACCTCCCCGCCAGCACGGCGAACCCGAAGCGCACCGTCCTGATGGACCTGCCCGCCGGCCAGTGACCGGCCCGGGCCGCGGCAAGCCCCGCACCGCCCGCACGCTCGGTGACCACGGCGCGTAGGGGCCCTTCACCCGCGTTAGCCTGGAGCGTCAGTCTCCAGCAGCGTGAGTAGAGGGGCCCTGCATCCCGTGCGCATCGCCAGGTTCTCCATCGACGGCAACGTCGCCTTCGGCGCGGTCGAGGGCGACGCGCCCCCCGGGTCGACGGAGGGGCTCGTCCTCGACATCATCAAGGGCATCCCGTTCGCGGACTTCGAGCTCTCCGGTACGAAGGTCCCGCTGGACGCGGTCCGCCTCCTGCCGCCCGTACTCCCCAACAAGGTCGTGGCCATCGGCCGCAACTACGCGGAGCACGCGGCCGAGCTGGGGCACGAGGTCCCGGACGAGCCCGTCGTCTTCTTCAAGCCGTCCACGTCGGTGATCGGCCCCGGCGACACGATCACGTACCCCTCCTTCTCGCAGGAGCTCCACCACGAGGCCGAACTGGCCGTCGTCATCGGCCGCATGTGCCGCGAGGTCCCGCGCGAGCGCGCGGCGGACGTCATCCTCGGCTACACCTGCGCCAACGACGTCACGGCCCGCGACGCCCAGCGTCGCGAGAAGCAGTGGGCACGGGCCAAGGGCTTCGACAGCTCCTGCCCGCTCGGCCCCTGGGTGGAGACGGACATCGACCTGGCCGCGGCCGCCGACCTCACCATCCAGTGCACGGTCAACGGCGAGCAGCGCCAACTGGGCCGCACCACCGAGATGATCCGCCCCGTCGCGGATCTGATCGCGCACATCACCGAGGCGATGACGCTGCTCCCCGGCGACGTCGTCCTCACGGGCACCCCCGCGGGGGTCGGCCCGCTGCACGACGGCGACCAGGTCGCCGTCTCCATCGAAGGCATCGGCACTCTCACCAACAAGGTGATCAAGCGTGGCTAACGCGATCCGCGTCCGTTTCTGTCCGTCGCCGACCGGCAACCCCCACGTGGGCCTGGTCCGCACCGCCCTCTTCAACTGGGCCTACGCCCGGCACAACGAGGGCACCCTGGTCTTCCGCATCGAGGACACCGACGCGGCCCGCGACTCCGAGGAGTCGTACGAGCAGCTCCTGGACTCGATGCGCTGGCTGGGCCTCGACTGGGACGAGGGCCCCGAGACGGGCGGCCCGCACGCCCCGTACCGGCAGTCGCAGCGCACCGAGATCTACCAGGACGTCGCCCGCCGCCTGACCGAGGGCGGCTACGCGTACCCCTGCTACTGCACCACCGAGGAGCTCGACGCCCGCCGCGAGGCGGCCCGCGCCGCCGGAAAGCCCTCCGGTTACGACGGCACCTGCCGCGAGCTGACCGCCGAGCAGAAGGCGGCGTACGAGGCCGAGGGCCGCAGCCACATCATCCGCTTCCGGATGCCCGACGAGCCGATCACCTTCACCGACCTGGTCCGCGGCGAACTCACCTTCACCCCGGACAACGTCCCGGACTACGGCATCGTCCGCGCCAACGGCGCCCCGCTGTACACCCTGGTCAATCCGGTCGACGACGCCCTGATGGAGATCACCCACGTCCTGCGCGGCGAGGACCTGCTCTCCTCCACCCCGCGCCAGATCGCCCTGTACAAGGCGCTGATCGAGCTGGGCGTCGCCAAGGAGATCCCGGCCTTCGGCCACCTCCCGTACGTCATGGGCGAGGGCAACAAGAAGCTGTCCAAGCGCGACCCGCAGGCCTCGCTCAACCTGTACCGCGAGCGCGGCTTCCTGCCCGAGGGACTGCTCAACTACCTCTCGCTGCTCGGCTGGTCCTTCTCCGCCGACCAGGACGTCTTCTCCGTCGAGGACATGGTGGCGAAGTTCGACGTCGCCGACGTCAACGCCAACCCGGCCCGCTTCGACCTGAAGAAGGCCGAGGCCATCAACGCCGACCACATCCGGCAGCTCGACCTGAAGACCTTCACCGAGGCCTGCACCCCGTGGCTGCGCGCCCCGCACGCGAACTGGGCCCCCGAGGACTTCGACGAGGCCGCCTGGCAGTCCATCGCCCCGCACGCCCAGACCCGCCTCACGGTCCTCTCCGACATCACGGCCAACGTCGACTTCCTGTTCCTGAAGGAGCCGGTGGAGGACGAGGCCAGCTGGACCAAGGCGATGGGCAAGGGCGACCCGGTCGCGCTGCTCACCACCGCCCGCGCCAAGCTGGAGACCGCGGACTGGACTTCCCCCGAGGCCCTCAAGGAGGCCGTCCTGGCCGCCGGCGAGGAGCACGGCCTCAAGCTCGGCAAGGCACAGGCCCCGGTCCGTGTCGCCGTCACCGGCCGCACGGTCGGCCTGCCCCTCTTCGAGTCCCTCGAGGTGCTGGGCAAGGACCGCACCCTCACCCGCATCGACGCGGCCCTGGCGAAGCTCACCGCCTGACCGGCCGCCGCACGGCGCAGGGCCCGGAACCGCACCCGCGGTTCCGGGCCCTTCCCGTACCGTCGGCCGTATGCCGATCAGAGCCGTGGTCTGGGACGTCGACGACACCCTCTTCGATTACGCGAACGCCGACACCGCGGGCATGCACGCCCACCTGACGGCCGAGGGCCTGATCGCACAGTACGGCGACGCCGAACAGGGCCTGGCCCGCTGGAAGGCCTGCACCGAGCGGCACTGGGCCCGCTTCAGTCAGGGCCTCGCGGACTTCGAGACCCAGCGTCGTGACCGCGTACGCGAGTTCCTCGCCGCCGACGACCTGCCGGACGACGAGGCCGACGCCTGGTTCCACCGCTACCTGGGCCACTACGAGTCCGCCTGGTCGCTGTTCCCCGACACCGTGCCCGCCCTCGACGCCCTGGCCGACGGCTACCGGCACGCGGTGCTCTCCAACTCGGCCGCCCGCAACCAGGAGTACAAGCTGCGCACCCTGGGCGTCCGCGACCGGTTCGAGGCGCTGCTCTGCGCCGCCGAACTGGGCGTATCCAAGCCGGCCGCGGAGGCCTTCCTCGCGGTCTGCCGTGAGCTGGCCCTCGAGCCCGCGGAAGTGGCGTACGTCGGTGACCAGCCCGAGATCGACGCCCGCGGCGCACACGACGCGGGCCTGCTCGGCATCTGGCTGGACCGCGGCCGCGGCACCGGGCCGGGCGAAGGCGCATCGGCCGCTGATCCCGAACTGCCCGCGGGGGTGCGGAGGATCGCGAGCCTGGCCGAGCTGCCGGCGCTGCTGGCCGCCGATACCCGTTTTGGAGCGCCGTCCACCTTCGGGTAATGTTCTTCCTGCGCCGCCCGCGGGACCGAAAGGACCGGCGGAAGCGCAAGCCGAGCAAAATCCCTGCAAGGGGTTGCGTTCCGGTGGCCTATGGTGTAATTGGCAGCACGACTGATTCTGGTTCAGTTAGTCTAGGTTCGAGTCCTGGTAGGCCAGCTCGCAGAGCTCATCTGCAAAGCCCCCGTTGTGTAGCGGCCTAGCACGCTGCCCTCTCAAGGCAGTAGCGCCGGTTCGAATCCGGTCGGGGGTACGGATCCATCCCGTGGATCACCTGGGTCGCACCCGGTGAGGCGCGGTGACACACCACCATCCGGTAGTTCATCGGATGGGGATCGCCAAGGCCCCCGTTGTGTAGCGGCCTAGCACGCCGCCCTCTCAAGGCGGTAGCGCCGGTTCGAATCCGGTCGGGGGTACTTACTGGTCTATACCAGTGGGCTATGGTGTAATTGGCAGCACGACTGATTCTGGTTCAGTTAGTTTAGGTTCGAGTCCTGGTAGCCCAGCTCGGATCTTGATCAAATCAAGATCCTCGCCCCCGTTGTGTAGCGGCCTAGCACGCCGCCCTCTCAAGGCGGTAGCGCCGGTTCGAATCCGGTCGGGGGTACGTTTCGGCAAGGGCCTCTCCTTCGGGAGGGGTCCTTGCTGCTGTGTGCGCACCGTAGGAAAGGCCTTGTGCCGGGCGCGNAGGGCCTCTCCTTCGGGAGGGGTCCTTGCTGCTGTGTGCGCACCGTAGGAAAGGCCTTGTGCCGGGCGCGAGTTGTGCCCGGTCGGTCATCAACGGATGTACGCCCATGGGTACTTGGTACGAGGAGGGCGCCACCGTCCGCCTGCCACTGCGGCGTTGAAGTGGCGGGAGGGCGGGGCGCCCTGTGTCGTACGGGGGGAGTGGAGGCGGTCAGCCCGAGCGGCGCAGGGCCTCGCTGAGGCGGCCGGCCGCGTCGATGATGGCCTGTGCGTGCATCCGGCCGGGGTGGCGGGTGAGCCGCTCGATCGGTCCGGAGACCGAGACGGCCGCGACCACGCGGTTCGAGGGTCCGCGCACCGGTGCGGAGACGGAGGCGACGCCCGGCTCGCGCTCGCCGATCGACTGGGCCCAGCCCCGGCGCCGTACGCCGGACAGGGCGGTCGCCGTGAAGCGGGCGCCCTGCAGCCCGCGGTGCAGCCGCTCCGGCTCCTCCCAGGCCATCAGGATCTGGGCGGACGAGCCGGCCTTCATGGTGAGGGTGGAGCCGACCGGCACCGTGTCCCGCAGGCCGGACAGGCGCTCCGCCGCGGCGACGCAGATGCGCATGTCGCCCTGGCGGCGGTAGAGCTGGGCGCTCTCGCCGGTCACGTCACGGAGGTGGGTGAGCACCGGTCCCGCGGTGGCGAGCAGCCGGTCCTCGCCGGCGGCCGCCGCGAGTTCGGCGAGCCGGGGGCCGAGGATGAAACGGCCCTGCATGTCACGCGCCACCATGCGGTGGTGCTCAAGGGCCACGGCAAGGCGGTGTGCCGTGGGTCGTGCAAGTCCGGTCGCTGCGACCAGCCCGGCGAGGGTGGCCGGACCGGACTCCAGAGCGCTCAGGACGAGAGCCGCCTTGTCGAGAACGCCGACGCCGCTAGAGTTGTCCATGCAACGATACTCGCGTCTCACTCTGTGAAACGCAAGTTCAATTTTCCGGGGAACTTGTCACTCTGTACGGACAGTGGCCCGGGCGACAAACCGGGCATGGCGGTCTACGTCCGGGACAGGGGTACGGACGTCGGCGCCCACATCTCTAGTTGGGCCGGCGTGACAACCGGCCGGAGGGAAAGCGATGGGTAGGACACTCGCGGAGAAGGTCTGGGACGACCATGTTGTCCGGCACGCCGACGGCGAGCCCGACCTCCTCTTCATCGATCTGCACCTGCTGCACGAGGTGACCAGCCCGCAGGCCTTCGACGGTCTGCGCAAGAGCGGTCGCCAGGTGCGGCGCCTCGACCTCACCATCGCCACCGAGGACCACAACACCCCGACCCTCGACATCGACAAGCCGATCGCCGACCCGGTCTCGCGCGCCCAGTTGGAGACGCTGCGCAAGAACTGCGCGGACTTCGGCGTCCGACTGCACCCGCTGGGCGACGTCGAGCAGGGCGTGGTCCACGTCGTGGGCCCCCAGCTGGGGCTGACCCAGCCGGGCACCACCGTGGTCTGCGGCGACTCGCACACCTCCACCCACGGCGCCTTCGGCGCGCTGGCGTTCGGCATCGGCACCTCCCAGGTAGAGCATGTCCTCGCCACCCAGACACTGCCGATGGCCCGCCCGCGCACCATGGCCATCACGGTCGACGGCGAACTGCCGGACGGCGTCACGGCGAAGGACCTGATCCTGGCCATCATCGCCAAGATCGGCACCGGCGGAGGCCAGGGCTACGTCCTCGAGTATCGGGGCTCGGCCATCGAGAAGCTCTCGATGGAGGCCCGGATGACCATCTGCAACATGTCGATCGAGGCCGGCGCCCGGGCAGGCATGATCGCCCCCGACGAGACGACCTTCGAGTACATCGAGGGCCGTCCGCACGCCCCGCAGGGCGAGGACTGGGACGCGGCGGTGGCGTACTGGAAGACCCTGCGCAGCGACGAGGACGCGGTCTTCGACGCCGAGGTCGTCATCGACGCCGACTCCCTCTCGCCGTTCGTCACCTGGGGAACCAACCCCGGCCAGGGCGCCCCGCTGTCGGCGCAGGTCCCCGATCCCGCTTCGTACGAGGACGCTTCGGAGCGGTACGCCGCCGAGAAGGCCCTGGAGTACATGGGTCTCACCGCCGGTCAGCCGCTGCGCGACATCAAGGTCGACACCGTCTTCGTAGGTTCCTGCACCAACGGCCGGATCGAGGACCTGCGGGCCGCCGCCGCGATCGTCGAGGGCCGCAAAGTCGCCGACGGCGTACGGATGCTGGTCGTGCCGGGCTCGGCCCGGGTCGGTCTGCAGGCCGTGGACGAGGGCCTGGACACGGTGTTCAAGCAGGCGGGCGCCGAATGGCGGCACGCGGGCTGCTCGATGTGCCTCGGCATGAACCCCGACCAACTCGCCCCGGGTGAGCGTTCCGCGTCCACCTCCAATCGCAACTTCGAGGGCCGGCAGGGCAAGGGTGGCCGCACCCACCTGGTCTCGCCGCAGGTCGCCGCCGCGACCGCGGTCCTGGGGCACCTGGCCTCGCCCGCCGACCTGTCCGACGCCGACGCCCGTACGCCCGCTGGAGTCTGATCAGCCATGGAAGCATTCACCACGCACACCGGACGGGCCGTCCCGCTGCGCCGCAGCAATGTCGACACCGACCAGATCATCCCCGCGCACTGGCTCAAGAAGGTCACCCGCGACGGGTTCGAGGACGGACTCTTCGAGGCCTGGCGCAAGGACCCCGAGTTCGTGCTCAACAAGCCCGAGTACCAGGGCGCGACCGTCCTGGTCGCCGGCCCCGACTTCGGTACGGGTTCGTCCCGCGAGCACGCCGTCTGGGCGCTGCAGAACTACGGCTTCAAGGCGGTCATCTCGTCCCGCTTCGCCGACATCTTCCGGGGCAACTCGCTGAAGAACGGCCTGCTCACCGTCGTACTCGAGCAGGACGTCGTGGACCGGCTGTGGGCGCTCGTCGAGGCCGATCCGACGGCCGAGATCACCGTCGACCTGCAGGAGCGCCAGGTGCGCGCCGAGGGCGTCACCGCCGACTTCGAGCTCGACGAGAACTCCCGCTGGCGGCTCCTGAACGGCCTCGACGACATCAGCATCACTCTGCAGAACGAAGGGGACATCGCCACGTACGAGGCAGGGCGCCCCGCCTTCAAGCCCCGCACGGTCCAGGTCTGACGCAACTGACCCGTCCGGCCCCCATCTGCACCAGCAGTACACGCGATTCGAGAACCGCGGTCTCCACGAGGCCGCGGTTCTGCGTTTTCCGGGGTCGGTACGGCACCAACGACCCCCGGGATCCGGCCAGTTGGCCCGAAGTAGTAGGGTCGGTATCCGGCCTCCCCGGACTGCGACTTCGGCTGTCGGAAGATGTCGATCGCCCCATTTGGGCGGCACGCTGAGGCCTCGTTGAGCGACAACTCGCCCTAGATGGCACAATCTGTGCATGGATCGCGACAGCCAACTCGAGCTCTACGGACTCGTCGCGGACCGGCTGAAAGAAGCGCACGCAAGGGTGCGCGCACTGCAAGTCCCGGAGGGCGTACGGATGGCGCTGACCCGGAAGCTGCTGGTCGTAACGGCCGCGGCCAAACACGATCTCGCTGATGCGGCAAGGCGTCTGGACCTGTTCATGAAGGACCTGGACGAGGGCCGCTTTCCCGAAGGCGGCCCTGCCGACCGCACTTGATGTCGGTCGACTGCGTTGCGGCACAAGGGTGATTAGCCCGTTTCGTGTTTGATTTGCGGTATACATCTGCCTAACGTGCGAAAAAGCTTGAACAGATTCGTTCTGGCAATGTCTCCGAAGGGGAAGACGTGAACAAGGCGCAGCTCGTAGAAACGATTGCCGACAAGGTCGGTGGCCGTCAGCAGGCCGCCGAAGCGGTCGACGCGGTACTCGATGCCATCGTCCGCGCCGTGGTCGGCGGAGACCGTGTTTCGGTCACCGGCTTCGGGTCGTTCGAGAAGGTCGACCGCCCCGCCCGCTACGCCCGTAACCCGCAGACCGGGGAGCGCGTGCGGGTCAAGAAGACCTCCGTTCCGCGCTTCCGTGCCGGACAGGGCTTCAAGGACCTGGTGAGTGGTTCGAAGAAGCTCCCGAAGAACGACGTCGCGGTCAAGAAGGCGCCCAAGGGCAGCCTTTCCGGCGGCACCAAGACCACCGCCAAGGCGGCGACGAAGAAGGCCACCGCGAAGAAGGCGACCGCCAAGAAGGCGACCGCCAAGAAGACGGCGGCCAAGAAGACCACGGCCAAGAAGGCGACCGCGAAGAAGGCGGCACCCGCCAAGAAGGCCACCGCCAAGAAGGCCACCACGAAGAAGACGGCGGCCAAGAAGACCACGGCCAAGAAGGCGACCGCGAAGAAGACCGCGCCCGCCAAGAAGGCCACCGCCAAGAAGGCGCCCGCCAAGAAGTCGACGGCGCGCAAGACCACCGCCAAGAAGGCCACCGCCAGGAAGAAGTGACGGCGGCCGCACAGGGCTCACTCACACGCCGGGCCGGTCTCCCTGAAGGGGAGACCGGCCCGCGGTGTGCGTGCCCCGCCCCCGGCAGGCCCGGCAGCCGGGCCGATACCCTGCGGTCATGCAGGCGACCGCGTACACCTACGACTCCGAGTCCCGCAGCGGCAGTGTGCTGCTGGACGACGGCACGCCCGTGCCGTTCGACACCGCGGCCTTCGACGCGGGCGGACTGCGCCTGCTGCGGCCGGGCCAGCGCGTGCGGATCGAGACCGAGGGCGACGGCGATGCCCGGCGCATCACTCTGGTGACGCTGCAGACCTTCTGAGATCCCGCCACGGTCCGGGGCCGAACAGGCCCGTGGCGTCGGCTGTACGCGGGCCCACGCCCAGCTCGAGAGCCGCCGCCAAGTCCTCCCAGGTGTCCACGTCCTGCCGTGCGCCGGGCACGTCCGTGAGCGCGAGTTCGTGCGCACCCGTCGCCAGATGCCGGGCGCGGGACGGGCCGCCGAAGGCCGGTGCGAGAGGCGTACCGTCCGCCGCCGCGAGCAGCGTCGTGCCGATTCCCGCCGCATCCGCCAGAAACGAGCGCGGAATTGCGGAGGCCGAATGGAGAACCCGTAGCAATTCCGCGGGCCGAAGTGCGGGAAGGTCCGCATTCAGTGCCGCGACCGGCGTACCGGGATGCAGTGCGCGGGCCGTGTGGGCGCCGTGTGCGAGCGCCGCGTTGAGACCGCCGGCCGGCTCGTCCCGTACGGTACGGGCGCCGAGCGCGGCCAGTTCGCGGGAGGCGAGGGCGTCGTCCGTGACGACCACCACATCGCGTACCGCCGGGCAGGCCAGCGCCGCGGCCACCGTGTCCTGGGCGAACGCGAGGGCGAGGGACGGCCGCAGGGCCGCACGGGCCGCTCCGGCCAGCCTGCTCTTGGCCCGCGTCAGCGGCTTCAGGGGTATGACCAGGGTCCACGCGCCGGGCGGGGTCGGGTCGGCATCTGTGCGCATCGCGCCCATTCTCGCCCGACGGCCGGTGCGAACAGGCGCGCTAACCCTCGAAGGGTGGGCGTACGGTGTTCTCGACAGACGGGGGGCCCGGGGCGACACTTGTGCGTCCCCCGCGTCTGTTCCAGGTCAGTAGAGGAAGGTGTCCGAGTGTCCCGCCGCAGAATCGGCTTCTGGTACCGCCTTGCCGCGGTCATCGCAAAACCGCCGCTTGTGCTTCTGTTCAAGCGGGACTGGCGTGGAATGCAGCACATTCCGGCGGACGGCGGCTTTATTACTGCGGTCAATCACAACTCGTATGTCGACCCGCTTTCGTATGCCCACTTTCAGTACAACACCGGACGGGTGCCGCGATTCCTGGCCAAAGCGGCACTCTTCGATGTGACCTTTGTCGGAATGATGCTGCGCGGCACCGGCCAGATTCCGGTCTATCGGGAGACGTCCAATGCGCTGGACGCCTTCCGTGCCGCGGTCGACGCCATCCGGCGCGGGGAGTGCGTCGCCTTCTACCCGGAGGGGACCCTGACCCGCGACCCCGAGATGTGGCCCATGGTCGGCAAGACGGGCGCCGCGCGGGTGGCCCTCGAGACGCGCTGCCCGGTCGTGCCGGTGGCCCAGTGGGGCGCCAATCTGGCGATGCCGCCGTACGCCAAGGAGAAGAAGTTCCAGTTCTTCCCGCGCAAGACCCTCGAGGTACGGGCCGGCGAGCCCGTCGACCTGTCGGCGTTCTACGACCGGGAGCCGACGCCCGAGGTGCTGAAGGAGGCGACCGAGGTCATCATGGCCGCCATCACCTCGTTGCTCGAGGAACTCCGCGGTGAACAGGCCCCGGAGAAGCCGTACGACCCGCGTCAGGCACGTATCGAACAGCGGCGCAAGGCCGCGGGCAGCACGTCCGGGGAGGACACCAAGTGACACGCCCTGTGAAGGCAGCCGTCTTCGGAACCGGCTCCTGGGGTACGGCGTTCGCCATGGTCCTCGCGGACGCGGGCTGCGACGTGACGCTGTGGGGACGCCGGCCCGAGGTGGCCGAGGCGGTCAACTCCTCGCGGGAGAACCCCGGATACCTGCCCGGTGTCGCACTGCCGGAGCGGATCACGGCCACCACGGATGCGGCGCAGGCGGCACGCGGCGCGCAGTTCACCGTGCTCGCCGTGCCCTCGCAGACGCTGCGGACCAACCTCGCCGCCTGGGCACCGCTGCTCGCCCCCGACACCGTGCTCGTCTCCCTGATGAAGGGCGTCGAACTCGGCTCCGCCATGCGCATGAGCGAGGTGATCGAGGACGTCACCAAGGTCGGCCAGGAGCGCATCGCCGTCGTCACCGGACCGAACCTGGCCCGTGAGATCGCCGCCCGGCAGCCGGCCGCCGCGGTGGTCGCCTGCGGCGACGAGGCGGTCGCCACCCGGCTGCAGTCCGCCTGCCACACCCCGTACTTCCGGCCGTACACCAACACCGACGTGGTGGGCTGCGAACTCGGCGGCGCCGTCAAGAACGTCATCGGTCTCGCCGTCGGCATCGCCGACGGCATGGGCCTCGGGGACAACACCAAGGGCTCCCTGATCACCCGCGGCCTCGCCGAGACCACCAGGCTCGGCCTGGCGATGGGCGCCGACCCGCTCACCTTCTCCGGACTCGCGGGCCTCGGCGACCTGGTGGCGACCTGCTCGTCGCCGCTGTCCCGGAACCACACCTTCGGCATCAACCTCGGCAAGGGCATGACCCTCGAGGAGACCATCGCGGTCACCAAGCAGACCGCCGAAGGCGTCAAGTCCTGTGAATCCGTGGCCGATCTGGCCGCGCGGCACGGGGTCGAGATGCCGATCACCGCCACCGTGGTGGACATCGTGCACCACGGGAAGCCCCCGCTGGTCGCCCTCAAGGAACTGATGTCGCGCAGCGCCAAGCCCGAACGGCGCTGACGGCCGCCCCGGTACTGCCGGTACCGGGCCACGCCGCCCGCGGCACACCGGGCGCCGCGCACGCCGGGCGCTGACGTGGTCGGTACCACCGGGTACGCTGCACGCGATATGAGCAGCGAGACCTCCTCCCAGAGCCCGGTCCCCTCCCAGCCCGGAGGGGAATCCCGCAAGCCGCGCGTCGCCGTCGTCTTCGGCGGACGCAGCTCCGAGCACGGCATTTCCATCGTCACGGCCGGTGCCGTACTGCGCGCCATCGACCGCGAGAAGTACGACGTCCTGCCCATCGGCATCACCGGCGACGGCCGTTGGGTGCTCACCGCGGACGAGCCGGACCGGATGGCGATCAGCGGCCGCGAGGTGCCCACCATGGCGCAGCTCGCCGAGTCGCCCGACGGCGGCGTGGTCCTGCCCGTCGACCCCTCGAACCGCGAAGTGGTGTACGCCGAGCCGGGATCGGTGCCCAAGGCGCTCGGCGAGGTGGACGTCGTCTTCCCCGTCCTGCACGGCCCCTACGGCGAGGACGGCACCCTGCAGGGCCTCCTCGAACTCTCCGGGACCCCGTACGTCGGGTCCGGGGTGCTCGCCTCCGCGGTCGGCCAGGACAAGGAGTACATGAAGCGGGTCTTCACCTCCTTCGGACTTCCGGTCGGCCCGTATGTCGTGGTGCGGCCGCGCGAGTGGGAGAACGACCCCGCGGGTGCCCGCCGGCGCATCGCGGAGTTCGCGGGCGAGCACGGCTGGCCGCTGTTCGTGAAGCCCGCACGCGGCGGCTCCTCGATGGGCATCACCAAGGTCGATTCCTTCGAGGGCCTCGACGAGGCGATCGAGGAGGCGCAGCGGCACGACCCCAAGATCCTGGTGGAGGCGCTGCTGCGCGGCCGCGAGATCGAGTGCGGGGTGCTCGAGTTCGAGGACGGGCCGCGGGCCAGTCTGCCGGCCGAGATCCCGCCGGTCTCCGACCACTCCTTCTACGACTTCGAGGCCAAGTACATCGACTCGGCGTCCGGGATCGTGCCGGCGCCGCTCACCGTCGAGGAGACGGCCGAGGTCCAGCGGCTCGCGGTCGCCGCGTTCGAGGCCGCGGCCTGCGAGGGCCTGGTGCGGGCGGACTTCTTCCTCACCGACGACGGGCAGTTCGTGATCAACGAGATCAACACCATGCCCGGCTTCACGCCCATCTCGATGTACCCGCGCATGTGGCAGGAGAGCGGCGTGGGGTATGCGGAGCTGGTCGACCGCCTGGTGCAGGCGGCGCTGCGGCGCTCGACCGGGCTGCGCTGAACGCTCCCTGCATGCCGGTGCGTCGGCGCCGGGTCAGCCGGCGATGCCCTTCGGGACGGTCTTCCGGACGGGCGCGGCGAATTCGGTGAGCGGGCCGAGGCCACCGTCCTCGGCCCGCTTCTTGTCGAGTGTGATCTCGACGTACGCCTTGCGCAGGGTGGTGGTGAAGGTGAACGAGCCGTCGTCCTGCTGTTCCAGGAGCCACCCCACGCCGTCCACCTCGACGCCGTCCGCCTCCGGGTCCGCCATCCTCGACGGCCGCTCCACACCACAGCGCAGTATGATCGCCGAGTCGCCCCATCCCGCGGTCAGCGCGGAACGAGGTTCGGGGTCCTCCCGGTCCAGTCCGCTTACGCGCTGCGGGAGTTGCCCGTCCAGGCTTCGGCACAGCTTGGTGACGGATGAGGCCGGGGTGGGAACCGCGGCCGAGGCAGTGTCGTCCGTTGAGGAGCAACCCGCGGTCGCGCACAGCAGGCCGAGGACGGGCAGGCAGGCGAGCCGGTGGCGGAAGAAGTTCACCGGCCAAGCGTAGACGGGGGCTACAAGTGCACGACCGGGCAGGTCAGCGTGCGGGTGATGCCGTCCACTTGCTGGACTTTGGCGACCACCATGCGACCGAGTTCATCGACCGTGTCCGCCTGCGCGCGCACGATGACGTCGTAGGGTCCGGTCACATCCTCGGCCTGAATGACTCCTGGAATCTTGCCGATGAGCTCGGCGACGGTCGACGCCTTGCCAACTTCGGTCTGGATCAGGATGTACGCCTGTACCACGGAACCTCCAGGGCGGCCACGAGGATCATGCGGGGAGAAGGGACGCCACGGTATCGCGTCGCCGCACGTCGCGGGGAGACCCGCGGGACCTGTGGCGCGGACACCACCGCGTACGGACAAGAGAAGTTGACGTATCTGTTGACGGTACGCGCTGCCGAAAAGGCCCGCGACCGCAACCGCACTGGGGCAGAAGGGGCATACCGATGAAGGGCACCGTGGGAGAGCTCGGTGAATTCGGGCTCATCAGGGAGCTCACCTCCCGACTCACCACGACTCCGGCGGTGCGGCTCGGGCCGGGCGACGACGCCGCGGTGGTGGCCGCGCCGGACCGCAGGGTCGTCGCCAGCACCGACATCCTGCTCGAGGGGCGGCACTTCCGGCGCGACTGGTCCACGGCGTACGACGTCGGGCGGAAGGCGGCCGCGCAGAATCTCGCGGACATCGCCGCCATGGGCGCGGTGCCGACCGCGCTCCTGCTCGCCCTGGTCGTTCCCGCCGAACTGCCCGTCACCTGGGCCACCGAGCTGATGGACGGGCTCCGCGACGAGTGCCAGGTCGCGGGCGCGGCCGTGGTCGGCGGAGATGTCGTGCGCGGGGACGCGATCACGGTGTCGATCACCGCACTCGGCGATCTGCGCAACCACGAGCCGGTGACCCGGGCCGGGGCGCAGGCCGGCGATGTCGTGGCGTACACCGGCTGGTTGGGCTGGTCGGCGGCCGGGCATGCGGTGCTGTCCCGCGGCTTCCGCTCGCCGCGTGCCTTCGTGGAGGCGCACCGGCGACCCGAACCGCCGTACCACGCGGGCCCCGCGGCGGCCGGCCTCGGCGCCACCGCAATGGCGGACGTCAGCGACGGTCTGATCGCCGACCTGGGCCACATCGCCGAGGCCAGCAAGGTACGGATCGACGTCAAGTCCGGCTCGATCGACGTACCGACGCAGATGAACGACATCGGTCAGGCCGTCGGCGTCGACCCGCTGCAGTGGGTGCTCACCGGCGGTGAGGATCACGCCATAGTCGCCACCTTCCCCGCCGACGTGAAGCTTCCGGCACGCTGGAAGGTGATCGGCGAGGTACTCAACCCGTCGGCGCAGCCGCAGGTGACCGTAGACGGGGCGCCGTGGACCAGCAAGACGGGCTGGGACCACTTCGGCGGCGAGATCGAGTCGTGAGAGCGGAGGAGAGCGCGGTGCCCGCAGACGACACGACCGCTGCCGATCGGCCGGGCCAGGCGCCGCCGCTCGTCCTGACCGTCGCCGGCTCCGACTCCGGCGGCGGCGCCGGCATCCAGGCCGACCTCAAGACGATGCTGGCGCTCGGCACCCACGGCATGAGCGTGCTCACCGCCGTCACCGCGCAGAACTCCCTGGGCGTGCAGGGCGCCTGGGAGCTGCCCGTGGAGGCGGTCCGCGCGCAGTACCGCAGCGTCGTCGACGACATCGGCGTGCATGCGGTGAAGACCGGCATGCTGGCCTCGGCGGAACTCGTCGAGGAGGTCGCCGCCCTGCTCGCGGACACCGAGGCGCCCGCCGTGGTGGACCCGGTCGGCGTCTCGAAGCACGGCGACCCGCTGCTCGCCGCCTCGGCCCTGGACTCGGTGCGCACCAAGCTGCTGCCGGTCGCCACCGTCGCGACGCCGAATCTGGACGAGGTCGCCCAACTCACCGGCGTACGCGTCGAGTCGGAGACGGATCTGCGGCGCGCGGCGGCCGCCGTGCTCGAGTACGGGCCTCGCTGGGCCTTGGTCAAGGGCGGGCATCTGGCCGGGGCCGAGGCCGTGGATCTGCTCACCGACGGCAGCGAGGAGCACTGGCTGCGCGGGGCCCGGCACGACAACCGGCATACGCACGGCACCGGCTGCACCCTGGCGAGCGCGATCGCCGCCGGCCTCGCCAAGGGCCTGACCGTGCCCGAGGCGGCAGTGGCGGCCAAGGAGTACGTCACCGGGGCGATCGCCGCCGGATTCGCGCTCGGCTCCGGGATCGGTCCGGTGGACCATGGATGGCGGCTGCGGCCGGAGTGACCGTACGCGGGCATGAAGAAGGCCGGTCCACCCAGGGGGTGGACCGGCCTTCTCAGGCAA
>NZ_QUAK01000036.1 GCF_003429565.1 Streptomyces triticagri
CCATCCCCACCCGATGAACCATCGCCCCCTTCGGACGCCCCGTCGAACCCGACGTAAACATCACATACGCCAAATCCAACCCCTCGCCCAGAGCGGGGAGTTCATGTCCCGCATCCGCGTCCTCGGGCAGCGTGAGCGGCAGTACGGGGATGTCGCCGGCGATGCCGTGGGCGGCCTCCAGGCACTCGGGGCCGGCGAGCACCGCACTCGCACCGGCGTCCTGCAGCAGGCCCGCGTTCCGCTGCTGCGGCGCCTCCGGATCCAGCGGCAGATACGCACCACCGGCACCCAGCACACCCAACACCCCGCCGATGAACGGCACTCCAGGACCCGCGAGCAGCGCCACCACCGGCTTGTCCTGCACACCGGCACCCGNGCCGATGAACGGCACTCCAGGACCCGCGAGCAGCGCCACCACCGGCTTGTCCTGCACACCGGCACCCGCAAGGCGGGCGGCGACCGCACCCGCGCGGGCGACCAGGCCTGCGTAACTGACGGTGCCGTCCGGGTCGGTGACCGCCGGGGCGTCCGGGGTGACGGACGCGACGGCCAGCACCCGCTCCACGACGCCCTCATAGGCGTCGTCGTGCATCTCGCCCCGGAGGATGCCGGCGCCGGGGCCGTCGACCTGCTCCGAGACCACGTCCACGGTGCCGAGCGGGGCCGCCGCGTCCATGGCGGCGAGACGGTTCAGGAACGAGGTGAACCGGCCGAGGTGAGCGGCGAGTTCGGACTTCTCGTAGAGCTCCTCGTTGCCGTCCAGGTGGATCTCGAGGGTGCCGTCCGCACCGTTCAGGACCGTCATGATCAGGTCGTTGACGATTCCGGTGGACAGATTGCGGACCCGGCCGCGGCAGTCGGCGCCGAAGTGCAGCTCGGGGTCCTGGTCGAGCACATTGATGAACGGGCCGAACGGGCGCCGGTCGTCGATCCGCAGCCCCATGTCGCGCCGCACCCGGTCGCCGCGGTAGCGCTGGTGCTTCAGCGCACCGGCGACCTCCACCCAGGCCTGGCGCAGGAGTTGGCGTCGCGTCATGTCCGGACGCACCCGCAGCGCGAGCGGCAGGTAGTTCGCCAGCATGCCGGGGATCTGGCGGCTGACGGCGCCGACCCGTGCGGTCACCGGCAGAGTGAGCAGCGGCTCGGCCACACCGGTCACCCGCTGCACATAGGCGGCCATCACACCCACCATCAGGACCGGCAGGGTGACCTTGCCCTCGGTCGCCATCTCCCTGAGGCCCAGGGCCTCTTCGGGAGTGAGCGTGGCGGTGCAGCGCACGGTGCGGCGGCCGGGGGCCGGATCGCGGTCGGAGAGTGAGACGAGTTCGGGGGCGGAGTCCGGGTTGTCCACGAGGCGGCCGGTCCAGTACGCCCGGTCGCGCTCCAGCTGGGGCGAGTCCAGGTAGTCCCGCTCGGCCTCCACCAGGTGGCGGAAGGCGGGGACGGCAGCGGCGTCGAGCTCCTGACCGGTGGCGCCGGCGGCCAGCCGGTCGTAGAGCCCGGCCAGCTTCGGGTACATCAGGGCGCGGCTGAAACCGTCGGACAGGATGTGGTGCATGCACAGGTAGAGCAGGTGCCGGTCGGCACCGATCTTGATCAGTGCGCTGCGGAAGAGCGGGAAGTCGGTGACCTTCAGCGGCTCGTCGCGGTCGGCGTGCATCCAGTGCTCCGCCTCCGCGCGCGGGTCCGCGGCGTCGCTGAAGTCCAGCTGCTGCAGCGGGAGTTCGGCGAGCTCGCGGACGGTCTGCCGCGGCTCTCCGTCCTCCTCGGTGAAGGACACCCGCAGCCCTTCGGCCTCCTGGCCGAGACGCCGCAGGGCACGCTCCAGGACACCGGCGTCCAGCGGGCCGGTCAGCTCGATGCAGTCCGCCATGTTGTAGGCCAGCGGCCCGGTGGCGAACTGCTCGTCGAACCAGATCTCCGCCTGGGCGGCCGTCAGCGGCAGGGCGGCGTTACTGGGCGTCCTCATCGCGGTGCTCTCCCTATGCCGGGACTCAGTGCCGGGTGCCGGAACTCAGTGCCGGAAGAATTCAGTGCCGGACAATCAATGCCGGAAAGTCAGTGCCGGAATATCGGTGCCGGAAAGTCAGTGCCGGAGATCAATTCCAGAGATCAATTCCGGGCGGTCGAAGGTGACATCAGCCGTCGCGTCAGCCGTCGTGGGCGACATCAGCCGGAAGCCGTCTCGAGATCCGCGCCAGCGCCGAGACCGGCGGCCAGGTCGCCGTCGGCGAACAGCTGTCCGGCGGCCCCCGCGAGCACCTCCGGCGGATAGGTGTCGAGCACCCAGGCGTCGTGGTAGACGGTCTCCAGATACCGCTCGCCGAGGTCCGGGGAGATGGTGACCGCCGTGACCTGTTCGCCCGGGTGACGGCTGTTCAGCCAGTCCAGGGCGCCGCGTACCACCGTCCCGGTGGAGCCGCCGAACAGGAAGCCGTGCCGCATGAGTTGGCGGCAGGTGCGTACCGTGTCCGACTCGGCGACATGCACCACGTCGTCCACCAGGGACTCGTCGAGCAGCGCCGGGCGCACACTGGTGCCGAGGCCCGGGATGTGCCGGGTGCCCGCCGGAGTGCCGAAGGTGACCGACCCGACCGTGTCCACCGCGACGATCCGCACACCGGGGCGGTGGTCGCGGAAGTAGCGGGCGCAGCCCATCAGGGTGCCGGTGGTGCCGGCCCCGACGATCAGCACGTTCAGATCGGGGAACTGCCGGGCGATCGCCGGCGCGGTCTGCTGGTAGTGGGCGAGCCAATTGCCGGGGCTGCGGTACTGGTTGAGCCAGATCTTCTTCTCGTCGGCGGCGATGAGCTCCTCCACGTGACGGATCCGGGCCCCGAGGAACCCCTCCGTCTCGTGCGGCTCGGTGATCACATGGACCTCGGCGCCGAACGACTCCATGGTGCGCCGGGTGACCTCGTTGCACCGGGAGTCCGTCACGCACAGGAAGTCGAAGCCGCGGCTCGCGGCGAGCACGGAGAGCGCGACGCCCATGTTGCCCGAGGAGGACTCCACCAGGGTGGTCCCCGGGCCGAGTACGCCGGCCGCCTCGGCCTGCGCCACGATCTCGCGTGCCGCCCGCAGCTTGATGGACCCGGCGAAGTTGAATCCCTCCACCTTGAGGAAGAGGCGGCGTCCGGAGAACGGCTGGAGATTGACGAAGAGGTCGCTGACATCGAATTCATGCGACGCGGATATGACTGGCAATGGAGTCTCCTGGCCGACAGCAGCAACGATTCTGACCTCGGCGCAACACTCCAGGGTGCGGCTGACGCTGCACTGACGGACTGCTGACACCGCTTCGCGCCCCTCTCGGGGCCCTCGCGCGGCCGCCGGACACCGGCCCCGCGCCGTACCCGTACTCGTACGAAAGCCCGTCAGCGCGGCGTCAGTTGCAGGTCAGCGCCGGGGGAAATTCTGAACACTGCCCACCCAGGCCGGCAGGACCGCCCAGGTCCGCAGGATCGGGACAGCAGGAAGACAGGAAGAGGAGCCCGGCTTTGACACAGCCATCCACGATCAGCGAAGTCCTCCCGCTGTCGCCCCTCCAGCAGGGACTGCTCTTTCTCTCCGAGTACGACCGCGACGGCGTCGACGTCTACACCGTCCAGCTGGTCGCCGACCTCCAGGGTCTGACCGACGAGGGAGCCGCCGCGCTGCACACCGCGGCGGACACGCTCCTCGAACGGCATCCGCACCTCGCCGCCTGCTTCCGGCACCGCAGGTCCGGCGAGGCGATCCAGGTGGTGCCGGCCCGGGTGGCGGCACCCTGGCGGGAGACCGCGCCGGATGCGGGCGAGGACACCGACGCCGCGTTCGAGCGGATCGCCGAGGAGGACCGGGTACGCCGCTTCGACCTCGCCAGGCCGCCGCTGCACCGCTTCACCCTGATCCGGGCCGCCGAAGGGCGCTGCCGACTGGTGTGGACCGTGCACCACATCGTGGTCGACGGCTGGTCGATGGCCGCCCTGAGCCGCGAACTGGTCGAGCTCACCGAACAGTCGGCCGCCGGAACAACCCCGGCCGCACCCCCGCCGCAGTACCGCACCTATCTGTCCTGGCTGCAGGCACAGGACCGGGACGCGGCCCGGGACGCCTGGCGGCAGGCGCTCGCCGGAGTGTCCGAACCGACCCGACTGGTGGGCGCCGCACCGGCCCGCCCCGTGGGCGCCGCGGCATCCGGCAGCGACCCGGCAGGCGGACGCACGCGGCCCGCGCCGCTGCCCAGGTCGCTGCCGCTGTCCCTGTCCGACGCCTCGTCCGCGGCGCTCACCGCGTTCGCCCGCGCCGAGGGGCTGACCGTCAACTCCGTGGTGCAGGGCTGCTGGGCGCTGCTGCTGTCCCGGCTCACGGGCCAGCGCACCGTGCTGTTCGGCGCGGTCTCCTCGGGCCGTCCCGCCGGGCTCGCGGACGTGGAGCGGATGGTCGGCCTGTTCGCCAACACGCTGCCCGTACGCGTCGACGTCGACCCGCACCGTACTCCCGCGGAGCTCTTCGCCCAGGTGCAGCAGCGACAGGCGGCGCTCCTCGACCACGAGCACCTCACCCTCGCGGACGTGCAGCAGCTCACCGGCGTACGCGGTGAACTCTTCGACACGGCCCTGATGTTCCAGAACTATCCGGTGGGCGATCTGCCCCTGGACGGCGCCGCCGGCGCCCGCGCGGAGATCCGGTCGGCCACCCACTATCCGCTGACGCTCACCGTCTTCCCCGGCGACCGGCTGACCCTCGCCGTCAACCATCTGCCCGACCGCGTCCCGGACGCCGACGCCGAGCGCATCGGCCAGCGATTCCTGCGGCTCCTGGACGCGGCCGTGGCCGGCGCCGACCTGCCCAGCGGCCGCCTCGACCCGCTGACCGCCGGCGAGCGGGACGAGCTGCTCTGCGCCCACCAGGGGCCCGCGCGTGCCCGTCCCGCGGAGCGGGTGACGGCGCTCGTCGCCGAATGGGCCACCGGCACACCGGACGCGCCCGCGGTCCGCTGCGGCGACGACTTGCTCACGTACGGGCAGCTGCACGAGCGGGCCACCCGGCTCGCGGACGCCCTGCGTACGGCCGGTGCCGGCCCGGAGCGGATCGTGGCCATCGCGCTCGACCGCTCCACGGACCTGGTGGTCGCCGCGCTCGCGGTGCTGCACTCCGGCGCCGCCTATCTGCCGCTCGACCCGGACTACCCGGCCGAGCGGATCGGCTACATGCTGGACGACGCGGCACCCGTGGTGACCCTGACCAGCGCATCCGTCGCCGGCCGGCTCGGCGGCACGCTGCCCGCCGACGCCACCTGGCTGCTCGGTCCGCACGGCGCCCCGCCCGCGGACCTGCCGCCGGGCGACGGCACTCCGGCTCCCGTTGACAGCACCGCCGGCACCGACGGCGCCGACGGCACCGACCGCCCCGCCTACGTCATCTACACCTCCGGCTCCACCGGCCGCCCGAAGGGCGTCGTCGTCCCGCACGGCGCGCTCACCAACCTGGTCCACGACATGCGCCGCCGCTTCGCGGTGACGCCCGATGACCGGTTCCTCGCCGTGACGACCTTCGGCTTCGACATCGCCAACCTCGAACTCTTCGTCCCGCTCGCCGCCGGCGCCGAACTCGTCGTGGCACCGCGCGAGACGGTCCGCGACCCGCGGGCGCTGGCCGGCCTGTGCACCGCGAGCGGCGCCACCCTCATGCAGGCCACACCGGGCCTCTGGCAGTCCCTGGCCGCCGAGGCGCCGGAGAGCCTGGCCGGCCTGACCGCCCTGGTCGGCGGCGAGGCACTGCCCGACACGGTGGCCGAGGCACTCGGCACCCGCTGCCGGTCGGTCACCAATCTCTACGGGCCGACCGAGACCACCATCTGGTCGACCTCCGCCCCCGTCCGCCCCGGCGAGCCCGTCACCATCGGCCGCCCCATCGACAACACCCGGGTGTACGTGCTCGACCCGGCGCTGCAGCCGGTGCCCGACGGCACCTTCGGCGAGCTGTACATCGCGGGCGACGGACTGGCCCGCGGCTACCAGAACCGCCCGGCCCTCACCGCGGACCGCTTCGTCGCCGACCCGCACGGCCCGGACGGCACCCGGATGTACCGCACCGGCGACATCGTCCGCCGGGACCCTGCCTCCGGAGACCTCGAGTACGGGGGCCGCACCGACCACCAGGTGAAGATCCGCGGCTATCGCATCGAACTCGGCGAGATCGAGTCGGTGCTCGCGGCGGAGCCGGGCGTCGACGCGGCGGTCGTCGTCGCCCGCACCGGCCCGGGGGGAGACACCCTCCTTGCCGCCTATGCCGTACCGGCAGGGACCGACCGCAACCGGCTGCGGGAGCGCGCGTCTGCGGTGTTGCCCGAACACATGGTCCCTGCCGTGTACGTGACCCTGGACGAACTGCCGCGCACCCCGAACGGCAAGATCGACCGCAAGGCGCTGCCCGAGCCGGACCGGACCCGCGCCGGATCCGGACGTGCCCCCGAGGGCCCGTACGAGCAACTGCTGTGCGCGGTCTTCGCCGACGTCCTCGGGGCCGAACGGGTCGGCGCCGACGAGGACTTCTTCGCCCTCGGCGGACACTCGCTGTCCGCGACGCGGGTCGTCAACCGCCTGCGGTCCGAACTCGGCACGGACCTCCCGGTGCGCACGCTCTTCGAATGCCGTACGGCGGAACGGCTCGCGACGGCACTCGACGGGCCCTCGCAGCCCGCCGGCGACGCCCACTCGGCACCGGCCACGCCGCCCCGCCCACCGCTCGAGGCCTCCGCCGAGACCGGCTTCGCGCCGCTGTCGTACGCACAGCGGCGCCTCTGGTTCCTGTCCCGTCTGGAGGGTCCCGACGGCGCCGGCGCCGGGATGTACAACATCCCGCTCGCACTGCGGCTGACCGGCCCGCTGGACGGACCCGCGCTCGCGGACGCGCTGCGGGACGTGCTGGCGCGGCACGACAGCCTGCGGACCGTCTTCGTCGAGTCCGACGGGCTGCCCACCCAAGTGGTGCTCACCCCCGAGGAGGCCGAGCGGGCCGGCGGCCGGCTCGAGCACCTGCGCACCACCGAGGACGCACTGCCCGGGATGCTCGACGCCGAGGCCGGGGCCGGCTTCGACCTGGCACGGGACGTGCCGCTGCGCGCCCGGCTCTTCGAACTCGACGCCGAGACCCATGTGTTCGCCTTGACGCTGCATCACATCGCGGCGGACTTCTGGTCGCTCGAGCCGCTCGCCCGCGACCTGTCCGAGGCGTACACGG
This sequence comes from Streptomyces triticagri, assembly GCF_003429565.1. GTDB lineage: Bacteria > Actinomycetota > Actinomycetes > Streptomycetales > Streptomycetaceae > Streptomyces > Streptomyces triticagri. Next base: position 7,228 of record NZ_QUAK01000036.1, read on the forward strand.
CACGCACGGCCGGCCGCACGCCCGACTGGCAGGCACTGCCGGTGAGTTACACCGACTACGCACGCTGGCAGCGCCGGCTGCTCGGCGAACGGGACGATACGGACAGCCTGCTCGCGCGCGAACTCGCGCACTGGCGCGGCGTCCTGGACGGCATACCCGAGGAACTCGAACTGCCCGCCGACTTCCCCCGCCCGGCCCGTGCCTCGGGGCGCGGCGCCGATGTGCACACCACCCTGCCGGCCTCCGCACACCGCGCCCTCGACGCGCTCGCAAGGGACACCGGCGGCACCCTCTTCATGGCCGTACAGGCCGGGATCGCCGCCCTGCTCACCCGCCTCGGCGCCGGCACCGACATCCCGCTCGGCACGCCCGTGGCCGGCCGCACCGACGAGGCCCTGCGCGACCTGGTCGGCTTCTTCGTGAACACCCTGGTCCTGCGCACCGACACCGGCGGCGATCCGTCCTTCCGGGACCTGCTCGACCGGGTGCGCGAGACGGACCTGACGGCGTACGCGCACGCCGAGCTGCCGTTCGAGTACCTGGTGGAGGAGCTCAACCCGGCGCGCTCGCTGGGCCGGCAGCCGCTGTTCCAGGTGATCCTGGCCTTCCAGGCCGGCACCGACCCGCTGCCCGGCCTTCCGGGTCTCACGGCGACGGTGCAGCAGGCCACCACCACGACCGCGAAGTTCGACCTGTCCTTCCAGGTGACCGACCGCAGGGACGCGCACGGCGAGCCCGCGGGCCTCGACATCCTCCTCGAGTACAGCGAGGACCTGTTCACCCGGGCGACCGCGGCCCGGCTGGCCGACTCCCTCGTCACCCTGCTCGACTCGGCCTGCGCCGCCCCCGACGCGACGCTGAGCCGGCTCGCCCTGCTGACCGGCGAGGAGCGCACCGCCCGGCTCGCCGAAGGCGCGGGCCCCCGCATCGAGGTAAGGCCCGACACCCTGCCCGGCCTGTTCGAGGAGCATGTCCGCCGGGCGCCCGACCGGCCGGCCCTGGTGGACCCCGGGGCGGCGGACCCGCTCGGCTCGGACCGCCGGCCGGACGACACCACCCGGCTCAGCTACGCCGAACTGGACGCCCGGGCCAACCGGTTGGCCCGCGAACTGGTCGCCCGCGGAGCCGGCCCCGGCAGCGTCGTCGCCCTTGCGATCCCCCGCTCGTCCGCGACGGTGGTGGCGCTGCTGGCCGTCCTGAAGACCGGTGCCGCGTATCTGCCCGTCGATCCGGAGTACCCGGCGGACCGCATCGCCTACATGCTGGACGACGCCTCGCCCGTCGACGTACTCACCGTCCACTCCGCAGCCGATCGACTGCCCGGACCGGCCCGTCCTGCTCTCGTCCTGGACGATCCGGAGGTCGCGGCACGGCTCGCGGCGCGGTCCGCCGCGCCGCTCACCGACGCCGAGCGGACCCGGCCGCTCACCCCGCGGGACACCGCCTACGTCATCTACACCTCGGGCTCCACCGGCCGCCCGAAGGGCGTCGTCGTCCCGCACGCGGGTGTGGTGAATCTCGCCGCGCACCACCGTGAGCGGCTCGGCGCCGGACCGGACGCGCGGGCCCTGCAGTTCGCCTCGTTCAGCTTCGACGCGACGGTGTGGGAGCTGTGCGCTTCCCTGTTCGCGGGAGGGACCCTGGTGCAGGCCACCGCGGAGGCGCGGGTCTCCGGCGAGGTGCTCGCCGGCTTCGTCGCCGAGCACCGGGTCACGCACGCCGTACTGCCCCCGACGGTCGTCGCCGGCATTCCGCAGGACCGGTCCCTGCCGGACGACCTGGTCCTGGCGGTCGCGGGCGAGGCGTGCCCGCCCGCGGTCGCCGCCCGCTGGGCACGGACCCATCAGCTCCGCAACGCCTACGGGCCGACCGAGACCTCGGTCTGTGCGACGGTCAGCGACCCGCTCGACGGAGCCGGCAAGCCGCCCATCGGCCGTCCCGTCGCCAACTTCCGCACCTATGTGCTCGACTCCGCCCTCGCCCCCGTGCCGCCCGGCGTGACCGGCGAGCTGTATGTGGCCGGTGCCGGTCTCGCCGACGGCTATCTGGGGCGGCGTACGGTCACCGCGGAGCGGTTCGTCGCCGACCCGTTCGGTCCGCCGGGCACCCGGATGTACCGGACCGGCGATCTGGTGCGCCCGCTGCCCGGGGGCAGCCTGGACTACGTCGGCCGGGCGGACCAGCAGATCAAGCTGCGCGGGTTCCGTATCGAGCCCGGTGAGGTGGAGGCGGTGCTGACCGGCCATCCGGTGGTCGACCAGGCCGCGGTGCTGGTCACCCGATCCCCGGACGGATCGGGGCAGTTGACGGGGTACGTGGTGCCGGTACCCGGCGTCGCGGAGGTGGACGCCCCGGTCCTGAAGGAGTACGTGGGCCGATCGCTGCCCCCGCACATGGTGCCGTCCGCCCTGGTGACCCTGGGCGCGCTGCCGCTGACCACCAACGGCAAGCTGGACACCGCCGCGCTGCCGGCGCCGGGGCGTGCGGTGCGGGCCGCCGCCGGGCGGCAGCCACGCACCCCGTCCGAGGTGATCGTGGCCGAGGTGTTCGCCGCGGTACTCGGACTCGACGAGGCCGACGCGGAGACCGACTTCTTCGCGGCCGGCGGAAGCAGCCTCGATTCGGTGCGGGTGGTGAGCCGGGCCGCCAAGGCCGGTCTGTCGATCTCCCTGGCCGACGTGTTCTCCCGCCGCACGGTGGCCGAGCTCGCGGCCTGCGCACGGACCCGGTCACCGCACCCCGACGGGCCCGGCCTGTTCGGGGCCGGCGAGCTCGGCGCGGAGGCGCTCGGGCCGGTCCTGGACATTCGGCCCACCGGCACCGCGGCCCCGCTCTTCTGCCTGCACGGCGGGGTCGGCTTCGGCCTGCCGTACGCGGGTCTGGCCCGGTGGCTGGACGAGAGCCGGCCGGTGTTCGCGCTGCAGTCGGAGGGAATCGCGCCGGACACGCCCTGGCAGCGGCCGCCGGACGTACGGACGCTCGCCGCGGACTACCTGGAGCGGGTGCGGGCGATCCAGCCGTCCGGTCCGTACCACTTCCTCGGCTGGTCCTTCGGCGGCCTGGTCGCCCACGAGATGGCGGTGCAGCTCCAGGCGCAGGGGGAACGCACCGCGTTCCTCGGCGTCCTCGACAGCTTCCCGGTCGCGGACGGTGACCCGCGGCCGTCCGACGACGAGATCCGCCGCAACTTCCTCGAGCACGTCGGCCAGTTCGGTGATACGCGGGCGTTCGGCGAGGACGACGTCCGGCGTCTGATGACCGTGATGCGGCACCACACCGATCTCGCGCACGCCTTCACCCCGGGCCGCTTCGACGGCGCACTCACGCTGTTCGCGGCCACCGGGGACCGGGCGCCGGGCGAGCTGCCCGCACGGTGGCGTCCGCACCTCGGCGGCCGGCTCACGGTGCACGAAGTGCCGTACGGACACGAGCAGTTGCTCGGACCGGAGGCGGCGCGGCTGATCGGCGAGGCGGTCGACGCGGCACTGCACGGCGGCTGAACCGGCCGGGCGCACCGACGCGGCGCCCGGCGCACCGGGAGTTTCCCCGGGCGCCGG
>NZ_QUAK01000034.1 GCF_003429565.1 Streptomyces triticagri
CTCCTCGGACGCCCGCGCAGCCGGCTGGTCGGCGCCGGCCGGCGCCGGCGGCAGCTCGGGCACCGGCCTGGCCGCAGCCCCGGCCACCGGCAGCTGTACGTACCCCTGCGGCGGCAACTCGCTGGCGTGCAGCGGGAGATACAGGGTGAAGGTGGAACCCCGCCCCGGCTCGCTCGCCGCATGGATCTCGCCGCCGAGCAGCCGGGCGATCTCCCGGCTGATCGAGAGCCCGAGGCCCGTACCGCCGTACTTGCGGCTGGTGGTGCCGTCCGCCTGCTTGAACGCCTCGAAGATCACCCGCATCTTGCTGGCGGCGATGCCGATACCGGTGTCCGTGACCGAGAACGCGATCAGGTCGGCGTCCGCGTCCCGCAGCGAACCCGCCTCGAGCAGCTGCTCCCGAATGGCGTTCGGCACATCCGAGTTGGCCGTCCTGATCACCAGCTCCACGGCGCCGGTGTCGGTGAACTTCACCGCGTTCGACAGCAGATTGCGCAGCACCTGGAGGAGCCGCTGCTCGTCGGAGTGCAGCGTCGCCGGCAGCTCGGGCGACACCCGTACCGAGAAGTCCAGGCCCTTCTCCGCGGTCAGCGGCCGGAAGGTGGCCTCCACGTAGTCCACGAGCTGGACGAGTGCGATACGGGTCGGCGAGACGTCCATCTTGCCCGCCTCGACCTTGGACAGGTCGAGGATGTCGTTGATCAGCTGCAGCAGGTCGGAGCCTGCGCCGTGGATCGTCTCGGCGAACTCCACCTGCTTCGGCGAGAGGTTCCCCTCCGCGTTGTCGGCGAGCAGCTTGGCCAGGATCAGCAGGGAGTTGAGCGGCGTACGCAGCTCGTGCGACATGTTGGCCATGAACTCGGACTTGTAGCGCATCGACACCGCGAGCTGTTCGGCCCGCTCCTCGAGGACCTGCCGGGCCTCCTCGATCTCGGTGTTCTTGACCTCGATGTCGCGGTTCTGCTGGGCGAGCAGCTCGGCCTTCTCCTCGAGTTCGGCGTTCGAGGCCTGCAGGGCCTTCTGCCGGTTCTCCAACTCGGCCGAGCGGTCCCTGAGTTGCTCCGTCAGCTCCTGCGACTGCCGCAGCAGCACCTCGGTCTTGGTGTTCACCGAGATGGTGTTGACGCTGGTCGCGATCATCTCCGCGATCTGGCTGAGGAAGTCCCGCTGGATCTGTGTGAAGGGCTGGAAGGAGGCCAGCTCGATCACCCCGAGCACCGTGTCCTCGAAGAGCACCGGCAGCACGATCACCTGCGCCGGAGGCGCCTCGCCCAGACCGGAGGCGATCTTCAGGTAACCGGTCGGTGCGTTCTCCACCAGGATGGTCCGCTTCTCCGTCGCGGCCGTCCCGATCAGCGTCTCACCGGGCTTGAACGATGTCGGCATCGATCCCATCGAGTAGCCGTAACTGCCCAGCATCCGCAGGTCGTACGACTCCCCGCCGGCGGCGCCGACGTCCTTGCCGTCGTCCGTCGGCACCGCGAGGAAGAAGGCACCGTGCTGCGCCGAGACCACCGGCGTGAGCTCGCTCATGATCAGACCCGCGACGTCCTCGAGGTCCCGGCGGCCCTGCATGAGTCCGGAGATACGGGCCAGGTTGCCCTTGAGCCAGTCCTGCTCCTTGTTGGTGATCGTCGTGTCCCGGAGGTTGGCGATCATCGTGTTGATGTTGTCCTGCAGGTCCTGGATCTCGCCGGAGGCGTCGACGTCGATCTTCAGATTGAGGTCGCCACGGGTCACCGCGGTCGCCACGGCGGCGATCGCACGCACCTGACGGGTGAGATTTCCGGCCATCTCGTTGACGGACTCGGTCAGGTCCCGCCAGGTCCCGTCCACGTCGCGCACCCGCGCCTGACCGCCCAACTGCCCCTCGGTGCCCACCTCGCGGGCCACCCGGGTCACCTGCTCGGCGAACGACGAGAGCTGATCGACCATCGTGTTGATGGTGGTCTTCAGCGCGAGGATCTCGCCGCGTGCGTCGATGTCGATCTTCTTGGTGAGGTCGCCCTCGGCGATCGCGGTGGTGACCATCGCGATGTTGCGCACCTGACCGGTGAGGTTCGACGCCATCGAGTTCACCGACTCGGTGAGGTCCTTCCAGGTCCCCGCCACGCCCGGTACGCGCGCCTGGCCGCCGAGGATGCCGTCGGTGCCCACCTCACGGGCCACCCGGGTCACCTCGTCGGCGAACTGGCTCAGCGTCGTCACCATGGTGTTGACGGTCTCGGCGAGCTGCGCGACCTCGCCGCGGGCCTCGACGGTCACCTTCTTCGTCAGGTCGCCGTTGGCGACGGCCGCGGACACCTGGGAGATGTTCCGCACCTGCGAGGTCAGGTTGTTCGCCATCAGGTTGACGTTCTCGCTGAGGTCCTTCCAGATCCCGGTGATCCCGGGTACGCGCGCCTGGCCGCCCAGAATGCCGTCCGTACCCACCTCACGGGCCACCCGTGTCACCTGGTCCGCGAAGGCGGAGAGCTGGTCCACCATCGTGTTCACCGTGGTGACGAGCTGCAGGATCTCGCCCTTGGCGTCGACGGTGATCTTCTTCGACAGGTCACCGGTGGCCACCGCCGTGGTGACCTCGGCGATGTTGCGCACCTGCATGGTCAGGTTGTTGGCCATGCCGTTCACGGACTGGGTGAGGTCCTTCCACGTACCGGCCACACCCTGCACCTCGGCCTGCCCGCCGAGGATGCCCTCGGTGCCGACCTCGCGCGCCACCCGGGTGACCTGCTCCGCGAAGTTCGACAGCTGGTCCACCATCGTGTTCAGCGTGTTCTTGAGCTCGAGGATCTCCCCGCGCGCGTCCACATCGATCTTCTGCGACAGATCACCGCGCGCCACCGCCGTCGCGACCTGCGCGATGTTGCGCACCTGCGCGGTGAGGTTGCCGGCCATGCCGTTCACCGAGTCGGTCAGATCGCGCCACACGCCGGCCACACCGGGCACCTGCGCCTGACCGCCGAGCCGGCCCTCCGTACCCACTTCACGGGCGACCCGGGTGACCTGGTCGGCGAACGCGGAGAGCTGGTCCACCATCGTGTTGATGGTGTTCTTGAGCTCGAGGATCTCCCCGCGCGCGTCCACATCGATCTTCTGCGACAGATCACCGCGCGCCACCGCCGTGGTGACCTGCGCGATCTGCCGTACCTGTGAAGTCAGGTTGCCCGCCATGAAGTTGACGGAGTCCGTGAGCTCCTTCCAGGTGCCGCTGACGCCGTCCACCCGGGCCTGACCGCCGAGCCGGCCCTCGGTGCCCACATCGCGCGCCATCCGGGTCACCTGGTCCGCGAAGGACGAGAGCTGATCCACCATCGTGTTCACGGTGTTCTTGAGTTCCAGCATCTCGCCGGAGACGTCGACGGTGACCTTCTGGGAGAGATCGCCGTTGGCCACCGCCGTGGTGACCTGCGCGATGTTGCGCACCTGCCCGGTGAGGTTCTGGAAGGCCGTGTTCACCGAGTCGGTGAGGTCCTTCCAGGTGCCGGCCGCGCCCTGCACCTGGGCCTGCCCGCCCAACTCGCCCTCGACGCCGATCTCCCGTGCCACCCGGGTGACTTCTGCGCCGAAGGCGGACAGTTGGTCGACCATCGTGTTCACGGTGTTCTTCAACTCGAGCATCTCGCCCGCGACATCGACGGTGACCTTCTGCGACAGGTCGCCGTTGGCGACCGCCGTGGTGACCTGCGCGATGTCCCGCACCTGGGTGGTCAGGTTGCGGAAGACGGTGTTCACCGAGTCGGTGAGGTCCTTCCAAGTACCGGCCGCACCGGGCACGTTCGCCTGGCCGCCGAGCTGTCCGCCGGCGCCGACCTCGTTCGCCACCCGGGTGACCTCGTCCGCGAATGTGCGCAGCGTCTCGGTCATCTGGTTGATCGTTTCAGCCAGTTGCGCGACCTCGCCGCGCGCACTGACCGTCACCTTCCGCGACAGGTCGCCGCTGGCCACCGCCGTGGTGACCTCGGCGATACCGCGGACCTGCGCGGTGAGGTTGCCGGCCATCAGGTTCACGGAGTCCGTGAGGTCCTTCCAGACACCGGCCACCTCGGGCACCACAGCCTGTCCCCCGAGCTCACCCTCGGTGCCCACCTCGCGCGCGACGCGCGTCACTTCGGAGGAGAACGAGGAGAGCTGGTCCACCATCGTGTTGACGGTGTTCTTGAGTTCCAGCATCTCGCCGGCCACATGCACGGTGACCTTGCGCGACAGATCGCCCTTGGCGACCGCGGTGGTGACGAGCGCGATGTCCCGCACCTGCGCGGTCAGCCGGTACGCCATGGTGTTCACCGAGTCCGTGAGGTCCTTCCACGAACCGGACATTCCACGCACTCGCGCCTGGCCGCCGAGCTTGCCCTCGGTACCCACCTCGCTGGCGACCCGCGTCACCTCGTCGGTGAACCGCGACAGCTGATCGACCAGGTTGTTCACCGTACGGCCGACCTTGAGGAACTCCCCGCGCAGCGGCGGAGCCGCGCCTTCCGGCCCCTGGACGCGCAGCTCCATCCGCTGCTCGAGATCGCCGTCGGCGACGGCGGACAGCACTCGGCCGACCTCGTCGACCGGGCGTACGAGATCGTCGACCAGCGCGTTGGCGGCATCCACCGCCGTCGCCCAGGACCCCTCACCCGCACCGTGCTCGAGGCGTTCCGTGAGTTTTCCCTCACGTCCCACCGTGCGCCGCACTCGTGCCATTTCGCCCGTAAGGTGCAGATTTCGGTCGGCGACCTCATTGAAGACGGCGGCGATCTCGCCCATCACGTCGTCGCTCGACACGGTCAACCGCTTACGGAAGTTGCCGTCCCGCATGGCGACGAGGGCTCCGAGCAACCGGTTCAGGGCCGCCGTGTCCACCTCGGTGGTGCCGCGCTGTCTACTGCGGGACGGGCCGCCCTTCGCACGCGTGCTGGTGCCACGCGCTGCCGCGCCAGACTCCACTGTGTCCCTCCCGCGGGGATCGACCGTCGTTCTCGTCCGCCCAGGTCTGCACACTGAGCCTGCCCAGTGTTTCACCATGGTGGAACCAGGCCATAACACTTCGGCAGCTTCACACAAGGGGGGCAGCGCATCCCCGGACACTTTCCACGGTGACCGGCATCCGCGCGGGCCGCGAAGGTAAGTAACCTGGCACCGGGCTGTCCAACCACCCCGGTCCGCCCGGCCTGGGCGGTGGCGAGAATTCACGGGCACCGGAGGGGCGGCCGCACACCATGACCATGGGAGACCTGGGCGTAGACACCGGTACGAGGAGTTCTGTGATCACCGCGCGGGCGGCCGCCAGTTTTGAACCCGTCGGACGGTCCGTGGCGACCGCCCGCGGCTTCGTGCGTGACACCCTCCAGGGCTGGGGTTACGGGGACATCGTCGACGACGCCGTCGTCCTTACCAGTGAACTCGTGACGAACGCGGTCGTGCACGCCGGCACCACCGCGGACGTCCTCTGCCTGCGCAGCGAGGACGGCGTCCGCATCGAGGTGGGCGACCGCTATCCGGAGCGCGAGATCCCGCTGCAGCCGACCCGTCTCGCCGCCCCCGACCGCGAGGGCGGCCGCGGCCTGCAGCTGTGCGCCGCACTCGCCACCCGCTGGGGAGTGGAGTACACGCCGACCCACAAGCAGGTCTGGTTCCAACTGGAGCTCCCACAGCGCCAAGTGGGCACCCGCGCGGCCGGCCCCACCCTCGCCACCGACCTGCTGCCGCTCGCCGACAACCAGATCCATGTCGCCGTACTCCAGGTGTCCCGCCAGGGCACCATCTCCGCCTGGAACGAGGACGCGGAGGCGTTGTTCGGGTACACGGCGGAAGAGGTCACCGGCAAACCTCTCACCGATTTCGCCGCCTGGCCGCACACCCCCGGCACGAGTACCGGCATCGCCGACGCCCTGCAACTGTCCCGCTGGGAGGGCAGCTACGGCATCCGCGGTGTGGACGGCCGTGTCATGCCCGTCTACGCCTCGCATCTGCGGGTCCGCGACGCCGACGGCACTCCGTCCACCGTGTGCCTCCTGGTCCGCGACGACGAGCGGGCCGTACTCCAGACTCCGCTGCGCGGCCCTTCCCAGTCGGACAATTCCGCACCGCTGACCGAGCCCCATCCCTCCGATCCCTTCGACGCGTTCATCGGTTCACCCGCTCCGGACGACCTCGACGGGCTGCTGCAGCGCACCGTCGAGCGGGCCCGCGACATGCTCGACGGTGACGCCGCCTTCCTCCTCCTCGCCACGGACGACGAGACCGAGTTGGAGGTACGCGCGTCCACCGGCCTGCCCTCGGCCCGCCAGCGGTTCGCCCGGGTCCCTGTCGAGGCCGGTACGGGCCGCTACGGCTCCGCCAGGATGCCCGCCGTCCACGAGGACCTCACGGCCGTACCGGGCGCGGCCCCTCTACTCAACGGCACCGGAATGCACTCCGTCGTGACCGTGCCGCTCAAGGTCGAGGGCCGCCTCACGGGCTCCCTCGGAGTCGCCGCGGAGGCCACCGGCCGGTACTCCAACGAGGAGGCGCTGCGCCTCCAGTTCGCGGCCGACCGCATCGCGCTCGCCGTGGAGTCCGCCCGCCTCGGCGAACTGGAGCGTCTGCGCCGCGGCTCACTCTCCTTCCTCGTGGAGGCCTCCGATCTGCTCGCCGGCACTCTCGACCGGGACCAGACGCTGGCCCTGATGGCCCAGATGACCGTGCCCACTCTCGCCACCTGGTGCGCGGTCTACACGATCGCCGACCAGTCGTCCGAGCCGTATCTCTCCTTCGTGCTGCACGAGGACGAGGACCGCATCGACGGACTCAAGGCCCTGCTCTCCCGCATCGATCCGCCCGACCCGGTGCCGACGCCCGGCGCCCGGGTGTGGGGCGCACCGGCAGAAGCAGCGCACGAANACGCCCGGCGCCCGGGTGTGGGGCGCACCGGCAGAAGCAGCGCACGAAGCGGCCCTGCGCACCTCGATGCGCAGCGTCGGCCTCGGCGAGACGGCCGGCCTCGGCGGCGGCATCGGGACGACTCTCGGCACCGCGTCGGCCGTCGGCGGCGAGACCGTCGTCCTGCCCCTGGTGGCCCGCAACCGCGTCATCGGCATGCTCACCCTCGGCAAGCCCACCGATGACCACTTCCGCCAGGAGATTCTCGAACTCGCCGAGGACCTGTCCCGCCGAGCCGCCCTCGCCCTGGACAACGCACGCCTGTACTCGGAGCGCATGGCGATCAGCCAGTCCCTGCAGCGCAGCCTCCTGCCGCCCGGCCTCCCCCAGGTCCCGGGCGTCGAGGTGGAGGTCATCTACCGCGCAGCGGGCGAGGGCAATGAGGTCGGCGGCGACTTCTACGACCTGTTCCCCATCAAGGACGGCGCTTACGGCTTCGCCATCGGCGACGTCTGCGGCACAGGGCCCGAGGCGGCCGCCGTCACGGGCCTGGCCCGGCACGCCCTCCGCCTGCTCGCCCGCGAGGGCTTCGGCGGCCCCGCGGTCCTCGAGCGACTCAACGCGGCCATCCTCGACGAGGGCGCCCGCAGCCGCTTCCTCACCCTGCTCTACGGGGAGTTGTGGCCCCAGGAGGACGGCTCCGCAGTACTCAAGGTGGTGTGCGCCGGCCACCCCTTGCCGCTGCGCCTGCGCCAGGACGGCACGGTGGAGGCCGCAGCCGAGCCCCAGCCGCTGCTCGGAGTCATGGACGATCTCGAGCTGTACGAGCAGACGGTGACCCTCGACCCCGGTGACGTCCTGCTCTGCGTCACCGACGGCGTCACCGAACGCCGCGAGGGCACCCGCATGTTGGGCGACGACGGTCTGACCGACGTCCTCACGACCTGCACCGGACTGACCGCCGGCGCAGTGGCCGGACGCGTCATGCGAGCCGTGGAACGCTTCGCGGCGGACGCACCGTCCGACGACATGGCCATCCTCGCGATGCGCCTGCCCGAGCCGCACGTCGACTGAACCGGACGTACGAGAAAGGGCCTTCACCCGATGCGGGTGAAGGCCCTTTCTTCTGCGGAGCCCCCAAACGGAATCGAACCGTTGACCTTCTCCTTACCATGGAGACGCTCTACCGACTGAGCTATAGGGGCCTGTCCCACGAGCGGCTCCCACCGCCCGGCGACGCAAGAAATCATACCCCGAACAATCCGGTGCTCCGAACCAGCAGAACTACTCAGAAGGCCGGCTGCAAGAGCCCACCCAGCGCATTGCAGGCGGACACCACACGATGCAGCTCACGCCGCGTCATTCCCGAGGTGACCGGCAGCGCCAAAGTCTCGTCCGCGGCCCGCTCCGTCTCGCACAGCACTATGTCCCTACGGAACGCGGACATCCGGTGCACCGGAGTCTTCACCGGCACACGGCAGTCAACTCCCCTGGCCCGAACGGCGCGTGCAAACGCATCCCGATCCGGCCGGCCGTTCCCCGGGACCCGCACCACGAACTGCTGATAGGTGTGCTCACGCGCCTCGACCGGTGTCTGTACACCGCGCAGCCGGGCATGCAGATAGGCGGCATTGCCCCGCCGACCCGCGACATCTCCGTACGCTCCCCGTTCCTCGGTCTTTTCGAGCAGCAACAGACCACGCCTTCGGGCGAGTTCACCGAGCCCGTCCATGTCGGCCAACTGACCGAACCGGTGCACGACCACCACAGCGGCAGTCCGCGGAGTCAACACCGCGTCCACGGCCCGCGGTTCGAGGCAGTACGTGACCGGATCGATGTCCGCGAACACGGGCAACCCGCCTGCAAGGACGGCGGCCTCGGCCACCTCGATGTTCCCGTAGGCCGGCACCACGACCTCGTCACCGAGACCGACACCAGCCGCCTTGAGCAACTCAACTGTCCCCATGTCTTCGGATGTTGATGGGGCAAGATGAACGGCAAGTGACCCAAAACAAAAAGACGCTGGTCCCGGAACCGAAGTTCCAGAACCAGCGTCTTCATCACCATTAGTTCGGCGGCGTCCTACTCTCCCACAGGGTCCCCCCTGCAGTACCATCGGCGCTGTAAGGCTTAGCTTCCGGGTTCGGA
>NZ_QUAK01000030.1 GCF_003429565.1 Streptomyces triticagri
CTCCGGCGCGGCCCGCGGCCGGGACGCGGAGACCGTCGCCGCCTTCCTCGGACGCGCCCTGCCCCGGGGCACCGGCGGCACCGCGCTCGCCGTCCGGGGCGGCCGGCTCCTGTACTGCGGAGGCTTCGGGGCGGCGGACCGCGCCGCCGGCCGCCCGGCGAGCTGCGACACGTCGTACGACATCATGTCGCTCACCAAGCAGTTCACCGCGGCCGCCGTCCTCAAGCTCGAGCTCCTCGGCCGGCTCCGGGTGAGCGATCCGATCAGCCGGTTCCTCGGCCCGGTGCCCGCGGACAAGCGCGGCATCACCGTCGAGCACCTGCTCACCCACACCTCGGGCCTGCCCGAATCGCTCGGCGACGACTACGCCCCGCTCACCCGGGGCCAGTTGATACGCAAGGCGCTCGCCTCCGGGCTCGACTCCCGCCCCGGCAAGGAGTTCCACTACTCCAACACCGGATACAGCCTGCTCGCCGCGATCATCGAGGAGGCCTCCGGCGAGGACTACGAGCCGTTCCTGGTCCGCCACTTGTTCGCACCGGCCGGGATGAAGCACACCGGATATCTGCAGGCCCGCCGGCCCCGCGAGCTGATCGCGGTCGAGTACGACAGCCGCGGCCGCAGCAAGGGCAGGCCCTTCGACCACCCGTGGGCGGCGGACGGCCCGTACTGGAATCTGCGCGGAAACGGCGGCATGCTCTCCACCGCCCCCGACCTGTTCGCCTGGCACCGGGCCCTCACCGGTGACCGGATCCTGCCGGCCGCCGCCCGCGCGCGGCTCCTCGCCCCGCGGGTCCGCGTCCCCGACTCCGACGACTCGTACGGCTACGGCTGGAACGTCCGTGACACCCCCGAGGGCCCGCTCACCTGGCACGACGGCGGCAACGGCTGGTCACTGGCCCTGCTCGCCCGCGCCCCGCGCGACGGCACCATGGTGTTCTGGGTGACCAATCACGTACAGCGCAAGGGGAGTTGGGATCTGGAGGAGCGAGCCGGCGCCGTCACGGAGGGCCTCCTGGAACGGGCACGGGACGGGAACAGTTGAGTACGCGTACTCAGGCGCTCCGGGCGTCCGCGCGGCACCATCGGTCGCATGCTCTGGTCCGACCCCGACAACGAGCCGAATCGGGAGGTGCGCGAGACCCAGGCCATGCTCCGCCGCGCGGGGCTCGTCGTCGCTCTCGCCATGGTCCTCGCGATGTTCGTGCTCGGCCTCCACTGACCCCGCCCCGTACGCCCCCCCCTGGGGCTTGTCCTAGGCTGCACCGCATGACACCCCAGCCCCGCCGCCTCGTCCTCGCTTCGCAGTCCCCGGCCCGGCTCGGGCTGCTCCGGCAGGCCGGTCTCGCCCCGCAGGTGATCGTGAGCGGCGTCGACGAGGACGCGCTGACCGCGCCGGGTCCGGGCGAGCTGGCCCGGGTGCTCGCCGAGGCCAAGGCCGCCGCCGTCGCCGCACGGGACGAGGCCGCCGGGGCCCTGGTCGTCGGCTGCGACTCGGTCCTGGAGCTGGACGGCGAGGCGCTCGGGAAGCCCGCGGACGCCGAGGAGGCCACCGCACGCTGGAAGGCGATGCGCGGCCGGTCCGGCATCCTGCAGACCGGCCAGTGCGTGATCGACACCGCGAGCGGGCGCCGGGCCGCCGCCACCGCGTCCACCACGGTGCACTTCGGCGAGCCCACGGACGCGGAGATCGCGGCGTACGTGGCGAGTGGTGAACCGCTGCACGTGGCGGGCGCGTTCACCCTCGACGGTCGTTCGGCACCGTTCGTGGACGGCATCGAGGGCAACCACGGGACGGTGATCGGGCTCTCGCTGCCGCTGCTGCGCACGCTGCTCGCCGAGCTCGGGGTGTCGATCACCGAGCTGTGGGAGCCGGCCGGTTCGGCCTCCTGAGCCGGGCCGTCAGGCCGCGGCGGGCGCCGCGCCGCCGCCGTTCCCCGCGCCCTGCGCGGGCCGGTCGGACGGTGCGGACCCGTCGCTCTCGGGCGGGTAGCAGACCAGGCTGAACACGATCAGTCCGAGCACCACCATCAGGCCCGCGAAGGCGGTCCAGCCGACGAGGCCCACGCAGAGCGCGCCGAGCACCCCGTGCACCACCGCGGCGGCGATGAGCAGGATCCGCGGGAAGCGGCCGGGCGCCCGGTCCTTGAGCGCGGCGCGCAGCAGCAGCACCCCGCAGCACGCCAGGTAGAGGCCGAAGGCGAAGCCCATGATGCGGGTGGACAGGGACATCGCGTCCGGGTCGAGGCCGGCGAGCGACATCGACTGGTTGTCGACCACGGTTCCGAGGATCCAGTGCAGCATCACGATGCCGACCGCCTCACCGAAGAGCACGATCGCCGCCACCAGGGCCACCGGTCTGCGCGCCACGGCGCCCCACCTCTTCCAGCCGTTACCGCCAGTACTGAAGACATCGCGCACGCTACTAACCGGTAGGTGGTGGGACAAGGGTTCGTGGCCCGGCTTTCACAGGAGATCGCCGGGCCTTCCGGGGCCGCCCGCCCGGACGATTCACCGGACGGCAAAGTTTCCTTCCCCCATTAGTAGGGGTTCCACAAAGAGGGGAGCCGAGGCCGGGACGCGACCGACAGAGATCTGGGCCACACCGGGGAGTTACTGTACGAGTCAAGAACCCGGCGTACCGTGGTGCGACAGGGGATTTCACGATTCCAGCGAACCTCGAATCACGCTCCGTGTGGGCAAGCTCACCATTGGGGACGGGTCGTGGGGCCGTGTTGGCAGTCCCTAAAATCGGCTTGTTCTCAAGGAGGGAGTCATCGTGCGCAAGGTGCTCATCGCCAATCGTGGCGAAATCGCTGTTCGCGTGGCCAGGGCGTGCCGGGATGCCGGGATCGGAAGCGTGGCGGTCTACGCCGATCCGGACCGGGATGCGCTGCATGTCCGCGCGGCCGACGAGGCGTTCGCCCTGGGCGGTGACACACCGGCGACCAGCTACCTGGACATCGGCAAGGTCCTCGCCGCGGCGAAGGACTCGGGCGCCGACGCGATCCACCCCGGCTATGGATTCCTCTCCGAGAACGCCGAGTTCGCGCAGGCCGTGCTTGACGCGGGGCTGATCTGGATCGGTCCGCCGCCGTCCGCGATCCGGGACCTGGGGGACAAGGTCGCCGCCCGGCACATCGCGCAGCGTGCGGGTGCGCCGCTGGTGGCCGGCACGCCGGACCCGGTCAGCGGGTCCGACGAGGTCGTGGCGTTCGCCGAGGAGCACGGACTGCCGATCGCGATCAAGGCCGCGTTCGGTGGCGGCGGGCGCGGGTTGAAGGTGGCCCGCACCCTGGAGGAGGTCCCGGAGCTGTACGACTCCGCGGTGCGTGAGGCGGTCGCCGCCTTCGGCCGTGGCGAGTGCTTCGTCGAGCGGTATCTGGACAAGCCGCGGCACGTGGAGACGCAGTGCCTGGCCGACAAGCACGGCCATGTCGTCGTGGTCTCCACCCGGGACTGCTCGCTGCAGCGCCGGCACCAGAAGCTCGTCGAGGAGGCCCCGGCCCCGTTCCTCTCGCCGGAGCAGAACGAGCAGCTGTACGCCGCCTCGAAGGCCATCCTCAAGGAGGCCGGCTACGTCGGCGCCGGCACCGTGGAGTTCCTGGTCGGCGCGGACGGCACGATCTCCTTCCTGGAGGTCAACACCCGGCTGCAGGTGGAGCACCCGGTCACCGAGGAGGTCACCGGCCTCGACCTGGTCCGCGAGATGTTCCGCATCGCCGACGGCGAGGAGCTCGGCTACGACGACCCTCCGGTGCGCGGGCATTCCTTCGAGTTCCGTATCAACGGCGAGGACCCGGGCCGCAACTTCCTGCCCGCCCCCGGCACCGTGACCACCTTCACCCCGCCGTCCGGACCGGGCGTCCGCCTCGACGCGGGTGTGGAGTCCGGCAGTGTGATCGGCCCGGCGTGGGACTCGCTGCTCGCGAAGCTGATCGTGTCCGGTGCCTCCCGTGAGCAGGCTCTGCAGCGCGCCGCCCGTGCGCTGGCGGAGTTCACCGTGGAGGGCATGGCGACCGCGATCCCGTTCCACCGTGCGGTGGTCACCGATCCGGCCTTCGCTCCCGAACTAACCGGCTCCGCCGATCCGTTCACGGTGCACACCCGGTGGATCGAGACCGAGTTCGTCAATGAGATCAAGCCGTTCGCCGCGGCCACCGACACCGATGCGGAGGAGGAGGCGGACCGCGAGACGGTGGTCGTCGAGGTCGGCGGCAAGCGCCTCGAGGTGTCGCTGCCGTCGTCGCTGGGGATGTCCCTGGCCCGTACGGGGCTGGCGGCGGGGGCGAAGCCGAAGCGGCGTGCGGCCCGCAAGTCGGGTCCGGCGGCCTCCGGTGACACCCTGGCCTCGCCGATGCAGGGCACCATCGTGAAGGTCGCCGTCGAGGAGGGCCAGCAGGTCGAGGAGGGCGAACTCGTCGTCGTACTCGAGGCGATGAAGATGGAACAGCCCCTCAACGCCCACCGCTCCGGCACCGTCAAGGGCCTCACCGCCGAGATCGGTGCCTCCCTCACCGCGGGCGCCGCCATCTGCGAGATCAAGGACTGATCAACCGCACGCGCACCCTCCAAGGGCCCCGCCGGGCAAGGCAGTTGAGGCGGGGCCCTGCGGCGTACGGCCTGCAGATCCGGTAGTGGCATCCTGGAGAGCGGACCACCAGGGCGATCGGGCCCGAGGCACGGAGAGGCGGGAATGCGGTGACGGTATCCGCGGAGGACCGGGCGGCGGGCGAGCCCGGCCGCACCATGCGCGCCGACGCCCGCCGCAACCACGGCCGGCTGCTCGAGTCCGCCCGCACCGCCTTCTCGCAGCAGGGCACGGACGCCTCCCTGGAGGAGATCGCGCGCAGTGCGGGCGTCGGCATCGGCACCCTCTACCGGCACTTTCCGAACCGCCACGCCCTGATGAGCGCGGTCTTCGAGGAGGCGGTGGCCGACCTGCTCGACCGTTCGCGCGCACTGCTCGACGACCCGCGGCCGTGCACGGCCCTGGTGACCTGGCTGCGGGCGGTCGTCCGGCACGCGGGCGAGTACCGGGGCCTGTCCCGGGCGATGATGTCGGTGACCCAGGACGAGGCGTCCGCCCTGGCCCGCTGCAGCAATCCCCTGCGTACGGCGGGCGGTGAGCTCCTGGCCCGGGCCCAGGCGGCCGGATCCGTACGCCCGGACGTCACGATCGGTGACCTTCTCCAGCTCACCAATGCCATCGCCCTGGCCTCCGAGGAGACCCCGTCCGACCCCGATCTGGCGGACCGCCTCCTCACCCTGACCCTCCGCGGCATCACGGCGGACTGCCGGACCGCGTGACCGGTCAGGATCCGTAGAGCGGGAACTCTTCGGTGCGGACCGGTGACGGCAGTGGGGCGGGCAGATCGACCTGCTCCCCGTAGACACCGTTCAACCGCCCCCGGTACTCGCCGTCCTTGGGGCGCGTGTGCAGGGTCCAGCGGCCGGTACGAGGGTCGAGGACGAGCAGTACGGCGACGCCGGCACGGGCGTACCAGCCGTTCTTGTCGGTGATGTCCCTCGCTTTCTCGGACTGCGAGATGACCTCGACAGCAAGGGCCACGTCACGGGGGTCGGCGAGCCAGGAGTCGTCCTCGTCCCACTGCACGGGAAGGACTGCAAGATCGGGCGTCGCGTAATCGTCGGAGTCTTCCGGCATGGCCACGGACGACATCTCGTACGGCGCGAGGTCCGCAGGCAGATGGGCCTCGATCTGCACGCGCAGACGGCGGATCGTGCCCGCGTGCTTGCCCCGCGGGGTGCGGGACATCACGAGACTGCCTCCGATGATTTCGACCTGCAGACCGGTGGATGCCTCAATCTGCTCGGCAACGTCGCGCAAGTTGCCGGGACGCGGGTGCAGCGCAGGAAGGGTCATCACCGTGCACCTCCTCATCGGCGGCCGGTCGATCACGACACGACCGGGCCCGCGTCCCAGTGTGACAGGCGCCCCTGACGAGGGCTTGCTCTCCCTGCCCCCTACCGCCTGCGGAGGTCTGCCACGCGGGCTCGTTCACCCGCGGCCGTCTCCGCCGTGAGGTGGGCGGCGCTGCGCAACTGCGGGGGCGAGCCGGGTGGGTTGACCCGGCGCTGGGCCTGCAGGGGCACGTCCCGGCGTGACTGGCGTCCCGCCGGGGCGGGATCGCCCGCCGGATCGGCTCCCGGGTCGCCCGCGGCGGGACCGGCCACCGCGACCTGCACCCCCTGGTCGGCCAGGGCCTGCAGCTCGGTGGCGGCGCGCTCGTCGTGCACCGGTGGCTCGTCGGTGACGAGATGGGTGATGACGTCCGTCGGCACCGTCTGGAACATGGTGTCGGCGCCGAGCTTGCCGTGGTCGGCCAGGACCACCACCTCGGACGCGGCCTGTACGAGGGCGCGGTCCACGCTCGCCGAGAGCATGTTGGAGGTGGACAGGCCGCGCTCGGCGGTCAGGCCGCTCCCGGACAGGAAGGCGCGGGAGACGCGCAGGCCCTGCAGGGACTGCTCGGCACCGCTGCCCACCAGGGCGTAGTTGGAACCGCGCAGGGTCCCGCCGGTCATCACGACCTCCACGCGGTTCGCATGGGCGAGTGCCTGCGCGACCAGGAGGGAGTTGGTGACGACGGTGAGGCCGGGCACCCGGGCGAGCCGGCGGGCCAGCTCCTGGGTCGTGGTGCCGGCGCCGACCACGATGGCCTCGCCCTCTTCGACGAGGCCCGCGGCGAGATCGGCGATGGCCGTCTTCTCGGCGGTCGCGAGATGGGACTTCTGCGGAAAGCCGGACTCTCGCGTGAATCCGCCCGGCAGTACCGCACCGCCGTGCCGGCGGTCGAGGAGTCCTTCTGCCTCCAGTGCCCGCACGTCCCGCCGTACGGTCACTTCTGAGGTCTGGACGACGCGGGCGAGCTCACGGAGCGAAACCGCCCCGTTGGCCCGCACCATTTCGAGGATCAATTGGCGACGTTCTGCAGCGAACACGAAACTGACAGTAACCCCAACGACCGTCTGCTTTCAGCAGTTTGCGCCGACCAACGGAAATTGTTCGCATCGCGGACCGGGAAGTGGTATAGGCGAACTCCCGTGAAACAGTGGGGTGTTACGCGGCCACGTCACCCCGGCCGCCACCAGGGACCATCGGGCCCCTCAGACCTCGCCCGCGGTCTTGCGGGTGTGCAGCTGCCGGGCCACCTCGGCGATCGATCCCGACAGGGACGGGTACACGGTGAACGCATTTGCGATCTGTTCCACCGTCAGATTGTTGTCGACCGCGATCGAGATGGGGTGGATCAGCTCCGAGGCACGGGGCGCGACGACCACGCCGCCGACCACGATGCCGGTGCCGGGGCGGCAGAAGATCTTGACGAACCCGTCGCGGATACCCTGCATCTTGGCCCGCGGATTGCGGAGCAGCGGCAGCTTCACCATCCGTGCGTCGATCTTGTCGCCGTCGACATCGGCCTGGGTGTAGCCGACGGTGGCGATCTCCGGGTCGGTGAAGACGTTCGACGAGACCGTCTTCAGGTCCAGCGGCTGCACCGCGTCACCGAGGAAGTGGTACATCGCGATCCGGCCCTGCATCGCGGCGACCGAGGCGAGCGCGAAGACGCCGGTCACGTCACCGGCCGCGTACACACCGGGGGCGCTGGTGCGCGAGACCTTGTCGGTCCAGATGTGGCCCGACTCCTTGAGCCGTACGCCGGCCTCCTCCAGGCCCATGCCCTCGCTGTTGGGGATCGCGCCGACCGCCATCAGACAGTGTGAACCGGAGATCACCCGGCCGTCCGAGAGCGTCACCTCGACGCGGTCGCCGACCCGCTTGGCGGAGGCGGCACGGGAGCGCGCCATCACGTTCATCCCGCGGCGCCGGAACACGTCCTCCAGCACGGCGGCCGCGTCCGGGTCCTCGCCGGGCAGCACGCGGTCGCGGGACGAGACGAGCGTGACCCGGGAGCCGAGCGCCTGGTACGCGCCGGCGAACTCGGCGCCCGTGACGCCGGATCCGACCACGATGAGCTCCTCGGGCAGCTCGTCGAGGTCGTAGACCTGAGTCCAGTTGAGGATGCGCTCGCCGTCCGGCAGGGCGTCGGGGATCTCGCGCGGGTGGCCGCCGGTGGAGATCAGGACGGCGTCCGCGGTGAGCGTCTCCTCGCTGCCGTCGGCGGCGCGCACGATGACCTTGCGGGATCCGTCCGCGGCCTGCAGTCCGTCGAGCCGGCCGCGGCCGCGCATCACACGGGCGCCGGCGCGGGTCACGGAAGCGGTGATGTCGTGGGACTGGGCGAGTGCGAGGCGCTTCACGCGGCGGTTGACCTTGCCGAGGTCGACGCCGACGACGCGGGCCGGGGTGTCGACGTGCGGGGTGTCGTCCTCGACGATGATGCCCAGCTCCTCGTAGCTGGAGTCGAAGGTCGTCATCACCTCGGCCGTGGCGATCAGGGTCTTCGACGGTACGCAGTCGGTCAGCACCGATGCCCCGCCGAGTCCGTCGCAGTCGACGACGGTCACCTCCGCGCCGAGTTGAGCCGCCACCAGGGCCGCTTCGTATCCGCCGGGTCCGCCACCGATGATCACGATCCGAGTCACGTACTCCATTGTCCCGCACGCTTCAACGTGATTCGCGGCGGGGGCGGCATCCGTGCGGGGTGCCGGACGGCGCGAACGCGGTGGGTCCCTGCCGTACCCTCGGTCACATGTCGCTCTACGCCGCGTACGCCGGCAATCTCGACGCGCGGCTCATGTCCCGCCGCGCCCCGCATTCGCCGCTGCGTGCCACGGGCTGGCTCAACGGCTGGCGGCTGACGTTCGGCGGTGAGCACATGGGCTGGGAGGGCGCACTCGCCACGGTCGTGGAGGCGCCCCGCTCGCAGGTCTTCGTGACGCTGTACGACATCGCCCCGCTCGACCAGGACTCGATGGACCGCTGGGAGGGTGTCGGGCTCGACATATACCGGCGGATGCGGGTGCGCGTGGAGACGCTCGAGGGGGAGCTGCCGGCGTGGGTCTACGTCCTCAACGGGTACGAGGGCGGGCTGCCGTCCGCGCGGTATCTGGGGGAGATCGCGGATGCGGCGGAGTCTGCCGGAGCGCCGCATGACTACGTCATGGAGTTGCGGAAGCGGCCCTGTTGAGGGTTTCCCTTCTGGGGCTGCCGGGTGCCGGTTGGGGTGTGGTCGGGTTTTCCAGCCCCGGCGCTGGGCGCCTTGTCCTCAAGCGCCGGACGGGCTGAATAATCGCCCTCCGGGCTCGTCCTCAAGCGCCGGACCGGCTGGATGGATCGCCCTGCGGACTCGTTCATCGAGTGCCGGACCGGCTGAGTTGCGGGCCTGCTGGGTGGGCCGTTGGGTCTTTGTCCAAAGTGGCTGGGGGGAGTTTGTCTCACCCGCGTCTACGCGCGTAGGCCCGGAGCCGCTACCCTCGACCGCGTGAACGCTTCTGTTATCCCGGACATGGCCGGCGCCGATCCCTACGCGCACGCCGACGCCGCCGCGGCCCGCCTGCGCGAGCTCACCGGCATCGACGCCCACGACGTGGCCCTGGTGATGGGCTCGGGCTGGGCCCCCGCCGTCGACGCACTGGGCGAGCCCGTCGCCGAGTTCCCGGTCACCGAGCTGCCCGGCTTCCCGCCGCCCGCGGTCGAGGGCCACGGCGGCAAGCTCCGCTCGTACCGGACCGGGGAGAAGCGTTCCCTCGTCTTCCTCGGGCGTACGCACTACTACGAGGGCCGCGGTGTCGCCGCCGTCGCGCACGGGGTGCGTACCGCCGTCGCCGCCGGCTGCAAGACCATCGTCCTGACCAACGGCTGCGGCGGCCTGCGCGAGGGCATGCGCCCGGGCCAGCCGGTGCTGATCAGCGACCACATCAATCTGACGGCCACCTCCCCGATCGTCGGCGCGAATTTCGTGGACCTCACCGACCTCTACTCCCCCCGCCTGCGCGCCCTGTGCAAGGAGGTCGACCCGAGCCTGGAGGAGGGCGTCTACGCCCAGTTCCCCGGGCCGCACTACGAGACGCCGGCCGAGATCCGGATGGCCCGGACGATCGGCGCCGACCTGGTCGGCATGTCCACCGTGCTCGAGGCGATCGCCGCCCGTGAGGCCGGCGCCGAGGTGCTCGGCCTCTCCCTGGTCACCAATCTGGCCGCCGGCATGACCGGCGAACCGCTGAACCACGAAGAGGTCCTGCAGGCCGGCCGGGACTCCGCGGCCCGGATGGGTTCGCTGCTCGCCCAGGTCCTCGGCCGCATCTGAGCCACCCGGACGCAGGGGTACGGGGCGGCGCGCGGACGTCGCCGCGCCGCCGTGCCCTGCGGCGGGCCGGCCCCCGCGGCCCGACACTGGTGACCGGAGCGGCAGCGCGCGGCGGCGGCCGCGGACGCAGACACACGACGAGAGGCTGTACGACGTGCAGGACGCGCAGGACGACCTGATCGCCCGGGCCGAGGCCTGGCTGGCCGAGGACCCCGACCCGGGCACCCGGCAGGAGCTGGCGGCCCTCGTCGAGGCGGGCGACGTCACCGAGCTGTCCGAACGGTTCGCCGGGACCCTGCAGTTCGGCACCGCGGGACTCCGCGGCGAGCTGGGCGCGGGCCCGATGCGGATGAACCGCGCGGTGGTCATCCGCGCCGCGGCCGGCCTCGCGGCGTATCTGACCGAGCAGGGTCACGCGGGCGGCCTCGTCGTCATCGGCTACGACGCCCGCTACAAGTCGGCCGACTTCGCCCGCGACACCGCGGCCGTGCTGACGGGCGCCGGCCTGCGCGCGGCCGTGCTGCCGCGCCCGCTGCCCACTCCCGTCCTCGCCTTCGCCGTACGCCACCTCGGCGCGGTGGCCGGCGTCGAGGTGACCGCCAGCCACAACCCGCCGCGGGACAACGGCTACAAGGTGTACCTGGGCGGGGCGGCGCTCGGCGCGGACGCCGACGCCGGCGGCTCCCAGATCGTGCCGCCCGCGGACGCCGAGATCGCCGCCGAGATCGCGGCGGTCGGCCCGCTGGCCGGCGTCCCGCTCCCGGACGGCGGCTGGGAGACCCTCGACGACTCGGTGGTCGAGGCGTATCTCGCACGGGCCACGGACGTCCTCACGCCGGACTCGCCGCGCGAGCTGAAGGTGGTCTACACACCCCTGCACGGCGTCGGCGCCGCCACCCTGACCGCCGCCTTCACCCGCGCCGGCTTCCCGGCCCCGGCCGTCGTCGCCGAACAGGCCGACCCCGACCCGGACTTCCCCACGGTCTCCTTCCCGAACCCGGAGGAGCCCGGCGCGATGGACCTGGCCTTCGCCACGGCCGCCCGTACCGCGCCCGACCTCGTGCTTGCCAACGACCCCGACGCGGACCGCTGCGCCGTGGCCGTACCGGACGCCTCGGCTCCGGCCGGCTGGCGGATGCTGCGCGGCGACGAGGTGGGCGCGCTGCTCGCCACCCACCTGGTCCGCAAGGGCGCCCGCGGCACCTTCGCCACCACGATCGTGTCCTCGTCCCTGCTCGGCCGCATCGCCGCCGCGGCCGGCCTCGGCTACACCGAGACGCTCACCGGCTTCAAGTGGCTGGCCCGCGCGGACGGCCTGCGATACGCGTACGAGGAGGCGCTCGGGTACTGCGTGGACCCCGCCGGCGTACGGGACAAGGACGGCATCACCGCGGCCCTGCTCGTCGCCGAACTGGCCGCCGGGCTCAAGGCGGAGGGCCGCGGCCTCACCGACCTCCTGGACGAACTCGCCGTCGAGCACGGCCTGCACGCCACGGACCAGCTGTCGGTGCGGGTCGACGACCTGTCCCTGATCGCCGATGCGATGAAGCGGCTCCGCGAACACCCGCCGACCGCTCTCGGCGGTCTGCCGGTCACCCGCACCGACGACCTCACCGACGGCTCCCAGGAACTGCCTCCCACGGACGGCCTGCGCTACACGCTCGACGGCGCCCGCGTCGTGGTCCGCCCCAGCGGCACCGAGCCCAAGCTCAAGTGCTATCTCGAGGTGGTGGTACCGGTCTCGGACACCACCCGGGTGACCGAGGCCCGCGCCACGGCACAGTCCCGCATCGCCACGATCAAGCAGGACCTGTCGAAGGCAGCGGGCCTCTGACGAACCCCGGGCGCCCCGCACAGCGCCAAGAGCACGAGCCTGCCCTCCGGCGTACACCACCCGGCACCACAGACCTCGCCCGCGCCCGAGCTTCACCGAGTCCGCCCTGACCGACCCCCGCGGCACGGCCGACCGCCGCGGCCTCGTACGGCGCCCGCGTCGTACTCCGCCCCAGCGGCACCGAGCCCAAGCTCAAGTGCTATCTCGAGGTGGTGGTACCGGTCTCGGACACCACCCGGGTGACCGAGGCCCGCGCCACGGCACAGTCCCGCATCGCCGCGATCAAGCAGGACCTGTCGAAGGCAGCGGGCCTCTGACGGGCCCGCACCGGTGCCGGCATCCCGAGTGTCCTACGGCGTGCGGACGATCCCGCCCGAGAGCTCGACCGCGGCCGTCCTCCGGTGCTCGGGAACGGCGGCGTCCAGCGGCGGCACCTCGTGCACCAGGGCCGCGGGCTCGCCGCCGGCCGCCGCCGTGTACTGCTCGCCGCGCACGGACCGCGGACCGTCACCTGCGACGGCGGCCGCGTCGGCCAAGCGGATCGACACCAGGCCGGCCGACGTACGGGCCGCACGCGCCGCCGCCTCCGGCGGCACGAGGGACGGCCGCGGCGTCGTACGGCGCCGGATCCCGAGGCGGTGCCGGGGTCAGCCGACGGCGAAGAGGACCGCGAGCAGGATCGCGCCCGCGACGACCGGGGCCATGATCTCGTAGGCCCAGCGGACGACCGGCTCGCCCTGGGCGGCGGAGTCCTCGGCGTGCAGTTCGGCGAGCTCGCGCAGATCGTCGAGCGCCTGGTCGGAAGGGGCCCGGGTGGGGCCGGAGTTGCGGCCGGTCTGCAGCAGCGGGGTGCGGGCGTTCGGGTCGTCGAGCGAGGCCTGCATCTGGCGGCGGGCCGCGCGCTTGCGGGCGCGCAGGGAGACCGGGATCGCCCAGAGCTGGTACTTGTCGCCGCCCGTGGTGAAGACCTCGCTGGAGTATCCGGAGCGGAGTGTCTCGACGGAGGCCCAGGGCAGCGTGATCGTACGGAACGGGTTGCGGATCTTGAGGCGTTCGGTGTTGACGTACACCGCGGGGCGCACCGTGTACGCGACGACCAGCGGCACGGCGAGGACGAGGCCCGCGAGGGCGAACCAGGGTGTGCGGCCCTCGCCGCGGATCAGCGCGTCACCGCCGAGCCAGGCCGCGAGCGCGAGCAGCAGCACGCCGCCGGCGATGCCGGCGCCCGACCGGAAGACGCGGTCGGCGTAGGGCGTCTCGGCGGGGGCAGGATCGGGGCTCGTCATAGCCCCGATTCTGCCGCATGTTGCCTCACGGCAGGGTGCCGGGTGTCCCAAGCTGCGCTGCGCTGTGGATCCGGTTCACAGGCCCGGCCTGGCGGCCTTGTCCTCAAGCGCCGGACGGGCTGGGGGATGCCCGGTGGACCCCTGTACAAGCGACTACGCGCGTAGATATGCTCAGCTCGTGAGCATGCCCAACACCCCACCCGCAGACGCGCCAGCGTCGCCCGCATCCACCGACCCGGCCGCGTCGTTCACCGACGCCACCGCGTCGAACCACGCGCTCCGCGCGTTTCTGCACGGGCTCCCCGGCGTGGACGCCGTGGGCCTGGAGGCGCGGGCCGCCGCCCTCGGGACGCGTTCGATCAAGACGTCGGCCAAGGCGTACGCCATCGATCTGGCCATCTCGATGATCGACCTGACGACCCTGGAGGGCGCCGACACCCCGGGCAAGGTCGGATCGCTCGGCGCGAAGGCCGTCCACCCGGACCCCACCGACCGCGAGACCCCCCGTACCGCCGCCGTCTGCGTCTACCCGGACATGGTCGCGACGGCGAAGGAGGCCGTGGCCGGCTCCGGCGTGAAGGTGGCCTCCGTCGCCACCGCCTTCCCGGCCGGCCGCGCCGCCCTCGGCGTGAAGCTCGCGGACGTACGGGACGCGGTCGACGCGGGCGCCGACGAGGTGGACATGGTCATCGACCGCGGCGCCTTCCTGGCCGGCAACTACCTCAAGGTGTACGAGGAGATCCGCGCCGTGAAGGAGGCCTCCGGCGACGCCCGGTTGAAGGTGATCTTCGAGACCGGCGAGCTGTCGACGTACGACAACATCCGGCGGGCCAGCTGGCTCGGGATGATCGCGGGGGCGGACTTCATCAAGACGTCGACGGGGAAGGTCGGGGTCAACGCCACCCCCGCCAACACCCTGCTCATGCTCCAGGCCGTACGCGACTTCCGCGAGCGGACCGGCGTGCAGGTCGGCGTGAAGCCGGCCGGCGGCATCCGTACCTCCAAGGACGCGGTGAAGTTCCTCGTCCTGGTCAACGAGACCGCGGGCGAGGACTGGCTGGACAACCGCTGGTTCCGCTTCGGCGCCTCCAGCCTGCTCAACGATCTGCTGATGCAGCGTCAGAAGCTGGCCACCGGCCGCTACTCCGGCCCCGATTACGTGACGGTGGACTGATCACCATGGCAAGCACGGCATTCGACTACGCACCCGCACCCGAGTCCCGCTCGGTCGTCGACATCGCGCCCTCGTACGGCCTCTTCATCGACGGCGAGTTCACCGAAGCCGCCGACGGCAAGGTCTTCAAGTCGGTGTCCCCGGCGACCGAGGAGGTGCTCTCCGAGGTCGCACAGGCCGGCACCGAGGACGTCGACCGTGCGGTGCGCGCCGCCCGCAGGGCGTTCACCGGCTGGTCCGCACTTCCGGGCGCCGAGCGCGCCAAGTATCTCTTCCGGATCGCCCGGATCATCCAGGAGCGCTCGCGTGAGCTGGCCGTCCTGGAGACCCTGGACAACGGCAAGCCGATCCGCGAGACCCGCGACGCCGATCTCCCGCTCGTCGCCGCGCACTTCTTCTACTACGCGGGCTGGGCGGACAAGCTCGAGCACGCCGGGTTCGGCCCGGATCCGCGGCCGTTGGGCGTCGCGGGCCAGGTCATCCCGTGGAACTTCCCGCTGCTGATGCTCGCGTGGAAGATCGCCCCGGCGCTCGCCGCGGGCAACACGGTGGTGCTGAAGCCCGCCGAGACCACCCCGCTCTCCGCCCTGTTCTTCGCGGACATCTGCCGCCAGGCCGGGCTGCCGAAGGGCGTCGTCAACATCCTTCCCGGGTACGGCGATGCGGGCGCGGCCCTGACCGCGCACGAGGGTGTCGACAAGGTCGCCTTCACCGGGTCGACGGCGGTGGGCAAGGAGATCGCCCGGACGCTCGCCGGCACCGGCAAGCGCCTCACGCTCGAACTCGGCGGCAAGGGCGCCAACATCGTCTTCGACGACGCCCCGGTCGACCAGGCCGTCGAGGGCATCGTCAGCGGCATCTTCTTCAACCAGGGCCAGGTCTGCTGCGCCGGATCCCGGCTCCTCGTACAGGAGTCGGTCCAGGAGGAGGTGCTTGACGCGCTCAAGCGGCGTCTGTCGACGCTGCGGCTCGGCGATCCGCTGGACAAGAACACCGACATCGGCGCCATCAACTCGGCGGAGCAGCTGTCCCGTATCACCGCGCTCGTCGAGACCGGCGAGGCGGAGGGCGCGGAGCGCTGGTCCGCGCCGTGCGAACTCCCGTCCGCGGGCTACTGGTTCGCGCCGACCCTCTTCACCGGCGTCACCCAGGCGCACACGGTCGCCCGGGACGAGATCTTCGGCCCGGTGCTCTCGGTGCTCACCTTCCGTACGCCCGAGGAGGCCGTCGCCAAGGCGAACAACACTCCGTACGGGCTCTCCGCCGGCATCTGGACCGAGAAGGGCTCGCGGATCCTTGCGGTCGCCGACCGGCTCCGTGCCGGTGTGGTGTGGGCCAACACCTTCAACAAGTTCGACCCGACCTCGCCGTTCGGCGGCTACCAGGAGTCGGGCTTCGGCCGCGAGGGCGGCCGGCACGGCCTCGGGGCGTACCTCTCCACGTCCGGCCGGGAGGGCGAGCGATGAGCAGCAAGAGCAGCACGGACACCGCACGGGCGGCACGGCTCGGCGTACTGAAGACCTACAAGCTGTACGTGGGCGGCAAGTTCCCCCGCAGCGAGAGCGGCCGGGTGTACGAGGTGAGTGACGCGAAGGGCAACTGGCTGGCGAACGCCCCGCAGGCGTCCCGCAAGGACGCCCGCGACGCGGTGGTCGCCGCGCGCAAGGCCTTCGGCGGCTGGGCGGGGGCGACCGCGTATCTGCGCGGGCAGATCCTGTACCGGATCGCGGAGATGCTGGAGGGCCGCCGCGACCAGTTCGCACGCGAAGTGGCCGAGGCCGAGGGCCTGTCGAAGTCCAAGGCGGCGGCGCAGGTGGACGCGGCGATCGACCGCTGGGTCTGGTACGCGGGCTGGACCGACAAGATCGCGCAGGTGGCGGGCGCCGCGAATCCGGTGGCCGGCCCGTACTTCAATCTCTCCTCGCCGGAGCCGACCGGTGTGGTCGCGGTGCTCGCGCCGCAGGAGTCCTCGTTCCTCGGGCTCGTCTCGGTCCTCGCACCGGTGATCGCCACGGGCAACACGGCGGTCCTGGTGGCCTCCGAGCGCGCCCCGCTGCCCGCCCTCTCGCTGTCCGAGGTGCTCGCCACCTCCGATCTGCCGGGCGGTGTGGTGAACGTCCTGTCCGGACGTACGGCGGAGATCGCCGCGCCGCTCGCCGCGCACCAGGACGTCAACGCGATCGATCTGACCGGCGCCGAGGACGCGGACCTGGCCCGCGATCTGGAGGCGGCGGCCGCGGAGAACCTCAAGCGCGTCCTGCGTCCACAGCCTGTGGATCTCGCGGCCGACCCGGGCACCCACCGCCTGACGGCCTTCCTGGAGACCAAGACGGTGTGGCACCCGACGGGGTCGCTCGGCGCCTCCGGCTCGGGGTACTGAGCCGGACGCCGTCAACCGGCGCGCTGCGCCTGCGCGTTGACGAGGCCCCGCCGCCCTTCCCGGGTGGCGGGGCCTCGCCCCGTACGAGCCGCCGTCGTCAGCCCGGCAGCAGGCCGGTGACCTGACCGGCGACCGGCAGGTCGCTCAGCGCGGCGCCGCGGGCGAGCGGCCCCGTCACGAGCTCCGTGGACAGCGGCTTGAAGTCGGCGATCTGGGTGCCGACCGCGTTGTTCAGCGGGTCGACCGCCGTGTTCGCCAGCGGGTTCAGCTGGAGGTCGGTGGCCGGGGCGAGGCCGTTGCCCACCGCGCTCTGCAGGCCCGCCGCGGCGGCCGCGCCGGGCTCCATCGCGTCCGGCGCCGAGGCCCCGGCGGCCTGCTCGGCGGG
>NZ_QUAK01000035.1 GCF_003429565.1 Streptomyces triticagri
CGGCGCTGCCGCCCCCGTTCCGCCGCCCGCCCCGTACCCCGCGCCGGCCGCCGGACAGCCGGCCCCGCCGCCCGGTTTCCCGCCAGCCCCGGCCTCCGCACACGACTCGGGCTCAGCGGCACCCGCCGCGCCCGCCGCACCCGCACCCTCGCCCGCCAACCCGACACCCGCGCCTCACCAGGCCCCGGGGCCCAGCCTCCCTGCCCAGCAGGGCGGTCAGCCCTCCCCGCACACACCGCCCCCCGGAGACGCCCCCGGTTACGGCTTCCCCCAGCCGGGCACCCCGGCCGGCCCCACCCCCAATCTGCCGGCCCCCCTCCCGCAGCAGCAGCAACCCCAGCACCCCGAAGCAGCACAGCCCCAGCCCCACCCCCAGGCCCCGCCCAACACCCCGGGCGCCTACGCCTACCCCCCGGCCGCGGNCCCGCGCCGGAGCCGCCTGGCCGCAGCCGATCACCCACGACCAGCGGGACCGTCAGGTGCCGGGCGCGCCGATCGGGTACACCGCATCGGTCGAGCTGTCGTCCGACCGGCTGATCGGCAAGAAGCAGAAGACGAAGAGCAGTCGTTCCCCGAGCGGCGCTTCGCGCTTCAAGTTCGGCGGCAAGAAGGAGGAGGCGGAGCGGCAGCGGCGGCTCGAGCTGATCCGTACGCCGGTGCTGTCCTGCTATCGGATCGCGGTCATCTCGCTCAAGGGCGGCGTGGGCAAGACGACCACCACGACCGCGCTCGGCGCGACGCTCGCCACCGAACGCCAGGACAAGATCCTCGCCGTGGACGCCAACCCGGACGCCGGTACGCTCGGTCGCCGGGTGCGCAGGGAGACCGGTGCGACCATCCGCGACCTGGTGCAGGCGATCCCGCACCTCAACTCGTACATGGACATCAGGCGGTTCACCTCGCAGGCGCCGTCCGGCCTGGAGATCATCGCCAACGACGTGGACCCGGCGGTCTCGACGACGTTCAACGACGAGGACTACCGGCGCGCGATCGACGTGCTCGGCAAGCAGTACCCGATCATCCTCACCGACTCCGGCACCGGGCTGCTCTACAGCGCGATGCGCGGAGTCCTGGATCTCGCCGACCAGTTGATCATCATCTCGACGCCTTCGGTGGACGGCGCGAGCAGTGCGAGCACCACGCTCGACTGGCTGTCGGCGCACGGATACGCGGACCTGGTGTCGCGTTCCCTGACGGTCATCTCGGGTGTCCGCGACACCGGGAAGATGGTCAAGGTCGACGACATCGTCAGCCACTTCAAGACGCGCTGCCGCGATGTCGTCGTCATTCCGTTCGACGAGCACCTCTCGGCGGGTGCCGAGGTCGATCTGGACATGATGCGGCCCAAGGTGCGCGAGGCGTACTTCAATCTGTCGGCCCTGGTCGCCGAGGACTTCGCGCGGCATCAGCAGGAGCAGGGCCTGTGGACGCAGAGCAGCGGCAGCGTCCCGCCGACCGTGGCGCCTCCGCTGCCGGGGCAGCCACTCCCGCAGCAGCAGCCGGGACAGCCGTACGCCCCGCAGCAGCCGTACGCCCAACAGCCCCCGTACGGCACGGGCCAGCCGCCACAGCCGGGTCAACCGCAGCCAGGACAGCCGCAGCCGGCCCGGCCGCAGCCCCCGGCCCAGCCGTACCCGCAGCACCCCAGCCCGGCGCTCCCGCCCGGTCAACCCCCGTACCCGGGCGGCCAGTCACAGGAACCGGGACAGGCCGGACAACCCGACCACGGCCTGCACGGACCGGTCCCCCCGGGAGGTGTGCCGCCGGGCGGCCAGGGTGGCCAGTGAGGAGGGGGTGGCCGGCCGTCGGCCACTCCCCCGCCGTCACCCTTTCAGGGGACTAAACCAATGAGGGCTCATGCCGGGAAAACGGCGTGGGCCCTCACGCGTTCCCGCAGGCCACACCGTGTTCACCTACCGTTGACATGTCTAAACCACCGCTGATAGACACTCACACCATCCACGCCCAACGGCGCAGCACGATCCGCCCAGATCCACAGTGGTTCCGTTTCACCAGTCGTATTCGTCCTGCCCTTCCTGCACGCCGTTCCGGGCGAGCAGCGACGAGCACCGATCCGAGGTCAACGCCCCATGGATAAAAGAGATCTACACGCCAGACCGGTTCGAGCGCGCCGTCGCCTGCGGCTGCTGCTCGCCTCGGGCGCCGCGGCCTTCACGCTGACCGCCGGGCTCGCCACACCCCTGAACCCGGCCCCGCAGCAGGCGCAGGCCAAGGACGACAAGTCGACTCTGACGGTCGCGGTGGCGCAGAGCGTCGACTCGTTGAGCCCGTTCGTGGCGCAGCGGTTGATCAGCACCAGCGTGCACCGGCTGATGTACGACTTCCTCACCAACTACGACGCCGAGACGGGCAAGGCGATCCCCGGTCTGGCCACCGAGTGGAAGACGTCCAAGGACAAGCTGACCTGGACGTACAAGATCCGGGACAACTCCAAGTGGTCGGACGGCAAGCAGGCCACCGCCGAGGACGCCGCCTGGACCTACAACCAGCTGATGACCAAGGAGGGTTCGGCCCTCCAGAACGCCAACTTCGTCGCCAACTTCAAGAAGGTCACCGCCCCGAGCCCCACCGAGCTGGTCGTCGAGCTGAAGAAGCCGCAGGCCACCATGACGGCGCTCGACATCCCGATCGTGCCCAAGCACCTCTGGGAGAAGGAGGGTGACCTGGCGAAGTTCAACAACGACAAGAAGTTCCCGATCGTCGGCAACGGCCCCTTCGTCGTCACCGACTACAAGGTCGACAGTTATGTGAAGCTCAAGGCCAACAAGGACTTCTGGCGCGGCGCGCCCAAGTTCGACGAACTGGTCTTCCGCTACTACAAGGACCAGGACGCCGCGGTCGCCGCCCTGCGCAAGGGCGAGGTCTCCTTCGTCGCGGGCAGCCCGAGCCTCACTCCGGCGCAGGCCGCCTCGCTGAAGAAGACCGACGACATCAAGGTCAACGACGCCCCGGGCCGCCGCTTCTTCGCGATCGCGGTCAATCCGGGTGCGCGGACCCAGGACGGCGAGAAGTTCGGCGACGGGCATCCCTCGCTGCACGACCAGAAGGTGCGTCAGGCGCTGTTCACCTCGGTGGACCGCAAGACGATCATCGACAAGGTCTTCCAGGGGTACGCGGAGGAGGGCGCCGGCTACATCCCGCCGCGCTTCAAGGACTACTTCTGGAAGCCCGGCGCCGACCAGGAGATGTCGTACGACCCGAAGAAGGCGGCCCAACTCCTCGATGACGCGGGCTACAAGAAGAACGGCGACGGCAAGCGCGTCGGCAAGGACGGCAAGCCGCTCGAGTACCGCATGCTGTGCCACGCCACCGACCCGAACGACAAGGCGATCGGCAAGTACCTCAAGGAGTGGTGGGGCGACCTCGGCATCGGCCTGAAGGTCGACTGCATGGACAACGTCACGGACCCCTGGTACGCGGGCGAGTACGACCTGGCCTTCGACGGCTGGTCGGTCAACCCCGACCCGGACTTCGTCCTGGGGATCCACACCTGCGCCGCGCTCCCCGCCAAGCCGAAGGAGACGGCGTCGACCGACAACTTCATCTGCGACAAGAAGTTCGACGACCTGTACCAGCAGCAGCTGGCCGAGTACGACCCGGCCAAGCGGGCGGACATCGTCAAGGAGATGCAGTCCCAGCTGTACGACAGCGGGTACATGAACGTCATGGCGTACCCGAACGCGGTCGAGGCC
This sequence comes from Streptomyces triticagri, assembly GCF_003429565.1. Taxonomy (GTDB): domain Bacteria; phylum Actinomycetota; class Actinomycetes; order Streptomycetales; family Streptomycetaceae; genus Streptomyces; species Streptomyces triticagri. Next base: position 3,714 of record NZ_QUAK01000035.1, read on the forward strand.
TATCGCACCGACCAGATCAAGTCCATCACCACGATGCCCAAGAGCGCGGGCAACATCTACGGTCAGGACGGCTACTGGAGCTGGTGGTCGGCGGTGCCGGCGGACGGCTCGGAGAGCTCCGGTGACAGCGGCGGCAGCTCCACCGGCGTCGTCGTCGGCATCGTGGTCGCGGCCGTGGTGCTCGCCGGAGGCGGCTTCCTGATCGCCCGGCGCCGCCGCTCCACGGCGGAAGAGCGCGAATAGTCCATGGCATCGGAAAGCACCACTGCACGTGATCAGGACGCGGTGCCCGACGGTCCGGCCGAGGCCGGGCCGTCGGCCCGCGGGCCCCGCTCCCGGTCGACCTCCGGGTATCTGCGGTATGTGGCGGGCAAGTTGGCCGGCGCGGCCGTGTCCCTGTTCGCCGTGCTCGTCACGAGTTTCTTCCTCTTCCGGCTGATTCCCGGCGACCCGGTCAAGGCGATGACCGGCGGGCGGCAGGTCAGCAGTGAGCAGATCCGCGCGATGCGCGAGGAGTTCGGGCTCGATCTGCCGATGTGGCAGCAGTTCACGGACTACTGCGGCAAGGCGCTCACCGGCGATCTGGGCACGTCGTACCAGTTCAAGGCTCCGGTGGTGGACAAGATCAGCGAGGCCCTGCCGGCCACGCTGCTGCTGACCGGCACGGCATTCGTCCTGTACACCCTGATCGGCATCTGGCTGGGCTCGCGCTCGGCCTGGCGGCACGGGCGCTTCGGGGACCGGTTCAACACGGCGTTCGCGCTGACGCTTTACTCGGTGCCGTCGTTCTGGCTCGGACTGCTGCTGATCATCGTCCTGTCGGTGGGCATCGGCCCGATCCCGGGCATGTTCCCGACCGGCGGCATGGAGTCGGGCGGCGAGAGCGGCTTCGGGTACGTCATCGATGTCGCGCACCATCTGATCCTGCCGGTGATCACGCTGGTCGCCGTCGAGTACGCGCGCACGCTCCTGGTCATGCGCTCCTCGCTGCTCGACGAGATGGGCAGCGACTATCTGACGACGGCCCGCGCCAAGGGCCTCAGGGACGACGAGGTCCGCACCAAGCACGCGGTGCCGAACGCCCTGCTGCCCACGGTGACCCTGCTCTTCGTGAATCTGGGGAACACGGTGGCCGGCGCGATCCTGGTGGAGACCGTCTTCTCCTGGCCGGGGCTCGGCGGGCTCTTCTACCAGGCGCTGAGCGTGCCCGATCTGCCGCTCGTGCAGGGCCTGTTCTTCGTGTTCGCCGCCGCGGTGATCCTGATGAACACGCTGGCCGACCTGATCTATCCGCTGCTCGATCCCCGGGTGGGCCGATGAAGACCGACCGTACGAAACCCTCGGCCGAGGCACCGGCCGGCGAGACGGCGAAGTCCGCCGCGACCAGCGCCCGGAGTGTGGCCTGGGCACGGCGCAGGCGGGCGGCGGCCCAGTTCTGGCGGCAGTACCGCGGTCACCGCTCCGGCCTCGCCGGCCTGGTGATCCTCGTCCTGATCGCGGTGCTGGCGCTCGCGGCGCCGCTGATCACCGGCTCGGACGCGCAGAGCGTCACGGACGCGCCCGGCACTCCGCTGGAGGAGCCGAGCGGTGAATTCCCGCTCGGTACCGACCAGTTCGGCCGCAATCTGCTCGCCCTGCTGCTGTGGGGCGCACGGGTGTCGCTGACCGTCGGGCTGCTCGCGGCGTTCCTGACGGTGGCCATCGGCACGCTCGTCGGGATCACCGCGGGGCACTTCGGCGGCTGGTACTCGACGGTGATCATGCGGATCACGGACTGGTTCCTGGTGATGCCGACCCTGGTGCTCGCGATCGCGCTCGCCACCGTGATGGACAAGTCGATCTGGACCACGGTCATCGCGATCGGCGTCACCGCCTGGCCCACCACGGCCCGTCTCGTACGCGCCCAGACGCTTGCGGTCGAGTCCCGGCCGTACATCGAGCGGGCCACCGCGCTCGGCGGCGGCCACCGGCACATCATGGGCCGTCATGTGCTGCCCAATGTGATGCCGCTCGTGCTCGCCCAGACCACCCTGGTGATCTCGCAGGCGATTCTGACCGAGGCCACGCTGGCCTTCCTCGGGCTCGGCGACCCGATGATCGTCTCCTGGGGCGGACTGCTCCAGGACGCCCGCGAGGCGGGTGCGGTCAGCTCGGGTGCCTGGTGGTACCTGGCGCCTCCCGGACTGGCCATCGCCGTCGTCGCCCTCGCGTTCACCCTGTGCGGACGCACCATCGAATCCGTACTCAACCCCAAGCTGGGGGTGACCCGTTGAGCCTCCTGGACATCAGGAATCTCGAAGTGACCTACGCCTCGGGGGCGGCCGCCGTCCGCGGCGTCGACCTGTCCCTCGAAGCCGGCCAGAAGCTCGGTATCGCCGGCGAGTCCGGCTGCGGCAAGTCGACCCTGGCGCTCGCGCTCCTTCGCCTGCTGCCCGCCGGCACCCGGATCACCGGCGAGGTGCTGCTTGACGGCGAGGACGTGCTGACCATGAAGTGGGGGCGGCTGCGCGCGGTGCGCTGGGCCGGGGCGTCGATCGTCTTCCAGGGCGCGATGCACTCGCTCAACGCGGTGCACCGCATCGGCGACCAGATCGCCGAGCCCATGCTCATCCACCGCACGGCGACCCCGACGGCCGCGAAGAAGCGGGTCGGCGAGCTCCTGGAGCAGGTCGGCCTGCCCGCCGCACGCGCCCAGGCCTATCCGCACGAACTCTCCGGCGGCCAGCGCCAGCGCGTCATGATCGCCATGGCGCTCGCCTGCGACCCGAGCCTGATCGTCGCGGACGAGCCGACCACCGCGCTCGACGTCATGATCCAGGCCCAGATCCTGCGCCTGATCGAGCAGTTGGTGTCGGACAAGGGTCTCGGCCTGGTGATGATCAGTCACGACCTTGCGGTCCTCGCCGACACCTGCGACCGGCTCGCGGTGATGTACGCGGGCCGCGTCGTCGAGGAGGGACCGGCCTCCCAGGTCTACGAGGACGCCGAGCACCCGTACGGAAAGGCGCTGTCCGGCGCCTTCCCGCGGATCGGCGACCCGGCCTCCCGGCGGGCGCCGCGCGGCCTCGCCGGCGACCCGCCGGATCCCTCCGCGCTGCCGGGCGGCTGTACGTTCCACCCGCGGTGCCCGGTCGCCCTGGACATCTGCGCCACCGAGGACCAGGAGCTGCGCTCGGCGTCGCCCGGGCGGCGGGCCGCCTGCGTCCATGTGGGCGCCTCGGCGGCCGTGGTCGAGCAGACGCGATGAGGGGCGGGCCCCTTGGCAGACGAAAGGCACGCCTCATGAGACCGGCACCCGCCGACAAGTACGCGCGACGCAGCGGGCGTCCGCCGAGGAGCACACGATGAACGATTCCCCCCTGCTCAGCGCCGAGGGACTGCACATCACCTTCCCCGGCCGCCGGGGCGCGCCCGAGGCCCGCGCGGTCGACGGGGTCGATCTCGACATCGCGCCGGGCGAGATCGTCGCCCTGGTCGGCGAGTCCGGCTGCGGCAAGACGACGCTGGCCCGCTCGCTGCTCGGGCTCGTCAAGCCGACCGAGGGTGCCGTGTCCTTCGACGGCAGCCCGCTGCGGTACGAGGGGCGCGCACTGAAGGCGTACCGCAAGCGCGTGCAGCTGGTCCTGCAGGACCCGAGCGGCTCGCTCAATCCTCGGCACACGGTGTACGAGGCGGTCGCCGAGGGGCTGCGCATCCACGGGTACGCGGGCGACGAGCGCGCGAAGGTCACCGAGGCGCTGTCCCGGGCCGGACTGCGGCCGCCCGAGCGCTTCTTCCTGCGGTACCCGCACGAGCTGTCCGGTGGGCAGCGGCAGCGTGTGGTGATCGCCGGTGCGCTCGTGCTCGATCCCGAACTCATCGTGGCCGACGAGCCGGTGGCGTCCCTCGACGCCTCGGTCCGCGGCGAGATCCTGGCGCTGCTGCTCGGCCTGCGCGCGGAACTCGGCCTCTCGGCGCTGGTCGTCACCCACGACCTCGGTCTCGCCTGGAACATCGCGGACCGGGTGGCGGTGATGTACCTGGGCCGGATCGTCGAGACGGGCTCCGTGGAGGAGGTCCTGACATCACCTCGACACCCGTACACCCAGGCCCTGTTGTCCGTACTTCCGGAGGCCGGGGGCGAGCCGGTGGTGCTCGCCGGTGAGCCGCCGGACCCGACCCGGATCCCGTCGGGCTGCCGCTTCCACGCGCGGTGCCAGGTCCTTGCGTCCGGCGAGGCGGAGCGGGCGGGCGTGGCGGACGCCTGCCGCGGGGAGGACCTGGCGGTCCTCGGCGGCACGGGGGCGACCCGGGTCGCCTGTCACTGGGCCACGGCTTCAGGTCGCTGACCTGGCCGGGCGCAAAGATGTCCTCAATCGCCGGACGGGCTTGAAGAGGTCAGCTCCCGGCACCGCTTGACGTCCTCAGCCATCGCCTCGAGCAGCTGCTCGACGGAGTCGAACTTCAACTGCCCCCGCACGAAGGCGAGAAAGTCCACGGCCACGTGCAGCCCGTACAGATCAAGACCGACCCGGTCGATCGCGTACGCCTCGACCGTCCGCTCCGTCCCGTCGAACTGCGGATTCGTCCCGACCGAGATCGCCGCCGGCATCGCCTCGCCGGCCACGTCGAGCCACCCCGCGTACACCCCGTCCGCGGGGATCGCCGTGTGCGGCAGGGTCTCCACATTGGCCGTGGGGAAGCCCAGTTCACGCCCGCGCTGCGCCCCGCGCACCACCACGCCCTCGACCCGGTGCGGCCGCCCGAGGATCTCCGCGGCACCGGCCACGTCGCCCTCGGCGACCAGGCGGCGCGTCAGGGTCGACGAGAACGGCTCACCGCCGCCCGCTTCGCCGGTCACCCGGAGGTCGTTGACCTCGACCTCGTAGTCGTACGTCGCACCGAGCTCGGTCAGGAGCGCGACATTGCCCGCGGCCCGGTGCCCGAAGCGGAAGTTGGGACCCTCGACGACCACGCGCGCGTGCAGCTTGTCCACCAGGACCTTGACCACGAAGTCGGCGGGCGACAGCTTCGAGAACTCCGCCGTGAACGGCAGGATCAACAGCGCGTCGACACCGAGGTCCGCCATCAGCTCCGCCCGGCGATGGTGCGGCGCGAGCAGCGGCGGATGGCTCCCCGGGCGCACGACCTCGCTCGGGTGCGGATCGAAGGTGACGACGACCGAGGGGATGCCGAGCTCTCGGGCCCGCTCCACGGTCCGCCCGATGATCAGCTGGTGACCGCGGTGCACCCCGTCGTAGGAACCGATGGTGACGACGCTGCGCCCCCAGTCCTCGGGGATGTCCTCCAAGCCTCGCCAGCGCTGCACGGTGTTTGCTCCTCGCCGAACCTGTGTACGTCCTGTTGGTTGCGTTGCGCAGCTCCAAGGGTGCCATGCCGGGCCCGGGCCGCTCGCATCGGCCGGGCCTTGCGGGCAGCAAGCCACCCAGGTCACACGACGGCGGGCCGCCCTGCGACGCCGCCGGCAACCACGGCCGGGGTCTCCTCGGCACCCGCCAGATTCACGATCGTGCGGCGGGCGCTCGGGCCGACCAGGGCGGCCCACTCCTGCGGGGCGTCCGCGATCCACTGCGCGACGGTCCGTGCCAGGTCGGCGTCCCCGCGCGCGAGGTCGACGAGCCGCCGGTCGAAGCGGCCCGCCCCCTCGGGCGTACGGACGAGGAGCCGGCCGGTGCGCCGTACGAGAGCGCAGGTCGCGGCGGGCGACCGGCCCGCGCGGCGCGCGGCGAGTACGCACAGGACCACGTCGAGGACGACGGGATCCTGCTCCGTGCCGAGCAGCAGCTCGAGCAGCTCACCGCGCAGCTCCCCGGAGACGGGCGTGCCCGGATCCGCGAGCACCCCGGCCAGTGCGGCCCTGATCCGTACCGGGCCGCCGCGGATCAGTCCGGACACCAGCGGATGCAGCACCACGCGCGCGTGGGGGCCCTGTTCGAGACCGGCGTCGATGTACGCGGCGGCCTCGCCCGCGGCCTCGGGCCGTGCCGCGAGGAAGTCCTGGACCAGGACGGCGACCCGGCGGGCCGGTGAGTGCGTGGTCACCCCGGCCAGGGTCCGCAGGAGGTCTCCCGGTACCGGACCCGGCTCGGCGAGTCGGCGGCGGAAGGCCGCCAGGACCTCGTCCGGGTGGGTGGGCAGCGCGGCGGCGATCGCCCCGGCCGTGACCTGCGGATCTCCTGCCTCGAACCGGGTGAGCGCGAGCTCGAGGTAGCGGTCCCGGCTCACGGGGTCGCGGACCAGCAGGGCAAGCGCCGAGCCGTGCAGCGTGCAGTCCGCCGGGCGGGCGAGCAGCGCCAGGGCCGCGTACCGCAGGAGGCTGTGGTCGGCCTCGCTCCTGGCGCGCGGCGCCGCCCGCACGCCGTACGCGGCGGCGGCCACCCGGCGCTCGGGGCGTTCGTCGTGGGCCCAGCGGTCGACGGCGCGGCACATCGCAGACGGTTCGTCCTCGGCGAGTGCGCCGAGCAGTTCGTCACCGAGCGGGTGCGCGCAGCCGACGAGCGCCTCCGTCAGGTCGTCGATGGCGCCGTGCCGGTGCGTGTGCAGCAGGGCCTGCGCGGCGCGTGCGACGGTCGCCTCCGGCGCGGACCTGAGCGCCCGCCGATCCCCGAACCACCCGGTCAGCAACGGCTGTACGACCCGGGGCTCGTCCCGCAGCCACTCCGCGACCCCGTCGAGATACCGCTGCTCGCCCCGACCGCTCTCCGCCACCACCAGACACCGGAACAACTCCATCCGCGCCTCCGCTGGCAGCGCGAGACCTCGCCAGAACCATGCCCCGAACACGTCGAAGGCCCGCGACCGACCGACACTCCGTAGGGCCCTGTCCTCCCCGGCCGGGTGGTGATCCCCGGCCTTCTCGGACGCCGGTGACGAGGCCTGCCACCTCGTCTCCGCGGACGACACGGCTTGTGCGACGTGGACCGGGTGACCGCCCGGCACCGACGGCACAGCACCTGCAGCGCTCGGAGCCGCCGGAACCGCTCCGGCCGCATCGCCCCACGACGACACCGCCGACGCCCCGGCCCGGGATGCGGGGCCGTGCGCCGCGAAGCCCCACCCGGCTCCCGCATCGCCGTGGGCCGCTCCTCCAGCTGCCGCGTTTCCTGCACCCGCACCGGCCGTGGCCGCGCCCGCTGCTCCGTCCCCGGCACCGCCGGAGCCGCTCGGCTCTTCGCCCAGCGTCCCCACGCCGTGGTCGGCCGGCCGTTCGTCGCCCCTCCTCCCGGGGGCCTCGGCAGCCGTCGCCGCCCGACTCGCCGCCGGAGCCGGGTCTGCGACGGCAACTCCCGCAGGGCCCGTACCGGAAGAGGCCCTCCGCTGCGCCTCCGTGGCGCCGATGCAGTCCACGAGACGGCGGAGCACGTCGGCGTACGGCTCGGCGTCGGGCACCCGGGTGAGCACCTCGGCAGTCAACTGCGAGGCCCACCACACCGCGTCGGCCACGGCCTCGTCGCGTACGGACGGCCCGTCCGCGGCGTCCGCCGCCGTCGTGCGCTGCCGCGTCGCCTCGAGGCGCTCGAAGTACTGGCATACGCGGATCAACTCCGTGAGGCGGCGGGTCAGTTCGGCAGTCCCGCGCTGCCGGCCGAGGCGCAGCAGCGCCTGCACCACGGGGCCGATCCGATACCGCGGCACGGGCGGTCCACCGCGCGCTCCCGAGGCTGCTGCCTGCGGCGGCTGCGCCGCGTCCCGTGCGCCCGACCGCGTCGCGCGCGTGCCCGCCGCCGGGACGCCCGCTTGCGCC
>NZ_QUAK01000051.1 GCF_003429565.1 Streptomyces triticagri
CGGCCCGGCCGCGCGCCTGCGCCCGCGGGGCGGACCGGGCGGCCGCGGCAGGCGGAGGTCGCGCGGCTCGCCGGGGTCTCGCAGACCACGGTCTCGCTGGTGCTTGGCGGCAAGAAGCAGGGCCCGTCCATCTCGGACGAGACCCGGCAGAAGGTGCTCGACGCGGCCGGCCGCCTCGGCTACGTACCGGACCCGGCCGCCCGCAGCCTCGCCGCCGCGCGCAACGACCTGCTCGGCGTCTTCAGCTTCACCGCCACCTTCCCCACGGATGTGCAGCACTCGTACTACCCGTTCCTGGTCGGCGTGGAGCAGGAGGCGGCCGCGCGCGGCTACGACCTGGTGCTCTTCACCGGTTCCAGCACCGGCGGCGCCGGGGCCGGCAGTCAGGCGCTGCGCCGGGCCCGGCTCGCGGACGGCTGTCTGTTCCTCGGCCGGCACGCGCCGGCCGCCGAGCTGCGCCGGCTCGTCGCGGACGGCTTCCCGGTCGTCCACCTGGGCCGCCGCGACGAGTTGGAGGGCCTGCCCTGGGTCGGTGCCGACTACGTCAGTGCCAGCCGCGAGGTGGTGGAGCGGCTGGCCGAGCAGGGCCACCGGCGGATCGTCCTGGTCCGTGAGGACGACGAGGCGCCCGCCTCCACCGACCGTGAACAGGGCTTCAGGGAAGGCCTCGAGGGCGCGGGCCTGCCGTCAGGACCCGATGCCGTGGTGCGCTGCGGCGACCCGGAGCAGGACCTGACGCCGGAGCGGCTGCGCGAGTGGCTCGCGGACGGTGTCACCGCGTTCGTGGCCGAGGAGACCGACACCTCCGCCGTCTGGCGTGCGCTGCTCGCGGCCGCCGGCAAGGCGGGCCTCGACTGCCCCGGAGACGTGTCGCTCGCCCTGCTCGGCAGCCCGCCGCCCGATCTGCGCGAGCAGCCCGTGCCCACCGGGTTCGACATCCCGCGGGCCCGGCTCGGCGCCGCCGCCGTACGGCTGCTCGCCGCCCTCGTCGCCGGCGAGGAGGCCGACGAACCGCTGGTGGCCTGCACATATCGCCCCGGCGCCACGTCGGGACCACCGCCCGAAGCCCGTTGACGTACGACAACTCCCGCACCTCGCACAGCACTTCACCCCGCACCCCGCACAGCACGTCGCAAGGAGAACCGAACCCGTGACACCCGAACCTGACATCCTCATCGTCGGCGCAGGCCTCGGCGGCGTCGCCGCCGCCCTCGCCGCCTGCCGGGCCGGGCGGACCGTGGTCCTCACCGAGGAGACCGACTGGGTCGGCGGCCAGCTGACCTCGCAGGCCGTACCGCCCGACGAGCACCCCTGGGTCGAGCAGTTCGGCACCACCGCCTCGTACCGCAGCATGCGCGAGTCGATCCGGGACTACTACCGGCAGTGGTACCCGATGCGTTCCGAGGCCTCGGCGCTCGACCATCTGAACCCGGGCGCCGGCCGCGTCAGCAAGCTCTGCCACGAGCCGCGCGTCGCGCTCGCCGTCCTCGAGGGCATGCTCGCCCCGCACCGCGCGTCCGGCCGGCTCACCCTGCTGACCGAGCACGCACCGGTCGCCGCCGAGGCCGATAACGATGTCATCCGCTCGGTCACCCTGGAGAACCTGCGCGACGGCGAGCGGATCACCATCCCCGCGCGCTACGTCATCGACGCCACCGAGACCGGCGAGCTGCTCGAACTGGGCGGCGTGGAGCATGCGTTGGGCGCCGAGTCGCGCGCCGAGTTCGGCGAGCCGCACGCGCCCGAGGAGGCGCAGCCGCTGAACCAGCAGGGCATCACCGTCTGCTTCGCGCTCTCCCACCACGAGGGCGAGAACCACGTCATCGAGCGCCCCATGGACTACGACTTCTGGCGCTCGTACCAGCCGGACTTCTGGCCGGGGCCGCTGCTCGGCTTCCTCGCGCCCGACCCGCGCTCCCTGGAGTCCGTGCCGCGTACGTTCGTACCGAACCCGGAGGTCGACCCGCTCGCCGTCAACGCCGACCAGAGCGCGGACGCGGGCGACAAGGAGCTGTGGGGCTTCCGCCGCATCCTGGCCAGGAAGCTGCACCGCCCGGGCGCCTTCGACTCGGACATCACGCTTGTCAACTGGCCGCTGAACGACTACTGGCTGAAGCCGCTGATCGGCGCGGGCAAGGAGGTCTCGGCCCAAGCGGTCGCCGAGGCACGGCAGTTGTCGCTCTCCGTCCTGTACTGGCTGCAGACCGAGGCGCCCCGCGAGGACGGCGGCAAGGGCTTCCCGGGGCTGCGGATCCGCCCCGACATCACCGGCACCGCGGACGGCCTGGCGAAGGCGCCGTACGTCCGCGAGTCCCGCCGTATCAAGGCCGTCACCACGGTCACCGAGCAGGACGTGGCCGTCGACGTGGTCGGCACGCACGGGCGCACCCGCTACCGGGACTCGGTGGGCGTGGGCAGCTACCGGATCGACCTGCACCCGTCGACCGGCGGCGACAACTACATCGATGTCGGCTCGGTGCCGTTCGAGATCCCGCTCGGCGCCCTGGTGCCGCGCCGGGTCCGCAATCTGCTGCCGGCCGGCAAGAACATCGGCACCACGCACATCACCAACGGCTGCTACCGGCTCCACCCGGTGGAGTGGAACATCGGCGAGGTCGCGGGCGCCCTCGCCGCGCACTGCCTGAGCGAGGCGGTCGAGCCGCGCCAGGTGCAGGCCGAGGACAAGCGGTTCGAGGAGTTCGCCCGGCTGCTCGACCGCGAGGGAGTACAGCGCCACTGGCCCGACGTACGGGGCTACTGAATTCGGCGCCCGGACGCCACTGGTACGGCTCCACCCGTACCCGCAGTCCGGCGCCGGCTGCCGGGTGGGACAGCTCCACCTGTCCCACCCGGCCCGCCCGCGCACGTGCCACACCCGCACAAGGAGGTGCCCTGACATGACCACCCACCGCATCCGCGTCGGCATCGACGTGGGCGGAACCTTCACCGACGCCGTGGCTGTGGACGCCACGTCCCTGGAGTTGCTCGGCCAGGTGAAGGTCCCCACCAGCCACCACCACGAGGACGGCGTCGCGCACGGCATCGTGGAAGCTCTCGGCCGGCTCTTGGAGGAGACCGGCCGCGCCCCGGAGGACGTCGCCTTCCTGGCGCACGGAACGACTCAGGCTACCAACGCCCTTCTGGAGGGCGATGTCGCCACCGTCGGTCTGATCGGTATCGGGACCGGACCGAGCGCCTTCCTCACCCGCCGCCTCGGCGCACTCGGCAAGCTCGAACTCACCCCCGGCAAGCGGCTCCCGCTGGCCTACGCACATGTCGCCGACCCCGGCGACCGGGCCGCCGTGCAGCGCGCCGCCGATGCCCTGGTCCAGGACGGCGCCGAGGTCCTGGTGGCCAGCGAGCCGTTCAGCGTCGACCGTCCCGAGGGCGAGGAGGCGGTGCGCGAGGCGGCCCGCGGGCACGGCCTTCCGATGACCGCGGCACACGAGATCACCTCGCTCTACGGGCTGCACAAGCGCACCCGTACCGCCGTGGTGAACGCGGCGATCCTGCCGCGGATGCTGGCCACCGCGGACCTGGTCGACGCGTCCATCACCAAGGCCGGGGTGACCTCGCCGCTGATGGTGATGCGCTGCGACGGCGGTGTGATGTCCCTGGACGAGATGCGGCGCAGGCCGCTGCTCACGGTGCTGTCCGGGCCGGCCGCCGGGGTCGCGGGCGCGCTGATGCAGGAGCGGATCAGCGAGGGCGTCTTCCTGGAGACCGGCGGTACGTCCACCGACATCAGCGTGGTGCGGCGCGGCAAGGTCGCCGTCCAACATGCCACGATCCTCGGCAAGAAGTCGTATCTGAACGCCCTGGACGTACGGACCGTGGGCGTCGGCGGCGGCTCGATGGTGCGGATCGGCGGCGGCAAGGTGACCGGGGTGGGGCCGCGCAGTGCGCACATCGCCGGTCTGCCGTACGCCTGTTTCGCGACCGCGGACGATCTGCGGGACGCCACCGTCGCCACGATCAGGCCGATGGCGGACGACCCCGCCGACTACGCGGTGCTCGACGCCGCCGGCGGCCGCTTCGCGATCACCATGACCTGCGCGGCGAACGCGCTCGGCCGGGTCCCCGAGGGCGACTTCGCCCGCTGCGACCGGGACGTGGCGCGGGCCGCGATCGCACCGCTCGCCGCGCAGCTCGGCACGGACGTCGACGACGCCGCGGCGAAGATCCTGGACGCGGGTACGGCGCAGGTGCGCACGGTCGTGGACGCGATGGTCCGCGACTACCGCCTCGACAAGGACACCGCCGTACTTGTGGGCGGTGGCGGAGGCGCGGCCTCCGTCACCCCGCATCTGGCCGCGGTCAGCGGTGTCGAGGGCCGGATCGCCAAGCACAGCGAGGTGATCAGCCCGATCGGCGTGGCCCTCGCCCTGGTCCGCGAGCAGATCGAGCGGATCATCCCGGGTGCCGGGCAGGAGCAGATCCTCGGCGTACGGGCGGAGGCGGAGGCCGCGGTCGTCGCGCAGGGTGCGGCGGCCGAGGGCGTCGAGGTCGAGGTGACCGTGGACCCGCAGACCAGCACGGTGCGGGCGGTCGCCACCGGCGCCACCGAGCTGCGCACCCAGGACCGGGCGCACCGCGCCGACGACGACGAGCGCCTGCGTACCGCCGCCGCCAGCCTGAAGACCGACGCCTCCGCGGTCGAGGTGCTCGCCGGCACTCCGGCGCACACGGTCTACGGCACCGAACTGCGGCGCCGGATGCGGGCCACCCGCCGCCCCGTGCGGATCGTGGACGCCGACGGTGTGGTCCGGCTGCACGTCGCCGACGCCCATGTGGAATCCACGACCGTCGCCGATGCGCCGAGTGTCCTGGCCCGCCTGGTCAAGGAGAAGACCTCCTACGGCGACGGCGGCGTACGGGCGCCCGCGGTGCGGCTGCTGCTCGGCTCACGGATCGCCGACCTCTCCGGCGTACTGGAACCGGAACCGCTGCTCGCGCTCGCACGCGGCGAACTGCGCGCGCGGCTCGGCAGCGAGCCGGTGGTGGCGGTCGTCGAGGTGCGGTCGTGACGGCGGGGGTGCGCGAGGTGGGCACCGACCTGGACGAGGTGGGCACCGATCTGGACACCGCCGACGACATCGACCTCGCGGTACGGCTGCTGGCCGGCACGCCCACGCACGAGGCCCGCGACCCGGAGCTGCTGCGCCAATGGGCGTACGCCGCCGACGAGTTCGGGTCCGCGCTGCCGGCCACCGACCTCGACTCCGACTTCCACGCCGAGATCGTCGAGCGCACCGACGGACTCGAGCTCGGCCTGATCGCCCGCTACCGGTCGCGGCCCCGGCCCACCGTCGAGCTGTTCACCGACACCCTGGACGCCGCCGAGGCACTGATCGACGCACGCGGCTGGCGGCACTGGTACCCGCCGGGCTCCCCGCGCGCCGCCGCCCTCGCCCACGAGGCCGTGCACGAGCGGCTGCACCACGGCCCGGACCGCGACGCACTCAGGCGCGCGCTCGGCCATGTGGTCCTGAGAGCCGGCCGGTTCACCCGGTACGGCCATGTGGCGGGCGCCGAGGAGATCGCCGCGCACGCGTACGCCCGCACCGTCTGCGGCCTGGGCCGCAGCCCCCTGCACCTGACGGCCGCGCTCGCCGACGCGGTCGCCCGAAGAGAAGTGAAGTGACGTCATGGGCGTTGTCATCCTCATCATCATGGCGGCCGGAGTCGCCGCCATGCTCACCCGCAAACTCCCCACCGCCTTCGCCCTGGTGCTGCTCGGCGTCGCCATCGCGGTCGTCGCCGGAGCGTCCTTCACCGGCAAGGAGAGCGTCCTGGACACGGTCCTCCAGGAGGGCTCGCCGATGCTCGCCTCGACGATGATCGCGGTGCTGCTCGGTTCCTGGCTCGGCAAGCTCCTCGACGAGACGGGCATCGCAGGCACCATCGTCCGCAAGATCGTCGAATTCGGCGGCGACCGGCCAACTGTCGTGGCTCTGGGCGTACTCGGCGTCTCGGCTCTCATCGGTACGGTCACGGGCTCGGCGCCCGCCGCGATGCTCGCCGGCATCATCGGCATCCCCGCGATGATCGCCGTGGGCATCCCCAAGGTCACCGCGGCCGGCACCATCCTGATGGGCATCGCCGTCGGTGTGCCCTTCGAGCTGCCGATCTGGCAGTTCTTCTCCACGGCGCTCGATCTGCCGGTGCCGCAGGTGCGCGACTTCATGGTGAAGCTGTTCCCGTTCGCCCTGGTCGCCGCGGTCGCCTACGTACTGATCGAGTCCCGGCGGCGCGGAGTCGAGCACACCTGGTCCCTCAAGTCGGCCTCCGCGGCCCCGACTTCACGCCGTGAGCGGCTCGGCGACGCACCCTGGTACGCGCTGATCACCCCTGTGATCCCGCTGATCCTGGCCCTCGGCTTCGAGCTCGCCATCATCCCCTCCCTCCTCGCCGGCGTGCTCTACGCACTGATCACCACGACCCGGCCGCGCGAGATGAACAAGCGCCTGCTGCGCACCCTGTACGGCGGCTTCGAGGTGGCCGCCCCGCCGATCGCCCTCTTCATCGCCATCGGCATCCTGCTCGCCGCCGTCCAACTTCCCGGCGCCATCGAGGCGTTGGAGCCGCTGGTGAAGGCGGTCAGCCCGCAGAACCCGGTGCTGTTCGTGCTGGTCTTCACCCTGCTCGTGCCGCTGTGCCTGTACCGCGGCCCGCTCAATGTGTACGGCCTCGGCGCGGGCATCGCCGGCGTCCTCATCGCGGCCGGCATCTACCCGGCGGTCGCGGTGCTCGGCATCGCCGCCTCGTACAACCAGGTCTTCGGCGTCGCCGACCCGACCAGTACGCAGACCGTGTGGAGCGCCCAGTACGCGGGGGTGAGCCCGCAGCAGGTGATGATCCGCACCCTGCCGTACGTGTGGGCGGTCGCCCTCGGCGGCTTCTGCGTCACCGCGGCCGCGCATCTGTGAGCGATCCGCAACCACCTCGATCCACTCGCCCGCATGACCCCAACTCCCGGGACGGAGAACGGACATGAACGAGCACCACGAGCCGCAGCACCAGCACAGCGCCACCCGCCCCTTCGGCCGCCGCACCCTGCTGCGCGGCGCCGCCGCCACCGGCACGGTCCTCGCGGTCGGTGCCACCGTGGCCCCGAGCGCGGCGGCCGCCCCCGGCGGCTTCCCCGACTACACGTACGTCAAGACCCTGCTCAAGCCCTCCGACCTGAAGTACAACCCCACCGGCGAGATCATCTTCCCGTGCATCCGCGGCGCCGAGGGCCGCGTCCCGGGCGCGCTCGGCCGCTACTACCTCTACTACGCGCCGCACGACGCCCCCGGTGGCATCTGCCTGGCGTACGGCGACTCCCTCGAGGGCCCCTTCACCGAGTACCCGCACAACCCGATCGTCTCCAACGTCTGGTCCCCGCACTACGACGTCAGCCATGTCTCGTCCCCGCACGTGCTGTGGAACGAGGACGCGCAGGAGATGTGGCTGTACTTCCACGGCGAGAACACCACGACCCGCCTCGCCCGCTCCAAGAACGGCATCGACTTCACGTACGACCGCACGGTCCTCACCACCGCCATGCAGCCGCCCGGCACCACGGAGACCTCCTACGCCCGGGTCTTCCGGCACGACCTGCCGGACCGCGGCGCCCGCTATGTGATGCTCTTCATGCTGAACAACGCCTCCAACCACCGTGACATCGGCTGGGGTTGGTCCGCGGACGGCCTGTCCTGGACCTTCGACCAGACCCCGCTGGTGCGGCACTCGGACGTCGGCGCCCAGGACATCGGCGCCCCGCACCTGCTCACCCGGGGCGGCACCGCGTACGTCGTCTACCACTGCGACAAGGGCAGTGGCGGCAACATCCTCATCACCGAGGTCGGCGCCGACTTCTCCCGCCGCGAGCACCTCGGCATCCTCCACGAGTCCATGGACGAGGACCCGGACGACGGCCGCTCCGCGGCACCCAGCTTCGGCACCGAGGACGGCGTGCCGTACATGGTCTACGAGGCGGGCGAGCGCTTGAGCGGGGCGATCGCGCTGGCGCGCGGGAAGTAGGGGCGCCCGGCGTCGCGGAGGGCCGGGGTCAGGGTCGCCCCGGCACCTCCCCGGCCTCCTGCACGAGCAGCGCGATCTGCACCCGGCTGGTCAGGTCCAGTTTGGCCAGGACGCGGGAGATGTGCGTCTTGACGGTCGGGACCGACAGGTGGAGGTCCGCGGCGATCTGCGCGTTCGAGCCGCCGCCCGTGACCGCCACGGCCACCTCGCGCTCGCGACCGCCACGGCCACCTCGCGCTCGCGGTCGCCGAGCCGCGCGAGCCGCTCACGGGCGTGGTCGGCCCGCGCGCTTCTGCTGCGGCCCGCCCCCGCGGCCACCTGGTCGATGAGCTGCCGGGTCACCTCCGGCGAGAGCACCGGATCGCCGGCCGCGACCCTCCGTACCGCCGTCACGATCTCCTGCGGGGGCATGTCCTTCACCACGAAGCCCGCGGCTCCCGCGCGCAGCGCCTCGGCGGCGGCGAGGCCGTCCACGCCGGGCATCCGGATGTCCATCAGGACGACGTCGGGGGAGTGCCGGGCCACCAGCGGCCCCACCTCGGCGCCGTCGCCCGCCTCCGCCACGACCTCGATGTCCGGCGCACCGGCGAGCATCAGGCGCAGCCCGGAGCGGACGAGCGGGTCGTCGTCGACCAGGAGTACGCGGATCATCGCGGTCACGTCATGCGCTCTCGTCCGGGGCGTCCGCCGGCGCACCGTCCCAGGGCAGCCGGGCGCGCAGTACGAACGTCCCGTCCTCCGGGCCGTGTTGCAGCTGCCCGCCGGCCAGCGCGGCGCGCTCGCCGAGCCCGATCAGGCCCTGCCCGGCGCCGGGGATGCCGGCGCCGGAGCCGTCGGCCACGGGATTGGCCACCTCCACCGTCAGGCCCTCGCCGGGGCCGCCGGACACGGTGACCGTGACCCGCTCGCCGGGGGCGTGCTTGCGGGCGTTGGTCAGGCCCTCTTGGACGACGCGGTACGCGGCGCGCTCGGCTGCGGCCGCGAGCGTGCCGGTGCCGCACTCCGGGCCGCGGTACGTGACGTCCGCGCCGGCCTCCCGGGACTCGGCGACCAGGCGGTCGATGTCCCGCAGCGTCGGCTGCGGCCGGCCCGTCCCGCCGGCTCCCCCGACGGACGGCGCCCTCAGCACCCCGATCACCTCGCGCAGGTCCTGCAGCGCCCGGTGCGCGCTGTCGCGGATCACCCCGGCCGCCTGCCGTACCTCCGCCTTGGACGCGTCCTGATTGAACTCGAGCGCCCCTGCGTGCACGCTCAGCAGCGAGAGCCGGTGGGCCAGCACATCGTGCATCTCGCGGGCGATCTCCTCGCGGGCCAGGCGACCCGCCTCGGCGGCGGCCCGCTCCTCGACCGAGGCGATCAGCTGCCGGCGCTTGCGTACGTACAGGCCCCAGCCGATCGAGCCCGCGATCAGCGCGAAGTACGTCAGGGCGGAGCCGGTCCGCGGGTCGTCCGTCTGCGGGTTCCGCGCGAGGAACAGGACGAACGGCACGGCGACCGCCGCCGAGACCCACGCCGTCGACCGCAGCGGCCGGTGCGCGGCCACGGTGAACATCGCCACCACCGTCGCGCCGCCCATGAAGTGGAACGGATTCCCCAACACCAGCAGCGCGAGGGCCAGTTGCACGGGCCACCGCCGCCGCAGGAACACCGCGGCACACCCCAGCGCCCCCACCACCTGGTCGACGACCAGGGCCTGGCGCGACATGTCCTCGTCGAGATGCACCGAGTCCGCCGAGAGCACCGCGAAGGCGGCCGCGAAGAGAAAGAACCCGATATCGGCGTACCAGTCGCGGCGCGTCCGCGGGGTCCGCATGGCAGGGGTCCACATGGGACGAACCTACGTCCCGCCCGGCCCCCGGGACCGCGCCCGCACCCCGGGCCGATACTTTCGGACGACACCCGCCCGCCGACCGTAGACCGATGGACGACAGCGCCCCCGACCTGGCCTTCCTAGCCTGACGGCATGAAAGGCATCCTGGGCTTCCTCAGCTTCCTGCTCCTCTTCGGCGGCCTGCAGGGCATCGTCCACGAGGCATTCGACGTCTGGATCCCCTTCATGGGCTTCCTCCGCTTCCTCTACGCCGACGGCTACGAGATCTTCATCAGCCTCACCCTCCTCGTCCTCGGCGCGGCGCTCGCCGCGGCGGCGTCCAGGGCGCCTGCTTCCTGACGGCCGGGGGCGGGCTGCTGGGCGTGATTGCCGCTCCCGCGCGGGGTGTGAGACCTTGGTGGGGAGCCCCCGACCAGGGGCTTCCGGACGAGGGGTGCCGTACCCGGTGTGCGACAAGACGGCCCGTGGAGGGCTGTCATGGCATGGCTGATTCTTACTCTGTCCGGACTCATGGAAGCGGTGTGGGCCACCGCGCTCGGCAAGTCCGAGGGGTTCTCGCGGCTCGGGCCGTCCCTGGTCTTCGTCGCCGGCCTCGGCGCGAGCATGGCCGGACTCGCCTACGCGATGCGTGATCTGCCGGTCGGTACGGCGTACGCGGTGTGGGTCGGCATCGGAGCGGTGCTCACCATCGTGTACGCGATGGCCACGGGGTCGGAGGCGGCCTCCCCGCTGAAGATCCTCTTCCTGACCCTGATCGTCGCCAGCGTCATCGGCCTGAAGCTCGCCCACTGAGGCCCCGGGCCGCGGCGGCCTAACATCGGCCCCGTGATCCACGTTCCGGAAGAATTCGCTGCGGCGCAGGTCAAGTACAACGGGGACGCGGGGCGGGCGTTCGTCCGGCAACTTCCTCTGCAAGCACGGGAGTTCTGCGAGCGGTGGGGGCTGCGGGTGACCGGGCCCGCGATGCACGGGGTCGCCGCGCTCGTGCTGCCGGTGGTGCGGGCGGACGGGAGTCGTGCCGCGCTGAAGTTGCAGGTGCTCGACGCGGAGAGCGAGGGGGAGCCGGTCGCGCTGCGCCGGTGGGGCGGTGACGGTGCGGTCCGGCTCCTCGCGCACGACGCACCCACCAACACCCTGCTCCTGGAACGGCTCGACGAGACCCGTCACCTCTCCGCGCTCGACGACTCCCGCGACGCCGTCCGTATCCTCGCCGAACTGCTCGCCCGGCTCACCGCCGTACCCGCACCGCCGGGACTGCGCACCCTCGGCGCCGCGGCCCGCGGCATGCAGGAGCGGCTGCCCGCCGCGCTCGCGCGGGTCGCCGACCGCGAGGCCCGCGCGGTGATCGCCGACTGCGCGGCCGCCGTACGGGAGGTCGCGGACGAACCCGGCGACCGGCTGCTGCACTGGGATCTGCACTACGACAACGTGCTCGCCGCCGACCGCGAGCCGTGGCTCGCCATCGACCCCAAGCCGCTCGCCGGAGACCCCGGATTCGACCTGATGCCGGCGCTCGCCAATGATTTCTCGCTCTCCGAGGTCCGGTGGCGTTTCGACTTGATGACCGAGACTCTCGGGCTCGACCGTGAGCGTGCCAAGGCCTGGACTCTCGGCCGCGCCCTGCAGAACCTTCTCTGGAACATCGAGGACGAAGACCCGCTGGATACGGAGCAATTGGCGATCGCCCGAATGTTCCTCGGCCGATGGGGCAGTTGAGTCGTAGCGTGCCTGGAGTGGTCGCTGGTAGCGTCCCGGGCGCACGACCGTAATAGCCGTAAGAACTGCAATGACCAGGCAGTTCCGGGAAGTTGGGGGAACAACTTCGTGAAGATGCGCAACAAAGCGATGTCCGTGATGATTGCCTGCGCCTTGACGGGGGTGGCGGGCGGTACCGCACAGGCGGCTTCGTCGCCCGGCGCCTCGTCCGGCGAGGGGAATGCGATATCCGCATCAGCGCGGTCGAATGCCGCGGGGGATCCCCAGGCGCAGGCGGGCGCGGACGAGATCTGTGCCGTCCTCGGCATCGGCAGCGGCGCGGCCGGCCTGACGAAGGCCCTGGCCAAGGGCGCCTCGTGGGTCGGTATCGGCGCCAGCATCGGGTGCTACGCCTACACCAAGGCGAAGGAGGCGACGCCCGCGCAGAAGCGGGCCGCCATGCTCAAGTCGTACAAGAAGTACCAGGCCATGAGCGCACTGAAGAAGCTCGACGCACTCGGCTACTACTGCCGCAAGGAAGGCGGAGGCGGCGGTGGCGGGACGGACGTCGCCCCGGCGAATTCCGCCTCTGTCGGAACGATGGCCGGATGGCGCACCATCACCATGAAGGGCGTCAAGTACAGCTGCACCGCAATCAGGGACTGAGGAAATCATGGCGAGCCGTGGACCGGGAGATGGAGAGCGAACGCTGTTCGCCGTCGCGCTGGTCGTGGTCAGTCTCCTGTGGATGACACAGGGATTGGCCGCATGGGCAACCGTATTGTGCGTCGTCGGCGCTGTCGCCGGAGCGGTGGGAATTGTCCACTTCGGCCGGCGCTACATGCGCCTGCGGGGCAATTCACACTGAGTCGCATCCGGTGACCGAACTGCCACACAGAAGCACAAGGGCCGCCCGCAGCCTCGGCTGCGGGCGGCGCTCCTGTATCGCGTTCCGACTGCTGCCCGACGATCTCCAGGCCGGCGCCGCGTATTGACGTGCCGGGCATGATCCGTACCGCGGTTGCCGCAGATGTCGCCGAGATTCACGCCATGATCTGTGAACTGGCCGAGCACGAGAAGTCGTTGGACGAGGTCAGGGCCACTCCCGAGCAGTTGAGTGCGGCGCTGTTCGGGGAGCGGCCCGCCGCGTATGCGCACCGAATCGCTGGGCGCCCGGCCGCAGGACGAGTGGCAGGTGTACCGGCTGACGGATGACGCGCTCGCGGAGCTCGGGAAGCAGCGGGCCGCCTGAGGCGGGCCGTTCAGGGTTCCAGGACGACCTTGCCGGTCGTGCCCCGGTTCTCCAGGGCCCGGTGCGCCGCGGCGGCCTCGGCGAGCGGGAAGCGCTGGACGGCGGGGCGCAGGATGCCGTCGGCGGCCGCCGCGAGGGTGGCCAGTTCCAGGGTGCGGACGGGGTTGTCGCCGCCCGCCTTCGCCAGCATCGGCGGGCCGAGCACCTCGGTCTGGGTGATCTTGCGGCGGTCCAGTTCTTCCTGCGGGAGCAGCAGGGCCTCGCCGGTCTGTACGCCCTCGGCGGACCAGCCGAAGACGAGGTGCTCGCCGCCCGGACCGAGCAGGTCGAGGCAGGCGCGGGTGACGTCGCCGCCGACGCCGTCGAAGAGGACGGTGGCGTGGCGTTCGCCGAGGAAGGCGCGTACCTCGTCCGGCCAGCCGGGCTGCGTGTAGTCGACGGCCAGGTCGGCGCCGTTCGCACGGACCGCGGCGACCTTCGCGGGTCCGCCCGCGAGCCCGACGACGGTGGCGCCCGCGTGCTTGGCGTACTGCACGAGCAGGGTGCCGATGCCGCCCGCCGCGGCGGGGATCAGGGCCACCGAGTCGGGGGTGAGCTCGGCGAACTTCAGGATCCCCGTCGTCGTACGGCCCGTGCCGATCAGGGCGACGGCCTCGGCGGCGTCGAGGGACTCGGGAATCTCGTGCAGGCGGTCCGCCTCGGTGACGACGAGCTCGGCATAGCCGCCGGGCTTGAAGCCGATGTGTGCCACGACCCGGCGGCCGAGCCAGGCCGGATCGGTGCCTTCGCCGACCGAATCCACCGTGCCGGCGACCTCGCGGCCGGGGATCGTGGGCAGCGGCGTCGGCTCGGGCGCGGGTCCCTGCATGCCCTCGCGGAGCGCGGCGTCGAGCAGGTGCACGCCGGCGGCCGCGACGGCGATACGGACCTGGCCGGGGCCCGGCACGGGGTCCTCGACCTGCTCGTGCAGCAGATTCTCGGCCGGGCCGTACGAGTGCAGACGGATGGCGTACACGGTGACTCCTCGAAGTCGACGTCGAGCTCGGTATCGGGGCGGCGGGCCGGACACGGGGTCCGGCCGCGAGACCGAGCCTCGTACCTCAAGTGCGATTGAGGTCAAGGAGTGGCCGAGGCGGGACCACGGGCACCGGACCCGATCAGCTCGTGCGTACCTCCCGTTTGGCTGCCGACAGGGCCAGTTCGGCGGCCTGCAGGGCGCTGGTGAAGGAGACCTCGGACAGGACGCCCGGGGCCGCGACCTGGTCGCCGGCCAGGAAGACGCCGTTCCCGCGGTCGATGGCCGGGCGGTCGCGCCAGGTCGTGCCGGGCGGGTCGACGGCGCCGGTGCGGCCGTTCGCGACGGCGTCCCGGCGCCAGGCCGTGCGCTCGCGCCAGCCGGGGAAGCCCAGGTCGAGGAGGGGCTCGGCGCGGCGGAGCCCGTCGGCCTTGGACTCGTCGGGCGCGATCGGGATCTGGCCCTGCAGGAGCTGCTCGCCGGCCGGTGCGAGCGTCGGGTCGGCGGCGCTGAAGCGCTCGATCCAGCCCGGCGCGTCCAGGTCGGAGACGACGAAGGAATCGCCGCCACGCGCGCGTAGCGACAGATCCACGAGCGCCGTGCGGCCGCTGGTCCAGCGCAGGGTGTCGTCGGCGAGGAGGCGGCGGGCGGTCTCCAGATGTGTGGCAACAATGACGGGCCCGTCCTCGGGCAGCCGGTCGACGCGCGCCGAGGTCTCCACCCGTACGCCGAGCGTCCAGGCCCGGTCCGCGAGACGCTCAAGGAACGAACTCCAGCCCCCGCGCGGGTAGTGCGCCTCCGGCGGCAGCTTCGCGGCCCGGCGCAGCCGCTCCTGCACGAAGGCCGCGGACAACGAGCCGGGGTCGTGGTGGAACACCGCGACGGCCACGAAGTGCGCCGCGGCCACGGCCCCTTCCTCACCCACCAGACCGGACGCCCAGCTGTGGAAGTCCTGGTCCACGGGCGCGCGGGTGGCGGGATGCCGGAGCAGCCGCAGCATCGCGAACGGGGGCGTGCGCCGCAGCCGGCCGCCGTGCCGCAGCCGGAAGCGGGTGCCCTCGAGCGGCGGTACCGGCGCCAGCGGGCCGATCAGGTCGCGCTTGTGAAGCCAGGTCCAGTGCGGGCCGCCGTTGTAGAGCGCGTGCGGCCCCTCGTTGGTGCGGTACGGGCCCGCCTGCGAGGTGCGGCCGCGGCCGCCCAGGGTGTGATGGCTCTCGTAAAGGGTGACCCGGGCACCCGCTTCGGCGGCCGTGACGGCCGCCGTGAGCCCGGCGAAACCGCCGCCGATGACGGTGATGCGGTGCATTCTGCGCTCCTAGCGGTCGCTCGTTGGCGTACGGACGCCTGGCCGTTGTACGAGACGCCCGGCCGATGCCCGGGGACACCCGGAGGACGTACGGGCATGCCCCGATGACGTACGGAACGGCGTACGGAGATGTGACGGGCGAAGGGGGTGCGGATGTGACACGGGCCGGCCGGGCGGCGAGGACGGCGGGCGGCGGGGTCAGCCGAAGATGGCGGTGGGATCGCCGGTGTACCAGGTGTTGTCGATGCGCAGGCGGCGGATGAGCCAGCGGTCGCCGTCGCGGACCAGGTCCACGTCGTAGGGGTTCTTCAGGAGTGCGTGCGTACGGCGGTCGGCTACGAGCAGGTGCTGGGCCTCGACCAGGGCGGTGAGCCGTGCGGTGTCACCGTCGATGGAGATCCGCGGGTTGGTGACCTGGTGGGTGGTGTCCACCCGGCCGGTGAACATGGCCAGGATGGTGGTGACGATCGTGTCGCGCCCGACCATCAGCGGCGGCTCCGCGCCCCAGCGGGCGGCGGCCGGACGGAAGTCCAGCTCGGCGTCGGCCGTGAAGGCCGAGGCGAACAGCTCCCGGTCCTCGAGGTCCTGGCCCAGGGCGAAGCGGAGCAGCGCGTCGGTGATCTCCGTACGGTCCCGGAGCTCGGCGAGGGCCGCGGCCGGGGCGTCGGCGGGGGTCGTCAGGGCGCGGTCGAGCGTGACGTACATGATGGTCTCCTGTGCAGGTCGGGTGCGGTCGGGCCGGTTCAGTTCGGGTCGGGCTGCGGTCCGGGCGGCCCGTACCTCCGTGTCCGGTGACGATCATGCTGGGAGCCCGAGGGGCCATCAACGCGCACCTGCGCAACGGTCGTGAAGCCCCGCTCAACGATCGAAGGAAGCCCCGCTCAACGATCGAAGGAGGAGGTGGACGGCGTGCTGGAGCGGCACGAGCTGGACGCGTTCCTGACGCTCGCCGAGGAGCTGCACTTCGGCCGGACGGCCGAGCGGCTGCACGTCTCCACGGCCCGGGTCAGCCAGACCATCGCGAAACTGGAGCGGCGGATCGGTGTCCCGCTGTTCCACCGCACCAGCCGGCGGGTCGAACTCACGCCGGTGGGACGGCAGTTGGAAGAGGAGCTGCGGCCTGCCCGGTCGCTGATCACCGACGCCGTCGAGCGGGCCGTGGACGCCGGACGCGGGGTGACCGGGCTGCTGCGGGTGGCCTTCACCGGGCCGGCGGCGGGCCAGCTCCTGGTCGGCGCCACCCAGGTGTTCCGCGAACGGCACCCCGACTGCGAGGTCCGGATCAGCGAGGCGCGCCTGGCGGACGTGCTGCCGTGGCTGCGTGCCGGCGAGGCCGACATGGCGCTGACCTGTCTTCCGATGCGGGAGGCGGGCATCGTGACGGGGCCCGTCCTGGTGCGTGAGGCGCGGATGCTCGCGGTGCCCGTCGGGCATCCCTTCGCCCGGCGGGCGACCGTCTCGGTCGAGGATCTGGCCCGGGTCACCGTGCTGCAGCTGCCCGAGGCGCTGCCGAGGTCTCTGCGCGAGGACTGTACGCCGCCGCGCACACCCGCAGGCCGGACCGTCACGCCCGGCCCGTCGGCGATGACCCTCAACGAGATGCTGACGCTCGTCGGCGCGGGCGAAGGCGTCTGCGCCGTCGGTGCGCATGCGCGGCGCTACTTCGCGCGGCCGGACGTCGCCTACGTGCCCTTCGCGGACGCCGAACCGGTGGAGTGGGGTCTCGTCCGGCTCGAGGGCGGTGCGTCGGCGCGGGTGCGGGCCTTCGGCGAGGCGGCGCTGAGTCTGGTCGAGTGACCCGGACCGGACCGGCCCGGTGCACGCCTTCGTCGGCGGTCCGTCGCGGTCCGTTGCGGTCCGTTGTCAGTGGTGGGGTTCAAGATGGGGAGCATGGTGACGCGAGGGCGGACGAGCGGTGAGGAGCGGGCGAGGCCGGTGCGGCGGGCGCGGCGGCCGGAGTTGAGGCTTCCGCCGCTGGTTGCGTACGAGGGAGGTCTTGAGCCGGACGGGGACTACGACGGGCGGGAGTTCGCGGGGACGGATCTCGCGGGGCAGCGGGGGGCCGGCTCCCGTTTCCTGGACTGCGTGCTCGACGGCTGCTCCCTCGACGAGACGGAGCTGGGGAACGCCCGCCTGATCGACTCCCGGCTCTCCGGCGTCCGCGGGGTCGGCACGGATCTGGCGGGCGCCGCGCTGCGGGACGTGGAGGTGATCGACGCGCGGCTCGGCGGGGTCCAGCTGCACGGAGCCGTGCTGGAGCGGGTGGTGATCAGGGGCGGGAAGATCGACTTTCTCAACTTGCGCTCGGCCACGTTGAAGGACGTGGTCTTCGAGGGCTGTGTGCTGGCCGAGCCGGACTTCGGTGGGGCGAGCCTGGAGCGGGTCGAGTTCCCGGACTGCACGCTGAGCGGCGCCGATCTCTCCGGCGTCCGGCTCAGCGAGGTGGATCTGCGGTACGCGGCGCGGATCGACATCGCGAGAGGGGTGGACCGGCTGGCGGGTGCGGTGGTGACCCCTGCCCAACTGATGGATCTGGCACCGGCGTTCGCGGCGCAGTTGGGGGTACGGGTGGAGGCGGGGTGAGCGGTCGGGGCCCGGTGGTTGGGGGTCCCGGTCAGATGCGGGGGAAGCGGGCCCTGAGGGTCCACAGGGCGGGGTTGTCCCCGAGGTCGTCGTGCAGGTCGGTCAGGTCGTCCACGAGATCGTGCAGGAAGTCCCGTGCCTCGCGCCGCAGTTCGGCGTGGGCGAAGGCGAGCGGCGCCTCGTCGGCGGGCATCCAGTCCGCCTCGATGTCGACCCAGCCGAAGCGGCGGGTGAACAGCATCCGGTCCGCCGACTCGGTGAAGTCGAGCTCGGCGTGCTGGGGGCGGGAGTCGCGGCTGCCGAGCGGATCGCGGTCGAGCCGCTCGGCGATGTCGCACAGCGCCCAGGCGAAGTCGAGCACCGGCACCCATCCCCAGGCTGTGGACAGCTCCCGGTCCGCCTCCGTGTCGGCCAGATACACGTCCCCGCAGAACAGGTCGTGCCGCAGGGCCCGTACGTCCGCCTGCCGGTAGTCGGTCTGCGGGGGGTCGGGGAAGCGGTTGGAGAGGGCGTAGCCGATGTCGAGCACGTAGGCGATGGTGCCACGGGCCGCGTCCGCGGCTCGCCGGTCCGTTCGGTGCCGATGGCCATTGCTCGTTCCGGCGCCCTACGACCCGCCGCTTCGTTCGGTGCCCCACGGTGTGCCCGCTGGCCGGGCGCTGGAGATGCGCAACAGGTCGTTCACGGCCGAGGCGGCCTCGTCCGACCGATCGCCCTGCACGGCCTCGAAGACCTCGCGCGTTCCCCGTCAGCCGCAAGCCGTTGTCCGTCGTTGTCGGTCGGTCAGGACAGCAGGCGCTGTTCCTTGGCCACGGCGACGGCGCCGGCGCGGGTGTCGACGCCGAGCTTGTCGTAGATCCGGCCGAGATGGGTCTTCACGGTGGCCTCGCTGATGAAGAGGGCGCGGGCGATGTCGCGGTTGCCGAGGCCCTGCGCCAGCTGGGCGAGGATGTCCCGTTCGCGGTCGGTGAGCGACGGCCGGGGGCTGCGCATCCGCGCCATCACGCGGCTGGCGACCGGCGGGGAGAGCGTGGTGCGGCCCTCGGCGGCGGCGTGGATCGCGGCGAACAGCTCTTCGGGCCGCTCCGCCTTCAGGAGATAGCCCGTCGCGCCCGCCTCGATCGCCCGGGTGATGTCGGCGTCTGTGTCGTACGTGGTGAGGACCAGGACGTGCACGCCGGTGCCGGCGATCCGGCGGGTGGCCTCCACCCCGTCGATCCCGGCGCCGAGTTGGAGGTCCATGAGCACCACATCGGGGGAGAGCTTCGCGGCGAGGGCCACGGCCTCCTCACCGGTACCGGCCTCACCGACGATCTCGATCCCCGGCGCACTGCCGAGCAGCGCGAGCAGCCCGGCCCGTACGACCACGTGATCGTCACAGAGCAGCAGCCGCACGGTCGGCGCGGGGGCGCCGGGGGGTGTGGTGGACTCGGCCTGCGGCTGCGGCTGCGGCTGCGAGTCCGGCTGCGGGTCCGGGTCCGGGGTGGCGGTCACTGGGTCTCCTTGGACGAGGCGGCGGGGTCGGACGAGGCGTCGGGTTCGGACGGGGTGCTGCCGGGTCGCGCCGGGGGTGCGTCCGGCGACGCGGCGTCGGCGCGCGGGTCGCGGTGTGGCTCGAGTGGCTGAGGGTGGTCCGGTGGCGTGCTGGCCGTAGGTGGCTGTGGTGGTCGAGGGGCCTCGGATGCGGTGGGTTGCTCCGGTGCGGCCGGGGTGGAGCCAGGGGCGCAGGGCACCGTCGCCGAGACGAACGTCCCCTCACCCGGGCGGGATTCGACGGTCAGCGCGCCGCCCAGCTGCCGGACCCGGGCGCGCATCGCCGGCAGACCGTGCCCACGGGTGGCATCGGACCGGGCGGCGGACGCCGCCTCGGTCTCGGGGCCGGGCTCGAAGCCGCGGCCGTCGTCGGCGATGTCGAGGATCACCTGGTCGTCCAGATAGCTGAGGGTCAGCGCCGCGAACCGGGCGCCCGCGTGCTCCCGTACGTTCGCAAGCGCGCCCTGCGCGATCCGCAGCAGCGCCGACTGCACACGCTCGGGCAGCGCGACGGGCGCGCCGTCCACCCGCACCTGGACGGTCAGCGGCACCGCCCCCGCGGCGCCCACGGTCGCCGACTCGCGCTCGGCGAGCGCGCGCAGCGCCGCCTCGAGGCCGCCGCCCTCGGCCAGATCCGCGGGCGCCAGGTCGTGGACGAAGCGGCGGGCCTCGGCGAGGTTGCGCTCGGCGAAGGACTCCGCCGTACGGACATGGGCGCGGGCCTTGTCCGGATCGCTGTCCCACATCCGGTCGGCGGCCTGCAGCAGCATCTGCTGGCTGGACAGGCCCTGCGCAAGCGAGTCGTGGATCTCCATGGCGAGGCGCTGGCGTTCGGCGAGGGTCCCCTCGCGGCGTTCGGTCGCGGCGATGCGTTCGGACTGGCGCTCGGTGTGCACGAAGACCGCCATGGCGATCGCGGCCACCGCGGGCGGCGCGACCACCAGATTCAGATCGAAGCCGGAGAGCCGGACCTGTGCACCGACCACGAACGCGGTGAGTACGACGACCAGGACGAGCGCCGCACGCCGCGGCAGCGTGCGCAGCCCGGAGTAGAACAGCGGCACCGCACACCAGGCGAAGCTCGGCGCGAGCAGCACCAGGATCACCCAGGCGCCGACGACGGCACCGAGCCAGACGAGACGGCGCCGCGACGGCCCGTTCCCGAGAGCGGGCCCGAGCACGTACAGCATCGCCAGGACCGTCGAGACGATGATCACCCAGCCGGTGGCCGGGGCGCCGGGGTGCCGGATCAGATAGCGGCCCAGCGAGGCGGCGAGCAGCAGAAAGAACGCCGTGTGCATGACGGCGGTCAGCCAGCGCGGGTCGGCGGGCGCGTCGGTGTGCTCGGCGCCGGGTGACGCACTCACCACGCGTCACCGGCCCGGCCGGACAACTCCATGGCGCATCCTCTCGGTGGTACGGGACCTCTCGGCGGTACGGGACCTCTCGGCGGTACGGGCCTCGGCGTACGGGGCGGGCGCCCGCCGGGGGCCGGAGATCGCCGTTCCCAGTGTCTCCCGGAGGCGTTGTCCGCGGCGCAGGAGGAGGCGCCGACCGGGGCCGGGCGCCTCCGGGAAGGGCCGTCCGCGCCGATTCGGGGGCCCGTGCGATCGGCGGTAGGGTGCGGGCCATGGCCAGCCTCGACGTCATCACCGACCGGTCCGACCCCGCCGTGCAGCGGATCGTGGACGTCACGAAGCCCTCGCGTTCGGTGGTCAAGACCGCGCTGATCGAGGACCCGGAGCCGCTGCTGCAGAGCATCCGCGCGGGTCTCGGCTTCATCGAGGTGTACGGCCTGGAGACCACCCCGCTGCCGGCCGAGCTGCTCGACGCCTGCCAGGAGCGGAACATCCCGGTCCGGCTGATCGGCACCGCCGTGGTCAACCAGATCTTCAAGGGCGACAAGAAGCCCAAGGCCTTCGGCATCGTCCGCGTCCCGAAGCCCCGCGGCTTCGCCGATCTGGCCGAGACGACCGGTGACCTGATCGTCCTCGACGGCGTGAAGATCGTCGGGAACATCGGCGCCATCGTGCGCACCGCCTTCGCCCTCGGCGCCGGCGGCATCGTGCTGGTCGACAGCGACCTCGCCACCGTGGCCGACCGCCGCCTGGTCCGGGCGAGCCGCGGGTACGTGTTCTCGCTGCCCGTCGTCCTCGCGACGCGCGACGAGGCGGTGGCCGCGCTGCGCGAGGCGGGCACGCGGCTGGTGTCGTTCCGGGCCGACGGCGCTCTCTCCGTACGGGATCTGCACGACGCCGACGGACGGCTCGCGCTGCTCTTCGGCAGCGAGAAGACGGGTATGTCGGACGACTTCGAGGGCCTCGCGGCCGACTCGGTCTCCATCCCGATCAACCCCGCGGCCGAGTCACTCAACGTCTCGGTGTCCGCGGCGATCGCACTGCACGAGCGCGCGCACCGGAACCTGCCCGCCCGGTAGGCGGTACGCAGTACCGGTTACGCAGTACTGGTTACGCAGTACCGGTTACGCAGTACGCAGGCAGTGGTACGCGGCGGGTGACCGCCGTTCTCCCGGGGACAGCAGCAGGTCGTGGCGCCATCACGGTGCGCCCGCATCAACCGATCGGATGACCCTCCCGTCCACCGAGTCGCGCGCGGAGCGCAGCCGGTACGTCGACGGGTCGGGCCCGGTGGCGGGCCGAGCATTGAGGCAGAGCAAGAAACCGCTCGGCCGGAATCACCGCCGACCCACTCAGATCCAGGAGTTCCACCGTGAAGAAGCTGTCTCTGCGCACCCGTGTCATCACCGGTACCGTCGCCGTCGCCGCCCTCGGGGCCGGCACCTTCGGCGCCGTCTCGGCGAACGCCTCCGCCCCCGAGGCCGCGGCCCCCGCCGCCGTCCGGTCGGATTCCTCGGACCAGAACCTGCAGCAGTCCACCCACCTGACGGCCGCCGCCGCGCAGAAGGCCGCGCAGGCCACTCTCGACGCCGCGAAGAAGGAGAACCAGCGCGTCTCCGTCGCCGTCGTGGACCGCAACGGCAACACCATCCTGACCGTCCGCGGCGACGGCGCGGGCCCGCAGGCCTACGAGGCCGCCGAGAAGAAGGCCTTCACCGCCGTCTCCTGGAACGCCCCGACCTCCGAGCTGGTCAAGCGCCTCGAGGACGCCCCGACCCTGAAGGACATCCCGGGCACCCTCTTCCTCGGCGGCGGCGCCCCGGTCACCGCGAAGGACGCCCCGATCGCGGGCATCGGTGTCGCCGGTGCGCCCAGCGGCGACCTGGACGAGAAGTTCGCCCAGGCGGGCGTCGCGGCACTCGGCAAGTAAGGCGATCACCTGCGGCGGCGGGTGAGCAAGGCCGGGAGCACGACGCGGCACCACACAGCAGCACCACGGCAGTACGACGGCAGCACACGGCACACAGGAGGGCCACGGTGACGATCATGCGTACGACGACGGGAGCGGTCAGGGCCGCCGGGATCGTCACCCTGGCCCTGCTGGCCGCGGTCGGCTGCTCGACAGGTGCGGACGGTGCGGACAGCGCCAACGGCACGGGCGGTACGGGCAGTTCGGCCGGCACGGACGGCAGCTCCCAGGCTGCCGAACGCGCCCCCGAACGCCCCACCGGCGGCCCCGCCCGCACCCCCGAAGACACCCTGCTGCTCACCGACTTCGGCTCGGACACGGTCACCTTCGCCGACCCGGCCGAGGGCGGAAAGGGCGCCTTCGACACCGTCGAGGTGGGCACCGCCCCGTACGGGCTCGCCGTCGGCGACGACGGGCGAGCCTGGGTGGCGACCGCCGAGGGCGTCGCGGTCGTCGACACCGCGAAGCGCGAACGTCTCGCCCTCATCCCGTACGAGACCGAGACCGGCCCCGTCACCACGGGCGAGTACCGCGGCGGCGGCATGGGCATCGCGCTCGCGCCGGACGGCAAGCACGTCTATGTCGGGGTCAACGTCCCAGGCGGCAACGGCACGTTGGAGATCATCGACACCGAAACCCGCGAGGTCACCGACACCGTCGGCACCGGCCGCCGCCCCTTCGACGTGGACGTCTCCCGCGACGGCTCCGAGGTCTACGCGACCAATCACGACTCCTTCGACGTCACCGCGGTGCGCACCGACACCCTGAAGACGCGCCGCTTCGAGGTCGCGCCGTACGGCACCGAGGGCGGACTCGGCTCGTGGCTCAAGCCGCACTATGCGGAGGTGCGCGAGGACGGCCGGCTACTGCTGCCGTTCGAGGGCGAACGCCTCGCCGTACTCGACCCGCGCACCGGCGACGTGGACATCGAGCGCATGACGGCCGACACCCACCAGCACGGCGCCCGGCTCACCCCGGACGGCACCCTCCTCGCGGTCGGCACCGGACCCATCGACCCCGCCGAGGACGAGGGCCCGTCCCTCACCGTGCGGAGCCCCGACGGCGACGAGCGAGTCATCCCGCTGGACGGCCCGCACGAGGACGTGGCGGTCTCCCCGGACGGCGATACGGCCTATGTGACGGGCGGCTTCACCCGGGACGGCTTCTGGGACGGCGTCACCGTCGTCGACCTGGACAGCGGAGACACCCGCCGCCTCCCGGCCGGCCACCGCCCGCTGGGCGCGGCGGTTCTCGGCCCGCCGGCGGACCCCACCGGGGCGCCCTCCTGACCTGCGGGCTCGCCCGGTCCGGTAGGGGGCGGCGCACTCGTACCGGACCTACGATCACGGGATGCCGATCCGCACGATCCGCAAGACCTCCACGACCCGCAAGGCCTCCACGACCCGTACCGGCTTCGTCCTCGCCCTGGCCTGCACGCTCCTGCTCGCCGGCTGCGGTGGGCACGGGGTCGAGGGGAGACCGGGGGCCGCGGGCGCGGACGACCCGTACTTCCCGCGGCTCGGCAATGGCGGCTACGACGTACGGCACTACGATCTCGCGCTCGACTACGACCCCGACTCGGGGCGGCTCGAGGGGAGGGCCGAGGTCACGGCGCGGGCCACCCAGGATCTGAGCGCCTTCAATCTGGATCTGCTCGGCCTGACCGTCCGCTCGGTCACCGTCGACGGCGAGCGGGCGGCCGTGAACCGCACCGGCCACGAACTCACCGTGCGCCCGGCGGACGACCTGAAGGACGGGACGACGTTCGTCACGAAGGTCGACTACGAGGGCGAGCCGCGGACGGTCACCGACGACGACGGTTCGCAGGAGGGCTGGCTGGCGACCGAGGGCGGCGCCCTGGCGCTCGGCGAACCCACCGGCTCGATGACCTGGTTCCCCGGCAACCACCACCCGTCCGACAAGGCCACCTACGACATCGCCCTGACCGTCCCGAAGGGCCTGACGGCAGTGTCGAACGGGGAGTTGAAGGGCGAGCGGACCCGCCGCGGCCGCACCACCTTCACCTGGCGGAGCGCCGAGCCGATGGCGAGCTATCTCGCCACCGTGGCCGTGGGCGACTTCGAGACGAAGCAGTACGTGATCGAACGGCCGGGCGGGAAGCGGGACTCGGACGGCGCGCGGCAGCCGTCCCGGCTGCCGGTGTACACCGCGGTCGAACGCTCAGGGGCCGCCGCGAGCCGCAGGGCGTTGGGCAGGCTCGAGGAGATCGTGCGCTGGCAGGAGGAGCTGTTCGGTCCGTATCCGTTCGGCTCGGCGGGCGCCGTGGTCGGGCGGGCGCAGGATCTGGGGTACGCCCTGGAGACGCAGACCCGGCCGGTCTATCCGGGGCCGCCGGAGACCGAGTTGGTGATCCACGAGATGGCGCACCAGTGGTACGGCAACTCCGTGACGCCGAAGACCTGGCGCGACCTGTGGCTGAACGAGGGCTTCGCCACCTACGCCGAGTGGCTGTGGGAGGAGGAGCACGGCGGCGACTCCGCGCAGCAGACCTTCGACTCGCTCTACTCGGGCGACTTCACCGACGACCCCGACGAGCGGCAGGAGCTGTGGGCCTTCCCGCCGGCCCAACCCCCGTCCGGGGAGCGGCTCTTCGAGACCCCGGTCTATCAGCGCGGGGCGATGGTGCTGCACAAGGTGCGGGGGATCGTCGGCGACAAGGAGTTCCGTGCGCTGCTCCGCGGCTGGGCGTCGAGCCGCAGCCACGCGAACGCCGACACCGGCGACTTCACCGCATACGTCGAGCAGCAGGCGGGCGCCGGCCACCGGGCCGCACTCCGATCGGTCTGGAAGACCTGGCTGTACGGCGACGGCAGACCGGCGAATCCGTAGGGCTCCGGGCGACCACGCGAAGAACCCCGGCCGCGGCGGCCGGGGTTCCTCGGTGACACGTCGGGCGACGGCTCAGATGTTGACGCCGAAGTCCTGGGCGATGCCCGAGAGGCCGGAGGCGTAACCCTGGCCGACCGCGCGGAACTTCCACTCCGCGCCGTTGCGGTACAGCTCGCCGAAGACCATGGCGGTCTCCGTGGCGGCGTCCTCGCTCAGGTCGTAGCGGGCGATCTCCTCGCCGCCGGCCTGGTTGACGATGCGGATGTAGGCGTTGCGCACCTGGCCGAAGTTCTGGCTGCGGGTCTCGGCGTCGTAGATCGAGACCGGGAAGACGATCTTGTCGACCTCGGCGGGGAGGCCCGCCAAGTTGACGTTGATCGCCTCGTCGTCGCCGTCGCCCTCACCGGTGCGGTTGTCGCCGGTGTGGACGATGGTCTGGTCCGGCGTCGACTTGTTGTTGAAGAAGACGAAGTGGCCGTCGGAGAAGACCTTGCTGTCCTCCTTGACCGCGATGGCGGAGGCGTCGAGGTCGAAGTCCGTGCCGGTGGTGGTGCGGACGTCCCAGCCGAGGCCGACCGTGACGGCGGTGAGGCCGGGTGCCTCCTTGGTGAGTGAGACGTTGCCGCCCTTGGACAGGCTTACAGCCATGGAAGTCCCTTCCCCTGAGGTGTCGCGTAGGTGTCGCGTGAGCTCCGTGCTGAGGACGAAGCTACCGTCACTCTCCCTAACGCCGAGGAGGGGTCGACAGGTTCCGGCCGTCTTTACTTTCTTTGCCTTCTTTCTCGGTGCGGGCTCGGTGCGTGCTCGGTGAGTGGTTGGTGAGTACTCGGTAAGTAGTAGCAACTTGCTCCGTAAGTGGACTAGACCTTTCGTCGGTTGTCGCGGACACTGTCCCCGTGAGACACGTCATCGCCCTTGATGTGGGCGGCACCGGGATGAAGGCCGCCCTGGTCGGGGCGGACGGCGCACTGCTGCACGAGGCCCGCCGGGCGACCGGACGCGAGCACGGCGCGGACGCCGTCGTGCGGAACATCCTCGACTTCGCGGCCGATCTGCGCCGCGTCGGCGAGGAGCGGTTCGGCGTCCCGGCCGAGGCGGCCGGAGTGGCGGTGCCCGGCATCATCGACGCCGAGCACGGGATCGCCGTCTTCGCCGCCAACCTCGGCTGGCGCGACGTCCCGCTGCGCCAACTCCTCTCCGAGCGCCTCGGGGCCCCGGTCGCCCTCGGACACGACGTACGCACCGGAGGCCTCGCCGAAGGACGGCTGGGCGCCGGCCGGGGCGCGGACCGCTTCCTGTTCCTCGCCCTCGGCACCGGCATAGCGGGCGCGATCGGCATCGACGGCCGGGTCGAGCCGGGGGCGCACGGCTCGGCGGGCGAGATCGGCCACATCGTCGTACGCCCCGACGGGCCGCCCTGCGGCTGCGGGCAGCGGGGCTGTCTGGAGCGTCTCGCCTCCGCATCAGCCGTCACCGAGGCCTGGGCCGCGGCGAGCGGCGACCCGGACGCGGACGCGGCGGACTGCGCCAAGGCCGTCGAATCGGGCGACCCGCGCGCCGTCGCCGTATGGCAGCAGGCGGTCGGCGCGCTCGCCGACGGGCTCGTCACCGCGCTCACCCTGCTCGACCCCCGGACGCTGATCATCGGTGGCGGACTGGCCGAAGCGGGGGAAACCTTGTTCCTACCGCTGCGGGCCGCCGTCGACGAGCGCATCACCTTCCAGCCGCGGCCCGGCATCGTCCCCGCCGCCCTCGGGGACACCGCCGGCTGCCTGGGCGCGGGCCTGCTCGCCTGGGACCTGCTCGCCGCGGAGGGCGACCTGGAGTCCCTACCCACCGCCCGGCCCGGCACCGACCCACGACAGTCCACGGAGGTTTCCACCTGATGGCCCCACGCAAGGTACTCACCGGCGCCCGCGTGGTGCTGCCCACCGGCACGGTCACGGACGGACGCGTGATCGTCGACGACACGGGCCGCATCGCCGGGCACGCCGCGGAGGGAGCCCCCGCCCTCGACCTGTCGGGCCACTGGATCGTCCCCGGCTTCGTGGACATCCACAATCACGGCGGCGGCGGCGCCTCCTTCACCTCCGGCACCGTGGACGAGGTGCTCACCGGGGTGCGCACCCACCGCGAGCACGGCACCACCACCGTCGTCGCCTCCACCGTCACCGGGGACATGGACTTCCTCGCCCAGCGGGCGGGCTTCCTGTC
Source organism: Streptomyces triticagri (assembly GCF_003429565.1). Taxonomy (GTDB): domain Bacteria; phylum Actinomycetota; class Actinomycetes; order Streptomycetales; family Streptomycetaceae; genus Streptomyces; species Streptomyces triticagri. The sequence goes on from NZ_QUAK01000051.1 coordinate 27,635, forward strand.
GGAGCTGACCGAGCAGGGCGAGATCGCCGGCATCCACTTCGAGGGACCGTTCATCTCGCCGTGCCGCAAGGGTGCACACAGCGAGGAGCTGCTGCGCGACCCCGACCCGGCCGAGGTCAGGAAGCTGCTCGACGCGGCGCGCGGCGCGGCCCGTATGGTCACCCTCGCCCCCGAGATGACCGGCGGGATCGACTCCGTACGGCTGCTCGCCGAGCACGGCGTGATCGCCGCGATCGGGCACACGGACGCGACGTACGAGCAGACCGTCGAGGCGATCGACGCGGGCGCCACCGTGGCCACCCACCTCTTCAACGCGATGCCGCCGCTCGGCCACCGTGAACCCGGGCCGATCGTCGCCCTGCTCGAGGACGAGCGGGTGACGGTGGAGCTGATCAACGACGGTACGCATCTGCATCGCGCCGCCCTCGAACTCGCCTTCCACCACGCGGGCCCCGACCGGGTCGCCTTCATCACGGACGCCATGGACGCGGCCGGGTTCGGCGACGGGCGCTACATGCTCGGCCCGCTGGAGGTCGAGGTGAAGGACAGCGTCGCGCGCCTGGTGGAGGGCGGCTCCATCGCCGGCTCGACGCTGACCCTCGACCGTGCCTTCAAGCGGGCGGTGACGATCGACAAGATCCCCGTGATCGACGTCGTCCGCGCCGTCTCGGAGAACCCGGCCAGGCTGCTCGGCGCCTACGACCGCGTGGGCTCCCTGGAGGCGGGCAAGGACGCGGACCTGGTCGTCCTCGACGAGGCGTACGACGTCAAGGGCGTGATGCGCAAGGGCGAGTGGATCGTGCAGCCGGCGGCCGCCCGGCCGTGATCGTCGGGTCCCGGCCGCCGGCCGGGACTTCGTCCGTGATGTCGTCTGTGCGCTCATGCTGCTTGTACACCGCTCGACGCGGATCGGTTCCCGATTCGCGACCAGCCCGCGACCGATCCGCCTCCGGCCCGCCGCCGATCCACCCCGATCCACTCACCGGACATCCCGTCCGAACCACCCCAAGAGGTACGTAACCCACGGTGGTTGGGCTCCCAGGGGGTGGGCCGCGCGGCCCGCGTTTGGCATGATCAGGACCGCATACGCGCATCGACACACGCACAGACGTCCTACCGGGGGTGGCACCCGTGATCCTCACGGTCACACTGAACACCGCCCTCGACGTCACCTATCGCGTACCGCGGCTGACCCCGCACGCCACCCACCGCGTCACCGCCGTCACCGAACGCCCCGGCGGCAAGGGCCTCAACGTGGCCCGCGTACTGGCCGCACTCGGCCACGAGGTGACCGTCACCGGCTTCGCGGGCGGCGCCACCGGCGCCACCCTGCGCACCCTCCTCACGGCCAGGCCCGACGGCCCCGACACCGCCGACCCCACTCCCACCGACGCCCTCGTCCCCGTCTCCGGCACAACCCGCCGCACCCTCGCGGTCGTCGACGACGCCACCGGCGACACCACCCAGCTCAACGAGCCCGGCCCGCTGATCTCCGGCACCGAGTGGCACACCCTCCTCGGTGTCTGCCGCGACCTGCTGCCCAGCGCCTCCGCCGTCGCCCTCTGCGGCAGCCTCCCGCCGGGCGTCCCGGTCGGCGCGTACGCCCAACTCGTGCGCGCCGCCCGCGCCGCGGACGTCCCGGTCCTCCTCGACACCAGCGGCGAACCACTGCGCCGCGGCATCGCCGCCCGCCCCGACCTGGTCAAGCCGAACGCCGCCGAGCTGGCCGAACTCACCGGATTCCAGGAGCCGTTGCGCGCCGCCCGGGAGGCCCGCAGGCGAGGCGCCCACGGAGTCGTCGCCTCACTCGGCGCGGACGGCCTGCTCGCCATGACCCCCGACGGCGGCTGGCGCGCCCAACCTCCCGCCCCCGTAAGGGGAAACCCCACCGGAGCGGGCGACTCCGCGGTCGCGGGACTGCTCGCCGGCATCGCCGCAGGAGACGACTGGCCCGCCCGCCTGAGCAGCGCGGTCGCCCTCTCGGCGGCCACCGTGGCGGCCCCGGTGGCGGGCGAGTTCGACCCGTCCACGTACGCGGAGCTGTACCCGAAAGTCACCGTCACGGAGGTGGCCACCCGGCCGCCCTCCGGACCCTCGGGCCCCTGAGGGGCGCCACCGATCCCTCGAGGGCCGCCACCCAGCCCGGAAAGCGCAGGATCCATGCCGCAGACGCCCACCGCCGAACTCATCGACGAGGCCCGCGAGAAGCACACCGCCGTCGCCGCCTTCAACGTCATCACCCTGGAGCACGCCGAGGCCGTCGCGGCCGGCGCGGAGCAGGCCGGCGCTCCCGCGATCCTGCAGATATCCGAGAACGCGGTGAAGTTCCACGGCGGTTCGCTCGCCGCGGTCACCGCCGCCACCGCCGCCGTCGCCCGGACCTCGTCGGCCCGGCTCGCCCTGCACCTGGACCACGTGGTCTCCGCGGACCTGCTGACCGCCGCGCTCGAAGCGGGCTACGGCTCGGTCATGGTCGACGCCTCGAAGCTCGGCTACGCGGACAACGTACGGGCCACCGCCGACGCCGTACGCCGCGGCCACGAGCGCGGAGTGTGGATCGAGGCCGAACTCGGCCGGGTCGGCGGCAAGGAGGGCGAACCGGCCCTCGACGCGCACACCCCCGGCGTCCGCACCGACCCCGCCGAGGCCGCCGCCTATGTCGCCGCGACCGGCGTCGACGCCCTCGCCGTCGCGGTCGGCTCCTCGCACGCGATGACCGAGCGGACAGCCGCCCTGGACCACGAGTTGATCGCGGCGCTGCGCGACGCCGTCCCCGTGCCGCTGGTGCTGCACGGCTCGAGCGGCGTCCCGGACGCGGAGATCCGCCGCGCGGTCGCCGCCGGCATGGTCAAGATCAATGTGGGCACGGCCCTCAACACGGCCTTCACCGGGGCGGTACGGGAGTATCTCGCCGCCCACCCCACGACCGTCGATCCCCGCAAGTACCTCGTCCCGGCCCGCGAGGCGATGGCCGGGACGGTGGCCCACTTCCTGGGGCTGCTCGGCGGATGACCGCCGGGCGGACCGGGCTCAGCTCTCCGGCCAGCCCTTCACGAGCCACACCTGGTCCAGGTCGGCCTCGCACTTGTCGCCCGGCTCGCAGGAGATCTTCAGGGTGTTGGTGCCCTCGCTGAGCATGACGTTCGCGTAGGTGCGGGTCCAGCCCTTCTCCCAGTCGCCCTCCTTCGCGCCGCTGAAGTTCTTCATGTTCAGCGGGCGGGTCTGGGACTTGCCGTTGACCGTGAGGGTGGTGGAGGCGTCCTTGCCGGGCACGCTGTAGCGGACGTAGAGGGTGTACTTGCCCTCCGCGGCGATGTCGTTGACGGTCCAGGTCGCGGATGCGCCGGGGTTGTTGAGCCCCGCGACGTACACCCCGCCCGCGGACTCGGCGCCCTCGTACTCGTTCGCCGTCGTCGTGCCGTTTGCCAGAGTCAGTGACTTGGCGTCGTCCTTCGGCAGCTCCGCCTCGGGCTTGTCCTCGTCCTTGCCCTTGTCGGCGTCGTCGGGCTTGTCGTTCCCGGCCGGCTTCTCGTTCTGCCCCTGGGAGTCCGAGGCCTGGCCGCCCTTGTCGCCCTCGCCCTCGTCGCCCGTCGCGATCGCCACACCGATACCGACGAGGACCGCGGCGACGACCGCGATCGCGCCGATCAGCAGCCCCTTCGTATTGGGACCGCCGCGGCCGCGGCCGCCCGGCGCACCGTGCCCGTACTGCGCGGGCGGCGGCCCCTGCCGGGCACCGTCGGCGCCGGCGAACGTCTCCGGGGCCGCGTAGTGGTTCGCGCCGTAGGCCGGCGACTGCTGCTGAGGGATCTGCGCCTGCGGCTGTGGAGGCTGCGGCGCACCGTACTGGCGCTCGCCGACCGTGCGGACCTGGCCGTACGAGCGGCTGGGGCCCGGGTAGCCGTAGCCGCCGCTGGGCGGGGTCGCTCCCGCGGCCTGCCCGTCCGCGTACAGGTAGCCGAAGGGGTCGTCGTCCTCGGGCGTGCTCGCGCCGTTGTTCCCGGGCGTCATCCCTTGGTCACTCCTCATGCAGGTCGAGTACAGCGTCGGCAGCGCGACGCCGTGGTGCTCCGTGCAGCCTCTGATGCTCTGTTGATGCTCTGTGCAGGCGCTGTCGACGGCTCGTCGCTCTTCAATCCGCCGAGCCTACCCGCTCCCGTCGGGCGGCACGGGGGTCGATGGCCCTGACACTCTTCTGACCTGGGCTTATCCGGCTCGCCTGTGCTGTTTGGCACGCGATCGTTTCTCGATGTACATCCGCTGGTCGGCCGACTGCAGGACTTCCTCCGCGGTCATCCCGCAGTGCGCCCAGCCGATGCCGAAGCTGGCCCCGACCCGTACGGCCCGTCCGTCCACCCGGATCGGCGGGATGATCGCGGAGCGCAGCCGGACCGCGAGATCGGCGGCGTCCGCGCGCCCGAGCCCGTCCGCGAGCACCACGAACTCGTCGCCGCCGAGCCGGGCCACCGTGTCCCCGTCCCGTACGCCTCCGGTGAGGCGGCGGGCCACCTCGATGAGTACGGCGTCGCCGGTGTGGTGCCCGAAGCGGTCGTTGATCGACTTGAAGCCGTCGAGGTCGCAGAAGAGCACCGCGAGGCCCTTGGTGCCGTCGTCGGTCGGCCCCTCCGGAGCGATCACGTGCACATGGTGGTCGTAGGCGCCGAGCGGCGGCGGGGGAGCGTCGAAGTGAAAGGTGTGGCCGCCGCTGTCCTGCACGGGGTCGTATCCGGAGTCGTACCCGGCCGGGCCGCCGTACGCGGCGTCGAGGGCGTCCACGGCGGTCGGCTGGACCGACATCGGCATGTTGCACAGCCGGGCGGCGAGGCGGGAGCGGAGCTCGGCCGAGTTGGGCAGGCCGGTGAGCGAGTCGTGCGAGGCGCGGTGCGCGAGCTGCAGTTCGCGGCGCTTGCGCTCTTCTATGTCCTCGACGTGGGTGAGCAGGAAGCGCGGACCGTCGGCGGCGTCGGCGACCACCGAATTGCGCAGCGAGACCCATAGATACGTGCCGTCGCGGCGGACCAGGCGCAGCTCGGCGCGGCCGCCCTCCGCAGACGTACGAAGGAGTGTGCCGACGTCCTCGGGGTGCACCAGATCGGAGAACGAGTAGCGGCGCATCGCCGAGGCGTTGCGGCCGAGGAGGCGGCACAGCGCGTCGTTGGACCTCAGGATCCGCCCGTGCTGGTCGCCGCCCATCTCCGCGATGGCCATCCCGGAGGGTGCGTACTCGAAGGCCTGCCGGAAGGACTCCTCGCTGGCACGCAGTGCCTGCTGTTCGCGCTCGAGGCGGACCAGGGCGCGCTGCATGTTTGCTCTGAGCCGGGCATTGCTGATTGCAATCGCGGCCTGGAAGGCGTACATCTGCAGCGCCTCGCGGGCCCAGGCGCCGGGCAGCCGGCCGTTGCGCGGCCGGTCCACGGAGATGACGCCGAGGAGCTCGCGCCCGGCCGTCGGCGAGTACATCGGGGCGAAGAGGCGGTCGGCGGGATGCCACTCGTCCTCGAAGCGGGGGGCCGGGCCGTCGGTGTGCCACTGGGGCACGTCGTCCTCGTCGAGCACCCAGCCCTCGGTGTGCGAGATGAACCGCAGGTCGCCCCAGGCCTCGCCCATGGTCAGGCGGCGGTCCCAGGAGGCGCGGGAGCCGACCCGGCCGGTGATCAGGGCCTCTGCGGCCGGATCGCCCGCGAAGGCGGCGATGACCAGGTCTCCGTCGGGCCGTACGAGGTTCACGCACGCCAGTCCGTAGCCGAGGCCGGTCACGATGCCGTCCGCGACGGTCTGCAGGGTGTCTGCCAGGCTCCGGGCGGTGTTCAGCTCCGCGACGGCCTGGTGCAGCTGCCGCAGGGTCGCAAGACGGACGTAGGGCTCCGACTCGGTCTCCATGCTCGCTCTCCCCGAGACCTCGACAGCAACTCCAGGATTCGCATCGCCCGCCCGTCTGCCTCCTCCGCCCCGGGCGGAGGCCTTGCGGGTCGTGTCTTTCGTACTCGCCTTTCGTACGCGGCCGGCACTCGGTCAGTACTCGGTCAGCACTCAGTGCCTCGTGGCCTCCGCCACTGAATCACAGTGAGCTGTACGGCCGGTACACAGGGTCAACAAATTCTGACTGCTGTGACTCAAGTCACAAGGGTGCGGCGCGAGATGGTGCATGGGCGACAGTACCCGTCCGCCCGGCTGCCCGCCCTTCTGGAACGCAAAGCGGGCCTTCGCGCAGGTGGCGAGCGACCAGAGGTCTGGACCAAGGGGCTCGGGAGGGACTCGGTCGGACGTCGGGAAGGGCTTAGGACTGCGGCCCGATGTGCCGCGCCGCGGACGGGATTAGCGTCGGAGGCGTACCCCTCGCCTGAAGGTCCGAAGGTCGTGTCCCGTGCTCGAGTCCGCTGTCGTCCCACCCGTACCGCGCCCCGCTGTGCATGCTGAGGGGGTGAGCAACGACGAGTTCCGCGCCGCCATGTCCCGGCTCGCAGCCGGCGTGGTCCTGGTGACGGCCTGTGAACCGCCCCTCGGCGAGGACCCGCCCGCGGCCGCCGGACCGCCCGCCGCCCGGCACGACATCACGCGCGGCGAGGACGTGGGGATGACCGCGACGGCCTTCATGTCGGTCTCGCTCGACCCGCCGCTGGTCCTCGTCAGCCTCCGCAACGGCTCCCGGATGGACGACCTGCTCGACGAACAGCCGCTGTGGGGCGTCTCGGTGCTCTCCGAGAGCCAGCGGCACATCGCGGGCCGCTTCGCGATGAAGGGCCGCATCAGCGACCGCCTCCTCTTCGACGACATCGCGTACACCCGCGGCGAGTACTCCTACGCCCCCTTGGTCGGCGGCGCCCTCGCCACCCTGGAATGCCGTACGGAACAACGCGTCGTCGCCGGCGACCACACCCTCGTCATCGGCCGCGTCCTGACGGCTTCCCTGCCATCGGGCTCGGGCGGGCCGCTGGCGTACTTCCGGGGGAAGTATCGGCAGTTGGGGTGATAGGACCGCGGCGGCCGTCCGGCCCTCAGGCCGGGTCGTCGCGGTGGAGCCGACGGGCGAGGTCGTCGCTCCACTGCTGCGCCCAGGAGCGCAGCGCACTCACCGCCGCCTCGTCCAGCCCGTAGCCGGCGAACTCGGCATCGTCGATCCAGTCGGCGCCCGCGAGCCGCAGTTGCAGGTCTTCGAGGTCGAAGACCTCGCGGGCGTGACGGCGGCCGAGCTCCTCCAGGTCGGTGTTCGTCCAGCGGCGGCTCGCGGCGAAGCAGTCCAACAGGTCTCGGGCCGCGCCCCGGTCGGCGAGAGCACGGACCTTCGTCCCGAGGAGATCCTCTTCCGCGAGGACCGGGCCGTACTTGCTGTGCGCGATCGGCCGGGTGAAGGTCTCCTTCAGGACGTCGACTTCACACCCGGTGCCCAGCGCTGGGGCGGTGACGTGGAACCGAGCGGACAGCGGCGCAATCTCGATGACCTCCACCTGCCAGCCGCGCTCCGCGAGGCCCGAGTCGAGGGTCGCGGCGACCTCGGTCATGGGCAGGGAAGTCTGGGTCGCCACGTCCAGGTCGTTGCTGGTGCGCTCGAGCAGTTCGTGGGCCTGGACGCCGTAGCCGCCGGTCAGCACCAGCGGGAAGGGCGCACCGATCGCGACCACGTCGGCCAGGAGGCGGGCGTGCAGGTCGGGCATCGTCATGCAGCGGCCTGGGCGGCCCGGCGCAGCTGCGGGAAGGCGTCCTCCCAGACGTCGCGCACGCTGCGGCCGATGAGGGTGCGCAGCGTCGGCCACAGCGAGAGGAGCAGGTCCTGGTTGAGGTGGCGGCACAGGTCCTCGCGCATGCCTTCTGCGAGGACGGTGCGGTACAGGCCCATGCGCTGGCGCGGATTGGCGAGGTCGAAGGTGTTCAGGCCGGACCAGACGACGTGGAGGGGCAGCTCGACGGTGCCACTGGTCGGGCCGGTCAGCTCCGCCAGCGAGGCAGGCAGGCGTCGGGCGAATTTCACCCGGTGCTGCTCCGCCTCGCTCATTTCGTCAGTGTGCGACATGGGTCGATTATCACCTATCACCCGTCCGGTGAGGGCGGCGCTCAGAGGAGGTGGTCGGCCTTGCCGGACTTGATGTCGAGGATCAGTTGACGGAGGGCGTCGCGGGAGTCGGTGATGGGGTGGGCCTCGTCGCCGGCGACGGCGATGTAGCCGTTGCCGGCCTGGTCGGTGCCGAGGCGGAAGCAGGCGTTGCCCTCCGCGCAGTAGGGCGCTTCCCAGGTGATGTCCGGCATGGCTGTGTCTCCTCAGAGTCGATGTGCGAGCGTCCGGATGAATTCGCGTGACTGCGGGGCGGGTAGGGCGAGCTTCTCGACTAGGTCGAGCAGTGACCGGTACTTGGTCAACTGCGCCTCTGCGTCCAGGAATTCCGGACCGTGGGCACTGTCGACCTGCGCTCGTGCGGCGGCGGTCAGAGGAGATGGTCGGCCTTGCCGGACTTGATGTCGAGGATCAGTTGGCGGAGGGCGTCGCGGGAGTCGGTGATGGGGTGGGCCTCGTCGCCGGCGACGGCGATGTAGCCGTTGCCGGCCTGGTCGGTGCCGAGGCGGAAGCAGGAGTTGCCTTCGCCGCAGAACGGGTCTTCCCAATCGATTGCAGACACGATTCCTCCTCAGAGTTGTGCTGCGATTGTACGGATGGCGGACCGGGACTCATCCGCGGTAAGCGCGATCCTCTCCATCCAGTCCAAGTGGGCCCGGTACTTCTCCAACTGTCCTTGCGCATACAGGAAGTCGGGGCCGTGCGTGTTGTCGATCTGCACGGTGTCCAGCTCCGGGACCGCGCCTTGGGCCAGGATGACCGTCTGCCCGGCGCCGGGGAAGGCGCCCGCCTCGAAAGGGATCACGCGTAGCGTGATGTTGGGCTGCTCGGACTTGGCCATGAGGTGTTCGAGCTGTGCACGGGCCGCGGCCCTCCCGCCGAACTGCATGCGAAGCGCCGCCTCATGGATCAGCGCCGTGTAGGGGATGCCCCGGTCGGCGTCCAGGACGTGCTGTCGTTCGATCCGGAGGGCGAGCCGCAGGGCGATCTCGTGCTCCGGAAGTTCGGGTACGACGACCCGGAAGATGGCCAAGGCGTGGTCCGACGTCTGGAGGAGCCCAGGCATGTGCATGGAATACGCACCCCGCATTGCGGTCGCCGCGGCCTCCAACTCCGCGATTTCCAGCAGCCCTTGCGGAAGCGCACCGCGGTATTGCTCCCACCATCCGCGAGGTCGAGGGGCGGCCATGGCCGCGAGCGCCTCGACGTACTCCTTGTCCGTGCGGCCGCAGTTGCATGCGAGCGTGCGTACACGTTCCGGGCTGATGGCGCGGGAGCCGGACTCGATGTTGGAGATCTTGCCTCGGTCCACGCCCAGTAGGCCCGCCGCGAATTCGGCGGTCACTCCGGCCGCTGCCCGCATCCTGCGAATCTCGGCGCCCAGGCGTCGTTGACGCTCCGTGGGTGCTGTCCTCGCTGACATGTCGCTCCTTCGTGGGGTGGCTCAAGTGTGCCCTGTGGGCCCCGAATCGACCGTCAACGGGGTGAAGTTGCGGTTTTCGCGGGCCAAAGTTACCCCGAGCATGCTCTACTCTTCGTAACGCACCAACCACACGCCGGAGTCGGAAGCGCATCGCGCGAGCCTGCCCATTTCTTCCTGCCCTGGGAAGGGCTGGGTTCGCGTCAGGGAGACAGGCCACCGTTCGCCGGCGTGACCGCGCGCCTGCGCGATCTCAACGAACCCTCACTGTCAGGGAGTTCACCATGTACATCGTCGATCCCAGAGCCCTTTCCAGTCTCAGCGAAGGCCTCCCGGAATCGGGCCCCGTGCCCTGCAGCGCGGCCGGCCCTGTGACGCCCGCCCCGTCGTCCGGGCAACTGCCGTCCGGACTGGGCCCGTTCGCGTACAGTCTCACGCTCCCCGCCGCCCCGCCGTCCGCCGGTGTCGCCCGCGCGGCGATCCGTACCACCCTCGATGCGCACGGCCTGACGTCACTGCTCTTCCCGGCCGTCCTCCTGGTCAGCGAACTCGTCGTGGCGGCAACGCACTTCACGCCCTCCCCGGACATCTACGTCTCGCTCCGCTACCGCGAAGAGGCCTGCGCCGCCGACGTCGATCCACCGGGCCCAGGCACACTCCGCCTGATCGCCTACGACGGCCACCCGCCCCATACTTCACCCCACCTCGGCGCCCTCTGTGATGCCCGCCGCCGTACCGCCCTGCGCGTGCTCGCCGCGGTCGTCGAGGCCTGTCACGGCACGTGGGGTTTCGGTGCCTCCCCGGAGCCCGGTGGCGGCACCCGTACCTGGGCCACGATCTCCAACTCCGGCCCTGCTGCTACCTGGTGACGCCTCCCGCGTACCGCGCCCGGCCCGCCCAGAACCGGTGGACGGCCCACCCTGCCCCCAGCGCGCATCCTGCCCATACGGCGACCTCCGCGACCACGACGGTCGCCGTCACCCTCGGATACGGCCGAGGCGGAAGAAGCAGCATCTGCACCGCGGCACCGACCGGCACCGTCAGGGCGGCGACCAGCCCCACGACGCCAGGCCGTCGGGCGGCGGCCCCGACCATGCCGAGCAGCAGTCCCAGCGGCACGCCTGCCACGAGCCAGTCCACCGCATCCGTGCCCGCACCCCAGCCGAGAACATCCACCGTGTAGTACGCGGAAGTTGCCGCGATTAGGGCCGTCGCACCGGAAAGCGCGCCACGTCCGACAGCCCCGGCCAGAAACCCCATGGCCACGGCCAGCGCGGCCCACGCCCAGCCGGCATCCAGAAGCAGGCTCAGCACTTTGGCGCAACTGGCCCACACGGTGCCGTCGATCCCCCGCCCCGGCGCCACGTACGGCGACGACAACGCATTGGTGAGCGACGCGGCTGCTCCGAAGGCCACTCCTGCGGCGAGGGTCCTGGCTGTGAACTTCACGTGGGCAGGCCGCCACGAGGTCGTGCAGGGACCCGGGACATGAAGACGTCCACCGGGTCCTCCGAGTCGAGGGTGAAGGCGTGGCGTTCGTAGAGGTGGCGGGCCGGGCTGCCGTGGAGGACGTTCAGGCGGACGAGGGGGACGGCGTCGTGGTCGCAGCGGGCGAGGAGTTCGCGCAGGACGGCTGTGCCGATGCCGGAGCCCTGGAGGTGCGGGGCGAGGTAGAAGTGCTCGAGCCAGTGGGCGTCGGGGGTCGGGCGCAGGGCCACGCAGCCGGCGAACTCGTCGTCGTACTCGATGACTTGGGTGTGGGAGGGGTCGAAGCCGTCGCGGAGGCGCTGGCGTACGCGGTGGGGGTCGTAGCGGCCGAGGCGTTCCAGGTCCGGGCGGAGTACGACGGCGCGGAGCTCGGCGATGGGTTCCACGTCGTGGGCCGTGGCGGGGCGGAGGTGCCAGTGGTGCATGGGGTTCGTCAGGTCCAGTTCCGGCCGGAGCGGCCGCGCTTGGTCTCGCTGCGGGCCTTCTTCTGGCGGAGGCGGCGTTCGTTGATGCCGCGGGGGATCTTGGTCTTGCGGCGGGGGCGGGGTGGTGGGGCCGTCGCTTCGGCGAGGAGCGCGGCGAGGCGGGTCGCGGCCATGTCGCGGTTGCGCCACTGGGAGCGGTGCTCGGAAGCCCGTACGGTGATCACGCCGTCGACGAGGCGGGAGGCGAGGCGCTCCAGGGCGCGCTCCTTCCAGACGTCCGGCAGGGCCTCGGTCTTCGCGAGGTCGAAGCTGAGCTCGACGCGGGAGTCGCTGGTGTTCACGTGCTGGCCGCCGGGGCCGGAGGAGCGGGTGAAGCGCCACGTCAGCTCCGCCTGGGGCAGGGTGACGTCTCCGCGGATCACATAGGGGCCGGACATGGCCCCTATGGTCCCCGGTTCGTCGCTGCGCGTCACGCTGGTTTTTTTGCCCCGGGCCCGCCCCTTCCCGAAACCGGGGCTGTGCGCCCCTGGGCCCCCTTGTCCTCAAGCGCCGGACGGGCTGAACAGATGTCCTCAAACGCCGGACGGGCTGGATCGATGCCGGTCGGGCTGGATCGATGCCGGTCGGGGTGATGGTCAGGGTCAGGGGAGGATCACGCTTCGGGAGAGGTTGCGGGGGCGGTCGGGGTCGTGGCCCTTGGATTCGGCGAGGGCGACGGCCAGGCGCTGGGCGCGGATCAGGTCCGCCAGCGGGTCCGCGTCCTGGCGGGCGACGAGGTGGCCGCCGACGCGGGCGACGTCGCCGGCGAGGCCCTCCGGCAGGTTCCCGAACATCCAGGCCACCCGCCCCGGCCCCGTGATCGAGATCGGCCCGTGCCGGTACTCCATCGCCGGGTACGCCTCCGTCCACGCGCCCGCGGCCTCCCGCATCTTCAGGCCCGCCTCGAGCGCGAGCCCGTACGTCCAGCCGCGGCCGAGGAACGTCCACTGCTCCGCGCCGAGCACCGCCTCCGGCAGCGGCTCGGTCACCGCGAGCTCCGCGTCGACCGCCGCCTCCGCCACCGGCTTCACCCCGGGGACGTCCCCGAGGCCGGCCCGCAGGAACGCCAGGGCCGTGGTCGCGAAGCGGGTCTGTACGACGGACTCCTCGTCCGCGAAGTCCAGTACGGCGACGGCGTCCGCGGCCTCCATCACGGGCGTCTTCGGATCGGCGGTCAGCGCCGACGTCGGTACGGTGCCGCGCAGTTCGCCGAGCAGGTCGAGCACCTCGGTCGTGGTGCCGGACCGGGTGATCGCCACCACCCGGTCGTAGCGCCGCCCGGCCGGGAACTCCGAGGACGCGAAGGCGTCCGTCTCGCCCTGCCCCGCGGCCTCCCGCAGCGCCGCATAGGCGATCGCCATGAACCAGGAGGTGCCGCAGCCCGTCACCGCGACCCGCTCGCCCGCCCGCGGCAGGCCGTCGAAGGCGTCGGCGGCCTCGGCCGCGCGGCGCCAGCAGCTCGGCTGGGTTGCTATTTCTGCTGCGGTACGTGACATGCGCGTGCGGCTCCTCGAGCAGGCAGGACAGCGGGGGACGGGACGTGCATAGCAGGTGGGAGGGGGCGCGGGCAACGGTGGCCCCGCGTTGCAGAGGCCGCACGGCCGTTGCCGAAGCGAGACCTAGGTGGTGTAGACCTATGGGGCGGTCCGCGCGCAGGCGCGAGCGGTCCGACAGCGGAATGCGGCAACACACGAGGGTGGGCAAAGCGGTGCAGCGGCGTAGGACTGTTCTGACGGCGGTGGCGGCCGCGCTGGGGATGACGGCTGTGCTCGCGGGCTGCGGGATGACCTCCGGCTCGGACGAGGTCACCCTCAAGCTGGTCGCGGCCGACTACGGCGAGAACAAGGGCAACAGCTCGCAGAAGTACTGGGACGCCCTGGTCGAGGACTTCGAGGCCGAGCACTCCGGGATCAAGGTCGACGTCGACGTCTACTCCTGGAAGGACGTGGACGCGAAGGTCGCGGCGATGGTCCGCAAGGGCGAGGCCCCGGACATGGCCCAGATCGGCGCGTACGCCGACTACGCGGCGGCCGGCAAGCTCTACAGCGCCGACGAGCTGCTCTCGGTGCCGGTGCAGTCGGACTTCCTGCCCTCGCTGACCGAGGCGGGCGAGCTGAAGCGGGTGCAGTACGGTCTGCCGTTCGCATCCTCGACGCGGCTGCTCTTCTACAACAAGAAGCTGTTCAAGAACGCCTCGCTCACCCCGCCGAAGACCTGGTCGCAGCTCGCCCAGGACGCGGGGACGCTGAAGGCGCGCGGGGTGAAGTATCCCTTCGCGCTGCCGCTCGGCGCGGAGGAGGCGCCGGCCGAGACGCTGATCTGGATGCTCAGTGGCGGCGCCGGCTACACGGACACGGCCGGCTCGTACACGCTCGACGACGAGCAGAACGTGAAGACCTTCGACTGGCTGAAGAACAAGCTGGTCACCCCCGGACTCACGGGCCCGGTGGCGCCCGCGGACCTGAACCGGCAGGACGCCTTCGACGCGTTCACGCGCGGCGAGGTCGGGATGCTCAACGGCCATCCGACGCTGATGAAGCAGGCGCGGGCGAAGGGCATCGACTTCGGGATGGTGCCGATGCCGGGGCCGGACGGCAAGACGAGCGCGACGATGGGTGTCGCGGACTGGATGATGGGCTTCAAGCAGAACGGGCACCGGGACGAGATCGGTCAGTTCCTCGACTTCGTGTACAGCGAGAAGAACGTCGTCGAGTTCTCCGAGCGCTACAACATCCTGCCGGTGACCACGTCGGCGTCCGATGCGATGGCTGCGGATTCCTCGCACAAGGCGCTGAAGCCGTTCATCGAGGAGCTGGGCTCCTCGCGGCTCTACCCGGTGGGTAAGACGTCCTGGGCGCAGGTCAGCGCGGAGATCAAGAAGCGGATCGGCGGAGCGGTGTCCCGTTCGGGGAGTCCGGGGTCTGTCCTCGGCTCCTTGCAGACGTACGCGTCCGCGGCGGAGGCCGCGGAGTAGTACGGGATCCGGCGTCCGGCATCCCCCAGCCCGTCCGGCGTTTGAGGACATCTCTTGCCCCGCGGGGCAGGGGGCCGGAAATTTCAGCCTGTCCGGCGTTTGAGGACATCCTTTGACGCGCACGTCAGTGGGCCCGCGGCCCAAAAGATGTCCTCAATCGCCGGACGGGCTGGGGGTGCCGGTCGGTGGGCCCGCGGCCCAAAGGATGTCCTCAATCGCCGGACGGGCTGGGGGTGCGCGTCGGGCCGAGGGATGCGGGTTCCTGACCCGCTGGACAAGAGATGTCCTCAATCGCCGGACGGGCTGGGGGATGCCGGAAGGGCTGCAGTAGACCTACCTCGCTTCGCGACGGATGTCGCGTACGCGGCGGAGGCGGTTGACCGTCACAGGGTCATGAGCCACCGCCCGTACGTCGTCGAGCAGCGCACCCAGCCGCTGGTAGTACCGCGCGGGCGACATGTCGAGCTCCTCGCGGATCGCCCGCTCCTTCACCCCGGCCGAAGGCCACTCCCGCCGCTCCATGGCCAGCACGGCCAGATCCCGCTCCGACAACCCCGCAGGCCGCGACCGCGGCCCCTGCTCCTCACCCATGCGTCCACGCTAACGCCGGCCGCGCCCGGAGGCGTAGGGTCGCCCGCATGGGGACCCAGACGCACGGCGGCGCCGCGCTGCCCGAACCCTCCACCGACGCCGGACGCGAGGCCCTGCGGTCCGTCCGCGAAGAACCGCACCGCACCGTCGTCGCCCTGGACTTCGACGGCACCCTCGCAGAGATCGTGCCGAACCCGGAGGACGCCCGCGCCCACCCCGACGCCCGCACGGCGCTGACCGCGCTCGCCCCCAAGGTCGCCTCCGTCGTCGTGGTGACGGGACGCCCCGCCGCCGTGGCCGTCGAGTACGGCGGCTTCGACCGCACGCCGGGACTCGAGCACCTGGTGGTCCTCGGCCACTACGGGGCCGAGCGCTGGGACGCGGTCACCCGCACCGTCCAGGCCCCCGCCCCGCACCCGGGCGTCGCCGCGTCCCTCGCCGAACTCCCCTCCGTACTGGACGAGTTGGGTCGACGCGAGGACAGCTGGATCGAGGAGAAGGGCCGGGCGGTCGCCGTGCACACCCGCCGGGCGTCCGACCCCGCGGCCGCCTTCGACGCGCTGCGCACCCCGCTGGACGCGCTCGCGACCCGCCACGGCCTGATCGTCGAACCGGGCCGGTACGTACTCGAACTGCGCCCGCCCGGCATGGACAAGGGCGTCGCCCTCACCGACCATCTGCGCCGGTACGACGCCCGCAGCGTCCTCTACGCGGGCGACGACCTCGGCGACCTGCCTGCCTTCGCCGCGGTCGAGCGATTCCGCGCGGACGGTACGGGCCGCACCGGCCTCCTCGTCTGCAGCGGCAGCACCGAGGTCACCGAACTGGCCACCCGCGCCGACCTGGTGGTCCCGGGCCCGCCCGGAGTAGCAGCACTCCTCACCGAACTGGCCGCCCGACTCCCCGGACAGTCAGCCGCCCGACTCCCCTGAGGAACCGCGGTCGTCGCCCGCCTGCGTGAGCCCTGTGCGGGCGTGCTCAGCCGGGTGCGGGGCCGCGCTCGGAGGGCGGCAGCAGGAGGACTTCCAGGGCGCGGCTGCAGATGCGGGCCTGGTCGACGAACCAGGGCATCCGTTCGTCGGTGATCACCTCGGGCGTCGCCCGGACGGCGAGCGCGAAGCGGGCGGAGCCGCCGCGGTCGAGTACGGGGACGGCGAGGGTGCGTACCCCGTGGGCGGACTCGCCGTCGTTGAGGGCGTAGAAGTTCTGCCGTACCTGCTCCAACTCCGCGGTGAACGCCTCGACGTCCACGATGGTCCGATCGGTGAACGCACGCAGCGGAGGCAGCGCTTCAGGGCCGTCGTCGCCCGGCCGGGGCCAGGCGAGCAGCACCTTGCCCAGGGCCGTGGAGTGCAGCGGCCGGCGCAGCCCCACCTTCGGGGTGACCGAGCCCCCGGCCACGATCACGGCGTGCGGCCCGCTGCGGATCGCCAGGTCGACGGTGGCGGCCGTGCGCCCGGCGAGTTCGGTGAGCTCCGGTGCGGCCAGGTGCAGACCGCGCTGGTGGTACGAGAGACGGCCCAACTCGGTGACCGCGGGCCCGAGTCGATAGCGCGCGGTCCGGGCGTCCTGCTCCAGGAATCCGGCGCCGAGCAGGGTCCTGGCCAGGCGGTGCGCGGTCGAGGTCGAGAGCCCGAGCCGGCCGGCGAGTTCCGATGCGCTCAGGTCGGGGGCGTTGTTGTGGAAGCAGTGCAGGATGTCGAGGGCGCGGCGCACCGCCTGTGCTCCGGCGGGCGGTTGCCCGGCCTCGGCCTGTCTCACGGGTGTCACCTGTGGCCTTCCGGTCGGTGCGCGGACGTCGGTCACGGCCCGGCGTCGATCTCATACGGTCGATCCCACATTACGGCAGCGAAATCCGGTCCATATCCCGCTAGTACACACTGAGTTCACAGTCGATCCCACATCATGGGAAGATGCTTGCCGGGTTTCCGCGGCCGTGCCAGGCTGCGTCCATCGCCGCCGGCCGACGGTCGCCCGGTGTCGCAGGCCGAAGGGAGCAGCGCGTTGTCCGTCATCGTCTCCGTCGCGCTCGCGCCCGCGCCCCCTCCGTACGGGCTCACTCTGCGCCGCCACATCGACCTGGGCAGGGTCTGCAGCGCCTGCTGTCGCTGATCCGCGAGCCTCCTCAGCGTTCTACGGCCCGCGCCCCGCTCGCGGGGCCGTACACGTGACTGCGTCCGCGTGACCGCCGCCACCCGACCGGTCACGCCCGACCGATCGCCGCCCTCGCCCCACAGCCGCAGGCCCGGTACCGGCAGGACCGGGCGACACCCCCTGCGCCGGGACGAGCCCGCGACCGCCCCCCTGGATCCAACGGCCCCGCCGGACCCCGTCCCGCTCCGGCCCTGCGGCCACCGACCCGTGGGCCGCGCAGCCGAAGCCCACCCCCAACCCAACCCCCGGGAAGCCCCATGCCGATCGCCCCCGCACCCCGCGACTCCGCACCCCGTACCACCCCCGCATCCCCCGAAACGCTCTGGTACACCCGCTGTCCCGTCCCGACCGCGACCGGTATCGCCGCCGACCGGCACCTGCTCGCCGACGAGTTCGCCGCCGACGGCATCGCCGTACGATCCCTCCAGGACGTCGGCCCCGATGTGGACGCGGCCGTCCGCCGTACCCACTACACACACTCTCTGCCCGGACTCTTCCGCGAAGGCGGCAACGTGCCTGCTCTGTGGGCCCGTTCACGCGGGGAGCGGACCCGGCTCGTCGGTCTGACCTGGATCGAGGAGCGGCAGACGGTGCTCGTCGCCCCGGGCTCCGCAATACGCGGCGCCGGCGCCCTGCGCGGACGACGCCTCGCGATCCCGCGGCACGACCTGGACATCGACTTCTGGCAGGCCATGGCGCTGCGCGGCTTCGAGGGGGCGCTCGCCTCCGCCGGGCTCGGCCTCGAGGACGCCGTGCGGGTCGACGTGCCGGCCGGCCGGCGCACCGGCCAGTGGACGGCCGAACTGGATGCCCTGCGCCGCGGCGAGGTCGACGCGGTCTACGTGAAGGGTGCCCTGGCCGTCGAGGCGGCCCGCGACGCCGGCGCCGAGGTGGCCGTCGAGCTCGACCTGCTCCCCGACCCCGTACACCGCGTGAACAACGGGACGCCCCGCCCCATCACCGTCCACCAGGACCTGCTCGACGAACGCCCCGATCTCGTCGACCGCTTCCTCGCGGTGCTGCTGCGCGCGGCCGACTGGGCCGCGGACCGCCCGGACGAGGTCAACCGCATCCTCGGCGCCGAGACCGGAGCCGGTTCGGCCGGTGTGCTCGCCGCCTACCGTCCCGGTACCCATCGCACGCTGCACCCCGGTCTCGCGCCGGACCGGATCGCCCTGCTCGCCCGCCAGGAGGCGGCGCTGCGCGCCCACGGCTTCCTGCCCGAGCCGGTCGACGTGCACGAGTGGGTGGATCCCGGGCCGCTGAGCCGGGCGGCCGCGTCCCGGCTGCAGGACGCCGGAACTCCCGGCCGGCCTCTGCTCCATCCCCTGACCCCGCCCCGCCAGGACACCTGAGGACTCCCATGCGCATCCCCAACATCCCCGTACGCGCTCCCCGTACCGCGGTCGCCGCCCTCGCGTCCGTCGCCGCGCTCGCCTCCCTGACCGCCTGCGGGACCTCGGCGGCCGACTCGTCCTCCGGCGCGGACGGCAAGCAGGTCACGGTACGCATCCCCGATCCCGGAAACGCAGGGGTGCTCGCCGTCGGCAAGAAGGACGGATCGCTCGACAAGGCACTCGGCAAGGTGAACGCCAAGGTCGCCTGGACGGGCAGCGCGGGCCCCTTCGAACCGGCCGCGCAGGCCATGAACGCCGACCAGCTCGACATCGCCACCGGATCCATCACCTCCGGCATCACCTCGCTGGTCCAGACACCCGGCTTCAAGTTCTTCACCGCCACCGCGCCCGACGGCGCGGGCGAGGGCATCCTGGCCCGCAAGGGCTCCGGCATCGACTCGGTGAAGGACCTGGTCGGCCGCAAGGTCGCGGTCAACAAGGGCGGCACCGGCGAGTACCTGCTCCTGAAGGCCCTGGCCGAGGAGGGCATCCCCGCCGGCAAGGTGGAGCGCGTGTACCTGCGGCCCGACCAGACCGCGTCCGTCTTCAACACCGGGAAGGTCGACGCCTGGGCGGTCTGGGCCGCCTACTCGGTGGCCGAACTCGGCACCGGCAAGGCACACTTCGTCACCGACGGCAAGTCGGTCGGCTCGGACAACTACAGCCTCACCGCCGTGCGCACCGAGTTCGCGAAGCAGCACCCCGAGGTCGTCAAGGCCCTCTACCGATATCTGCACGCGGCCAGCATCAAGCAGAAGAAGGACCCGGCGGCCTATCTGAACGTCAACACCGACGCCGGCCCGCAGGCACTCACCGGCAAGGCCAAGTCCGTACAGATCGACTTCACCCGGCGGGGCGGCACCGTCGAGCCGATCACCGGCAAGGACATCGCACGCTTCGAGGAGGCGGCCGAGTTCTACGCCGAGCAGAAGGTCACCAGGACCGAGGTCGCCGTCGCCGATCACGTCCTCGACATCGGGAAGCTCTGATGGCGGCGACCCGACTCCCGTACCGGGAAGGGCACAAGGCGCAAGGGCCCGCTGCGGACACCGCCGGCCTGGTTGCCCCGCGTCCGCCCGCCCACAGGGCCCGTTCCCGTACGTACGCCGTGACCGTGCGCGCCCTCGGTCCGCTGGCACTGCTCGCCCTGTGGTGGGTGGCGTCGGCGACCGGGGTGCTCACTCCCGATGTGCTGGCCTCGCCGGCCGACGTGGTACGGGCCACCGGCGAGCTGTGGGGCAACGGCCAGCTGCCCGACGCGCTCGCCACCTCGCTGACCCGCTCCGGGATCGGCCTGCTCATCGGCCTCGCCGCCGGCCTAACCCTCGGCGTCGTCACCGGCTTCACGCGGCTCGGCGACGAGCTGCTCGACTCCTCGCTGCAGACCCTGCGGACCATCCCGTTCCTGGCGCTCGTCCCGCTGTTCATGGTCTGGTTCGGCATCAACGAGATCGCGAAGATCCTGCTGATCGCGGTCGCCACCACCTTCCCGATGTACGTCTCCACGGCCGGCGGCGTCCGCAACACCGACCGCAAACTGGTCGAGGCGATGCGCAGCTTCGGGGTCGGCCGGATCGGCATCGTGCGCGAGGTCGTGCTGCCGGGTGCGCTGCCTTCGCTGCTCGCCGGTCTGCGCCTTTCGATGACGTTGAGCGTGATCGCGCTGATCGCCGCCGAGGAGATCAACGCCACCGCGGGGATCGGCTACCTGATGTCCCAGGCACAGAGTTACGCCCGCACCGACATCCTCGCCGTCTGCATCCTGGTGTACGGGCTGCTCGGCCTGGCGGCCGACGGGATCGTGCGGTTCCTGGAACGGGTGCTGATGCCGTGGCGCTCAGCGGGTCCCGGAGCGGGGGCGGGCCGATGAGTACCGCCGTACAAGTACGGGGTCTGCGCAGGGTGTTCGGGGAGCGGGCCGTGCTGGACGGGCTCGATCTGACCATCCGCAGGGGCGAGTTCGTGGCGCTGCTCGGGGCCAGTGGCAGCGGGAAGACGACGCTGCTGCGGATTCTCGGTGCGCTCGACGGTGCCGACGGGGGAGAGGTGCTCGTCCCGGAGGCGCGCACCATCGTCTTCCAGGAGCCGCGGCTCGTGCCCTCCAAGCGGGTGCTCGCCAATGTGACCGTCGCCCTGCCGCGCGGCCGGGCCGGGCACGGCCGCAGGGCGCTCGCCGAGGTGGGTCTCGAGCGGCACGCGGACGCCTGGCCGGCCACCCTGTCGGGGGGTGAGGCACAGCGTGTCGCGCTCGCCCGCGCGCTGGTGCGGGAGCCCGAACTACTGCTCCTCGACGAGCCGTTCGCCGCACTCGACGCACTGACGCGCCTGCGCATGCAGGACCTGGTGGGTGAGCTGTGCCGGGCGCATCGGCCTGCCGTACTGCTGGTCACGCACGACGTGGAGGAGGCCGTACGGCTCGCCGACCGGGTGTGCGTGCTGCGCGACGGCCGCCTCGTCACCGACGAGCGCGTCACCGTGCCCCGGCCGCGCGATCCCGGGGACCCGGACTTCGCCGCGCTGCGCAGACGACTGCTCGGCGACCTGGGGGTGGAGGTCGCTGCTCCACCTGTAGAACCTGCTCGATCCGCAGCAGCACCCGCAGCCTCCGCCGAACCCGCAGAACCCGCCGAACCCCTCGAATCCGGAGTGATCTGAATGACCGTCACCATCGGTGTGCACCACAGCAACCCGACCCTCTCCCACCTCTCCCACCTCGACTTCGCCGCCGAAGAACTCGCCACCGTCGGCGAGACGGCCGCCTTCCACCCGTACACCAACGGCGTCCGCACCGGCGAGCTGCTCAGCCAGGGCGTCATCGACTTCGGGGGCACCGGCTCGACCCCGCCCGTCACCGCGCAGGCGGCCGGTCACGACCTCGTGTACACCGCGGTCTCGGCGCCGCGCCCCGACCACGGCGCCCTCCTCGTCGCCGAGGGCGGTCCCGTGCGTACCGTCGCCGACCTCAAGGGCGCCACCGTGCACCTGGCGATCGGCTCCTGGCAGACGCATCTGATCGCCAAGGCCCTGGACGACGCCGGACTCTCCTACGCCTCCGACATCACCGCCGTCCGCAGCGACGCGGGCAGCGAACAGCTGCTGCGCGAGGGCGAGATCGCCGCCTGGGTCGCGCAGGGGCCGCAACTGGCGGCCGCGCGCCGGGCCGGCGGGCTGCGGGTCCTGGTGCCCACCGGTGAGGTGATCAGCGACCGCTCGGTGTTCTTCACCCGCCGTGACCTGGCCGAACAGCGGCCCGATGTCGTCGAGGCGCTCACCCGGGCGCTGGCCCGCGCCGACGCCTGGGCTGCCGAACACACCCGAGAGGCAGCACAGTTGGCAGCCGATCACCAGCTCGGCACGGTCGACGACTGGGAGGAGGCGCTGCGGGCCCTGCCGTGGCGCATCGAGGAGGTCGACGCGGAGTTCCTCGCCGAGCAGCAGGAGGCGGCCGACATATTCGTCCGCACCGGCTTCATCGACCGCCCGGTGACCGTGGCGCATGCGGTCGCGCAGTCCGCCGCCGCGAAGGGCTGAGGGAGGACGGACATGGCTTCCGAATTCCTCTGGTACATCATTCCGCGCGAGGGCGCCTATCCCTGGGAGCCGGCCGGACGCAGACCCGTCGACCTGGGCTATCTCCAGCAACTCGCCGGTTCCGTCGAGCGCCTGGGCTTCACCGGCGCGCTCCTCGCCACCGATCTCTACGACGTGTGGCCGCTCGGCAGCGCGCTCGCAGCGTCCACCAGCACCCGCTTCAAGCCGCTCCTCGCCGTCCACCCGGGCCTGATCTCGCCGACGCTGCTGGCCAAGATGGCGCTGAGCTTCGACACCCTCTTCGGTGGCCGCCTGCGGTTCAACGTGGTCAACGGCTCGACCCGCACCCTGCGCGAGTACGGCCTCCAGGTCGAGCACGACCGACGCTACGAACTCAGCGCCGAGTACTGGTCGATCGTGAAGCGGCTCACAGCCGGTGAAGTCTTCGACCACAAGGGCGAGTTCTACGACCTCAAGGACGCCGGGGCCTCCTTCCGCGACCTGAGGCCGGTGCAGGAGCCGCACATCCCGCTCTGGTTCGGCGGCTCCTCAGCCCCCGGCATCGAGATGGCGGCGGAACACGTCGACGTGTATCTGACCTGGGGCGAACCCCCGCACCTGCTCAAGGAGAAGCTCGACCGGGTCCGCGATCGGGCAGCCGCGTACGGTCGCACCCTGCGCGTCGGCCTGCGGCTCCACCTGATCGTCCGCGACACCGAGGAGGAGGCCTGGGGGGCGGCCGATCGACTGCTCGACGTCACCAGCCACGAGACGTACGCCCGGCAGCTCGGCGAGCGGGCGGACGAGGACGGGGTCGGCTGGCAGCGGCAGTTCCGCCAGCACGGCGGCAAGGTGCCCGCGCACGCCCGGGAACTGGAGGAGCATCCCAATCTGTGGCCCGGGATGAGCTTGTTCCGGCCGGGCCCCGGCACGGCCGTCGTCGGCTCCACCGCCCAGGTCGTCGAACGCCTCGCGGAGTACCAGGACTTGGGCGTGGACACCTTCATCCTGTCCGGCAATCCACTCCTGGAGGAGGCGCACCGAGTGGCCGAGACGGTACTGCCCGCGCTCAGGTCGCGGGACCGCGCAGTGCGTTGAGCTGGTCCAGGAACCAGCGCTGCGGAGGCAGGGACGTCGCCGCGGCCGCGAGGCGTTCGGTGCGGGCCGTGCGCTCCGCGGCCGGCATCGAGAGGGCCTGGTGGAGGGCCTCGGCCGTGGCGGAGATGTCGTACGGATTGACCATGAGCGCGTCGTCCGAGAGCTCCGCCGCGGCGCCGGCCTCCCGGGACAGGACCAGGGCGCAGCCGTCGTCGGAGAGCACCGGGACCTCCTTCGCGACCAGGTTCATGCCGTCCCGGACCGGATTGACCAGGGCGACGTCCGCGATGCGGTACGAGGCCAGGGAGCGGGCGAAGTCGTCCTCCAGATGCAGCACCACCGGGGTCCAACCGGGTGTCCCGTACGTGGAGTTGATCTCATCGGCGACCCGGGAGACCTCGGTCATGTAGTCGCGGTAGACGGCCAGGTCCTGGCGGGACGGGTAGGCGAAGGCGAGGTGCACGACGCGCTCGCGCCACTCGGGGCGGGTCTCCAGGAGGAGCCGGTACGCCTGGAGGCCGCGGACGATGTTCTTGGAGAGTTCGGTGCGGTCGACGCGGACGACGGTGCGCCGGTCGGGGCCGCCGATCTGCTCGCGCAGGGCGGCGATCCGCTCGTCGACGTCGGGGCGGTGTGCGCGCTCGCGCAGGAAGCCGGCGTCCGCGCCGAGCCCGTGCACTCCGGTCTCGGTGCCGTCGAGCGCGTCCGGGCCCAGCAGGTCCGTACAGCAGGCGGTGAAGGCATCGGCCCAGCGGCGGGTCAGGAAGCCGAGCCGGTCCGCGCCGAGCATGCCCCGCAGGAGCTGCCGCGCCACGTCGTCGGGGAGCAGCCGGAAGTAGTCGGTGGGCGCCCACGGGGTGTGCGAGAAGTGGCCGATCCTGAGATCGCCGCGGAGTTCGCGCAGCAGGCCGGGGACGAGCGAGAGGTGGTAGTCCTGCACGATCACCGCCGCACCCGGGGCGGCCTCGGCGGCCAGGGTCTCGGCGAACGCCTGGTTGTACGCCTCGTAGTGCGCCCACTGGCGGCGGAACTCCGGGCCGAACGACGGCTCCAGCGGCGTCTGGTAGAGCATGTGGTGCACGAACCACAGGACCGAGTTCGCGATGCCGTTGTACGCGTCGGCCTGCACCTCGGGGTCGATCGCGATCATCCGCACGCCGGGCTCGCCGACGCCGCGGGCCACGGCCTCGCGGTCGCCGTCGCCGAGCGCGGCGCACACCCACAGGGCGGCGGCGTCGGAGCCGATCGCGGAGAGTCCGGAGACGAGTCCACCCCCGCCGCGCTTTGCTTCCAGCGTGCGGGGGTGGGTGTCGGTGAGCCGGTACGAGACGGGGCCCCGGTTCGACGCTACGAGCAGCTTCGCTGCTTGATCGGACATGTGGCGTTACCTAGCCGGTGCGGGCCGGGTGCAAACGTCCGTTCGCGTCGATCTCCGGTTCCAGGCATCGGCCTGGCGGCCTCGTCCTCAATCGCCGGACGGGCTCATTTTGAGCGCCGGCCGACCGCCAAGGTCAACGCTCCGAGGGCCGTGAGCACCACGGCGAGCCCGCCGTACAGCAGCGTGCTGTCACCGGAACCGGTAGCGGCAAGGTGCCCGCCGCCGTCGTGGTGCCCGCCACCGTCGTGGTGCCCGTCACCAGGAGAAAGCGAAGGCGAAGGTGAAGGCGACTCCGACGCCGGCGGCGGACGGTGCTGCTCGCGCTCGGTGACGATCACCGACGTGCAGGCCCCCGCGCCCCTCCCGGGGCGCTTCGCCGCGGACGGGCAGTTGGTCTTCTCGACCCGCGACGTCACCGGGATCACGACCTTCTCGCCGGCGGTGCAGGACGCCTCGACCTCCTGCGTGATCGTCACCGTGCTCTTCGCCGCGACATCGCCGCGCCACACGTACTTCGCGCCCTCGCGGACGATCTCGCCGCTGCTCGCCTCGGGCTTGCCGCCCTTGCGCACCGGCCACTCGAAGGCCGCGCCGATCCTGGGGTCCGCACTCTCGTTGCTGATCTTCACGGTGTTCGTGGTCGAGGTGCACGGCGGGATCTCGCCGTCCTCCGGGCTGCTCTCCACCGTCAGCTCCGGCACCGGACGCGGCGACGGGTCGACCTCGGGCGCCGCGCCGCAGGACGGGTCCGTGCTGTCCTCGTCGCAGTTGGAGCGCGGGGTCAGCACGTCGACGTCGTTGCGCAGCTTTCCGTCGCCGCGCATCGGGTCGTCGACCGTCGCCGAGTAGGTGAGGGTCGCGGTCTCGCCGGCCGGGATGTCCCCGACGTAGGAGAGCTTCGGCTCGGCGTAGCTGATCTGCCCGATGCTGGCCTTCGCGTCGTTGTTGTACGTCGCGTCGTCCAGCGTGTCGGTCAGGTCGTCGGTCAACTTGGCGTTGGGGTACGGGAGTCGGCTGACATTCTTGGCCTTCACCGTGTACGTCACGGTGTCGCCCGGGTGCACCTTCGCCGGGCTCGCCGTCTTGGTGACCTCCAGGTCCGGCACGGGCACGGAGAAGGCCAGCGCGGACGGGACGTAGGTGTCGCCCTTGGTCTCGAAGGTCAGATCGGCGTCCGTGGCGCCCTCGGGGATCGCGCCCTCGGGGACGTCGAACTCCTTGGCGTCGATGCTCAGGTTGTTGCGGTACCTGGGGTCGACCGAGCCGTCGTCCTCGCTGATGAAGAAGTTGTTGGTGTTGCCGGTGTGCGACTCGGTGACGTTCTCGCCGTCGACCAGGAAGCGGTCGCCCGGCGTGTTCCAGTCGCCCTCGTACGCCGTGACGCTCGCCCGCGGTTTGCCCGCCGTCCGGTAGAAGCCGTCGACGCGCACCGTGGTGGCCGGAGAGGTGGAGCGCTGCAGCACATGGCCGCCGTACACATAGACGTTGCGGCGGTCCGGCGCGTACTGCTCGTTCGGGCCGTCGTACTTGTAGACGACCGTCATCGACCAGCCGGCCACACAGCCCTTGCCGTTCGGGGCCCAGATGCCGCCGACGGCGACCGGGACGGGCGCTCCGGTGCCGGTGACGCCGCTGAACAGCGAGGTCACATCGGCCTCGCCGGTGTAGTAGTGCGGGCCGTTGGTGGTCGTCGGGTCCTGCACCAGGTTCTCCGGGGAGACCTTGGCGGAGGCGCCGCCCGCGACGCCCACCTCGGGCACCGCGGCGAGCGGGTCGCCGGGCGAGCGCTCGACGTTCGCGCCCGACACGTCGCAGCGCTGCAGCTGGTTCCGGCCGAATTTGTACGTGCCGTCGTTGCCGCCCCAGAAGAGCCGGGCGTACGCCACCTCCGCGCCGGGCGGGATCTCGACCTGGCCGGTGCTGGAGCCGAATCCTGCGGTGGTGCCCGCGGTGTCGACGCGCTGCATGTCGAAGGTGTTGTTGTTGTCGGAGCCCTCGCCGCTCGCCGCGACGGCGCAGCGCGCCGCCATGTCGGCGGGGGTCGTCGGGCAGCCCATGACCGTGTTGCCGATGGTCTTGAAATCGCCGTAGAGGGATTCGTCGTAGCGCTTGGCGAAGGGTTCGATCACGTCCGCGGATGCGGGCGAGGCAGCCGCGCCGACGAGCGCCGTCGCGGCGGTGGCCGAGGCGGCCAGGGCCCCGGTGAAGCGTGCGGCGACTCCCGGCCGCTTTCCATTTGTCCGTTTGAACCACATAAAGGCGGAATTTATGCAATAAACGCAGTAATCAGCGGCTACGCCACACGTCGCGCCTGGTACTCGGCGACATTTCCCATCGGAGGGCGCTCCTCGGTGTCGACCGGACGGGTGCGCGGCTCGAATCCGCCCGGTCCCCGCTCGAACTGGGTGAGCCGTGGCCGGACCAGATGCCCGCGGGCGAGCCGCAGCTGCGCGGTGCGGTAGATCGCGGCGGCCATCCGGCCGAGCGCCCGGCTGTCCTGGTGCCGGTGCTTGCGTACGCCGACGTCGACCTGGGCCAGCGCGTCCAGGCCCACGGTGTGCAGCGCGTCGACGAGCAGGCCGAGCTCCACGCCGTAGCCGACGGGGAAGGGGAGCTGTTCGAGCAGCGAGCGCCGGACCGCGTACTCGCCGCCGAGCGGCTGCACGAAACCGGCCAGCTGCGGCCAGTGCAGATTGAGCAGCGGCCGGGCCACCAGCTCGGTCACCCGGCCGCCCTGCCCGGCGCCGTCGATCTCGTCGGCGGCCGAGCCCAGCGGCCGGTCGTACATCGCCTTCACGAACTGCACGTCCGGGTCGGTGAGCAGCGGACCGACGATGCCGCGCACGAAGTCGCCGGAGAATTCCCTGAGGTCCGCGTCCACGAAGCACACGATGTCGCCGCCGGTCACCAGGAGTGAGCGCCAGAGCACCTCGCCCTTGCCGGGCAGCGCGGGGATCCGCGGCAGGATCGCGTCCCGGTGCACCACTCGCGCGCCCGCCGCGGCCGCGACCTCGGCCGTACGGTCGGTGGAACCGGAGTCGACGACCACCAGCTCGTCGACCAGCGGCACGGCCGGGCTCATCAGCTCGCGCCGGACCGCCGAGACGATCTCGCCGACCGTCTCCTGCTCGTCGAGCGCCGGCAGGACCACACTGATCCGGCTGCCCCGGCCGGCCTTCGCGGCGAGCAGCTGCTCCGTCGAACGGTCGGCCACCGACCAGGAACGCCTGGTCAGCCAGCGTTCCACCTCTTCGAGCACGTCCCGTGTCCCCTTGCCTGCCGGTGGTCGTCGTTCGGTCCGAGGCGTGCGGCTGTGATCCATCTCGCCGTTCGGACGACTATCTCAACAGTGACTGCCTTCGGTTACAGTCTTGAACAACGCGGATGACCGTCGCATGCCGGGGTCGTCCGCAGACAACCACATACCGCTCATCCAGAGGGGCAGAGGGAAACGGCCCGTTGAAGCCCCGGCAACCCTCCAGCCGGTCTCGCCACCGTCCGCGCCGCACGGCGTTCCGGGTTCGGTGTTCAGCACAGCGAGGCTCCCGGCTAGGGAAGGTGCCAAATCCGTCTCACGGCGAAGTGCGTCGCGAGAAAGATGAGGAGAAAGGGCCTCGCCTCCATGGCTGTGCAATCCGCCGAAGCCGTCACCACCACCCCCGCCGCAGACGCCGCCCCCGCGTCCGTCGACCTCGGACCGGCCAAGGGCCTGTCCTGTCGCGAGTGCGGCGAGCACTTCCCGCTCGGTCCGATCTTCGCCTGCGAGCTGTGCTTCGGCCCGCTCGAGGTGGCGTACGAGCTGCCCACCGGCGACCCCGAGGCGCTGCGCAAGCAGATCGAAGCCGGCCCGGACAACGTCTGGCGGTACGCGCCGCTGCTGCCCGTCCCCGCCGACGTGGCCGGCAAACCGAACCTGAATCCGGGCTGGACCAAGCTGGTCAAGGCCGACAACCTGGCCCGTGAACTGGGCATCACCGGCGGCCTGTTCATCAAGGACGACTCGGGCAATCCGACCCACTCCTTCAAGGACCGCGTCGTCGCCCAGGCCATCGAGGCGGCCCGCGCCTTCGGCTTCACCACGCTCTCCTGCTCCTCCACGGGCAATCTGGCGGGTGCCGTCGGCGCCGCCGCCGCCCGCGCCGGCTTCCGCTCCTGCGTCTTCATCCCGCACGACCTGGAGCAGGGCAAGGTCGTCATGGCCGCGGTCTACGGCGGCGACCTCGTCGGCATCGAGGGCAACTACGACGACGTGAACCGCTTCTGCTCCGAGCTCATCGGCGACTCGCTCGGCGAGGGCTGGGGCTTCGTGAACGTCAACCTCCGCCCGTACTACGCGGAGGGCTCCAAGACCCTGGCGTACGAGATCTGCGAGCAGCTCGGCTGGCAGCTGCCCGACCAGCTGGTGATCCCGGTGGCCTCCGGCTCGCAGCTCACGAAGATCGACAAGGGGCTCAAGGAGCTGATCGCGCTCGGCCTCGTCGAGGACAAGCCGTACAAGATCTTCGGGGCGCAGGCCGAGGGCTGCTCGCCGGTCTCGACCGCCTTCCGGGACGGCCACGACGTGGTGCGGCCGCAGAAGCCGGACACCATCGCCAAGTCGCTCGCCATCGGCAACCCGGCGGACGGGCCGTACGTCCTGGACATCGCGCGGCGTACGGGCGGGGCGGTGGAGGACGTGGACGACGAGCAGGTGGTCGATGCGATCAAGCTGCTTGCTCGTACCGAGGGGATCTTCGCGGAGACCGCGGGTGGGGTGACCGTGGGTGTGACCCGGAAGCTGCTCGCGTCGGGGGCGCTTGATCCTGCTCTGACCACGGTAGTGCTCAATACGGGGGACGGGCTCAAGACGCTGGATGCGGTGGCTCCGACGTCGCAGGCGACTGCGGTGATCAAGCCGTCGCTTGACGCGTTCCGTGCCGCCGGGCTGGCTGAATAGTCCCCAGCCCCGCCCCTTCCCGAAACCGGGGGCGCTGCCCCCGGACCCCTGCTCCTCAATCTCCCCCAGACTTCGTCCGGGGGTACCCCCAGAGGGGCTGAGATTAAGGTGATCCACACATGAGCGTGAATGTCCGTATCCCCACCATCCTGCGTACCTACACCGGTGGTCAGTCCGAGGTCGCTGCCGAGGGGGGAACTCTGTCCGAGGTCATCGCGGATCTGGAGAAGAACCACACGGGGATCGCCGCCCGCGTCCTGGACGACCAGGGCAAGCTGCGGCGCTTCGTGAACGTCTACGTCAACGACGACGACGTCCGCTTCGAGCAGGGCCTGGAGACCCCGACCCCCGACGGCGCCGGCGTCTCGATCATCCCCGCGGTGGCCGGCGGCTGCTGAGTTACTCCGCGTTACCGGAATTGCCCCCTCCGAGAGAGAAACGGAGGGGGCAATTCTGCATGGTTGAGAGGGGTACAGTTGGGAACGCTGCTTCGGCTCCGAGTGTGGAGCGTGCCGGAAGCATATGAGAAGTGCCCGGCGCTGCGACGAGAAGTAGCCAAAGTGTTCGAGCAATTCGCTCCGTATATTCCTTTTGCCGGGCCCGACTTGCCCTGAGTTCCAGGGAATCCTCCGCATACTCCCGAAGCGGCGTGCCCAGATTTCTCGTCCGATTGACCTGTTGCAGACGGCAGTTGGGCAGATACATTCAGCCGCGGTCGACGCGTTCCGGCGCACGCCCCCAAACCATGGGGGGTGAGGTCTGACCCGGATCCGTGAAGTGCGGTTCCGTGCAAGGGCCAGTAATAGGGGAGTTAGGCATGGCTCAGGGCACCGTCAAGTGGTTCAACGCGGAGAAGGGGTACGGCTTCATCGCGGTCGACGGTGGTGCGGATGTATTCGTCCACTACAGCGCGATTCAGATGGACGGCTACCGCACCCTTGAAGAGGGCCAGCGGGTCGAGTTCGAGATCTCGCAGGGCCAGAAAGGGCCGCAGGCGGACATGGTCCGCGTGACTGCCTGATCGCGCCGGCGCGACTGGTCGCAACGACGTGACGGAGGGCCCGCATCCCACGGGGGTGCGGGCCCTCCGGCGTGTGCGGTGCCGACTCGGTGCGGAGTCTCCCGCGGCATCGTGAAATCGATTGCTCGGATCCGAGCGTACGCGTCCCGGACCGTTGACCCAGAGGCCAACTACCTCTACGTTCCGGCTCGTTGCTGTGAAATCGATTGCACGATGCATCGCGCAACGCACGCTCTGCACCTCCCCCGTCGATCGATGCAGGAGGCACACGTGAGACGACAGCACAGATGGACACGCGGCATCGTGGCGGCCGCCCTCGCCGTCGCCCTGGGGCCGGCCCTGGGGACACCGGCGAACGCCGAGGCCGCGCCCCACCCCGACCCCGCCGGACCGCGGCCGTCCGCTACCGCCAAGGGCCCGGTCGGCTGGGACACCTACCGCGAGCTCGACCGGCTGCCCGGTCTGACCACCGGTGTGCAGACGAAACAGTTCTCCAGCTTCGACCGGGCCGGCGGCAACGACCACGACGGCTTCGACGGCCGCCACTCCTGTCTGCGCGAGAGCGCGGCGGGCTGTGTGATCGCCGAGCACCGCGGCGCCGGCGAGGTCGGCGCGCTCTGGTTCACCCGGGACGAAGGCGACGTCACCCGCACCGGGAACCTCACTGTCGAACTCGACGGCCGCAAGGTCGTCGACGCCCCGCTGCAGGACGTGGTGGACGGCAAGCTCGGCGCCCCCTTCGTCCGTCCCCTGGTCGGCAACGCCGACGACAGCTCCGGCGGCGTCTACGTCGAAGTCCCCATGCCGTACCGGGAGTCGATGCGGATCACCACCGAGCACAACCCGCTCTTCCACCACGTCTCGCACCGGACCTTCGCCGACGCGGACGGAGTCGAGACCTTCGACCCGGACGACCCGGCCGAGGACGTCGTACGGACCCTGCGGAAGGCCGGCACCGCCGATCCGAAGGAGCCGCTTCCCGGAGCCGGTACGACGAAGGCGGAGCTGAAGCTCGCCCCCGGTGAGACGCAGACGCTCGCCCGCACCGACCGGCCCGGACTGCTCTCCGCCCTGAAGATGCGGCTGCCGGCGGCCGAGCACGTCGCGCCGCGCACCGAGAGCGACGAGGGCCGGGCCTTCGGCGAGGGCGGCTCCAGCGAGTTCACCGTCGCCGTCGACCCGGCCAACGAAGGCGTACGCCTCACCCGCCGCCTCGACCCGTCGATCGCCGACCAGGTGGCCGCGATCCACGTGGACGGCGAGAAGGTCGCCGAGTGGCCCGCGAGCGAGCCGGGCGGCGGCGGAGTGTGGGGCGAGCAGAGCGTCGACCTTCCCGCGTCGGCGACCGCCGGCAAGTCCCGGATCACCGTACGGAACGCGTTCGTGTCCTCCTCCCTGGACTACAACGAGTTCACCTACTGGGCCGACAGCCTGGTCGGCGGCGAGGCGCGCCGTACCGACACCGTCGATGTTGGGGACACGGCCGACGAGGCCGCCCACGCCTACACCATCACCGGCCAGGCCTGGGAGGGCGAGCGCACCTTCGCCCACCCGCTCGACGAGGACGAGCTGGCCGACGTACGAGCCGCACGCAAGCTCCTCGAAGGGCTCCGGCTGCGGATCTCCTTCGACGGTGAGCGCACCGTCGACTCCCCGCTCGGAGAGTTCTTCGGCTCGGGGCAGGCGATGAACGACGTCCGTTCGCTGATGTACGGGATCGACGCCGAGTCGAGCACGCTGTCCGCCTGGTGGCCGATGCCGTTCGCCGAGCGGGCCACCGTCGAGCTGCACAACGGCACCGACACCGCGATCACCGCCGGCGACGCCGAGGTCACCGCCGCGCCCTCGGGCGCGCACGCCCGCGCGGTGCGCACCGGCGCACAGGGGCACTTCCGCACCGACTCGCACGCCGGGCCCACCGAGGACGGCCGCAGCTGGACCTTCCTGAAGGCCTCGGGGCAGGGCAAGTTCGCCGGGGTCACGCACAGCATGGAGGGTCCGGCCACCCGGTTCTTCCTGGAGGGCGACGAGCGGGTGTACGTGGACGGGTCCCGGACGCCGCAGATCCACGGCACCGGATCCGAGGACTTCTACCAGGCCGGCTGGTACTTCAACCGCGAGACGTTCTCCGTCCCTTGGCACGGGAACCCGACCCACCTGGGCGGTGCGACGGGCTGCGGTGCGGGCAAGGACTGCACCGGCGCCTTCCGTCTGATGCTGCACGACGCGGTGCCGTTCTCCTCCTCGATCGACTTCGGCATCGAGCACGGCCCGACCAACGACGTGGCGGCGGACTACTCCTCGACCGCGTACTGGTACGGGCGGTCCGAGCCGGCCGGCCACCGCACCGACACGCTGACCCTCGGGGACCCCGACAGCGAGCGCGCGCACGATTACACCTCGGACGATCCGGGGCCGGTGACGGGCCTCGACTCGCGTTTCGAGGGCGATCTGCACAACGCCCCGGCGCTCACGGCCGACACCAGAGCGACCCGGGCGCCGGTGTCCTTCACGCTCGCCACCGACCCCGGCAACCGGGGCGTGGAACTGCGCAGGCTCTCCGACCAGCGGGAGCCGGGGCAGCAGGTGAAGGTCTCGGTGGACGGCGTGCAGCTGCCCGACTGGCAGCAACCGCTCGCCAACAGCGAACGCCGCTGGCTCGAGGACGTCCACCAGATTCCGGCCGGCGTCTCGGCGGGCAAGCGCGCGATCACCGTGACGCTGACGCCCGTCGAAGGAGCGCCCGCGTGGTCCGCGGCCTCGTACCAGGCGCACAGCCTGCGCTGACCGTCGCAGGACCGGTCGGGGCGAGCCGCGGAAACCGGTCCGTGCGGGCCGCGGGAGCAGACCGTACGTGAGGGTGGAACCCTGCCCGTACAAGGGTTTCCGGCAGTCCGTCCTCCCGTACGGCCTCTCCCGAGGCGCTTGCACTCGGGTGGGGTGAGTGCTAATCATTGGCGTTAGCACTCTCCGAGTGAGAGTGACAGAGAAGGACCGGGTCGGTGAGGCCGGCAGGCCGGGTGGGGCAAGGAACCACGCAGCATGCGGGCCGTCCGTCGCGGGCGCCAGCGCGGTCCGGAGAAATCCGCCCCCCTGTTCCCTCAGGGAGCGTGGGGGAGACCCCTTCTGTCCGGGAGGACCACTTCACATGGCCAAGATCATCGCGTTCGACGAGGAGGCACGGCGCGGCCTCGAGCGCGGCATGAACCAGCTCGCCGACGCCGTCAAGGTGACCCTGGGCCCCAAGGGTCGCAACGTCGTCCTCGAGAAGAAGTGGGGCGCCCCCACGATCACCAACGACGGCGTCTCCATCGCCAAGGAGATCGAGCTCGAGGACCCGTACGAGAAGATCGGCGCCGAGCTGGTCAAGGAGGTCGCGAAGAAGACGGACGACGTCGCCGGTGACGGCACGACGACCGCGACCGTCCTCGCCCAGGCGCTGGTCCGCGAGGGCCTGCGCAACGTGGCCGCCGGTGCCAACCCGATGGCCCTCAAGCGCGGCATCGAGAAGGCCGTCGAGGCCGTCTCCGGTGCGCTGCTCGAGCAGGCCAAGGACGTGGAGACCAAGGAGCAGATCGCTTCGACCGCCTCCATCTCCGCCGCCGACACCCAGATCGGCGAGCTCATCGCCGAGGCGATGGACAAGGTCGGCAAGGAAGGCGTGATCACGGTCGAGGAGGCCCAGACCTTCGGTCTGGAGCTGGAGCTCACCGAGGGCATGCGCTTCGACAAGGGCTACATCTCGGCGTACTTCGCCACCGACATGGAGCGTATGGAGGCCGTCCTCGACGACCCGTACATCCTGATCGCCAACTCGAAGATCGGCTCGGTCAAGGACCTCCTTCCGCTCCTCGAGAAGGTCATGCAGTCCGGCAAGCCGCTGCTGATCATCGCCGAGGACGTCGAGGGCGAGGCCCTGTCCACCCTGGTCGTCAACAAGATCAAGGGCACCTTCAAGTCCGTCGCCGTCAAGGCCCCGGGCTTCGGCGACCGCCGCAAGGCGATGCTGAACGACATCGCCATCCTCACCGGCGGCGAGGTCATCTCCGAGGAGGTCGGCCTCAAGCTCGAGAACGCCACGATCGACCTCCTGGGCCGCGCCCGCAAGGTCGTCATCACCAAGGACGAGACCACCATCGTCGACGGTGCCGGTGACAGCGAGCAGGTCAACGGCCGGGTGAACCAGATCCGCGCCGAGATCGAGCAGTCCGACTCGGACTACGACCGCGAGAAGCTCCAGGAGCGCCTCGCGAAGCTGGCCGGCGGCGTGGCCGTCATCAAGGCCGGTGCCGCGACCGAGGTCGAGCTCAAGGAGCGCAAGCACCGCATCGAGGACGCCGTGCGCAACGCGAAGGCGGCCGTCGAGGAGGGCATCGTCGCCGGCGGTGGCGTGGCCCTGCTCCAGGCCTCCTCGGTCTTCGAGAAGCTGGAGCTCGAGGGTGACGAGGCGACCGGCGCCAACGCCGTGAAGCTCGCGCTCGAGGCCCCGCTCAAGCAGATCGCGGTCAACGGCGGTCTCGAGGGCGGCGTCGTCGTCGAGAAGGTCCGCAACCTCCAGGTGGGCAACGGCCTCAACGCCGCCACCGGCGAGTACGTGGACATGATCGCCGAGGGCATCATCGACCCGGCGAAGGTCACGCGCTCTGCCCTGCAGAACGCCTCGTCGATCGCCGCGCTGTTCCTCACCACCGAGGCCGTCATCGCCGACAAGCCGGAGAAGGCCGCCGCGGGCGGCGCCCCGGGCGGCATGCCGGGCGGCGACATGGACTTCTGATCGACCCCGGTCGATCAACCGTCCCGCACTGACGAAGGGCGGCACCCTCTCTCCCAGGGGGTGCCGCCCTTCGGCGTGGTGTCCGCTGCCCGCGCCGCTCAGCGCTCGTAGTGGTAGCGGCAGGCAGCCACGCGGATCTCGTCCTCGACGATCTTGTACACGAGCCGGTGTTCGTCGGTGATGCGGCGGGACCAGTAGCCGTGGAAGCCGTGCTTGAGCGGCTCCGGTTTGCCGATCCCCTCGTTGCCGTTGCGGGCGATGTCCTGCAGGAGTGCGTTGATCCGCTTGTCCACCCTGCGGTCCTGCACCTGCCACCACACGTAGTCGGCCCAACTCGATTCGTCCCAGACGAGCTTCACTCCGCAAGCTCCCGCACCGTGCCGCCGCCGCTCTCCAGGCGGTCGATGGATGCGAGCAGGCGTCGGGCGTTCTCCGGGCTGCGGAGCAGGTGAGCCGTCTCCTTCAGTGCCTCGTACTCCTCCAGCGCCACGATCACCACCGGGTCATGTCCCGCGCGAGTCACTATGACCTCCTCGCGGTCGTCCACCACGGCGCTGAGCGTCTCGGCGTACTTCGCCCGGGATTCGGTGTAGGTCATGGTGCGCACGAGGGCCTCCTTGTGCGGTAGCAGAGCGGACAGAATTCTGTACGTACAGGAAATTGTACGCCCGCGATTCGGTGCGGGCGGGCCGGTCTGCTGTCAGTGGTGGGCGCGTGGGTGGCGGTCGAAGGCTTTGGTGAGGGTCGCGAGCTCCTCGGACTCCGCGTCCTCGTGCTCGTCCTCGTACCGGCCCTCCGATCTGCGGTGGCCGACGACGGTCTCGGCGGTGAAGTCGGGGCGGTCGAAGAAGTATTCGTCGAGGCAGTAGTCGAGGCCGGACTCGATGAAGAGGTCGAGGGATTCGCGGGCGCAGTGGGTGAGGAGGCCGTCGGCGATGTGCCAGTGCGTGCCGTCGAACCAGAAGACGCCGCCCGCGTAGTGGATGGTGGCGCCGGTCGTGGTGTCGACGATGTTCAGCGATTCGTAGTTCTCCGGGCGGTCCTGGACCAGGGCGCGCAGGTCCGCGGGGACGCCGTCGAACAGCGCCTGCTGGTCGGCGTAGGTGCCTTCGGCGTAGAGATTCAGCGGGGACTCGTGGTCGAACGTCAGCAGGAGTATGCGGCCGTCGGGCAGGAAGTACCAGACGGTGGACTGGCCTCCGCCGTCGTGCCACGCGAGGCGCTCTGCGGTGTCCACGCGCATCGGCTCGACACCCGTGAAATCGGCCACGATCGCCGCCCGGCGTCGCACCTCGTCGACCGGCATCGCCCGGAGGGCGTCCCAGGTGGGGTGGGTCGGGCCGCCGCCCTTGCTTGCTGTGTTCATCCCCGTTGCAGTCATGCCCCGAAGGTTACGGTCCGCCACTGACAGCTCCCTGCCCGCTGTCCGGCCGGGGCGATGGAGGGGCCGGTGTGGAGGTAGTTGGCGGTGTCGGGTAGCTTGCTTTGCAAGGAAGTGCCTTGCTGTGCAAGGTACGCGATGAAGCCGGGCGCTTGGCCCGGTACGTCAGGGAAGGGCAGACGGTGAAGACCGACAACTCGCTGGTGCAGGACTATCTCGCGGCCGTCGAACGCGAGGCGTCGGCGCTCTCGCCCGCTGCCCGCCAGGAACTCCTCGCCGACCTGGGCGAGCACATCGAGGTCGCGCTCGCCGAACGCCCCGGTCGTACCCGCGAGATCATCGAGGAGATGGGCGACCCGCGCACGATCGCGGCGACCGCGCTGCAGGAGCTCGGCACCGCCGGTGCGATGCCCGCGCCGGGCGCGGACGGCCGGCGGCGGCGCTCTCCCGCGTGGCTGCCGGTCGTGCTGCTCGGGGTCTCCGGGGTGCTGCCCTCCGTCGTCGCGGGACTTCTGTCCGACGTCGGCAACTCCCTGCTGTCGCTGGTCATGGTGGGCATGGCGATCGCGGGAGTCGTGATCGTCTGCCGGTCCCGGCACTGGACGGTGGCGCAGAAGTGGACCGGACTGACCCTGGCCGTGATCATCCCCGTCGTCGTACGTCTGTGGTGGAACTTCGACGTTGTGCGCGTCGGGACCGACGGGGACGCGACGCGTGCGGTGAGTGACGGCGCGCGCTGGGCGGTCGTCACGGCCACCGCACTCTGCGCGCTGGCCGGCGTGGGCCGGCTGTGGCAGGTCAGGGACCGGTCGGCGGAGTAGTCCGCAGGCGCGGTCGTCGCCCACTAGGCGTGCAGGACCGGTCGCGCGACCGGTCCTGCATACCGCAACCGGTCCTGCACGCCGCGACGGGTCTCGTCAGACCGAGACGGGTTCCCTTGCCGGAGTCCCGCCGGCCGGGCCGTCTCCGTCGCCGGAACGGCCGGAAGCGGCGCCGGCGCCTTCGCCCGTGCCGGACGCGACCACCGGACCGGCCGCGCTCTCGCTGTTCAGCTCGATCAGGGCGTCCTTGCCGAAGCCGAAGAAGTATGTGGCGAAGAAGCCGACCACATAGCCGACGAGCAGCCCGCCCGCGTAGATCGCGATCGTCGTGCCCAGGCCCTTGTTCCCGTCCAGGAGCGGGAAGAGCGCCCAGCCGGACGGGCCGATCGCGGTCGAGCCGACCTTGTCGCCGATCATCGAGAAGAAGCCGACGAACGCGCCGCCCGCCGCGCCGCCCACGCACGCCGTGATGAACGGGCGGCCCAGCGGCAGCGAGACACCGTAGATCAGCGGCTCGCCGACGCCCAGGAAGCCCGCGGGCAGCGCCGACTTGATCGTGTTGCGGATCGAGGTGTTGTTCCTCAGGCGCTTGAAGACCGCGATCGCGCAGCCGACCTGGCCCGCGCCCGCCATCGCCAGGATGGGCAGCAGCACGGTGAAGCCCTGCTGCTCGATGAGCGTGGTGTGGATCGGGATCAGGGCCTGGTGCAGGCCCAGCATCACCAGCGGCAGGAAGAGCCCGCCGAGGACCAGGCCCGCGAACGCGCCGGTGTTGTCGAGCAGCCAGTTCGCCGCCGTGCCGATGCCCGTGGAGACCTCGCCGGCCAGGAACATCAGGCCGAAGATGGTGACCAGGCCCGATATCAGGACGGTCAGGGTCGGGGTCACCAGGACGTCGATCGCCTCCGGGACCCAGCGCCGGCACCACTTCTCGACGTACACGGCGAGGACCGCGGCACCCAGTGCGCCCAGCACACCGCCCTGTCCGGGCGAGAGCTGCTGGCCGAAGGCCTTGATGTCGGCCACACCCGGGAACACGATGATCGCGGCGACCGCACCGCCCAGGATCGGCGTACCGCCGAACTCCTTCGCCGTGTTGAAGCCGACGAACACCGCGATCAGGGCCATGAATCCGGAGGCCATCGCGCCGAGCGCCGGGGTGACGGCGGGCAGCCACTCCAAGTTGATCAGCAGGCCGTTGAGTCCCGCGATGATGCCGCAGCCGATCAGGGCCGGGATCAGGGGTACGAAGATGTTCGCGATCCGGCGCAGGAAGAGCTTGAACGGGGTCTGGTTCTTCGCCTTGCGGGCCGCGCGGATCGCCGCGCCCTGCTCGGCGAGCTCCTCGGCGGTCGCCGCGTGGTGGTCCGCGGTCGCGGGCTCGGGGGCCCCGGCCGGGCGCTGCTCCTCGACGAGACGCTCGAACTCGGGGGTGACCCGGGCGACCGTGCCCGGCCCGAGCACGATCTGGTACGTGTCGTCCTCGACGACTCCCATCACCGAGGGCAGGGCCTTGAGGGCCTCGTCCTGTACGAGGGAGCGGTCGCGCAGGCTCAGGCGGAGCCGGGTCATGCAGTGGGCGACCGAGGTGACGTTCCCGGCGCCGCCGACAAGCGGGAGGATCGCGGCGGCGGTGTCGCGGTTCTTGTTGTCTGATGCCATGGTGCGGGGCCTTGCTGTTCGGCGCTGTTCGCTCAGCGGGACGGGGTCGTTGAGGTGACGGGGTCGTTGAGGTGACGGGGTCGTTGAGGTACGGGGCGGGTCAGACGGCCGTGGGGCCGTCGGTGGTGGGGGCGTGGGCGGTCAGGGCCGCACGGAGGTGGCCCTTGGAGGTGGTCAGGAGGGCCTCCGCCGTGGGGGCGTCGACCTGGGCGAGGATCATCAGGATCGCCGTCTTCACCTCGCCGTCGGCGGCGGTCAGCGCGGACTCGATGACCTCGTCGGAGGCGTCCGTGGCGAGGGCGACGATGCGGCGGGAGCGGGCCCGCAGCTTCTCGTTGGACGCGCGGACGTCGACCATCAGATTCCCGTACGTCTTGCCGAGACGGATCATCGTGATCGTCGAGAGCATGTTGAGCACGAGCTTCTGGGCGGTGCCTGCCTTCAGGCGGGTCGAACCGGTGAGCAGCTCGGGGCCGACGACGACCTCGACGGCGTGCTCCGCGGCGGCGCCGAGCGCGCTGTCCGCATTGCACGAGAGGCCGACCGTGAGTGCTCCGCGGGCGCGGGCGTGCTCGACGGCACCGATCGCGTACGGGGTGCGGCCGGAGGCGGAGATGCCGACCACCGTGTCGTCCGCGGTCAGGCCGAGGGCGTCCAGGTCCTCGGCGGCCAGCTGCTTGGAGTCCTCGGCGCCCTCGACCGCGGTGACCATGGCGGACGGGCCGCCCGCGATCAGGCCGACGACGTCCGCCGGATCCGTGTTGAAGGTGGGCGGGCACTCGCTGGCGTCGAGCACGCCGAGCCGGCCCGCGGTGCCCGCGCCCGCGTAGATCAGCCGGCCGCCGCGNACGCCGAGCCGGCCCGCGGTGCCCGCGCCCGCGTAGATCAGCCGGCCGCCGCGCGCCATCCGCTCCGCGGCCGCGTCGATCGCGGCGGCGATCTGCGGGAGCTGGGCGGCGACGGCGCCGGGGACCGTGTTGTCCTCGCCGTTCATCGTGCGGGCGATCTCTTCGGTGGGGAGCTGGTCGATCTCCGCGAGCTCCGGGCGGAACGCCTCGGTGGTGAGCGTGGCCAGCTGGGCGCGGAGTTCGCCGTAGGCGCCGGGGGTGGCGCCGGGAGTCCCGCCGGTGCCGGGCGTCTCGGTGGTGTCGGGGGTCTCGGTGGTCGAGGTCATGGGGGTGACGGCTCTTTCGTGTACGCGGGGGTGTGCGTGGTGCGGGCAGGCGGGTGCGGCCGGGCGGTCCGGGGTGGCCGGGTGCCGGGCCGGTCAGGTCATCGGCTCGTCCGGGGCGTGTGCCGGTGGGCGAGTGCCTCGTACGAAGCGCTGAGCGCGGGGGCCGCGGTCTCGTACGTCCGCTGTGCCACGCCGACGAACAGGCAGTCCACGACGAGGAGTTGGGACGTACGCGAGGACATGGCAGCCGGCCGCAGCTCGCTCTCGCGGGCCGTGGACGTGGTGAGGATGTGGTCCGCGTACTGCGAGACGGGGCCGCTGGGGCGGCCGGTGATCGCGACCGTGGTCGCACCGTGCTCGAAGGCGACGCGCAGCGGTTCGATCGCGTCGACCGTCGAGCCGGAGTGGGTGATCGCTATGGCGACGTCCTTGGCTCTGAGCTGCACCGCGTTGGTCACCGCGAGGTGCGGGTCGTTGAAGGAGTGCGCTATCAGGCCGA
Source organism: Streptomyces triticagri (assembly GCF_003429565.1). Lineage (GTDB taxonomy): Bacteria > Actinomycetota > Actinomycetes > Streptomycetales > Streptomycetaceae > Streptomyces > Streptomyces triticagri. Next base: position 68,445 of record NZ_QUAK01000051.1, read on the forward strand.
TGCGCAGGAGCTTCTGGGCGAGGTCCTGGCCGACCAGGGAGGATGCGCCGACGCCGTAGATGTCGATGCGGCGGGCGCCGGAGAGCGCGCCGACGGCTGCGCCGAGCTGGTGGGTGTCGAGTCCGGCGGCGGTGTCGGCGAGGGTCTGCTGCTCGTCGTACGCGAGCTTGGCGACGACGTCCGCTATCGGGTCGTCCACCGCGATGTCGGCCGTGACGGCGGGGGCGCGGCCCGACTGCTGCTGGGCGGCGAGGCCGGCGAGGGCGAGGCGCAGGTCCCGGTATCCCGGATACCCCAGGAGGCGGGCCGTGCGCACGACCGTCGCCTCGCTGGTGCCGGTGAGCTCGGCGAGACCGGTGACGGTCAGCGCCGCGCAGCCGGCGGGGTCGCCGGCGACGGCCTCGGCGACGCGCTGCATCGACCGCGTCATGGACGGGCCGAGCGTGCGCACCTTGGCGGCGAGGGCCGCCGGGGCGGGCGGCGCGTCCCCGGTGAAAATTTCCTTCAGCTGATTGCTCACCCTTGAAAGATATTTACACCCCGAGGCAGCGTCAAGAGCCTTCCGACCACCTGTGGACGGACTTGGGTCACGGGTGGGGGCGCGGGGGCGGCGCGGAGACGCCGCCCCTGCGGCTACTCGGTGTCGAAGATTTCTTCGGAGGTCGAGGCGGTGACTGCCCGGGTCACCCAGCTACGGAGGAGCTCGGGGTCGCGGCAATCGCCGATGCGCTGCCGGGTCTCGTCGGAGATGGTCAGGCCGCGTTCTTCGAGGATGAGCAGCAGGTCCTCTGCCCGGCCTTCGGCCAGGCCTTTGTCCCGGCCTTCGTCCCGGGCTTCGTCTCGGATTTCCTCGACCAGGTACGACTTGTAGAAGTCGCTGGAGTAGGCCATGGGTTACTCGGTCTGGAAGACGGCTTCGGTGGTCGGCGCGGTGACTGCCCGGGTCACCCAGCTACGGAGGATTTCAGGGTCGCGGCAATCGCCGATGCGCTCCCGGGTCTCGTCGGAGATGGCCAGGCCTTTGTCCCGGCCTTCGGCCAGGCCTTTGTCCCGGCCTTCGGCCAGGCCTTTGTCCCGGCCTTCGGCCCGGGCTTCGTCTCGAATTTCCTCGACCAGGTACGACTTGTAGAAGGAGAGGTCCACGGCCACCAGGTTCCTCCAGAGGTGCTTGGCCGGGCGGCTGCCCATGCCCTGTGCGGTGAATTCGACGATCGGGTCCGCCACGTCGTCCGGGGCGTCCTTCAATGCGGTGGACAGGGCTTTCAGTATCACACCGATACCCGGATCCTTGGCGTGCGTAATCGCCGACAGGCTCGCCAGGACAAGGTCCGTCCGTGCCTCTTCCGGGTCGGTGATCATCGGCATGTTGTGCGGGCCCGCGACCAGTGGCTGCAGCGTGAGCGTCGGGACCTGTGCCGGTCCGCAGGTCACCGGCTGCAGAGCCCACTTGGCGGTGATGAAGTCCTGACAGACGACCAGGAGCGCTGTAGGCAGGCGGTACTTGGTCCATAAGTAGGCGCAGTAGTACGCCCAACTCGCGGGCTTGTCCGGGTCCTTCTTGCCCTGGGCCTCCACGGCGAGCAGGAACTCGCCATGGTCGGCCGTGCCGAAGCGCAGCAGGGTGTCCACGCGGCGCTCGACAGGGTGGTCCTCGGTGAGGTCGGTCGGCAGGACGGAGGTCGTCACCGGTCTCGGGATGTCGGCCCCGAGGAAGTGCGAGACGCGGCTGAAGAGGCCGGGATCGTGCTGGAAGATGCGGTGCATCGCCTCGTGCGGGTAGCTGACCATATGGCGTCCGTTCGGGTGTGCGGGTCGGGCTCGGTGTACGTAAGTCGATCAACAGGCGTTGATCGCAACGAAGTTGGAGTTCTTCACCCAGTCAAGTGGGATCGCTTGACTTTGTCCGCAATGCGAGGAAGTCGCAGCATTGCGCGACCGGCGATGAGAAGTGCCCGACCTGCCGGTCTACCGGTAGAGGCCGCTGCACAGGCGAGACGGCCGGACAGCGAGACCGGAGGGCAGTAAGCATGATCGGGATCGACAAGGAGTTCACGGCGACCCTGCGGAAGAGTCCGGAGAAGGGTGGGTGGACCTATGTCGTCTGGCCCGAGTCCGCCGCATTCTTCGGTACGCGGGGACTGGTGAAGGTCCGCGGCACGGTCGACGGGCATCCGTTCCGCAGTTCCTTCATGGCGCTCGGTGACGGGACGCACAAGCTGCCGGTGAAGGCGGACGTACGGAAGGCGATCGGCAAGCAGGAGGGCGACGAGGTGACCGTCCGCCTCCTGGAGCGGGTCGATCAGTAGGGCGCAGGACGCGTGGCGTCTCAGATTGCGGAAGGTGAGGGCGGGCCCCTGGTCTCGCGATTTACCTGGCTGTAACACTGAAGGGTCGGCCGCCCCTCGGACCTCACATGCCGGGGCCGCGGCCGCCGTCCTGCGCGCGGCAATGGCGCCGAGCGCCCACCACCGGTGCGTACCGGAGGCAGAGTCGGGGCCGAGCCGTGAACGGCGGGTGCCCGGGCCTCGTTCGTATGGGTAAAGCAGTGCCAGAAAGGGACCCCGTGGCGACACGATCCGAGACGACCACCGCGCTGAACTCCCTCGAGAAGCTCCGCCTCGAGACGGAGCGGCGCAATCCGGCCCAGCCCGAGTTCCACCAGGCCGTGCACGAGGTGCTCGAGACCCTCGCACCGGTGCTCGCGGCCCGTCCCGAGTACGCCGAGCCGGGGCTCGTCGAGCGCCTCTGCGAGCCCGAGCGGCAGATCATCTTCCGGGTGCCCTGGCAGGACGACCACGGCAAGGTGCATGTGAACCGCGGCTTCCGCGTCGAGTTCAACAGCGCGCTCGGCCCGTACAAGGGCGGCCTGCGCTTCCACCCGTCGGTGAACCTCGGCGTCATCAAGTTCCTCGGCTTCGAGCAGGTCTTCAAGAACGCGCTGACCGGGCTCGGCATAGGCGGCGGCAAGGGCGGCAGCGACTTCGACCCGCACGGGCGCAGCGATGCGGAGGTCATGCGGTTCTGCCAGTCGTTCATGACCGAGCTGCAGCGGCACATCGGTGAGCACACGGACGTGCCCGCGGGCGACATCGGCGTCGGCGGCCGCGAGATCGGCTACCTCTTCGGGCAGTACCGGCGGATCACCAACCGCTGGGAGGCCGGCGTCCTGACCGGCAAGGGGGCAGGCTGGGGCGGCTCCGCGATGCGGCCGGAGGCGACCGGGTACGGCAGTGTGCTGTTCGCGGCGGCGATGCTGCGCGAGCGCGGCGAGGACCTGGAGGGCCAGTCGGCCGTCGTCTCCGGCTCCGGGAACGTCGCGATCTACACCATCGAGAAGCTGAACGCACTGGGTGCGAACCCGCTGACCTGCTCCGACTCCAGCGGCTATGTGGTCGACGAGAAGGGCATCGACCTGGAGCTGCTCAAGCAGATCAAGGAGGTCGAGCGCGGGCGCGTGGACGCGTACGCGGAGCGCCGCGGTGCGTCGGCGCGGTTCGTGCCGGGCGGCTCGGTGTGGGACGTCCCCGCGGATGTCGCGCTGCCGTCCGCGACACAGAACGAGCTGGACGAGAACGCCGCCGCCGCGCTGATCCGCAACGGCGTGAAGGCCGTGTCCGAGGGCGCGAACATGCCGACCACACCGGAGGCCGTGCACCTCTTCCAGAAGGCCGGCGTCGCCTTCGGCCCCGGCAAGGCGGCGAACGCGGGCGGGGTCGCGGTCAGCGCCCTCGAGATGGCGCAGAACGCCGCCCGCACGGCGTGGTCGGCCGAGCGGGTCGACCAGGAACTCGTCCGGATCATGAACGACATCCACACCACCTGCCACGAGACCGCGGCACGGTATGGGGCGCCCGGCGACTACGTGACCGGGGCGAACATCGCCGGTTTCGAGCGGGTCGCGGACGCGATGATCGCGCAGGGAATCATCTGACGGACGACCGCGCAGGGGATTGACGGACGGCCGCCCTACGGTTTCCGGGGCTTTCGGTACCGGTGGGCCATGGGCGCACAATGGCTGCATGAGTGCTCCCGACCCCACCGGCCCCACGGACCCTGCCGACCCCACCGGCCCCCTGGAGCAGGCCCTGCACGCGGCCCGCGCCCTCGTGCTCGCCGACCTGGTGGCGGGATCCGTCGCGGAGGCGGACGTCGTCTCGCTGGTCGAGGACTCGGTGACCCACCGGCGCTGGTGGGTCGGACAGTGGCCCGAGGGCGCGGCGTACCTCCCGGGCCTGGTGGCGCAGGACGTCCAGGACGCGCTCCTGGAGAAGTACGGGCGCTGGCCGCTGTGCCCCGTCTGCGGCTCGGGCGATCCGCACGCCCTGGACGTGGAGCCGGAGTTGGGCGAGGACCCGCACTGGGTGTGCGGCAAGGCCGGTGTCGTGGTGGCGCCGGTGGGGTCGCTCGGGGCGGTGTCGGGGTGAGCGCATGACCCTCTACATCGACCCGCCGACCTGGCCGGGTCACGGGCGCCTCTGGTCGCACCTGGTCAGCGATGTCTCGTACGCGGAGCTGCACGGTTTCGCCGAGTCGATCGGCTGTCCGCGGCGCGCCTTCGAGCGTGACCACTACGACGTGCCCGCGCACCGGTACGCCGACGCGGTGGCCGCGGGCGCGGTGCAGGTGACCAGCCGCGAGGTGGTGCGGCTGCTCATCGCGGCGGGCCTGCGACGGCGCAAGGGCACGGCAGCCGGCGACGGCACGAAAGGGGACCCGAGGTGACCACGCAGGACCGCGCTGCCGAGCTGCGGCGCCGCTGGGCGCAGGCGCTGACCGGAGCGCGTGGCGCCGCCGGCGGACCGTACCGCCCGGACCCCGGGCCGTACGCCGAGAATCTGCTCGCCCGCTGGGCCGAGCCGCAGCGCAAGTACCACACCACCGAGCACCTGGTCGCCGTGCTCGATCACATCGACACCCTCGCCGAGCACGCGGACGCCCCCGACCTCGTACGCCTGGCCGCCTGGTTCCACGACGCGGTGTATCTGCCGGAGCGGTCGGAGAACGAGGAACGCTCGGCACGGATCGCCGAACGGGCCCTTGAGGAAGCCGAGTTGCCGCCCGAAGGGGTCGCCGAGGTGGCCCGCCTCGTACGCCTGACCGTGACCCACGACCCGGCCGACGGCGACCGGAACGGCGAGGTGCTGTGCGACGCCGACCTGGCGATCCTGGCCGCGCCGCCGGACGACTACGCGGCGTACGCGGCGCAGGTGCGGGAGGAGTACGGTTTCGTGCCGGACGACGCCTTCGCCGCCGGGCGGGCCGGGGTGCTGCGTCAACTCCTCGGCCTGCCACGGCTGTTCCGTACGCCGTACGGCGCCGCGCACTGGGAGGCGCCGGCCCGCCACAATCTCGCCACCGAACTCCGTCTGCTCGGCGCACGATCGGCGTCATGACGGCCGCCCGTGGCGGGCACACCCTCGCCACCGCACGTATGACGCTCACCGCGATCGACCCCGTGCAGGCCGCGGCGCTCGGCGCCGGCGGTCCCGGCGGGTTCGAGTGGATCACCGGAGGGCCGGTGGAGGGCACCCGGACCGGCGCGCGCTTCCTGGCGAAGTCCGCGGCGGAGGGCCGGTACCGGCCCGGCTGGGGCATGTACGTCCTGGTCCGCGACGCCGACGGTCTCGCGCTCGGCGCGATGGGCTTCCACGGCCCGCCCGCGGACGGCCGTGTCGAGATCGGCTACGACCTGGTCCCTGCGGCCCGCGGCCACGGCTGTGCGACGGAGGCGCTGCTGGCCCTGAGCGCCTGGGCCCTCGCCGACCCGGACGTGACCACGGTCGTCGCCCGCACCGAACCGGGGAACACCGCGTCCCGGGCCGTCCTCACCCGGGCCGGTTTCGTCCGGACCCGCGGCCCCGAGCCGAGTGACGAGCACGGCGAGGTCCTGACGTACGAGCTGGGAGCGGCACGGACATGAGTGCGCAACGGCGTGGGAATGCCCCGCCCGCACCCCGTGTTCCCAGCTGATATGCCTACCGCTCCCGCCGAGCCCCCGGCGCCGGCTCCCGCCCGCATGCCGCTGGCCGTGTACATCCTCGGCCTGTCCGTCTTCGCGCTCGGCACGAGCGAGTTCATGCTGTCCGGGCTTCTGCCGCCGATCGCGGACGACATGGATGTGTCGATCCCGCAGGCCGGACTGCTGATCTCGGCCTTCGCGATCGGCATGGTGGTGGGCGCTCCGCTGCTCGCCGTGGCGACCCTGCAGCTGCCCCGCCGCGCCACCCTGATCTGGCTGATCTCGCTCTTCGGGGTCGGGCAGGTGGCCGGTGCGCTGGCGCCGACGTACGAGATCCTCTTCGCCTCGCGGGTGATCAGTGCGCTGGCCTGCGCCGGGTTCTGGGCGGTCGGTGCGTCCGTGGCGATCGCGATGGTGGACCGCAGCGCCCGGGCGCGGGCGATGGCCGTGATGATCGGCGGACTGTCCATAGCCAATGTCCTGGGCGTCCCGCTCGGCGCGTTCCTCGGTGAGAATCTGGGCTGGCGCTCCGCGTTCTGGGCGGTGGCCGCGGCGACCGCGATCGCCCTGCTCGGCATCGTCACGCTCGTCCCGCGCATCCCCACACCCGAGGAGAGGCCGCGGCTCCAGCGGGAGCTGAGCATCTACCGGGACAAGCACGTGTGGACGCAGGTGGCCGTGGTGACGCTGGCCGGCGGCGCCGTCTTCTGCGCCTTCAGCTACCTCTCGCCGCTGCTCACGGACGTGACCGGGCTCGGCTCGGCGACCGTGCCCACCGTGCTCGGCCTCTTCGGGGTCGGTGCGCTGGTCGGGACGATGATCGGCGGGCGGTACGCGGACGCGCACCTCTTCGGCGTGCTGTTCAGCGGCATCACCGCCTCCCTCGTCTTCCTGGTCGCGCTCGCGCTGTTCGCGGACAGCCCGGTGATGGCGGTCGGCCTGTCGTTCCTGATCGGCGTCTCGGCGTTCTACACGGCCCCGGCGCTGAACGCCCGGATGTTCAATGTGGCCGGCGCCGCCCCCACCCTGGCCGGCGCCACCACCACCTCGTCGTTCAACCTGGGCAATGCGGGCGGCCCCTGGCTCGGCGGCCTGGTCATCGACGCCGGCCTCGGCTATCGCTCCCCGGCCTGGGCGGGCGCGGGCATGGCGGTCGCCGCCCTCGCGGCGACCTTCGTCGCGCTGCGTCTGGAGCGCGGTGTGAAGGCCGGTCCGGCCGGCCGCGTGGTGGCGACGGGCCCGTCCTTGCCGAAGACGGAGACGGCGACGGAGACCGCCGAGGCGACGCGGCGTTGAGGGACACGACGGCCTGGCAGGGCCCGCCCGCGGGCGACCCTTCCACGCGCTGGAGAGGTCAGGGGGGAACCAATGTTTCAATGGACCGTCCTTCGGCCGGCTGAGCAAGGAGAAGCGCTGTGCCTCTGGTGTCCGTCGTCATGCCCGTCCACAACTCGGCGGCGACGCTCGGTCCGGCGATCCGGTCGGTGCTCACGCAGACCCACACGGACCTCGAGCTGCTGATCACCGACGACCGGTCGACCGACGACTCCATGGACCTGCTGAAGGATTTCGCCCGGCAGGACGAGCGCGTCCTGCCGGAGTCGTCTCCCGAACAGGGCGGCGCCGGCCGGGCCCGCAACCTCGCCATCCAGCGGGCCCGCGGCGACTACATCGCCTTCCTCGACAGCGACGACATGTGGCTGCCGGAGAAGACCGAGCGGCAGATCGCCTTCGCCCAGGAGGGCACCGCGCCGCTGACGTTCACCTCGTACTTCAAGATGGACGCCGACCACGAGGGCGAGAGCACCGACTTCGTCCCGAACGGACGGGTGATCCGCGCCCGCGAGCACGTGGACTACCGCGCGATGCTGGTCCGGGACCACATCGGTGCGCTGACCGCGATGTACGACCGCACGGTCCTCGGCACGCGCCTGATGCCGGACATGCGGAAGAGGCAGGACTACGCCCTGTGGTTGTCGATCATGCGCGACGGCGCCGACGCCCGCGGTCTGACCGAACCGCTCGCCGTGTACCGCGCCCACCAGGCGGGATCGCTGTCCTCCAACAAGATGTCGCTCGTCCGGTACAACTGGGACCTGTACCGCGAACACGAAGGCCTCTCCATCCCCCGGTCGACCCGCGCCCTCGCGGGCGCCGTGTGGCAGTCGCTCCGCAATTCGCGGATCTGACTCGCGTCACCAACCTCCCGGGCGAGACGCCTTCTACGCCCGGAAGCTTCGCAGGCGCAGGCTGTTGCCGACGACGAAGACCGAGGAGAAGGCCATCGCCGCGCCCGCGATCATCGGGTTGAGGAGTCCGGCCGCGGCCAGTGGCAGCGCCGCGACGTTGTAGGCGAACGCCCAGAACAGATTCGACCTGATCGTGCCGAGCGTCCTGCGCGCCAGCCTGATCGCATCCGCCGCGACCCGCAGGTCACCTCGTACGAGGGTGAGGTCGCCGGCCTCGATCGCGGCGTCCGTCCCGGTGCCCATCGCGAGGCCGAGGTCCGCCTGGGCGAGTGCGGCCGCGTCGTTCACCCCGTCGCCGACCATCGCGACCGAACGGCCCTCGGACTGCAGTCTCTTGACCACGTCCACCTTGTCCTGCGGCAGCACCTCGGCGATGACCTCGTCGATGCCGGCCTCTGCGGCGACCGATTCGGCGACCGCCCTGTTGTCCCCGGTGAGCAGGATCGGGGTGAGGCCGAGTGCGCGCAGCCGCCGGACCGCCTCCGGGCTGGTCTCCTTCAGCGCGTCCGCGACCTCGAGGATCGCGCGCGCCTCGCCGTCCCAGGCCACCGCGATCGCCGTACGACCGGCCGCTTCCGCCTCGGACTTGGCGCGCTCGAGGTGTGGGGGCAAGTGGATCTCCCACTCGTGCAGGAGCTGTTCGCGGCCGACCAGGACCGCGTGGCCGTCGACGACGCCCTGGACGCCGAGCCCGGGCACGTTCGCGAAGTCCTCCGGTGCGGGCAGGGCGGTGCCGAGGTGTTCGGCGGCGCCGGTGGCGACGGCCTGGGCGACGGGGTGTTCGGAGGAGTGCTCCAACGCGCCGGCCAGGCACAGGACTTCGCCGACGGTGGTGCTGTCGGTGGTGTGGGTGGTGAGGAGGGTCATGCGGCCGGTGGTGACGGTGCCGGTCTTGTCGAGGACGACGGTGTCGACGCGGCGGGTGGATTCGAGTACTTCGGGTCCCTTGATGAGGATGCCGAGTTGGGCGCCGCGTCCGGTGCCGACCATGAGGGCGGTGGGGGTGGCGAGTCCGAGGGCGCAGGGGCAGGCGATGATCAGTACGGCGACGGCGGCGGTGAAGGCGGCGGTCAGGCCGGATCCGGAGCCGAGCCAGAAGCCGAGCGTGCCGAGTGCGAGCGCGATCACGACGGGCACGAACACCGCGGAGATGCGGTCGGCGAGGCGCTGGGCGGCGGCCTTGCCGTTCTGTGCGTCCTCCACCAGGCGGGCCATGCGGGCGAGTTGGGTGTCGGCGCCGACCCGGGTGGCCTGCACGACGAGGCGGCCGCCCGCGTTGAGCGTGGCGCCGGTGACGGTGTCGCCGACGGTGACCTCGACGGGGACGGACTCGCCGGTCAGCATCGAGGCGTCGACCGCCGATGACCCCTCGACGACCCGCCCGTCGGTGGCGATCTTCTCGCCGGGGCGCACCAGGAAGCGGTCGCCCGCCTGCAGTTCGGCGGTCGGGATCAGCTGCTCGGCGCCGTCACGCAGGACGGTGACCTCCTTGGCGCCGAGCTCGAGCAGGGTGCGCAGGGCCGCGCCCGCCTTGCGCTTGGAGCGGGCCTCGAAGTACCGCCCGGCGAGGATGAAGGCGGTGACTCCGGCGGCCGCCTCCAGATAGATGTTGCCCGCGCCGTCCGTGCGGGCGATCGTCAGCTCGAAGGGGTGCGTCATGCCGGGAGTGCCGGCGGTGCCGAAGAAGAGCGCCCACAGGGACCAGAGGAACGCGGCCGAGGTGCCGACCGAGATCAGGGTGTCCATGGTGGCGGCGCCGTGCCGGGCGTTGGTCCAGGCCGCGCGGTGGAAGGGCCAGGCCGCGTACGTCACCACGGGGGCGGCGAGGGTCAGGGACAGCCACTGCCAGTACTCGAACTGCAGCGCCGGGACCATGGCCATCGCTATGACCGGGACGGCGAGCACGACCGCGGTGATCAGACGCTGCCGGAGCGGCCGGAGGTCGTCCGGCTCCTCGGTGGTGCCGGCGCCGTCGGAGGTGCGCTGCGGGGGTGGCGGCTCCTCGGCCGTATAGCCCGTGGCCTCGACGGTGGCGATCAGATCCCGGACGCCGACGTCGTCGGAACGGTAGGTGACCTTGGCCTTCTCCGTCGCGTAGTTGACCGTGGCCTCGACGCCGTCCATGCGGTTCAGCTTCTTCTCGATGCGCGCCGCGCACGAGGCGCAGGTCATGCCGCCGATGGCCAGCTCGACCTGGGCGCCACCGGGCTCCTGGCCCCGGGGTGGCTGTGGGTGCGTGTGCGTGCTGCTCATGGCTGCCGCTCCTCGTTGGTTCAATACCCCTTGGGGGTATGTTGGCGTCGACTTCAGGTATACCCCCCTGCCCTATCTGAAGCAAGGGGTTCCCTCTGCTTGACTTGGTACCCCCCAGGGGTATTGTCGTTCGTATCTGAGGGCCGAGAACCAGAGGGCCGAGAACCGAACCAGAGGATCGAGAACCAAGGGAGAGCGTCATGCGGACCGGACTGAGGATCGGCGCCTTCGTCACCGCGCTCGCGGCCACCTTCGGCACGGCCTACGCGGTCGGCGAGGGCGTGGGCCCGGTGGGCGGCGACGAGGGCAAGAAGCAGGAGGCGGACCACGGGCACGACGGCCGTGCGGCCGAGGGCGGCGGCGATGCGGAGGGAGGGGGCGGGTCCGGTGCGGAGCCGCCGGGCGGTCTGCAGATCTCCCAGGACGGCTACACGCTCGACCTCGAGACACCGAGGATCGCGGCCGGCAAGCGCACCGAACTGCGCTTCGCGATCGAGGACGGCAGCGGCCGCCACGTCACCGCGTACCAGCGCGAGCACGAGAAGGAGCTGCATCTGATCGTCGCCTCGAGCGACCTCGGCGAGTACCGCCACCTGCACCCGAAGCGGGCCGCGGACGGCACCTGGTCCACGCCGGTGGAGCTGCCGCGGGCCGGCGGGTACCGGCTCTTCGCGGACTTCCGGCCCAAGGGCGGCGAGGGCCTCACGCTCGGCGCCGACCTCGCGGTCACCGGTGACTACGCACCGCGCGAGCTCCCCAAACAGCGGCCGACCGCCGACGCCGGGGACGGTTACGAGGTCACCCTCGACGGATCCCTGACCCCCGGCAAGGCCGGCACGCTCGAACTGTCCGTAGCCAAGGACGGCAGGCCGGTCACCGACCTCCAGCCCTATCTGGGGGCGTACGGCCACCTCGTCGCGCTGCGCGCCGGGGATCTGGCGTACCTGCACGTCCATCCGAACGAGGGGGAGCCGGGTCCGGTCTCCTTCTCCGCGACCGCACCGAGCAAGGGCTCGTACCGTCTCTTCCTCGACTTCAAGCACGACGGCAAGGTGCGGACCGCGGCCTTCACGGTCCACGCTGGAGACGGGGCCGGCGGTCACGTGGACGACGGCGGGGCCGGTGAGGGGCGCGACGAGGAGAGCGGTGACGGTGGAACCGGTGGTGGGCACGGGCATTGAGCGTCTCCCCCGGGGAGCCCGCAGCGCGTACTCTGGTTATTGGACTAGACCTGTATTTTTCGGGTGGCCGTGATCTCCAGTCCCGATCGGCCACCCGCGGAAACCGGCGGAACCTGAACCAGAGGAAGAGGACCCATGAGCGAGCGCGCAGTCCTGGAGGTGATCGCCCTCGACGCCGAGGACGCGATCGCCGCCGAAGCCGGGGGCGCGGACCGCCTCGAACTCGTCACGGACATGGCGGCCGACGGCCTCACGCCTTCCCTGGAGACCTTCGCCGCGATCCGCGCCGCCGTCGGCATCGACCTGCGCGTCATGCTGCGCGCCGAGGACGGCTTCGACGCCGGGGGGCCGGCCGAGGTGGACCGCCTCGCGGAGCGCGCCCGCGCGCTGCGGGCCGCGGGCGCCGACCAGTTCGTCCTCGGGTTCCTCGACGCCACCGGTGCGCCCGATCTCGCCGCCGTGGAGCGGCTGGTCGACGCCCTCGACGGGGCCCGCTGGACCTTCCACCGGGCCATCGACCGGGCGGCGGACCGCGACGCCCTGCGCAAGCAGCTCGCCGATCTTCCCGGCCTGGACACCTACCTCACGGCGGGCGCCGCGACCGGCGTCGACGACGGCATGACCGTCCTCACCGCCGAGGCCGCCCGCCGCGGCGAACCGGGCTACGAGCAGCAGATCCTGGTCGGCGGCGGCCTCGCCCTGCACCACGTCCCTGAGCTCAGGACGCACGGCGTCGACGCCTTCCACATCGGCGGCGCGGCCCGCCCCGACGGCTGGGCCGCGCCGGTGTCCCCGGCGGCGGTACGGGAGTGGCGCGACGCGATCGACGGCTGAGCGGCGGCGGGGGCGCCGTACTCGGGCGTGCCCCGACAGGACTACGCTGCCGACCATGAAGACCGGGACGGCCTCGCGCCACGCACGGATCGGTGACCCGGTGCTCTGCTGAGTGCCGGGCGGGCCGTGTGCGGCCCCTTGCCGATGCACGCGACAGCCGGACCGGCTGCCGCGCGTGCTCCACCACGCTCGTGACGATCCTGATCAGCAGACGCGGCAGACGCAGCCGATCGTTCACGACACGAGACAGGAGCCACGAGACCCCATGACCACCAGGACCCTGCAGATCCCCATGCCCGACGGCCGGACGGCCGACGCCCTCGCCGCCTTCCCCGAAGGCGGCGCCCCGCACCCGGCCGTGCTGATGTACCCGGACGCCTTCGGCATCCGGCCCGTACTGCGCGAGATGGCCGAGAAGCTGGCCGGCCACGGCCACTACGTCCTCGTCCCCAACTACCTCTACCGGAACGGCCCCACGCCCCTGGTCGAGCTGCCCGACCACATCGGGGACGAGGCGCGGGACGAACTCATCGGGCAGCTCCTGCCGTTGATCCATGACCACACCGCCGAGCGGACCGTCGACGACGCGGCCGCGTATCTGCGGTTCCTCGCGGCGCAGCCGGAGGTCGCGCCCGGCCCGGTCGCGGTGACCGGTTACTGCTTCGGCGGCCTCCTCGCGGTGCGTACCGCCGCGGCGCACCCCGGTGAGGTGGCCGCGGTCGGCGCCTTCCACGCACCCGTCGCCGCCGACGGTGCCGAGCAGCTCGGCCGGCTCACCGCGGTGGAGGTCCACTTCGGGCACGCCGCGGGCGACATCACCCAGGAGGACCTCGACTCCCTGAACCGCACCCTGGACGAGGCGGGCCTCACGTACACCTCGGAGATCTACCCGGACACCGTCCACGGCTTCACCATGTCCGACACCTCGGCGTACAGCCCGTCCGCCCTCACCCACCACTGGGACAGCCTGCTCCCCCTGCTCTCCCGCCGCCTGCACACGTCCTGACGCGGGGCACCCGGCCGGAGGCGTACGCGACCACCGCGCCCTCCGGCCGTGACGGCTCCGCCGAACTGCGCGACGGTCAGGCCGCGTCGCTGTGGTGCGGGGTGAATGCAACCTTGGCCAGGTCCTCGTCGAGGGCGATGTCCAAGGATGCGTCAAGGGCCTTGGCGAGCTTGGTGAGCAGCGGCAGCGTGGGGACGGTGTCCGAGCCTTCGATCCGGGAGATCTTGGCCTGGGTGAGTCCCGCACGCGCCGCGAGCTCCCGCTGCGTGAGTCCAAGCGCGGCCCTGCGGTCGTACACGGCCTGTGCGAGCGCCATGGAGAGCCGGATCTCCTGGCGGGCTTCAGTCACGTCATCGGGCTCGGTGAACCCGTCCTTGAGTTTCCGCTCGCGTACGGTCTTCCAGCGACTGTGGCTCATTTCGCGACCTCACCTTCCTCAATGACCCGCACGAACTCGTCGTGCGCGGGGCCCGCACCGCCCAGGGTCGGGCGCAGTTCCCGGATGCCGTCGCTGAGGTACCGGGCGTAGGGCTCGCCGAGACTGGCTGCGTGCTCGGCGAGTAGCCCCGCGTACTCATCGACCTTGAGGAAGTGCTTGGCGGGCAGTGTCTCCAGCCAACTTCGCACCTCCGGCTCGATCTCGATTGCGAAAAGATCTTTCACTCGTCGATGCTATATGTCGTCAGCGACATATTCAATGTGTGCCAGTCGCACACATCGCGCACCGGCTCACGAGCGACGACCACCGCCGCCCGGATCCGCCGCCCATGCGGCCAGCGCCGTGAAGTCGGCCCCTGTGAGGCCGAGTCGGGGGTCGATGCGGCGCAGGAGGGCCGGGCCGGCGTGGTGGTGGGCCACCCAGGCGCGGTCCGCATCCGAGATCTCGTCGTCGATCCAGGCGAAGGGGCGGCCCTGCGCCCAGTCGACGATCTCCGGGGTCTTCCAGTACACGCCGGGCGGGGGATCGGGGCGCGGCGACCGCCAGACCAGATAGGGCAGTCGGGGCAGACCCAGCTCGGTCGCGATGAAGGAGTTGGCCTCCTCCTCCCACGTGGTCGCCCACACCAGGTCGTACGGCAGCGCCGCGAGGGCCGGCCCGTGCGACGGGTCGAGCCACACCCGCAGCGGCCGCACCCGGCCGACCGGCTGCCCCCAGGCCGCAAGGCGCTCCCGCTCGGCCGCCTCCCAGCGGGGCGTCAGGATGCGATACGTCCGGTATCCCGCGGGCCGTCGATGGGGCTTCGCGGCGTACGGGTTCAGCGGGCCGTCGACATCGATCAGCAGCACCGGCCGCGCCGGCTCGTCGTGGATGCCCATGGACACGACCGTAGGGCTCGCAGCTCTGCCGGTGGCGGGCCCGCCGCTCGATCGGCAGGAGGAGGGGCGGTGCGCGCTTGTCCCCCGGGGGAGCTACGTGGAGGTGTCCACCGTGCGGTGACGCGTCGACAGGGCCCGCTTCCGTAGCGTCCGATGCACCGCAGCGCACACGGGGTTGCGGTCGGTGGCCAGGGCGTCGGGGTCTGTTCCGGGCGCATGGTTCGTCCACCGCAAGCACCGTGACCACATGTCAGATCACTTACTGCGAGGCCATGATGAACCGCAACAGCCGCATGATCCGCCGGGTGCGCGAGACCGCCGTCGTCGCGCTGTGCTGCGCAGCAGCCGGGGCCGGACTCGTCGGATGCGAGGACGAGCCGAAGGCGGACAAGGCGTCCGAGGCGAAGCCGACCGCGAGCAGGAGCGCCGGTGGCGACGAGCAGCAGGCGGACGAAGCGGCGGCCTTCACCGCAAAGAAGATCAAGGTCGAGGGTCACACGGTCAATGTCTCCTGCTCCGGCAAGCAGGCCGACGGCAAGCCCGTCGTCATGCTTCTGCACGGCGGTGGCGACGACGTCAAGAAGCTGTCCGGCCTGCAGAAGGAACTCAGCACCGAGGACCGCGTCTGCTCCTACGACCGCCTCGGCGCGGGCGCCAGCGACAAGCCCGACGGCCTCCAGACCGTCGAGGACGCCGGCAAGATCCTGACCGGCGTGCTCGACCAGGTCGCCGGCGACGCCCCCGTGGTGCTGGCCGGGCACTCCATCGGCGGCCTCTTCGCCGGCCGCTACGCCCCCGACCACCAGGACCGGATCAAGGGCCTCGTGCTGCTAGACGCCACCTCGCCGACCCAGGCCGCCGACCTGAAGCGGACGATCCCGGCGGACGCGGACGAGCAGTCGGCCCAGCTGCGCGACAAGACGCTGATGGTCCTGCAGGGCAAGGGGCCCGAGAAGCTGGTCACCCCCGACGGCCCGGTGCGTTCGGCCGGGGACATCCCGGTCGAGGTGATCCAGCACGGCAAGCAGTATCTGGGTGCCATCCCCAAGTACGGCAAGAGCCTGGAGGACGACTGGACCCTGGGCGAGCACGAGTGGCTGAAGCTGTCCGCCGACAGCAAGCTCAGCGTCGCCAGGAAGAGCGAGCACTACATCTACGTCGACGAGCCCGCCGTCGCCGTCGCGGCGATCCAGCGGGTCGTGGCGGGCGCCGCGAGCTGACGGCCACGCGCACGGACTGTCACGCGTACCGGACGGCCACGAGGCCGGACGGCCGGCAGACGCCCCGCCGGGGAACCCCCTACCCCGGCGGGGTTCCGCCGTGCGTCCCGAAGCGCGGGCTCACGTGGTCAACTGACTCGGCAGCGGCGCCCCATGAACGACCGTCAGGCCCGACACCGCGCGGGTCAGGGCCACATACAGGCGGCGCAGGCCCGTACGGTCGTCCGGCTCCGCGTCGACCACCGCGGACGGCTCGTCCAGGACCACGTAGTCGTACTCCAGGCCCTTGGCCAGCGACGCGGGGACCAGCGTGAGCCGGGCGTCCTGCGTGGTCTCCTCGCCCGGCGCGAGATGCCGCACGCCCGCCTCGTCGAGGGCGCGGGCCAGCTCCGGGACCCGGATGTCGGCGGCGATCAGGCCGATGGAGCCCTCCTGCCCGAGCGCCTCGAGGCACGCCCGCACCGTCTCGGCCGCCGGCGCACCCGGTACGTGCCGGATCTCCAGCGCCCCCGGCGACTCACGCACCGACCGCACCTCGGTCAGGCCCGGCGCGATGTCGGGCAGCAGCCGGGAAGCGAAGGCGATCACCTCACGCGGCACACGGAAGCCCGCAGTGAGCTCCTCGACCAGTGCGTCCCGCTTGCCCAGATGGGCGAGAGCCTCGTCCCAACTCGCCGTCGCCCAGGGCGTGGTGCCCTGCGCCAGGTCGCCGAGTACCGTCGCGGAACCGGTCGAGCAGCGGCGGCCCACCGCCCGGTACTGCATGGGGGAGAGGTCCTGCGCCTCGTCGAGCACCACATGGCCGAGCGAATGCGTGCGCTCCACCAGATCCTGCGCCTCGTCGATCAACACCGCGTCCGCGGCGGACCACTTGGCCGACTTCACCGAGCGCGGCGGCTTCTCCCAGCGGACCGCCTTCTGCTCGTCCGGATCCAGGATCCCCTCCGCGTGCTCCGCCAGGAACTCCGCGTCGGACAGCAGCCGCAGCACCAGTTTCGCCGGATCCACCGGCGGCCAGCAGGACTTGACGGCCGCCTTCACCGCCGCGTTCCGCGCGACCGCGTCCTGCACCCGGTCGTCCGGGGCCTCGCCCGCCTGCTCCATCCGTACCAGGACCGCGTGCGCGATGCGCTGCGGCAGCGCCGCACGAGCCGCACCGTAGCGGATGTCGCGGTCCAGCAACTCCTGGACGATCTCGGCCAGTTCATATGCCGGCACGCGCCAGCGCCGTGAACCGCGCACCACCATCAGCGCCTCTTCGGGCAGTGTGACGTGGGAGCGCACCGCGCGCCGCAGCACCTCGGCCATCCGGGCGTCGCCCTTCAGTAGAGCGGCGGCCGGACCGTCGGTGCCGCGCACCTCGACATGCGCGACCAGGTCGTCGACCGTGGCCTGCTTGACCTCCAGCTCGCCGAGCGCCGGGAGGACCTGCTCGATGTAGTGCAGGAACGACCTGTTCGGCCCGATCACCAGGGTGCCCGTGCGGGCCAGGCGCTCGCGGTGCGCATAGAGCAGATACGCGACGCGGTGCAGGCCCACCGCGGTCTTGCCGGTGCCCGGGCCGCCCTGCACGCAGACCGTGCCGCCGAGCCCCGACCGTACGATCTCGTCCTGCTCGGGCTGGATCGTCGCGACGATGTCCCGCATCGGGCCCACGCGCGGGCGCTCGATCTCCTGCTGCAGCAGCCTGCTGCTGTGCTCGGCCTCGGCGGGGTCCGAGAGCCGCTCGTCCTCGTACGCGGTCAACTCGCCGCCCGTGTAACCGAATCGGCGGCGCAGGGCGATGTCCATCGGGTGCTGCTTGGAGGCCTGGTAGAAGGCCTGGGAGACCGGTGCGCGCCAGTCGATCACCATCGGATCGCCGTCGGCGTCGTGCACATGGCGGCGGCCGATGTAGAAGCGGTCGCCGTCCGCGCCCTCGGCCTCCTCGGCGCCGACCCGGTGCAGGTGGTCCAGGCGGCCGAAGAACAGCGGGGTGTGGGAGAGGTCGGCGAGGGCCTTGATGCGGTCCTCGATCTGCCGGTTGAGGACCTCCGAGTTGACCCAGTTCGCCGTGACGTCGGTGATGTCGAGGGACTCGACGTCCTCGCGCATCGCCCGCAGGGCGCTCCGCGAGGCGGCCAGATGCGCCTGCTCGCTCGCGATCGGACCCTCGCGCGCGGGGTCGTCGACGGCCGTGCCGGGCTGTACGTCCTCGGACATGGTGGTGCTGCCTCCGGGTGTGTGAAAGGGGAGGCGGGCGGCTCGGGCGGTGCTGATCGAGCGGCCGGCCTGCTGCGGCAGCCGACCGGTTACCGTCCGGGCGGCGGCGCTCCACGAGGACATGCCTTGGGAGGCGGGAAGGCGGGAGTCTAAGCGAAGGGGTGGGGGTGGGGACAAATGGTTTTCGCGGCTTGCGGTCGCCCGGCGGATCGCCCGGCGGATCGGCAGAGGTCGGCGCCCTGGTGCCCGTAGGGGCCAGTAGGGGTCCGTATGTGACCTGAGGTGGAGCGGGTCCACCTCCAGGTGGACCCGGAGCGGGCCGGTGAATGGACCCGCGGGTCGATGTGCGCGGAGGGGTCCGGAGCCCACCATGGACACCATGAGCAGCGCATCCTTCACCCACGCCCCCGTCCGGACCGCCCGGCACCACGGCACCGCCGCCGCTGCCGGCCACCGCATCGGCAGCGCCCTGCGCGCCGCCAAGGTCTTCGCCGGCGCCGCGATAGGCGTCGTCCTCCTCGGCGAGAGCACCCACGACACCGAGGCGGGCGTACGACGCCGCTGACCCCCGTCGCAAGCCCGGCACGGCCGCCGACTGAGTACGAGCACGGATAGCCGCCCCGACCTTCGCCGCCTTCACTGGTCGTATGACGACGGACCAGGCACCTGAGCACGTGGACGACGCCCCTGCGGGCCGCAGGTTCGCGCCCCTCGTCGCGACGCTGCTCCTGGTGCCGTTGCTGCCGGTGGTGTTCGTGTTCGTGGGGCTGTCCGTCATGGCCACCGACTCCTGCTACAGCGACTGCAGCCAGGAGCTCCTGGACGCACTCGACGCCGTCACCACGTCGTTCCTGATCTGCTTGGCCACTACACTCGTCTGCCTGGCCGCGGCCTGGGCCCTGCCCGCACGTCACCGCTTCACGGCGGCCAGGATCGTCCTGGCGTCCACGGCGGTGTTGGTCCAATTCGTGCCGCTCCTCCTGGTGTTCACCCTGCCGGAGGGCTGATCATCACCGGACGTGGTGACACCCCGGCTCCCCGCCTACGCGGACTACATGGAGGAGGAATCGTGAGCGCCGACGAGGCACGCGCCACCGACTGGGCGGACCTGCGGGCCGTACTCGACTTCACCGCGGAGGAGGAGGCCCGGATCGCGGAAGGCAAGGCCGTACTCATGGCCGAGGTCCGCGCACACCGCCTCGCCGAGGTCCGTAAGCGTCAGCGCATGGCCCAGACGGACGTGGCCAAGGTCCTCGGCGTCACCCAGGGGCGCGTCTCGCAGATCGAGAAGGGAGCCGTCACGCGTACCGAGGTCGAGACGCTCGCGGCATACGTCGCGGCCCTCGGCGGACGACTCAAGATCGTGGCCGACTTCGGGGACGAGTCACTGGTCCTGGGGTGAGGGCGACTCGCCCCCGGACCCTCACGCCTCCTTCAGGACGTCGTCCGCGTCCGCGATGCGGTACGCGTAGCCCTGTTCCGCCAGGAAGCGCTGGCGATGGGCCGCGAAGTCCTGGTCGATGGTGTCGCGGGCGACGACCGAGTAGAAGCGTGCCTCGTGGCCGTCCGCCTTCGGACGCAGCACCCGGCCGAGCCGCTGCGCCTCCTCCTGCCGGGAGCCGAAGGTGCCCGACACCTGGATCGCGACGGTCGCCTCCGGCAGGTCGATCGAGAAGTTCGCGACCTTCGACACCACCAGGACGTTCAGCTCGCCCTGCCGGAAGGCCTCGAAGAGCTTCTCGCGCTGCGCGTTCGTCGTCTCGCCCTTGATGACCGGGGCGTCCAGATGCTCGCCCAACTCGTCGAGCTGGTCGATGTACTGGCCGATGACCAGGGTCTGTTCGCCCTTGTGCCGGGCGACCAGGGCCTCGGTGACCTTCCGCTTGGTGGCCGTCGTGGCGCAGAAGCGGTACTTCTCGTCCGACTCGGCCGTGGCGTACGCGAGGCGCTCGCTGTCCGTCAGATTGACCCGGACCTCCACGCAGTCCGCGGGCGCGATGTACCCCTGCGCCTCGATCTCCTTCCACGGGGCGTCGAAGCGCTTCGGCCCGATCAGCGAGAAGACGTCCGACTCCCGCCCGTCCTCACGCACAAGCGTCGCGGTCAGGCCGAGCCGCCTGCGCGCCTGCAGATCCGCGGTGAACTTGAAGACCGGCGCGGGCAGCAGATGCACCTCGTCGTAGATCACCAGACCCCAGTCCCGGGAGTCGAAGAGCTCCAGATGCGGATAGATGCCCTTCCGCTTGGTCGTGAGGACCTGGTACGTGGCGATGGTGACCGGACGGATCTCCTTGCGGGTACCGGAGTACTCGCCGATCTCGTCTTCGGTCAGCGACGTCCGCTTGACCAGCTCGTGCTTCCACTGCCGGGCGGAGACCGTGTTGGTGACCAGGATCAGGGTGGTCGCCTTGGCCTCGGCCATCGCGCCCGCACCGACGAGCGTCTTGCCCGCGCCGCAGGGCAGCACGACGACACCGGAGCCGCCGTGCCAGAAGTTCTCCACGGCCTGCTTCTGGTACGGCCGCAGGGCCCAGCCGGACTCGTCGAGCCCGATCTCGTGCGCCTCGCCGTCCACGTAGCCGGCGAGGTCCTCGGCCGGCCAGCCCAGCTTGAGGAGGGTCTGCTTGATCTGGCCGCGCTCCGAGGGGTGCACGGCCACCGTGTCCGGGTCGATCCGGGCACCGACGAGCGGCGCGATCCGCTTGGACCGCAGGACCTCCTCGAGCACCGGCCGGTCCGTGCTGGTCAGGACAAGGCCGTGGGTGGGGTGCTTGGAGAGGGTGAGGCGGCCGTACCGGGACATCGTCTCCGCGACGTCGACGAGCAGCGCGTGCGGCACCGGATAGCGGGAGAACTCGACGAGCGCGTCCACCACCTGCTCCGCGTCGTGGCCCGCCGCCCGGGCGTTCCACAGGCCGAGCGGTGTCACCCGGTAGGTGTGGATGTGCTCGGGCGCACGCTCCAGCTCCGCGAACGGCGCGATCGCACGGCGACAGGCCTCCGCCTGCTCGTGGTCGACCTCGAGCAGCAGCGTCTTGTCGCTCTGGACGATCAGACAGGACACATGAACCTCCGGGAAGCGAACCCGCGCCGACGCGCGAAACTCCAGAGTTTACCGGCACAGGGATGCCGGGCGGCGGCCGTCCGGTGTGCGATCGCGCTCAGTGGCGCGGGGCCGTCCTCGGTCGTACGCTCAGCGGCGCGAGCCCGTCCTCGGTCGCGCGTTCAGTGCTGCGGGTCCGATCCGTCCTCGGTCGCGCGCACGTTCCGCAGCATCCGCTGCAGTACGCGCACGGTCGTCACGTAGTCCGCGTCGTCGATGCCGTCGTGGATCAGGTCGCGCCAGGCGGGTGCGTGCGTCTTGAGATCCGCGCGAGCCGTGTCACCGGCCTCGGTGATCCGCAGCCGGCCGTCCGCGCCCCGGGTGATCCAACCGCGGTCCAGCAGGGTCTCGGCCTCCGCCGCGAGATCGTCCTCGAACTGGAGGTAGGTCTTCATCGTCTCGATCATCTCGGGCACGGTCATGCCGCGGCCGCCGTCGGTCGCCAGGTCGTGCGGCGACAGGTGCCGGAGTATCCAGTACTGCGGCTGTGTGAACCCGAGCTTCGCCTGCTGGGCCCGGATGAAGGCGAGGACCTCCTTGTGCGCCATCCCGGTCCAGTAGGCGATCGGCTCGGCGGCGAGCGCGCGGTCGCCGCCGGTGTGGGTCTGCTGGTCTGCGGTCATGGGGCACCCCTCGGTCGTGTGCTTCCGTCAGCTGTTCCCGCCGACGGATCGACCGTAGAACCTCAATCATGCTTGAGGTAAAGGGTGCGTGGCCAAGGGCGGGCGCGGTGTCGGTCGTCCGTCCTACCGTGTGCCGTATGGACGCATACGCCGTACCGATCCTGCCGAGCCGCGACCTGGCCGAGACGCAGGAGTTCTATGCCCGCCTCGGCTTCGAGCAGCGCGGCGAGTACGTGGAGCAGTACGGGTACTTGATCGTCGCCCGCGGCACGGTGGAGCTGCACTTCACGCACGAGCCGGACATGGACCCGCTGAGCACGGCGGGCGCCTGCTATGTGCACGTCCCGGACGCGGACGCGCTGCACGGCGAGTGGGAGAGCCTCGGCATCCGCGCCGATCCCGCCACCGGCAGCCGTCTGGTGCCGCCCACCGACACCGACTACGGCCTGCGCGAATTCGCCCTGGTCGACCGCAGCGGCAATCTGCTCCGCATCGGCAGCCCCGCCGGGCACTGAGCCTCCGGACCGGGCCGGCCGGTCAACTGCCCGCCTGTTCCGCCGACTTGCCCGCCGGCTCCTCCACCAGCTCCGCGACGCCGGTGATGCGGTGCAGCGGGTACGTACGGACCTCGTCCGCCGTGTGGTCGTAGGCCGTGACGAATCCGCCCTCGACCCGGACGGGGGCGATGACGCGCTGGCTGGCGGCGCCCTCGGCGTTCACATAGCCGATCCACAGGGCCGCGCCGGTGAGGACGGAAGCCTGCATGGTGGCGAGGGTCTCGGCGGAGGTGGTGCGGGGGAGTTCGCCGGTCCGGTGCGGGGCGGTGCGGCGAGGGGCCGTGGTGGCCAGGTCGCCGGCCCGGATCGCGCGGACCGCGGCGTCCAGCAGTGTGGCGTCCGGGGGCGGCGGGCCGTCGGGCACGGGGTCGGGTGCGGAGCGCGGCGGCGTGCGGTGCGCGTGGGCGCGGGTGATGAGCACGTCGCCGTCGGCGGTCTCGGCCGCGGGTGCGAAGCCCATCGCGCGCAGCCCGTCGAGCAGCGCGCCGGGGTCGGCCTGGGCGGCGAGGACGGTCGGGGCGAGACGGCGCAGCCGCAGACTCTGGGCGCGCTTGTCGGCCAGGATCTCGCCGAGCACGGTGTCGTCGTCGCAGCGGACGTACGCCGAGGCGGCACCGATGCGCAGATGGCCGTGCTTGCGGGCCACGTCGTCGATCAGATACGTGAGCGGCTGCGGCACCGGCGTGCGGGAGTGCTCGCTGAGGAAGGTGTGCAGATCGGACGCGGTACGGCCGGCGTCGAGTGCACGGCGTACCGAACCGGGTGTGAAGCGGTACACGGTCGCACCGCCCTTGGACTCCACGTCCGCGAGCACGGCGAGCGTCTCCGCGAGCGGCCGCTCGAGCGGGCCGGGGGCGACGGCGGTCAGATCGGCCTGCAGCAGTACGTGATCGAGCGGCTCGGGCAGCAGGGGCGCGAGGACGGCGGCGGCGCGGGCGGCGGCACCGGTCTCGACACCCGTCGCGGGGGCGGGGTCCTCGGGTGCGGCGGCCGTCGTCGAACCGGGGGCCGCGGCGCCGAGCAGCGTGCGGCCCTGGGCGGAGAGCGCGCCACGGCCCGTGACGCCGAGCAGCTCGGCCTCCTCCAGGGTCCAGCGGGCGAGCCGGGAGCGCAGATCGTCGGCGGGAGCGGCCGGGCCCGGCGGGGTGCCGGC
>NZ_QUAK01000006.1 GCF_003429565.1 Streptomyces triticagri
ATTCCTCCTGCCTGTTCCGCTCTCGTGATGTGTGTCCCGATTACGGGAGAGCATTCACGGAGAGTTTGATCCTGGCTCAGGACGAACGCTGGCGGCGTGCTTAACACATGCAAGTCGAACGATGAACCCGCTTCGGTGGGGGATTAGTGGCGAACGGGTGAGTAACACGTGGGCAATCTGCCCTCCACTCTGGGACAAGCCCTGGAAACGGGGTCTAATACCGGATACGACACAGGGCCGCATGGTCTCTGTGTGGAAAGCTCCGGCGGTGGAGGATGAGCCCGCGGCCTATCAGCTTGTTGGTGGGGTGATGGCCTACCAAGGCGACGACGGGTAGCCGGCCTGAGAGGGCGACCGGCCACACTGGGACTGAGACACGGCCCAGACTCCTACGGGAGGCAGCAGTGGGGAATATTGCACAATGGGCGGAAGCCTGATGCAGCGACGCCGCGTGAGGGATGACGGCCTTCGGGTTGTAAACCTCTTTCAGCAGGGAAGAAGCGTGAGTGACGGTACCTGCAGAAGAAGCGCCGGCTAACTACGTGCCAGCAGCCGCGGTAATACGTAGGGCGCAAGCGTTGTCCGGAATTATTGGGCGTAAAGAGCTCGTAGGCGGCTTGTCGCGTCGGTTGTGAAAGCCCGGGGCTTAACCCCGGGTCTGCAGTCGATACGGGCAGGCTAGAGTTCGGTAGGGGAGATCGGAATTCCTGGTGTAGCGGTGAAATGCGCAGATATCAGGAGGAACACCGGTGGCGAAGGCGGATCTCTGGGCCGATACTGACGCTGAGGAGCGAAAGCGTGGGGAGCGAACAGGATTAGATACCCTGGTAGTCCACGCCGTAAACGGTGGGCACTAGGTGTGGGCAACATTCCACGTTGTCCGTGCCGCAGCTAACGCATTAAGTGCCCCGCCTGGGGAGTACGGCCGCAAGGCTAAAACTCAAAGGAATTGACGGGGGCCCGCACAAGCGGCGGAGCATGTGGCTTAATTCGACGCAACGCGAAGAACCTTACCAAGGCTTGACATACACCGGAAAACCCTGGAGACAGGGTCCCCCTTGTGGTCGGTGTACAGGTGGTGCATGGCTGTCGTCAGCTCGTGTCGTGAGATGTTGGGTTAAGTCCCGCAACGAGCGCAACCCTTGTCCCGTGTTGCCAGCAACTTCTTCGGAAGGTTGGGGACTCACGGGAGACCGCCGGGGTCAACTCGGAGGAAGGTGGGGACGACGTCAAGTCATCATGCCCCTTATGTCTTGGGCTGCACACGTGCTACAATGGCCGGTACAATGAGCTGCGATACCGCGAGGTGGAGCGAATCTCAAAAAGCCGGTCTCAGTTCGGATTGGGGTCTGCAACTCGACCCCATGAAGTCGGAGTCGCTAGTAATCGCAGATCAGCATTGCTGCGGTGAATACGTTCCCGGGCCTTGTACACACCGCCCGTCACGTCACGAAAGTCGGTAACACCCGAAGCCGGTGGCCCAACCCCTCGGGGAGGGAGCTGTCGAAGGTGGGACCAGCGATTGGGACGAAGTCGTAACAAGGTAGCCGTACCGGAAGGTGCGGCTGGATCACCTCCTTTCTAAGGAGCATCTAGACACCCACTCCACGGAGTGCGGTGTCCAGAGGCCACTACGCAGGCGAATGTTCTGCGGTGGTTGCTCATGGGTGGAACGTTGACTACTCGGCACNACTTCTCAGTCAAGCTTGCTTGACTCAGAGGCCAGTACATCAGCGAACGTCTGATGCTGGTTGCTCATGGGTGGAACGTTGACTACTCGGCACGGTCAGCCAACTTGGTTTGTTAGTACTGCTCTTCGGGGCGTGGAACACGGGTCTGGGTTGGGGGATCGGGTCGGGCACGCTGTTGGGTGTCTGAAGGCGCGGGCGTAGGCCTGGTGTTCTTCGGTTGCCGGCCCCGGTGTACTCACTGGTTTTTCGGTGGGGTGGCGGGTGGTTGGTCGTTGTTTGAGAACTGCACAGTGGACGCGAGCATCTGTGGCCAAGTTTTTAAGGGCGCACGGTGGATGCCTTGGCACCAGGAACCGATGAAGGACGTGGGAGGCCACGATAGTCCCCGGGGAGTCGTCAACCAGGCTTTGATCCGGGGGTTTCCGAATGGGGAAACCCGGCAGTCGTCATGGGCTGTCACCCGCTGCTGAACACATAGGCAGTGTGGAGGGAACGCGGGGAAGTGAAACATCTCAGTACCCGCAGGAAGAGAAAACAACCGTGATTCCGGGAGTAGTGGCGAGCGAAACTGGATGAGGCCAAACCGTATACGTGTGAGACCCGGCAGGGGTTGCGTGTGCGGGGTTGTGGGATCTCTCTTCTGTCGTCTGCCGGCGGCAGGACGAGTGAGAAACCGTTGATGTAGGCGAAGGACATGCGAAAGGTCCGGCGTAGAGGGTAAGACCCCCGTAGTCGAAACGTGAGCGGCTCGTTTGAGAGACACCCAAGTAGCACGGGGCCCGAGAAATCCCGTGTGAATCTGGCGGGACCACNCCAAGTAGCACGGGGCCCGAGAAATCCCGTGTGAATCTGGCGGGACCACCCGTTAAGCCTAAATATTCCCTGGTGACCGATAGCGGATAGTACCGTGAGGGAATGGTGAAAAGTACCGCGGGAGCGGAGTGAAATAGTACCTGAAACCGTGTGCCTACAAGCCGTGGGAGCGTCGCTGGCGGAACTTGTTTCTGTCAGTCGTGACTGCGTGCCTTTTGAAGAATGAGCCTGCGAGTTAGCGGTGTGTAGCGAGGTTAACCCGTGTGGGGAAGCCGTAGCGAAAGCGAGTCCTAAGAGGGCGAGGGAGTTGCACGCTCTAGACCCGAAGCGGAGTGATCTAGCCATGGGCAGGTTGAAGCGGAGGTAAGACTTCGTGGAGGACCGAACCCACCAGGGTTGAAAACCTGGGGGATGACCTGTGGTTAGGGGTGAAAGGCCAATCAAACTCCGTGATAGCTGGTTCTCCCCGAAATGCATTTAGGTGCAGCGTCGTGTGTTTCTTGCCGGAGGTAGAGCACTGGATAGGCGATGGGCCCTACCGGGTTACTGACCTTAGCCAAACTCCGAATGCCGGTAAGTGAGAGCGCGGCAGTGAGACTGTGGGGGATAAGCTCCATGGTCGAGAGGGAAACAGCCCAGAGCATCGACTAAGGCCCCTAAGCGTACGCTAAGTGGGAAAGGATGTGGAGTCGCAGAGACAACCAGGAGGTTGGCTTAGAAGCAGCCATCCTTGAAAGAGTGCGTAATAGCTCACTGGTCTAGTGATTCCGCGCCGACAATGTAGCGGGGCTCAAGCGTACCGCCGAAGTCGTGTCA
>NZ_QUAK01000064.1 GCF_003429565.1 Streptomyces triticagri
CGCAGCCGTTTCGAGCACGATCGTGTCGCCGACGCCGGCCTTCGCCGTCCGGGCCGTATCCGCGTCGAGTACGACCTCGCCGCTACGGGGCGCGGAACCGGAGGCGAGCGCCGTGCCCGTGAAGGCATGCGAGCCCCAACCATGCCCGGTCAGCGCGCCCTTGCCCTGCCGTACCGGGAAGCTGAAGTCCGCCACCGCCGCCCGTGCACCGGGCGCGCGAGCCGCCCTGTCCACGAGCGCGGCGTCCACCCGCGCCGTGTCCGGCAGCGGATGCGCCGACTCGTACCGTTCGTCGCCGCTGCCGACGGCGAGGCGGGCCTGCTGGTCGGCCGCGGCGACGACGGGCGCGTGCGCGTACCGGTCGGCCGGCACCGAGGCACGCAGCCCGGTCTCCAGGAGGATCCCGCAGGCCGACACGATCAGCGACGCCATCAGCAGCGCGACGAACGTCCCCACGAACGACGCAGGCTTGAAACGGACCGCCGCACGCGCCAGCCCGTTCGGTACGCACCTCACGCCGCGACACCCGCCACACCTGCGACATCTGCCTGCGGGCCGGTGCGGGCGCCGGCGGTGAGCGCCGCCATCCGTGCCGCGATCTCCTCGGCCGTGCCGTCGTCGACACGGCCCGCGAAGGCGCCGTCCTGGAGGAACAGGACGCGGTCGGCCCAGGCCGCGGCGGCCGGGTCATGGGTGACCATGACCACCGTCGCTCCCAGGCGCGAAACGGCGTGCCGCAGCAGACCGAGGACCTCCGCGGCCGTGCCGGTGTCGAGAGCGCCCGTCGGCTCGTCGGCGAAGATCACATCCGGCTCTGTCACCAGTGCCCGCGCGATCGCCACCCGCTGCTGCTGACCACCGGAGAGCTCGCCGGGCCGGCGCTTCGCCTTCCCGTCGAGACCGACACGGGCGAGCGCCTCCGCGGCCAGGCGCCGGTCCTGTCGCCGGCCGGCGAGCCGCAACGGCAGCAGCACGTTCTGCTCCACGGTGAGGGACGGCAGCAGGTTGAAGGCCTGGAAGACGAAACCGATACGGGCACGGCGCAGCTCGGTCAGCGCGTTCTCCCGCAGCCCCGTGATCTCCGTACCGCCAAGGCGCACCGAACCCGCCGACGGGCGGTCGAGGCCCGCGGCGCACTGCAGGAAGGTGGACTTGCCGGACCCGGACGGGCCCATCACCGCGGTGAACGTGCCGCGCGGCAGGGCCAGATCGACACCGGCGAGCGCCTGCACGGCCCCGGCGCCCCGGCCGTACTGCCGCCGGACGCCGCACAGTTCGACGGCGAGACCGGGAGTGCCCTCGGCCTCCGGCCGTTCGTCCGGCATCCGCCGCCTGCTCCTGCGCAGCCCCATGATCCGCCCTCTCACGATCTGCTCGTTCCGGTGCTTTCGAAGCTACGGATCGTGGTGATCACGGACCATGGCGGCTGCCGCCGAATCAGGGGTGGGGAAAACCCGACCGTCCCGCCGATCAGCCCTTGACGGACTCCGCGACACGCAGGGCGGCCTCGGCGGGTGAGAGGTGCGTGGTGTCGACGACCTCGGCGTCCTCGTGCAGCCAGGTGCGGCACGCCTCCGCGTACGGCTCCAGGTGGTCGAGGCGGAACTCCGAGGGCCCCATGACCTCGTCCCCCTCGATGCGCCGGCGCAACGTGTCCTGGTCGGCGTGCAGGACGAAGTGCCGTACGGGGATGGCGTGTCGGGCGAGGCCTGCGCTGATCTCGCGCCAGTACTCCTCCACCAGCACGGTCATCGGCATCACCAGGGTGCCGCCCGTGTAGTCGAGCACCCGCCGGGCGGTCTCGACGACGAGCGGCCGCCACGGCGGCCAATGCTGGAAGTTCCCCGTCGAGGGCAGCGCCGGCTTGATGTCCATCAACGCCTCGCCGACCTTCTCGGCATCGAACACCCGCGAGTCCGGCAGCAGTTGCTGCACCAGCGCGCTGGTCGTCGTCTTGCCGGCCCCGTGCGTCCCGTTCAGCCATACGATCATGGGCGTGACGCTAGCGTCCGCACGGTCCCGGGCGACAGGTCTCACCAGGCGTCGATGACCGGCGCGTCGGATGCGTGGCTCCCCCACGCCTCACTGAGGCGCTGCAGCCGCGCCGCGTTGCCGACGCCGCAGAGGGACGCGACCTTGCCGTCCCGCACCTCGATCGCCACGGCACCGACCACACGGCCCTCGATCACGGCCACGACGGCCGTGGCGCCGTTGACCTGCGCAAGGTGCATCGCGGGCGAGCCGCCGGCGAGGCGTCGCTTGGCGGGCGTGGGCGTGAAGCCGGCGCGCACGAAGGAGGCGACCCGCTCGGGCGTCGTGTGGTGCACGAGCCGCTTGCTCAGTCCGGCGCC
The DNA here is from genome assembly GCF_003429565.1 of Streptomyces triticagri. Lineage (GTDB taxonomy): Bacteria > Actinomycetota > Actinomycetes > Streptomycetales > Streptomycetaceae > Streptomyces > Streptomyces triticagri. The sequence continues at coordinate 2,352 of NZ_QUAK01000064.1, forward strand.
GTCCGACACCACCGTCACGTCGTCGGTGAGCAGCGCCACCAGACGTTCGGTGCGCCCCGACACGGCGGCGGCCAGGAACTCCTCGACCACCGGGCGCGCGGAAGCGGGGTCGGCCGCGGCACCGCCTCGGCGCTCGACGGTGACCCGGGTGCGCGCCCGGTGGGCGTGCTGCTGACTCGCGGCCTCGGTGATGTCGAGGATCCCGGCGACCTCGGCATGGCTGTACGAGAAGGCCTCCCGCAGCACATAGACGGCTCGCTCGACCGGCGAGAGGCGTTCCAGGAGCAGCAGTACGGCCAAGGACACCGACTCGCGCTGCTCGACGGTATCGGCGGGTCCCAGCATCGGATCGCCGTCGAGGAGCGGCTCGGGCAGCCAGGCACCCGCGGCGCGCTCGTGGCGCATCTGTGCCGAGCGGAGCCGGTCGAGGCATACGCGGGTGACGACCTTGGTGAGCCATGCCTCCGGCACCTCGACCCGGGCACGGTCGGCGGCCTGCCAGCGCAGGAAGGTGTCCTGCACGGCGTCCTCGGCGTCGGCCGCCGAGCCGAGCAGACGGTACGCCAGCGAGGCCAGCCGGCCGCGGCTGGCCTCGAACCGGTCGACGGCGGTGCGCTCCATGCGGGACAGCCTATGCAGCAGCCCGCACGCCGGGCCGCTCGGTCGCGGCGGCCAGCCGGCGCCTGCGCTTCGGCATGCCGAAGGTCGGGTGGACGATGCTCCATCCGGCGCCGTTGAGTATGCCCGCCTTGAGCCGAGCGGCGGCCCGGCCGCCCAGGTACCAGGCCTTCGCGTGGGCGTCCTCGTCGACCATCTGGAAGATGGCGTCGCGCCGTCCGAGGCTGATGTGGTTGCCGACGTAGTTCATCCGGGTGGCGGGGACTTCGCTGCCGGTCAGGCGGGCGATGATCGCGGCGGTCGCCTGCATGCTGGTGTGGCCGGCCGAGGCGCAGGACATCGGCAGCGGCAGGCCGTTCGCGCCGATCGCGTAGGCGCTGTCGCCGGCGGCGTAGATATCCGGGTGCGAGACCGAGCGCATGCTGCGGTCGACGACGATCTGGCCGGTGCCGGCGACTTCGAGGCCGCTGTCGGCCGCGAGGGGCTGGACGGCGAACCCGGCCGCCCAGACGGTCACATCGGCGGGGACGGACCGGCCGTCGGCGGCGATCACCCGTGTCGGCTCGACTGCTTCGACGGCGGTGTGCTCGTGGACCGTGATGCCGAGCCGGTCGAAGGCCTCCCGCAGATGCCGGCGTGCCTTCGGGGAGAGCCAGGCGCCGAGCTCTCCGCGGGCGGCGAGCGCGACCGAGAGGTCGGGCCTGGTCTCGGCGAACTCGGTGGAGGTCTCGATGCCGGTGAGCCCTTCGCCGACGACGAGGACGCTGCTTCCCTCGGCAAGGTCGGACAGGCGCCGGCGCAGCCGCAGCGCCGACGACCGGCCGGTCACGTCGAAGGCGTGCTCGGCCACGCCGGGGACGCCGCCGCGGTGGTCCGCGGAGCTGCCGAGCGCGTAGAGCAGCGTGTCGTACTCGATCTCGGCGTCGCCTCCCTCACCGGTGACGGCGACGGTCCTGCGCTCGGGGTCGACGCCGGTGACGTGTGCCAGGCGCAGCCGAATCCCGGTCCCAGCGAAGACGTCGGCGAGCGTGCGGGGTGCGAGGTCCCGACCGCTCGCGAGCTGATGCAGCCGCATCCGCTCGACGAACACGGGTGCGGCGTTGACGACGGTGATCTCGGTGTCGGCCGGGGAGAGCCGGCGGGCCAGGTTTCCGGCGGCGTAGGCGCCGGCGTAACCGGCTCCCAGTACGACGATGCGGTGCTTCATGGCGTGCTCCTGTTCTCCTGCGCGGGCCCTTTGAACGAGATGGCGGCCCGATTGCTGACAGGCACCGCATGTGATGTGGATCACTACGACGACGCGACGCCCACCACCCCCGCCGAAATGCGTCGCAACACTCCGCCCTCGCTTCGCACGATCAAGGGAACATGTGTTCTATTCTCGATGCAGTGCTATCCAGGAGGCGACATGCGCTGGGACAACCTCACCGAGGGGACGACGGACGCCGCGCTCTTCGGCGCGGATTCCGTGACCACCAGGACGTTCGACACCCCCGAGTTCCGGGGCGTGACCTTCCACGAGATCCGGGCCAGGTCGATCGTGAACCGGGTGCCCGGCGCCTCGCGGATGCCCTTCGAGTGGACGGTCAACCCCTATCGGGGCTGCACACACGCGTGCGTCTATTGCTTCGCGCGCAAGACGCACAGCTATCTCGACCTCGACACCGGCCTCGGCTTCGACTCGCAGATCGTGGTCAAGGTCAACGCGCCCGAGCTGCTCCGCCGCCGCCTCGCGGACCGTCGCTGGCACGGCGAGCACATCGCGATGGGCACCAACGTGGACTGCTATCAGCGGGCCGAGGGCCGCTACCGCCTGATGCCCGGGATCATCGCGGCCCTGCGCGACCACGCGAATCCGTTCTCGATCCTCACCAAGGGCACGCTGATCCTGCGCGATCTGGACCTGCTGCGGGAGGCGGCCGCGGTCACCGAGGTCGGCATCTCGGTCTCGGTCGGCTTCACGGACCAGGCACTGTGGCGCACGGTCGAGCCCGGCACCCCTTCGCCGCAGCGCCGACTCGACGTCGTACGGACCCTCACCGAGCACGGCATCGGCTGCGGCGTCCTGATGGCCCCGGTGATCCCGTACCTCGGCGACTCCCCCGCCGCGCTCCGGTCGACGGTGCGGGCGATCGCCGAGTCGGGCGCGACCTCGGTCACCCCGCTGGTGCTGCATCTGCGGCCGGGGGCGCGCGAGTGGTTCATGGCCTGGCTCTCCGAGCACCACCCCCATCTCGTACGGCGGTACGAGCGGCTCTACGCCGGCGGGGCCTATGCGCCCACCTGGTACCAGCGCCGGATCACCGGCCAAGTGCACGAACTGGCCGAGGAGTTCGGCATCGGGCCCGGGACGCGCGGGGGCGCGCGCCGGATATCCCGCACGCCGGAGCCCGCGCCCGCGTCCGGGCGCGACGATGCACCGACCCAGCTCACACTTCTCTGACGCCCACTCAGGCCCGTACCAGCGGACGGGACATCCCGCCCCGCGCCGAGGGCCACTTGGGCGCTGATCGCCCACCCCGCGGCCCTCTTCCAGCCGACTTCGGCCCTGAATACGCCCCTCCGGGCGGGTTTTCCGGGACGATGCGCCTCGGACTGTGACCGGCACAGTCCGGAGGTTCCCCGTCCCGGGAGGTCGGATGAGAAAACGCGCAGTCGCCGTGCTCGGCACCGCCGCCGTACTGAGCGGCATGGTCACGGCGGTGCCGTCCGCGGCGGGCACCGCAGCACCCGCCGCCGCGCCCAGGCCCGCGGCCGAGCGAGCGCCCGTCAAGTGGACGGACTGTTCCACCGACGACTACCCCACGCTGCAGTGCGCCACGGTGAAGTCCCCCCTCGACCACGACCGGCCCGGCGGCCGGCAGATCACCCTGGCCCTGTCCCGGGTCCCGCACACCGCGAAGAAGTCCCAGGGCCCGCTGCTCGTGAACCCGGGCGGCCCGGGCGGCAGCGGCCGCTCACTCGCCGGCTTCGTGGCACGCTCCCTGCCGAAGGACGTCGCCTCCCAGTACGACGTGATCGGCTTCGACCCGCGCGGCGTGGGAGCGAGCAAGCCTGCGCTGGACTGCAAGCCGGGGTACTTCGACCCGGTCAGGCCCGACTCGCTGCCGGCCGGCGGCGGTGCCGAGCGCGCCAATCTGGCGCGGGTGAAGGACTTCGCCGAATCCTGCGGCAAGAAGCACGGCTCGCTGCTGCGGTACATGGACAGCGCGAGCGCCGCCGAGGACATGGACGTGATCCGTCAGCAGCTCGGCGCCGAGCGCATCAACTACCTCGGCTACTCCTACGGCACCTACCTCGGAGCCGTGTACGCCAAGCTGCACCCCGAGCGGGTGCGCCGCGCCGTCTTCGACTCCGTCGTCGACCCGTCCGGTGTCTGGTACGAGAACAACCTGGGCCAGAACGTGGCCTTCGAGTCCCGCCAGCAGGCGTTCACCGCCTGGATCGCGAAGCACGACGCCACCTACGGGCTCGGCGGGAACCCGGCCGAGGTCGAGGCCAAGTGGACCCGGATGCGCCAGGCGCTGGCCCGGAAGCCGGCCGGCGGCAAGGTGGGCGCGGCCGAGCTGGAGGACACCTTCCTGCCGGGCGGCTACTACAACGGCTACTGGCCCGACCTGGCCAAGGCGTTCGCCGCGTACGCCAACGACGGGAAGACGGCGCCGCTGGTCGACGCGTACCAGAAGTTCGGCGCGGTGGATGCCGCGGGCGACAACGGCTACTCGGTCTACACGGCCGTGCAGTGCCGCGACGCGGGCTGGCCGCGCGACTGGAACCAGTGGCGGCACGACATGTGGCGCTCGCACGCCAAGGCCCCGTTCATCACCTGGAACAACGCCTGGTACAACGCACCGTGTGCGTTCTGGCCGACGCGTTCGCTGCAGCCGACCGACGTGACCAATGCGAAGCTGCCGCCAGTGCTGCTCTTCCAGGCCACCGAGGACGCGGCGACCCCGTACGAGGGCGCGGTCTCGCTGCACCACCGGCTGCGCGGCTCGAGCCTCGTCGTCGAGGAGGGCGGCGCCAACCACGGCGTGACCCTCGCCGGGAACAAGTGCCTCGACCGGCACCTCGCGGACTACCTGGACACCGGCAAGGTCCCGCGCTCGGCAGGCGTCGCCGACGCGATCTGCGACCCGCTGCCCGAGCCGGAACCGGCGAAGGCCACCCGGGCGGCGTCCGCCAACGGTCCGGAGAAGGCTCCGGCCTCCCGCGGCTCACAGGCCGCCTCCCTGCACGACCTCCTCGGCCACGACTCCTGACCACGGCCGGCACGGCAGCCGGTGGCCCGCTCCCACGGACCACCGGCTGCCCGGGAGTTGCCCGCCGGCCGGTCAGACCACGTCGGCCGGCAGGATCGGCTCGGTGAGCAGGCGCCGCACCCGGGACTGCCGGTCCGGTTCGTCGATCCAGGTCTGCAGCAGCCGCCAGCCGTGGAAGTAGCCGAGGACGTACGTACCCATGACGGGTGTGCGCAGCGAGCCGAGCGCCCAGGCGGTCTCCGCTTCGGAGAGCAGGGCCCAGCGCTTCAGGTAGGCGGCGACCTCCGCGTCCGGCCGGCCCTCCGCGGCGAGCATCGCCGCATTGCCCCAGGCTCCCCAGAGTGCGTTGCGCGCGTCGTGGATCGCAGCGAAGTCGCTTCCGTCCAGGGGGATTTCGAGCGGGGTGAGCACCTTGTCGGTGATCCAACGCTGCGCCTCGTCGCCGGGGAAGGCGACCTGTTGGGCATGCAGGCCGAGGCCTTCGCTGACCACGAACGGCGGCGAGATCATGAAGCGGACCGCATGCTCCGGCTGGTGTGCGAGATGGACGCCCTTGAGCAGCGATTCGGCGATGTGGCCCGGGAAGCCCTCGTGGGCGACGACGTACAGCAGGTCGGCCGCGTTGAAGGGGAAGCTGTCGTTGATGTACATCGTGCCGCGACCGGCGCCCGCGTAGTGCCCGCGGTGCGGGCCGGGGTCGAGCCGCACGCCGATGTCGATGTCGAGCCCGTCGGGCAGCTCGACGATCGTGCGGGTACGGGCGACGGTCTCGGCGATGGCGGACCGCACCAGATCCGCGACGCGGTCGACCGGCACGCTGTGGGACTGCTGCCAGGCGTGCAGCCGCCCGGCCAGCGGACCGGGCCCTGACGGCAGCGCGGCGGACAGTTGGGCGTGGGCGGCCTCGAAACGGTCCTCGGGCTGCCGGTCCACGGTCACGCCGAGACACTGCCGCGCATGCTCGGGGAAGGGGACGTCCGCGCCGTCCACCTGCCGGACCATCGCACGCATGGCGGTGAGCTGCGCGGTCAGACAGGCGGCCCGGTGGCCTTCGAAGGGGATGTCCGCCTCGAGCGCGTCGCACTCCTCGACCAGCTGCGCCGGCGGGGCGGGCTCCGGTGCCGCCACCTCGGACCGCAAGGCGTCGGGGCCGTCGTAGATGAGCATGGTGCCGCCGCCCGACTCGGCGAGAAGGCGGTCGGTACGCAGGGCGAGCAGGGCATAGGAGCGCAGCCAGTCACTCGGGACCTGAGTCGTCATGACTCAACCATGGCGCAGTCGGACCGGGCTCGCGAAGACCTGCCGCAGCCGCCGCAGTCCCCGGGCGCATCGGACGCCCGAAGCGACACGGCTTACGCTCCGCACCATGGACGTACGGGTACGCGAGATGACCGCGGCGGACGCCGGGGCGGTGGCTTCGGTCCGGGTGCGGGGATGGCAGAGCGCCTACCGCGGCCTGATCCCGGACGGATATCTCGACGCGATGGACATCGCGGCGAACACGGCGCGGCTGCGCGCACGCGTGCTGCGGCGCGATCCGTCGGTCAGCGATCTGGTCGCCGAGCGGGAGGGTGCGGTGGTCGGCTGGGGGTGCGTCGGACCGTACCGCCACGACGAGGAGCCGGCACCGCAGCAGGGCACCGGCACGGACGGTGAGCTGTACGCCCTCTATGTCGACCCGGATCAGGTGGGCACGGGCGCCGGCCGGGCCCTGATGCAGGCGCTCCTCGATGCCGCGCGTGCGGCCGGGCACGGCCGGGTGCTCCTGTGGGTCCTGGAGGGCAACGACCGCGCCCGCCGCTTCTACGAACGCGCGGGCTTCGCCGCGGACGGCGCCAGGGAGCCGTTCGAGGTGGACGGCGTCGCGGCACCCGAGGTGCGCTACTGCCGTTCCCTGTCGGGCAGTTGAGGGAGTCGAAGGAGTCGTAGGAGCCGAGGGAAGAGGCTCAGACCTGGGCGACGCGGCCGAGCGCGCCGGCCGCCGCGGCCGCGAGGCGCGGATGTCCGGTGGCGGCGGTCAGCACCGGCTCGGCCCGGGGGTCACCGAGGGCGCCCAGGCCCTCGACACAGGCAAGCGCGACCCGCCAGTACGGGTCGTGCGGCGCCGCAAGTCGCCGCTCCAGGGCGGTGATCAGGGCCGGTGCGGACTCCGGTGCGCGCAGCGCGGTGAGCAGCCGTACCGGGTGCAGGGCATAGGCGACGCGGAGTTCGTTGGTGGCGAGGGCGGCGGCCGCGCGTGCGGTGCGCGGATCGCCGAGGCGGGCCAGGGCGTGTGCGGCGGCCTCGCAGCGGTCGGGGTCGCGGTGGTTGAGCAGCAGGACAAGGGTCTCGAAGGCCCTGCGGTCGCCCGCCCGGCCGAGCCGGAAGGCTGCCGTCTCCCTTGCCCACAAAGGGCGTTCGGGTTCCACCAGGACACGGGCGAGTGTGTCGTGATCGTCCGTCGAGCTGAGGAGTTCGAAGGCGGCTTCGGCGCCTGCCGCGCCGGCCTCTCCCCGTAAGCGTGCCGTCACCGATCGCAACAGTTCGTCCATGGGGCCAGGGTAGCGAGCGATCCAGCTCACATGCCCCGGACAGGATCCGGGTCTGGCGCGCTCGTTACTGGGCGGTTAAGCTCATACGAGCGGGTGACGGACAGTCCCTGATCCCGCACCTCACGGCGGCCTGGTGACGCAGCCGCCGAGAGCGCCAGTCGGTTCGGCATCGAGCAGTACGCGTACGACGTGGTTCCGGGACAGGACCCGTCGCTTCTCCCACCCGGCGCACCCGCGCCCGGTGGCGACACTCAACTCCCGCACCGGGCAGGCCACTTCATGCCGCCCCTCGTGCGCACCGACTCAGTCGTCACTCACTTCCTGGAGTCCGCGATGGACCGTACCTCCTTGCAGACCGTGGCCGTTGTCGGCCTCGGGACCATGGGCACCGGCATTGCCGAAGTGCTCACCCGCGCCGGCCGCGAGGTCATCGGCATCGACATCAGCGAGGTGGCGGCCGCTCAGGCGGTCACCGCACTCGAGACCTCCACCGCCCGCGCCGTGCAGCGCGGCCGGCTCACCGAGGAGCAGCGCGCCGACGCCCTCGCCCGCTTCCGTACCTACTCGGAGCTCGCGGCCGCCGCCGACGCGGACCTGGTCATCGAGGTCGTCCCGGAGTCGTACGAGATCAAGCACCAGGTGCTGCGGGAGCTCGACGGCGTGGTGCGCGCCGACGCGGTCCTGGCGACGGGCACCAACGCGCTGTCCGTGACGCGTCTGGCCGCGGACTCCGCCCGTCCGGAGCGCGTGGTGGGCCTGCACTTCTTCAACCCCGCACCGGCGATGAAGCTGGTCGAGGTGGTCTCCTCGGTGCTGACCGATCCGACCGTGGTGGACGCGGTGACAGCTCTCGCGCTCGACCTCGGCAAGGAGCCGGTCGCGGTCGGCGACCGCCCCGGATTCGTCGCGGACGGCCTGCTCTTCGGATACCTCAACCAGGCCGCGGCCATGTACGAGGCGCGCTACGCGACCCGCGAGGACATCGACGCCGCGATGAAGCTGGGCTGCGGACTGCCGATGGGCCCGCTCGAACTGCTCGACCTGATCGGCGTCGACACCGCACGCACCGTCCTCGAGGCGATGTACGCCGACTCGCACGACCGGCTGCACGCACCGGCGCCGATCCTGGGCCAGCTCAGCGAGGCCGGTCTGACCGGCCGCAAGGCGGGCCGCGGCTTCTACACGTACGAGGCGCCCGGCAGCGCCACCGTGGTCCGGGACGCCCTCACCCCGATCGAGGACGGCCCGCTGGCCGGCGGACGTCCGGTCTCGTCGGTGGGCGTCGCGGGCTCCGGGACGATGGCGTCGGGCATCGCCGAGGTGTTCGCGAAGGCCGGTTACGCCGTGGTGCTCGCGGCACGCAGCGACGAGAAGGCGGGGAAGGCCAAGTCCCGTATCGCCAAGTCGCTTTCGCGCTCTGTCGCCAAGGGCCGCACGACCCAGGAGAAGGCCGATCGGACGCTGGCCCTGATCACTCCGGCCGGTTCGCTCGACGCCTTCGCGGAGGTGGATCTGGCGGTCGAGGCGGTCGCCGAGGACCTGGAGGTCAAGCAGCAGCTCTTCACCACCCTGGACAAGGTGTGCAAGCCCGGGGCGGTGCTCGCCACCACCACCTCCTCGCTGCCGGTCGTCGCCTGTGCGCGGGCCACCTCGCGCCCGCAGGACGTGATCGGTATGCACTTCTTCAATCCGGCCCCGGCGATGAAGCTGGTAGAGGTGGTGCGCACGGTGCTGACCTCGGACGATGCCCACGCCACGGTCCGCGACGTGTGCACCCGGGTCCGCAAGCACCCGGTGGACTGCGGCGACCGGGCCGGGTTCATCGTGAACGCGCTGCTCTTCCCGTACCTGAACAACGCGATCAAGATGGTCCAGGAGCACTACGCGACCCTCGACGACATCGACACCGCGATGAAGCTCGGCGGCGGCTACCCGATGGGCCCCTTCGAGCTGCTCGACGTCGTCGGGCTCGATGTCTCGCTCGCCATCGAGCAGGTGCTGCACCGTGAGTTCCGGGACCCGGGTCTCGCGCCGGCGCCGCTGCTCGAGCATCTGGTGGCCGCGGGCTGCCTCGGCCGGAAGACGGGCCGCGGCTTCCGCGAATATGCCCGGCGCTGAGGAACGTACGGGCTGGGGAGGGCTGCTCGATCCGTCGGGCGGCCCTGCCCCGGTTCCGGGAAGGTCCGTACCGGAGCAACATCCGGGCCTGTACATGGGTTACGTTCAGTGCATGCCCAAGGCCGCCAAGTCCCCCCGTACGTCCCCCGCTCCCGACGCTCCCGAGAGTGCGGCAGGAAGCCGCGCGGCCGCCCAGCGGCTCAAGATGCGCAGGGAGCTCGCGGCCGCGGCCATGGAGCTCTTCGCGACGAAGGGCTACGAGGCGACGACGGTCGACGAGATCGCCGCGACCGCCGGAGTCGCCCGCCGGACCTTCTTCCGGCACTTCCGCTCCAAGGAAGAGGCGATCTTCCCGGACCACGACGACACGCTGATCCGCGCGGAGGCGGTGCTGAATGCGGCCGCCCCGCACGAGCACCCGCTCGACACGGTGTGCCGCGGCATCAAGGAAGTCATGAAGATGTACGCGGCCTCGCCGGCGGTCTCGGTGGAGCGCTACCGGCTGACCCGCGAGGTGCCGACCCTGCGCGAGCGGGAGATCGCCTCGGTCGCCCGCTACGAGCGGCTGTTCACCCGCTATCTGCTCGGCCACTTCGACGAGCACGCCCACCACGACGGCAACGACGACCCGTTGCTCGCCGAGGTCGCGGCGTCCGCGGTGGTCACGGCACACAATCACGTACTCCGCCGCTGGCTGCGCTCGGGCGGTCAGGGCGATCTGGAGATCCAGCTCGACCACGCCTTCGCGATCGTCCGCAAGACCTTCGGAACCGGTATCGGCGCCGGGCGCGACCCGCAGGCGCCCGCCACCGCCTCAGCCGCGACGGTGCAGAGCAGCGGGGACGTACTGGTCACAGTGGCCCGCACCGACGCCCCTCTCGACGAGGTCATGCGCACCATCGAGAGCGCCCTGCGCGAGCACTCCTGAGCGACCGTCCGGGCCGCCCGGACACTCCGTGCCATCCCGGGGTCCCGAGAGGGCTCCACAGAGCGCCGTACGAGCCGGTCACCGGCCCGTACGGCGCTTCCTTTGTGCTCGGACGACACCAGGGTGATGCATGGCACTGCATCTGACCTGCAATGATCGATCATCGCTCATTTGAAGCGGCGAAATGACAACTGAGAAAAATTGTTGGCACTGCGTGCCTTGTGGACTGGCACGCGGTGTCATACGTTGAAGGTGTCCGGGCGGCCGGCGTGCAGAGAACATCCGTACGCCGGCTGTCCCCAGGCACCCCTGCACGCCAGGGAGCCCAGCGCCCGGACGCCTGCGTCACAGGCACCTCCCGCGCCCACCCGGCGCTGCCGCACCACCGCTCCACCTCCGCCGAACCGACGGCACGAGCAGTCCCCAACAACATCCCGACGCCCCTCGAGCGTTCCCCTCGACGCTTCCCCAGGCGCCCGGCACGGCCGGCCCGGGGAGACCCTTTCGCCGGAGGCAACACCGTGAAGGAAATCCTGGACGCGATCCAGTCGGCCGACGCCACGTCGGACGACTTCGCCGCACTCCCCCTGCCCGACGCGTACCGCGCCATCACCGTGCACAAGGACGAGACCGAGATGTTCGCCGGTCTCGAGACCCGCGACAAGGACCCCCGCAAGTCGCTGCACCTGGACGAGGTGCCGGTCCCCGAACTCGGCCCGGGCGAGGCCCTGGTGGCCGTCATGGCCTCCTCGGTCAACTACAACTCGGTCTGGACCTCGATCTTCGAGCCGCTGTCCACCTTCGGTTTCCTGGAGCGGTACGGCAGGGTCAGCGAACTCACCAAGCGCCACGACCTGCCGTACCACGTGATCGGCTCGGACCTCGCCGGCGTCGTGCTGCGTACCGGGCCCGGCGTGAACGCCTGGAACCCGGGTGACGAGGTCGTCGCGCACTGCCTGTCGGTGGAGCTGGAGTCCTCCGACGGACACAACGACACGATGCTCGACCCCGAGCAGCGGATCTGGGGCTTCGAGACGAACTTCGGCGGACTGGCCGAGATCGCGCTGGTCAAGTCGAACCAGCTGATGCCCAAGCCCGACCACCTCAGCTGGGAGGAGGCCGCCGCCCCCGGCCTGGTCAACTCCACCGCGTACCGCCAGCTGGTCTCCCGCAACGGGGCCGGCATGAAGCAGGGCGACAACGTGCTGATCTGGGGCGCCAGCGGCGGACTCGGTTCGTACGCCACCCAGTTCGCCCTCGCCGGCGGCGCCAACCCGATCTGTGTGGTCTCCAGCGAGCAGAAGGCGGAGATCTGCCGGAAGATGGGCGCCGAGGCGATCATCGACCGCAACGCGGAGGGCTACAAGTTCTGGAAGGACAAGCAGAACCAGGACCCGCGCGAGTGGAAGCGATTCGGCAAGCGCATCCGTGAACTGACCGGCGGCGAGGACGTGGACATCGTCTTCGAGCACCCCGGCCGGGAGACCTTCGGCGCCTCCGTCTACGTCACCCGCAAGGGCGGCACCATCGTCACCTGCGCCTCCACCTCGGGCTACCAGCACGAGTACGACAACCGCTACCTGTGGATGTCCCTGAAGCGCATCATCGGCTCCCACTTCGCCAACTACCGGGAGGCCTGGGAGGCCAACCGGCTGATCGCCAAGGGCAAGATCCACCCCACTCTGTCCAAGGTCTACTCCCTGGACGAGACCGGCCAGGCCGCCCACGACGTGCACCGCAACGCCCACCAGGGCAAGGTCGGCGTCCTCGCGCTCGCCCCGCAGGAAGGCCTCGGCGTGCGCGACCAGGAGAAGCGCGAGCAGCACCTCGACGCGATCAACCGCTTCCGGAACGTCTGAACCCCGCGAGGAGCAGCGGCTTATGACTGAGCGTCAGGCACCCAGAGAAAAGGACCGGCCGTGGCTGATGCGGACCTACGCCGGCCACTCCACGGCGGAGGCGTCCAACGAGCTGTACCGGCGCAATCTCGCCAAGGGCCAGACGGGTCTGTCGGTCGCCTTCGACCTGCCGACCCAGACGGGCTACGACCCGGACCACATCCTGGCCCGCGGCGAGGTCGGCCGGGTCGGCGTACCGGTCTCCCATCTCGGTGACATGCGACGGCTGTTCCAGGACATCCCCCTGGAGCAGATGAACACCTCGATGACCATCAACGCCACCGCCATGTGGCTTCTGGCGCTCTACCAGGTCGTGGCGGAGGAGCAGGGCGCGGACACCAGCAAGCTCCAGGGGACGACGCAGAACGACATCGTCAAGGAGTACCTGTCGCGCGGTACCCATGTGTTCCCGCCGGGCCCCTCGCTCCGCCTGACCACCGACATGATCGCGTACACGGTGTCCCACATCCCCAAGTGGAACCCGATCAACATCTGCAGCTACCACCTCCAGGAGGCGGGGGCCACTCCGGTCCAGGAGATCGCGTTCGCGATGTCCACCGCCATCGCGGTGCTCGATGCCGTCCGCGACTCGGGGCAGGTCCCCGAGGAGAAGTTCGGGGACGTCGTGGCCCGTATCTCCTTCTTCGTGAACGCGGGTGTCCGCTTCATCGAGGAGATGTGCAAGATGCGGGCGTTCGGGCAGATCTGGGACCAGGTCACCCGCGAGCGTTACGGCATCGAGAACGCGAAGCAGCGCCGCTTCCGCTACGGCGTGCAGGTCAACTCCCTCGGCCTGACCGAGGCGCAGCCGGAGAACAACGTCCAGCGCATCGTGCTCGAGATGCTGGCCGTGACACTGTCCAAGGACGCCCGGGCCCGCGCCGTCCAACTCCCGGCCTGGAACGAGGCGTTGGGCCTGCCGCGGCCCTGGGACCAGCAGTGGTCGCTGCGCATCCAGCAGGTCCTCGCGCACGAGAGCGATCTGCTCGAGTACGAGGACATCTTCGCCGGTTCGCACGTCGTCGAGAAGAAGGTCGACGCGCTGGTCGCCGAGTCGCTCACCGAGATGGACCGGATCCAGGAGATGGGCGGCGCGATGGCCGCCGTCGAGTCGGGCTATCTGAAGTCTCAGCTCGTCTCCTCGCACGCCGAGCGCCGGGCCAGGATCGAGGGCGGCGAGGAGAAGATCGTCGGCGTCAACATCTTCGAGTCGACCGAGCCCAATCCGCTCACCGCCGATCTGGACGCCGCGATCATGACGGTCGACCACGAGGTCGAGGCGAAGGTGGTCCGGGCCATCGGCGACTGGCGGACCACCCGTCAGGAGTCCACGGACCGGCAGGGCATGGGCGATCCGTACCACTACCCGACCACCCAGCAGGCCCTGGAGCGCCTGAAGGAGGCCGCGGCCGGCACCGAGAACCTGATGGAGGCCACTCTGGAGTGCGCACGGACCGGGGTGACGACCGGCGAGTGGGCCGAGGCGCTGCGTGAGGTGTTCGGCGAGTTCCGGGCGCCCACCGGGGTCTCGTCGGCGCCGGTCGCGGTGGCCGCGGAGGAGGGCACGCCGCTCGCCGTCGTCCGCGAGAAGGTCCGCCGCACCGGTGACGAACTCGGCGGCAAGCTGCGCCTGTTGGTCGGCAAGCCCGGCCTCGACGGGCACTCCAACGGCGCCGAGCAGATCGCCGTACGGGCCCGCGACGCCGGCTTCGAGGTGGTCTACCAGGGCATCCGGCTGACCCCGGAGCAGATCGTGTCCGCCGCGCTCGCCGAGGACGTGCACTGTGTCGGCCTGTCGATCCTGTCCGGGTCGCACGCCGAACTGGTGCCGGATGTGCTCGACCGGCTGCGCGAGGCCGGCGCCCCCGACATCCCGGTGATCGTCGGAGGCATCATCCCCAACGCCGACGCCGAGGACCTGAAGCAGGCGGGAGTCGCCGCCGTCTTCACCCCCAAGGACTTCGGCATCACGGAGATCATCGGCCGTATCGTCGACGAGATCCGCACCGCGAACAAGCTCGACCCTCTGGAGGTCCCCGCATGACCAGCCCCGTCAACCGCCTTCGCCCCCGCCGTTCGTGTCTGGCCGTGCCCGGCTCGAACCCGCGCTTCCTGGAGAAGGCCCAGGGCCTCCCCGCCGACCAGGTCTTCCTCGACCTGGAGGACGCCTGCGCCCCGCTGGCCAAGCCGGACGCCCGGCACACCATCGTGAAGTTCCTCAACGAGGGCGACTGGACCGGCAAGACGCGGGTGGTGCGGGTCAACGACTGGACCACCGAGTGGACATACCGCGACGTCGTCACGGTCGTCGAGGGCGCGGGCCAGAATCTCGACTGCATCATGCTGCCGAAGGTCCAGGACGCCCAGCAGATCGTCGCCCTCGACCTGCTGCTCACCCAGATCGAGAAGACGATGGGCTTCGAGGTCGGCAGGATCGGCATCGAGGCGCAGATCGAGAACGCCCAGGGCCTGAACAACGTCAACGCGATCGCCGAGGCGTCCCCGCGCACCGAGACCATCATCTTCGGCCCCGCCGACTTCATGGCGTCCATCAACATGAAGTCCCTGGTCGTCGGCGAGCAGCCGCCCGGCTACCCGGCGGACGCCTACCACTACATCCTGATGAAGATCCTCATGGCCGCCCGCGCCAACGACCTCCAGGCGATCGACGGCCCGTACCTGCAGATCAAGAACGTCGACGGGTACCGCGAGGTCGCCGCCCGCGCCGCCGCCCTCGGCTTCGACGGCAAGTGGGTGCTGCACCCGGGCCAGGTCGAGGCGTCCAACGAGATCTTCTCGCCGTCCCAGGACGACTACGACCACGCCGAGCTGATCCTGGACGCGTACGACTACTACACGTCCGAGGCGGGCGGCAAGAAGGGCTCCGCGATGCTCGGCGACGAGATGATCGACGAGGCCAGCCGCAAGATGGCCCTGGTCATCTCCGGGAAGGGCCGGGCCGCCGGCATGCAGCGCACCACCCAGTTCGAGGCCCCGGAGGCGTAAGACATCATGCAGTTCGGCCGCACCTACGAAGAGTTCACCGTCGGGGACGTGTACAAGCACTGGCCCGGGAAGACGGTGACCGAGTACGACGACCACCTGTTCTGTCTGCTCACCATGAACCACCACCCGCTCCACATGGACGTCAACTATGCGGAGAGCACCACGGACTTCGGCAAGAACGTCGTGGTGGGCAACTACATCTACTCGCTGCTTCTCGGCATGTCCGTGCCGGACGTCTCGGGCAAGGCGATCGCCAATCTGGAGATCGAGTCGCTGAAGCACGTGGCGCCGACCTTCCACGGCGACACGATCTACGGCGAGACGACCGTCCTGGACAAGACGCCGTCGAGGTCGAAGAACGACCGCGGGATCGTGCATGTGGAGACCAAGGGCTACAAGCAGGACGGCACGCTCGTGTGCGTGTTCCGCCGCAAGGTGATGGTGCCCACCGAGACGTACATCAAGGAGCGCGGCGGCGAGCAGCCGGGCCGCCCCGAGCTGCTCGACGCTCCTAAGAAGACGCAGGAGAAGAAGTAACCATGAGCCGACTCGCGCAGACCGCCGGTCTCACCGACATCCAGCAGGAGATCCTCTCCACCGTCCGGGACTTCGTCGACAAGGAGATCATCCCGGTCGCCACGGAGCTCGAGCACCGCGACGAGTATCCGCAAGCGATCGTGGACGGACTCAAGGAGTTGGGCCTGTTCGGCCTGATGATCCCCGAGGAGTACGGCGGTCTGGGCGAGTCGCTGCTCACCTACGCGCTGTGCGTGGAGGAGATCGCCCGTGGCTGGATGAGCGTCTCCGGAATCATCAACACCCACTTCATCGTGGCGTACATGCTCAAACAGCACGGCACGCAGGAGCAGAAGGACACCTTCCTGCCGCGGATGGCGGCCGGCGAGGTGCGGGGCGCGTTCTCGATGTCCGAGCCGGCGCTCGGCTCCGATGTGTCGGCGATCACGTCCAAGGGTGTTCAGGACGGCGAGGAGTACGTCCTCAACGGCCAGAAGATGTGGCTGACGAACGGCGGTTCGTCCACTCTGGTCGCTGTTCTGTGCCGAAGTGACGAAGGACACCCCGAGGGCACTCCGGCGCACAAGTCGATGACCACTTTCCTTGTCGAGAAGGAGCCCGGATTCGGTGAGGTGCGCCCCGGACTCACCATTCCCGGCAAGATCGAGAAGATGGGTTACAAGGGCGTCGACACGACCGAACTCATCATGGACGGACTGCGCATTCCGGCCAATCGCGTGCTCGGCGGCACCACTGGCCGCGGGTTTTACCAAATGATGGACGGCGTGGAAGTCGGCCGGGTCAATGTCGCGGCCCGTGGTTGCGGTGTCGCGCAGCGTGCCTTCGAACTGGGCGTCTCCTACGCGCAGCAGCGGCACACCTTCGGCAAGGCCATCGCCCACCACCAGGCGATCCAGTTCAAGCTGGCCGAAATGGCCACCAAGGTCGAAGCCGCCCATGCGATGATGGTGAACGCAGCACGCAAAAAGGACTCCGGAGAGCGAAACGACCTCGAAGCAGGGATGGCGAAGTACCTCGCCTCCGAGTACTGCAAAGAGGTCGTGGAGGACGCGTTCCGGATTCATGGCGGTTACGGGTTCTCGAAGGAGTACGAGATCGAGCGTCTCTACCGCGAGGCACCCATGCTCTTGATCGGCGAAGGTACCGCCGAGATCCAGAAAATGATCATTGGCAGGCGGCTACTCGAAGAGTATCGACTCCAGGGCTGAATATCCCTTTCGGGATGTTTCCTTCGGGATGAAGCTCACGCCGAGTCAACACTCTTCGGCCGCCGACTCGGCTTCCTGGCTTGCCCAGTTGCAGCCCGCAACCGGTACCATCCCCGAAAGCCGCCGTCCCCCGTCACTGCGCGGCATCATCCGCTACGAAGGTCATCCATGCCCCACAGCCAAACCTCTGCACCACGCGACGGCGCCCTCAGGGGCCGACTTGCTCGCGGAGCATCGCCGTGGCTCCTGCCGACCGTCGCCACCGCAGCCATCAGCCTCGCCCGCTCGCGCCGTTCCGGCGCCGCGAAGGCCGTGGCCGTCCCCGCCACCGCGCTTGCGGCGGGGATGCTGTGGTTCTTCCGCGACCCCGAGCGCGAGATCACTCAGGGCCGGGTCATCTCCCCGGCCGACGGTGTGGTGCAGAGCATCATGCCGTGGAAGGACGGACGCACCCGCGTCGCGATCTTCATGAGCCCGTTGAACGTTCACGTGAACCGTGCGCCGCTGGCCGGCTCGGTGACCTCCGTGGAGCACGTACCGGGCGGATTCGTCCCGGCGTTCAACAAGGAGAGCGAGAACAACGAGCGGGTGGTGTGGCACTTCGACACCGAGCTCGGTGACATCGAGATGGTGCAGATCGCCGGCGCGGTGGCCCGCCGTATCGTCCCGTACATCCCGCAGGGCACGAAGGTGGAGCAGGGCGAGCGGATCGGCCTCATCCGGTTCGGCTCCCGCGTCGACCTCTACCTCCCCGAAGGAGTCGAGGTCGATGTCGAGGTCGGACAGAAGACCGTGGCTGGGGTGACTCGCATTGACCGTGCTTGATCCCGACACACCGACCGGGTGGGCGCCCGGAGCCGACGACGAGGACGACCCGACCGAAGACATGCCGCTGTCCATGCGGCTGTCGATAGCGGACACCCTCACCCTCGGCAACGCCACCTGCGGCTTCATGGCCGTGTACTTCACCACGACCGGCATCCTGATCCCGCACCTGATGGGCAGCGACGAGTCGGGCATGGCCCGGCACAGCGCGGCCACGGCCGTGATCCTGATGCTGTGCGCGGCCGTCTTCGACCTCTTCGACGGACTGGTCGCGCGCAAGCTGCGCAGCTCGCCGATGGGCGCCGAGCTGGACAACCTCTCGGACCTGATCAGCTTCGGCCTCGCGCCGGCGTACTTCGTCCTCGTCTACGGCATGGTCGCGGACGACGCGCACCAGCGGGTGGCCGCGGTGGGGGCGATCGTGGTGCTTCTGGCGGTGGTCCTGCGGCTTGCCAGATTCTCCTGCGTGACCCTGAAGGACGGCACCTTCCAGGGCATGCCGAGCCCGTTCGGTGCGCTCACCGTGGTCTCGATCGTGCTCCTCGAGCTGCCCTTCGTGGCGACGCTGCTCGCGATCGTGGGCACCGCCTGGCTGATGGTGAGCCGGGTCGAGTACCCGAAGCCGCGCGGCCCGCTGGCGGTGGCGATGCTCTCCTGGATCGTGGCGGCCATGGGGCTGCTCGCGGCCTGGGCCTTCGACGCCCCCGGCGGCCAGCTGCTCCTGCAGACCGGCTGCGCGCTGCAGCTGGTGCTCGGCGCGGTGATCCCGCTGTTCGCCACGGCCCGCCGGGTGAACAACTTCCGCGGCAACCGCCGGGACGCACGGGCGGCCCAGCTGCCCTGATCGACCCGCCGCAGACGTACGTACGACGAGGGCCCCGAACCGGCGCGATCGGTTCGGGGCCCTCGTCGTATCTGCACATTCTCCGTGGGATCAGTCCTCGCCGGGTGTGAAGTCCTTCGCCTCGGCCGCCGTGCCGGCCTCCCTGACCACCGACGAGCCGCCCTTCGCGCCCTTGTCCGGGCGGATGATCACGCTCTCGGTCGACGAGGGCGCCTGTGGGTCGGAGAAGTCCTGGGCGCCGAAGCCGGTGTCGTAGGAGTCCATCGTCAGGAGGGCCTTGCCGACGCCCTCGCGTGTGAGGTCCTTGGCCTTGCAGGCCCGCTTCAGGGCCTCGCCGAAGGTGGAGGCCGCCGTCCAGCCCGCGACCACGCCGTTGTCCAGCGCGTCCTTCGGATAGGCGGCCGCATAGTCCTTCGCCAGCTTGCTCGGGCCCTCGGCCTTGTCACCGATGGGCAGCGAGGGCGTGGAGACGTAATACATCTTCTCGAGCGCCGGGCCCGCCTGGGTGGCCAGGAGCTGCGGGGCGAACGCCGAGTTGTTGCCGATCACCGGGACCTTCAGGCCGCTCGCGGCCGCCACGCCCACCAGAGAGGCGGCCTGGCGCGGGCCGGCGCTGATCACCACGGCCTTGACTCCGGCCTTCTTCAGGGCGACGACCTGCGCCGACATGTCGTTGTCGGTCGGCTTGATCTTCTGCTCCACGACGGTCAGACCGGACTCCTTGGCCATGTGCCGGGAGCCGGCCAGGGCATTCTCGCCGTAGTCGCCCTCGAAGTAGACGTGCCCGATCCTGTCTCCCTTCTTCAGGCCCTTCTCCTTCAACAGGAAGTCGATCGCGTTGATCGTCTCCAGGTCGTACGTGGAGCCGAGGACCCGGACGTACGGGTTGCCGAGCAGATCCGCGGACCAGGCCTGCGGGATGACCAGGGCCTTGTCGGAGCGGATGCGGCCGTCCACCGAGGCGACGAACGGGGAGCCGATGAACTGGGCGAAGCCGAGCACCTTCGGCTCCAACTCGGTGTACGCGGCCACCGCCTTCTGCGGGTCGTAGCCGTGGTCGCGGACCGTGAGGGAGAGTTTGCGGCCGCAGATGCCGCCCGCGGCGTTGGTCTGCTTCACATACAGCTGCTGTGCCTGGGTGACGCTCTTGCCGAGGGTGGCGTAGACGCCGGTGCGGTCGGTGAGGGCGCCGAGCGGGATCTTCTTGTCGGTGACGCCGTCGCCGGTCTTCACTCCCCCGGCGCCCGCCTTGCCGCCGTCGTCGCCGTCGGTCGCCTTGGAGCTGCAGGCGGCCGCGCCGAGGGCGAGCAGCGTGGCGAGCGCGGTGGCCGCGGCCCGGGTGGAGCGCCTGGCCCGGTGGGTCCTGGTCTGCGCGTTCATCGTTCCTCCCCTGAGGGTCCTGGAGTTCCAGGTGTGGGCTTGTCGGGGTGCTTCGGGGGTGCGGTTCGGCGGGTGACCAGCCTGATCAGGCCGCCCGGCAAGAACAGGACGACCGCGACGACCGCGGCGCCGTACAGATAGCGGGCCGCCTCGCCCGGCGCGACGCCGCCGGTGCCCGATTCGGCGACCAGCGGCAGGGCGTCGCTGTAGCGCGTGAGCACCTGCGGCAGGAGCGAGACGAAGGCCGCGCCGACCACCGCCCCGGCGACCGAGCCGAGGCCGCCGATCACGATCATGGCGAGGTACTCGAGTGACAGGACCATGCCGAAGTAGTCGGGCACGGTCCGCTGGAAGACCAGGGCCAGCAGGACGCCCGCGAGGCCCGCGTACATCGAGGACAGGACGAAGGCCGCCGCCCGGTAGCGGGCGACCGGCACGCCCATCACACCGGCCGCGATGCGATGGTCGCGGATCACGTTCATCGCCCGGCCGGGCCGGCCGCGCAGCACTCCGCGGGCGAAGAGTGCGCAGCCGGCGAGCAGCACGAGTCCGGCGTACCAGAGCTTCTCGGCGGAGCCGAACGGGATGGCCGCGACGACCAGTTCGCTGTCGTCGAAGCGGAAGCCCAGGATGTTCAGGGGCGGCACGTCCCGGCCGTTGAAGCCGCCGGTCAGGTCGTGGGCGTTGAAGAGCACATGCTGGCCGATGAAGATCAGGGCGAGGGTGGCGATGCCGAGATAGGCGCCGCGCAGCCGGCCCGCGATGGGGCTGAAGAGCCCGCCGGCCAGACCCGCGAGGGCCACCGCGAGGACCGCGGCGACGGCGGTGGGCAGGCCCAGTCCGGTCAGCTCGTCGCCGCCGTCGCCGGCGAAGGCGCAGTATCCGTACGCCCCTACGGCCAGGAAGAAGGCGTGACCCATGGAGAGTTGGCCGGTGGAGCCGGTGAGCATGTTGATGCCGATCGCGCCGATCGCCGCGGCCATCGCGAACAGGCCCGCCTGCAGCCAGAACCGGTCGAGATAGAACGGCAGCGCGAGCAGCAGCACAGAGCCCGCGATCCAGAGGTACGTACGGGGGCGGGGTGGCCAGGCGGGGCGCAGGGCGGTCTTCGCCGGCGGTGCTCCCCTGCCCGCCACGACGGTCGTTCCTGGTGCGTCAGACACGGGCGAGCTCCTTCGTACCGAACAGTCCGGCCGGCCTGACGAGCAGGATCACGATCATCACCAGATACGGTGCGAGGTCGCCGAGGCCGCGGCCGAGGAAGGTCAGATCGCTCTGGTAGCCGGTGGCGAGTGACTCGGTGACGCCGACCGTGAGGCCGCCGACCAGGGCTCCGGTGGTGGAGTCGAGGCCGCCGAGAATCGCCGCGGGGAAGGCCTTCATCGCGGCGAGCGAGGTGGAGCGTTCGAGCCCCGGGGTCGGGAAGACGGTGAGGAACAGGGCGGCCACCGCCGCGAGTCCGCCCGCCACCGCCCAGGCGCCGAGGGACACACGGCCGAGCCGTACGCCCATCAGGGCGGCGGTCTCGGCGCTCTCCGCCGCGGCCCGCATCGCCACGCCCCACGAGGTGTGCCGGAAGACCAGCAGGAAGGCGGTGATGAGCAGGCCCGCAGCGATCAGTGCGGCCACCCGTGTCTCGGCGATGGTGACGGAGCCGATGGTGAGCACGGCGTCGCCCCAGGGGTCGCCGACGGCCAGCACATTGGTGCCGATGCGCCGGGTCAGCTCGGTGACCAGGAGGATGTCGACGCCGATGGTGACGATGGCGAGGACGCTGTGGTCGCGGCCGCGGTAGCGGCGCATCACCAGGAACTCGACGGCCGCACCGACAAGGGCGGCACCCGCGACTCCGGCGAGGAGCGCCGGCCAGAAGCCGATGTCGTCGTGCAGCACCGCGGTGACGTAGCCGCCGGCGAGCAGCAGGGACGCATGGGCGAAGTTGACGACCTCGGTGGCCTTGAAGATCACCACGAAGCCGAGGGCGATCAGGGCGTAGACGGAGCCGAGCGAGACGCCGTTCAGGAGCAGTTCGGCGAAGGTGGTCATGAGGGTTCCTCCGCGTCCTCGCCCAGGTAGGCGCGTACGACCGCCGGGTCGTTCTGTACGGCGGCGGGGGTGCCGTCGGCGATGCGGCGGCCGAAGTCGAGGACGGTGACGGTGTCCGCGAGGCGCATCACGACGCCCATGTCGTGTTCCACCAGGACGATCGAGATGCCGAGGCTGTCGCGGACGCCGGCGATGACGGCCGCGGTGCGGCGCCGTTCGTCGGCGGTCATGCCGGCCACCGGTTCGTCGAGCAGCAGCAGGCTGGGTTCCATGCACAGGGCGCGGGCCAGTTCGGCGAGCTTCTGCGCGCCGTACGGCAGGGAGCCCGCGGGGCGGTCGAGTGCGTCGCCCAGGCCGACGAACTGGGCTATCTCACGGACTCGTTCGCGGTGCCGGCGCTCCTCCCGGAGGGCGGACGGCAGGCGCAGGCCCGCGGCGACGAAGCCGGTACGGGTCAGGCGGTGCCGGCCGAGCAGCAGGCTGTCGGCGACGGTGGCGGTGGGCGGCAGGGCGAGGTTCTGGAAGGTGCGGGCGACTCCGAGTGCGGCGATCCGGTGCGGGGGCAGTCCGGTGAGCTCTTCGTCGCCGAGGCGGACGCTGCCGGAGGCGGCGCGGTAGACGCCGGAGAGGACGTTGAAGCAGGTGGACTTGCCCGCGCCGTTGGGTCCGATCACGGCGTGCACGGTGCCGGGCGCGACACGGAAGTCCACCGCGTCCAGGGCGGTGAGACCGGCGAAGCGCACGGTGAGGCCGGTGACCTCGAGGGCCGGTACGGCGGTCATCGGCTGTCCTCCCAGCGGCTGAGCACGGGGTGGGCGGCCGTGGCGCGGGAGGCGTCGTCGGCTGCGGTCTCGTCGACCACGCCGAGGTAGCGGCGGCGCACTTCGTCGGAGGCGGCCAGTTCGGCGGCGGGGCCGGAGAGGGTCACCTCGCCGACTTCGAGGACGTAGGCATGGGTGGCGAGGCGGAGTGCGAGGGCCGCGTTCTGCTCGACCAGGAGCACCGAGGTGCCCTGGCCGTTGATCTCGCGGATGGTGTCGCCGATACGGGCGGCCATCAGCGGGGCGAGGCCGAGCGAGGGCTCGTCGAGCAGCAGCAGGCGTGGGGAGGCCATCAGGGCGCGGCCCACGGCGAGCATCTGCTGCTCGCCGCCGGAGAGCAGTCCGGCCTGCTGCCGGGCGCGTTCGGCGAGCACGGGGAACAGTTCGTGGACGCGGCGCAGGGCGGCGGCCTTCGCGGTGCGCGGACCGCGTGCGCCGAGGGCGCCGGCCCGCAGGTTGTCCTCCACGGTCATCCGGGCGAACACCTGGCGGCCCTCCGGCACTTGGGACACTCCGGCGGCGACGACCCGGTCGGCGCCCCGGCCGTCCAGGGGCCGGCCGTCGAGGGTCACGCTCCCGCCGGTCATGGCTCCGCCATGGAACGACAGGGTCCGCGAAATGGCCCGCAGCAGTGTGGACTTGCCCGCTCCGTTGCCGCCGAGGACGGTCACGACGGCTCCGTCGGGCACGTCGATCGACACGTCGCGCAGTGCGCTCACGGGTCCGTATCCGGCGACGAGATCTCGTACGGCGAGTGCGGCACCCCCCATGGCTCCCCTTCCCTGGATCGCCCGGCCGCCCTGCGCGGCCCGGTCGGTGGCGCACAGCCCAGCACCGACCGGTCGGTACGTCTACGTGCCCCTGGCTAATCGCTGCCGGTGACCAGTGGGGGTGGCGCGGCATTGTGCACGAGCACAACATCCCTTGTCAGGGGCCTGCCGGGGTGCCGTCCGCGATGGCATGCTCCGGCCCATGGGTGGGCGCAGGCCCCGGACGGGGCACGACTGGAAACTCCTTGCAGAGGCCTGCGGCGGTCTGCTCGAAGGACTGCCGGACCTGGTCGACGAGTACCTGCGGCGGCTTGCGGCGCATTCGCCGACGTACGCCCGGGTGATCCCGCACGACCAGCACTGGCAGGAGGCGCAGGAGGCGATGCGCATCGGGATCGAGGCGATCCGGGCGCCGCGGGCCTCGCCGCGCCGGGATCTGGAGCACGCCGAGCAGCTCGGCCGGCGGCGTGCGCAACAGGGGCTGCCGCTCGACCTGCTGGTGCACGCCTATCGGCAGGCGGGTCAACTGGTCTGGGAGCGGCTCGTGGAGGAGTCCTCGAGCCGGCGGCCGGAGCGGCTCGCGGTCCTGATGCTGTCGGCGACGATGGTGTGGCGGGCGGTCGACGAACAGGCCGACACCGTCTCGGAGGCGTATCGGAGTACGGAGTTGGAGCTGCGCCGGCGGACCGACGAGCGGTTGAAGGCGCTGCTCGACGCGCTCCTGGACGGCGACCGCTCGCCCGGCCTCACCTCCCGTGCGGCGGCCGGGCTCGATCTGCCCGAGCAGGGGCGGTACGCGGTGGTGGCGCTGCGGGTCGAACGGCGTGACGGGCGGGAGCCGTTCCATCGGCTCGTGCAGGGCTCGGGGGTGCGGTGTGTGTGGCGGATGCGTGCGGACTACGAGTTGGGGGTGGCGTCGCTCGCCGCGGACACCGGCCTCGATGCGCTGGCCGAGCTCCTCGGCAGTGCGGCACCCGGGCCCGGCGGGGTCTCGCCCGTGGTGGCGGGGCTCGCGGAGCTGGGGCGGGCGCGGCGGCTCGCGGAGCTTGCGCTGCGTACGTGTCCGCCGGACGCGAGCGGGATCGTGCGGCTTGACCGGCGGATGCCGGCCGCGCTCGTGGTCAGTCAGCCGGACCTGGCGGAGCTGCTCGTGTCCGATGTCTTCGCGGCGCTGCTCGCGCTGGATCCGGCGGATCGGGCGGTGCTGCTCGAGACGCTCGATGCGTGGCTCGCCTGTGAGGGGTCGGCGGGGCGGGCGGCGGGGCGTCTCTACTGTCACCGGAACACGGTCTTCAACCGCCTGCGGCGCTTGGAGCAACTCACGTCCCGCTCTCTGTCCCGCCCTCGCGACCTCACGGAAATAGCCCTCGCACTGGACGCGCACCGCCTGACGTCCAGCCCGTCCGGCACGACGTAGCCCGTCCGGCACCACCCAGCCTGTCCGGCGTTTGAGGACATTTTTCAGCCCGTCCGGCGTTTGAGGACGAGGCCGCCAGGCCTACGCCTGGAACCGCAACGGCCCTGAACGGGCCTTGTCCTCAAACGCCGGACAGGCTGGAAATGCATCGGCCTGGCGGCCTCGTCCTCAAACGCCGGACGGGCTGGATGGTGCCTGACCGGCTGGATGATGCCCGCCCGGCGACGTGGTGGCCGGTCAGCTACGTCGTCGCCGACCTGCGGCGGTCATGCAATAGAAGACCCCGGTCAGGACACGTAGTCCTCCGCGATCCGCGCGGCGAGGCTCTCCAGGATCGGCCCCGCATCGGAGATGCACCGCTGGACATCCGGCTCGATGTCCGTGAGGGCATACGCACGGCGAATCCCCGCCGCCCCCAACGCCTCCGCCGGCAGCGCAAGCCGTCCGCACACCGCGATGACCTCGACGCCCGCCGCCCGCGCCGCCGCCGCGACCCCAGCCGGCGCCTTCCCGTGCAGGGTCTGCTCGTCGAGGGAGCCCTCGCCCGTGATCACCAGCGTGGCCCGCTCCAGGGCCGGCGCGAAGCCCAGGACGTCGAGCATCACCTCGATCCCGGGACGGAAGCTCGCGTTCAGGCCCACCAGGGCGCCGTACCCGATGCCACCCGCAGCGCCCGCCCCGGGCGCCTTCGCATGGGTCGCCGCCTGCGGCCCGACCGCCTTCTCCAGGACCGTCGCGAAGTGCGCGAGCGCCGCGTCCAGCGTCTCGACGTCCTCCGGGCTCGCCCCCTTCTGCGGCCCGTAGACCGCGGGCGCGCCCTTCGGGCCCGTCAACGGATTGTCCACATCGCTGGCGAGGACGAGGTCGACGTCCGCGAACCGCGGGTCGAGTCCGGACAGGTCTGCGGTCACCAGGTCGCGCAGCGGCCCGCCGCCTGGCGCCACCGGCTCAGCGTCCGCATCCAGGAACCGTGCCCCGAGCGCGGCCAGCATCCCGGCCCCGCCGTCGGTCGTGGCACTGCCGCCGACGCCGAAGACGATGGTCCGCGCACCCGCGTCGAGCGCGGCGCGCAACAGCTCGCCCGAGCCGTACGTGGTCGCGGTGAGCGGGGCGAACACCCCGTCCGGCAGCAGCTGCAGGCCGGAGGCCTCGGCCATCTCGACCACCGCGGTGTCGCCGCGCAGCGCGTACGCGGCGGTCACCTCGGCCCCCACCGGACCGGTCACCCGCACCTCACGGCGCTCGAACCCGCCCGCGACCGCCGCGGCGACCGTGCCGTCACCGCCGTCGGCGACGGGCAGCGCCTCGACGCTCAGCTCCGGCACGACGCGGCGCAGACCGGCCGTGACATGCTCGGCGACGGCCACGGCCGTGAGCGATCCCTTGAACTTGTCCGCGGCAATCAGCACACGGTCCCTGCCGTGAGCCGTCGTGCTTGCGGCATTTACTGCGTCCGCCACCTTGGTACCCCTTGCTTCTTGGGCCTCGCTCGCGGCAAGGCCGTCGCGCCGCTGCGACCTTAACCGGCCCGGAGGGCTCCTGCCCATGCCCGGCCTCGCGACCACCGGCGGAGGAGGGTGTCCAAATCGGCCGATGGCGGGCGATGCCGGGCGCGATCCGACCGGAAATGATCGATCATCCCGCCTCGAAGTCGAGCAGCCGCTGCTTACGGGCGAGCCCGCCCCCGTATCCCGTCAGGCTGCCGTCGGCCCCCACGACGCGATGGCAGGGCACGATGATGCCGATCGGGTTCTTGCCGTTGGCCAGACCCACCGCACGGGCCGCCGCGGGTGCGCCGATGGACTCGGCGAGCTCGCCGTAGCTGCGGCGTTCGCCGTACGGGATGCGGCGCAGCTCGGCCCAGACGGTGCGCTGGAAGTCGGTGCCGAGCAGGCTGAGCGGCAGGTCGAAGTCGGTGCGCTCGCCCGCGAAGTAGGCGTGCAGTTGGCGCGTCGCCTCCTCGAAGCCGGAGGGGTCCCGGTCGCCGAAGGTCTCCTCGGGCGGGCGGTGTCGCTGCTCGGTCATGTAGAGACCGGACAGGACGCCGTCGGTGGCGACGAGGGTGAGCGGGCCGTAGGGGCTGTCGATCACGGTGTGGGTACGCATCGGTGCTTCCTCACATTCACAGTGCGCGGGGCCGTCGCGGTCACGACGGCAGATGGTTGATCGGGTGGTCGTCGACGGTCCAGAGGTACTGGACGGCGTACGCACGCCACGGGCGCCAGGCGGCCGCACGTGCGGTGAAGGCGGCCGGGGTGGACGGCAGGCCGAGGCTCTCGGCCGCCCGCCGGACGCCCAGGTCGGTGGGCAGGAACGCGTCCGGGTCGCCGAGCGCACGCATCGCGATGACCTCGACGGTCCACGGGCCGAAGCCGGGCAGTTCGGTCAGCCGGGCCCGGGCCTCGGCCCAGTCGCCCTCGACGCCCAGCCGGAGCGAGCCGTCGGCGAGCCGGCCGACCAGGGTGGTGAGCGTCGTACGGCGGCTGTGTGGCAGCGCGAGTGATGCCGGGTCCAGGGCGGCGAGCGCGGCCGGTGACGGGAAGAGGTGGGTGAGACCGCCCTCGGGGTCGTCGATCGCTTCGCCGTGCGCGGTGACAAGGCGGGCCGCGTGGGTACGGGCCGCGGCCGTGGAGACCTGCTGGCCGAGCACGGCGCGGACCGCGAACTCCGCCTCGTCCACCGTGCGCGGCACCCGGCGCCCCGGCCCCTTGTCCACGAGCGGCGCGAGCAGCGGGTCCGTACGCAGCTGGTCGTCGACGGCGACGGGATCGGCGTCCAGGTCGAGGAGCCGGCGGCAGCGCGCGATGGCCACGGCGAGATCGCGCTGGTCGGTGAGCGAGAGCCGGCATCTGATGTGTCCTTCGGCCGGGGCGAGGGCGACCACTCCGTGGCCGTGCGGCAGTCGGAGGGTGCGCCGGTAGGCGCCGTCGCGCCACTCCTCCACGCCCGGCACAGCCGTCGCGGCGAGGTGGCCGAAGAGGTTGCCGGGGTTGAGCGGCGCCCGGTACGGCAGCCGCAGGGCGAGGACTCCCGGGGTCGCGTCCGCGGACTTCGGCGGGCGCCCTCCGGCCCGCGCGCGCAGTTCTCCCGGCGTGAGTGCGTAGACCTCTCGTACGGTGTCGTTGAACGTACGGACGGAGGCGAAGCCGGCCGCGAACGCGACGTCCGCGAGCGGCAGTCGGGTGGTCTCGACGAGCAGCCGCGCGGTCCGGGCGCGCTGGGCGCGGGCCAGGGCGAGCGGGCCTGCGCCGAGTTCGGCGAGGAGTTGGCGTTCGATCTGCCGGGTGCTGTAGCCGAGGCGGTCCGCAAGTCCGGTGACGCCCTCCCGGTCGACGATTCCGTCGCCGATCAGACGCATCGCGCGGGCGACGGCGTCGGCCCGGTGGTTCCACTGCGGGGATCCGGGGGTGGTGTCGGGGCGGCAGCGTTTGCAGGCGCGGAAGCCGGCCTGCTGACAGGCTGCCGCGCTCGGGAAGAAGCGCATGTTGCGCGGTTTCGGGGGCACGACGGGACAGCTGGGCCGGCAGTAGATGCCGGTGGTCACGACGGCTGTGTAGAACCAGCCGTCGAACCGCGCGTCCTTCGCCTGGACGGCCCGTACGCAGCTCTCGGTGTCGGTGTGCATGGGTCAAGCTTCACCGATGGTCAGGGCATCGGCTGGCGGAAATCCGACATCATCGTGGGACCGTACCGGCCACGCATGTGCGACCCGGCGGGCAGCGGCGGACAATGGGTGCGGCAATCGGCGAAGGAGCGGCGATGACGGACGGTACCGATCCGCAGGGCATGTCCGATGCACGGGGCGTTGCCGATCCGCGGGCCAAGGCCGAGGGCGACGCCTCCGCGGGGAGCGATCTGGGCCGCAGAGTGGCCGCGCTGCGCAGTGACCACGGGCTGACCGTGGACGAACTGGCGGAGCGGGTGGGCTCGTCGCCGGAGTACATCCACTATGTGGAGAACCATCCCGCCGCCCCCGGCATCGGTTTCGTCACCCGGGTCGCCGATGCGCTGGGCAGCTCGCCGGCCGAACTGGCCGGGGCGGATCTCGACCAGCCGCCGGGCCGCGCGCCCGCGGCCCGC
Organism: Streptomyces triticagri; assembly: GCF_003429565.1. Classification (GTDB taxonomy): domain Bacteria; phylum Actinomycetota; class Actinomycetes; order Streptomycetales; family Streptomycetaceae; genus Streptomyces; species Streptomyces triticagri. The sequence goes on from NZ_QUAK01000064.1 coordinate 31,641, forward strand.
GACGCCGATCTGGTACGGCTGTCCGAACACGACTGCCGGGATCTGGTGGGCTCGCACGGCATCGGCCGGATCGGCCGCACCGACAGGGACGGGCTCCCGGTGGTGGTGCCGGTCAACTATGTGGTCACACCGGACGGGCATCCGGCGTTCCGTACGGCGGCGGGGACCGTCGTCGCCGGGGCGGCGGGCGAGACGGTGGCGTTCGAGGTGGACCGGATCGACGAGGTGACACGCACCGGCTGGAGTGTGCTCTTCGTCGGCGAGGCGCGTGAGGTGTACGGGCCGGCCGAGCAACAGCGCCTGGACGCGCATTCACCCAACTCGCCCTGGGCTGGCGGTCCGCGCGAGCAGTGGGTGGTGCTGACACCGAAGCGGGTCACCGGACGCCTGATCCACCGGCCGGCCTGAACTCACCGGCCGGTGGAGGGCGTTGCCCGCGCCGTGGTCGATCGTGGCGCGGGCGGGCGGCGTGCTGCGTTCGCGTCACATATTGATCATGTGGCCGGCGAGTCCGTGCACCGCTTCCTTGACCGCCTCACCGAGCGTGGGGTGCGCGTGCACATTCCGGCCGACCTCGTGCACGGTCAGGTCCCACTGCTGAGCCAGCGTCAACTCCGGGAGAAGTTCGGTGACTTCGGGACCGATGAGGTGGGCGCCGAGCAGTTCGCCGTACTTCTTGTCGCTGATCACCTTGACGAAGCCGACCGGCTCGCCGAGGCCGTGCGCCTTGCCGTTCGCGGTGAACGGGAACTTGGCCACCTGGACGTCGAAGCCGGCCTCGCGGGCCTGCGCCTCGGTGTATCCGAAGCTGGCGACCTGCGGCTGGCAGTAGGTCGCCCGCGGAATCATCCGGAAGTCGACCTCCATCGTCTCCGCGTCCGCGATGGTCTCCGCCGCGATCACGGCCATCGCCTCGGCCGCGTGCGCGAGCATCAGCTTGGCGGTCACGTCGCCGATGGCGTAGATGTGCGGGACGCTGGTGCGGCCCCGGCCGTCGATGTCGATCGCGCCGCGCTCGGTCAGGCGTACGCCGGTCGCCTCCAGGCCGTAGCCCTCGACGCGGGGCGCGAAGCCGATGGCCTGCAGCACCTTGTCGGTCTCCAGGACCTCCTGGGTGTCGCCCTTGGTGACGGTGACCTTGACGGGCTTCGACGGGTCCGAGTCGTCGATCGCGTCGACCCGGGTCGAGGTGAGCACCTTGATGCCCAACTTGCGGTAGTGCTTGGCGAGTTCCTTGGACACATCGGCGTCCTCGGTGGGCACCATGCGGTCCAGGAACTCCACGACGGTGACGTCCACGCCGTAGTTGTGCAGCACATAGGCGAACTCGGCGCCGATCGCGCCGGCGCCCGCGATGACGATGCTGCCGGGCAGTTCCTGGTCGAGGATCTGCTCCTCGTACGTGACGACCCGGTCGCTGAGGCTCGTGCCGGGCAGCAGCCTGGTGGTGGCACCGGTGGCGATGATGCAGTGGTCGAAGGTCACCGTGCGGGTCCCGCCGTCGGCAAGGGACACCTGCAGGGTGTGGTCGTCGGTGAAGGTGCCGCGGCCGTCGTATTCGGTGATCTTGTTCTTGCGCATCAGGTAGTGGACGCCGGCCACCCGGCCGTCGGCGACCTCACGGCTGCGCTTGAAGGCGGCTCCGTAGTCGACCGTGACCTGGCCCTCGGTCCGGATGCCGAACTTCTCCGCCTGCCGGGTCACGATGTGCGCGAGCTCCGCGTTGCGCAGCAGGGCCTTGGACGGGATGCAGCCGACGTTCAGACACACGCCGCCCCAGTACTTCTCCTCGATCACGGCGACCTTGCGGCCGAGTTGTGCGCTGCGGACCGCCGCGGTGTAACCGCCCGGACCCGCACCCAGTACCACGACTTCGTAATGCTCACTCATGGCCCCACTGTTGCACGATCCGGTCAGGAGGTGCTGCGCAGGTGACGCCAGACGGCCTTGGCCGCGTTGTGCCCCGGCATGCCGTGCACGCCCGGGCCCGGTGGGGTCGCGGACGAGCAGAGGAAGACCGCGGGATGCCGGGTGTTGTACGGCCTGAGCGAGAGCTTGGGGCGCAGCAGGAGCTGGAGACCGGAGGCGGCGCCGCAGGCGATGTCGCCGCCCACGTAGTTGGCGTTGCGCCGGGCGAGTTCGGGTGGGCCCGCGGTGGCGCGGGCCAGGACGCGGTCGCGGAAGCCGGGTGCGAAACGCTCCAGTTGGCCCTCGATGGCGTCGGTCAGATCGCCGGTCCAGCTGTTCGGCACGTGGCCGTACGCCCAGAAGACGTGCTTGCCCTCCGGGGCCCTCGACGGGTCGGCGAGGGTGGGCTGCACGGTGATCAGGAACGGGCTGTCGGGGGCCTGGTCCGTGCGGGAGGCCTGGTGCAGGGCGCGGGCGATCGCCCGGCTCGAGGCACCGACCTGGACCGTGCCGGCGCGGCGTGCCTCCTGGGCGGCCCACGGAACCGGTCCGTCCAGGGCGTAGTCGATCTTGAAGACGCCCGCGCCGTACCGGTAGTGGTCGTAGGCGCCGCCGAGGCCGGCGATCCGGGCGAGTGCGGTGGGTGAGGTGTCGAAGACGTAGGCGCGGGCGGGCGGCAGGTCGTCCAGGCGCTTGACCTCGTAGTCGGTGTGCACCGCGGCGCCGAGATCCTTGAGGTACCCGGCGAGGGCGTCCGAGATCGACTGGGAGCCGCCGCGGGCGACCGGCCAGCCGTTGGCGTGCGCGGCCAGGGCGAAGACGAGGCCGACTGCGCTGGTGGCGATGCCGCCGAGCGGGGCCATCACATGCGCGACGAGTCCCGCGAACAGGGCGCGCGCTCGGTCGTCGCGGAATCGCTCGCGCAGGAGCCAGCTGGAGGGCTGGAGTCCGGTCAGGCCGAAGCGGGCCAGGGTGACCGGGTCCCTGGGCAGGGCGCTCAGCGGCAGCGACATGAAGTCGCGGGCCAGGCTGTCCCATTTGCCGAGGAAGGGTGCGACCAGCCTGCGGTACGCGCCCGCGTCGCGCGGCCCGAAGGACAGGGCCGTCTCGGCGACCGACCGGGACAGGACGGCCGCGGTCCCGTCCGGGAAGGGATGCGCCATGGGCAGCGGTGCGTGCAGCCACTCGAGGCCGTACCTGTCGAGGGGCAGTTCGCGGAAGGCGGGTGAGCCGATGCCGAGCGGATGCGCCGCGGAACAGGGGTCGTGGCGGAAGCCGGGGAGAGTGAGCTCCTCGGTACGGGCGCCGCCTCCGATGGTGTCCTTGGCCTCGTACACGGCGACCGAGTGGCCGCGGCGGGCCAGCTCGACGGCCGCGGTCAGGCCGTTCGGCCCCGCCCCCACGACGACGGCATCAAGCATCGACGGCACCTTCGGACTCCTTTGTCTGCCGATGGCCACTGGCGCCCAGGATAGGCCCGGGCCCGGACGGGCCCTGCGGCGGTAGGGTCCGGATGATGCTGCACCGATTCCGCCGCCGCACGCCCGGGGAGCGCCCGGGGGCTGCGGGTGCCGGCCCTCCGGCCCCGGCCGACACCCTGGACTGGTTCGAGACTGATTCGGCCGGCGCCGTCCTGCGGCAGGCCTCGTTCGCCACGGACCTGGATCCGCCTGCCCGTGCCCGCGAGCACGGGCCCCGACAGGCGGGGACGCACGGTGCGGCCACGGTGGCCGCCTCCCGCGCCGAACTCACGGCGCTGTGTGAGGATTTCGGGCCGCTGGGGGTGCGTCTGTACCGGGCCGTGTACGGGGTGCCGCTGGTGTCGACCGCGCAGGTCACGACCGTGGGACCCGTCGGGAACCGGCAGCCGGCCTCGGCCGAAGTCCCCGTCACCGCCGAGGAGTTCGAGCGCGCCTGGTCGATCGCGCGCAGGGACCGGCACTTCGCGCCCTGCGACCGCGGACCGCTGCCGGACGGCGCCCGCCTGACCGGCACCGTGGTGGCCGCACCCTGGGGCATCGGCGTCACCGGACTCTTCGTCGAACTCCCGCTGCCCGTGCCAGGGTTCGTGGACATGGGGCATCTGGGCGCCGCGGAGAACTGGCCCGCCATCGGCACTGCCGCCGAGTTCGAGGTCCTCGCCGTACGGTTCGACGCCGAGCGCCGGGCCCGGCCTCAGGTCAGGCTCCGGCCGACAGGAGGCCGAGGATCCGGTCGAGGGTGACCTCGTCGCGGGCCGCGGAGAACGGCAGGACGTTCCCGCCGGCCAGGCGGAACGGCTCGCCGCCGAGGGTGCGCTGCGCACCGCCCGCCTCGGCGACCAGGAGGAGTCCGGCGGCGTGGTCCCAGGCGTTCTCCCAGGAGAAGGCGATGGCGTCCAGTTCGCCCCTGGCTATCGCCAGGTACTCCAGGCCCGCTGAGCCGCACGGCCTGGGGTCCACGCCCGGAACCTGCAGGCCGAGCAGGGCGCGCTTCTGGTCGTCCGTGGTGAAGTCCGGGTGGGAGGTGGCGACTTCGAGGGCCCCGCCTTCGGCCGGGGAGCCGGAGCGGAGCCTTTCGCCGTTCAGCCGGGCGCCGCCGCCGCGGATGGCGACGGCCATCTCGTCGAGGGCGGGGGCGTACGTCCAGGACGCGAGCAGCTCGCCGCGCAGGGCGAGGGCGACCAGGGTGCAGAAGCCCGGGTCGCCGTGCACGAACTGACGCGTGCCGTCGACCGGGTCCACGATCCACACCGGTGCCTCTCCGCCGAGCGCCCCGTATATCGACGGGTCGGCGTGCACCGCCTCCTCGCCGACCACCACCGAACCGGGCAGCAGTCGGCCGAGCGACTCCGTCAGGTGCTCCTCGGCACGCCGGTCGGCGACCGTCACCAGGTCGTGCGGTCCGTGCTTCTCCACGATCTCGTGTGCGGCCAGCTGCCGGAATCGGGGCACGATCTCGGCCGCGGCCGCCTTGCGGACCGCCTCCTCCACCTCGGTCAGGCCGTCCGCCAGGAAGACCTCAAGCTCTTCGATCATGTGCCCCATCAGAACACGCGCCACTGACAACGCCGACCGCGCCCGGTGCACGAGCGGTGACTCCTGGGTGAATACCGGGGGCCGGCACCCCCGGCGATCATGTGGCGCCGGGACGTGCCGATTCAGCGGCCCACCGCGTATCCCTGCATCCCCCGTGGGTTGGCGGCCGCCGAGAGGATCCCCGTCCTCGGGTCGCGGGCGACCGCGCACAGCCGTCCCTCGGACCACGGCCCGCCCACCGTGACGTGGTGCCCCCTGGCACGCAGACCGTCGATGACGTCCGCGCCGATCCGGTCCTCCACGGTGACGCTGCCTGGACGCATGCCCCGCGGGAAGAAGGAGCTGGTGAAGGAGTCGTTGTGCCAGTGCGGTGCGTCGATCGCGCCCTGCAGGTCGAGCGTGCCGCGGACCTGCTCGCGCAGCGCCACTCCGAGGAAGAAGTGCAGTTGCCACTGGTCCTGCTGGTCACCGCCCGGCGTACCGAAGGCGAGCACGGGCACGCCGTCGCAGAGCGCGAGGGACGGCGTCAGGGTGGTACGGGGCCGGCGCCCGGGGGTGAGGGACGCGGGCAGGCCCGGCTCGAGCCAGGTCATCTGCAGTCGCGTGCCCAGCGGGAAGCCGAGCTCGGGGACGACGGGGTTGGACTGCAGCCAGCCACCGCTCGGGGTGGCGGCGACCATGTTGCCCCAGCGGTCGACGACGTCGAGATGGCAGGTGTCGCCACGAGTGCGGCCGTCGCGCGCGACGGTGGGCTCGCCCACGCCGGGTTGCGGGGTGCCCATGGCGTATCCGTCGGCGATGCCGGCCGTCGCGGCCGCGCACAGGCGCGGGGCGCGGCCGTCCGGGCTGCCCGGGCGCAGTTCGTACGAGGCGCGCTCGCCGATCAGGGTGCGCCGGGCGGCGCTGTACTCGGGCGACAGGAGCGCGGCGAGCGGTACGTCCGTGGCGTCGCCGTACCAGGCCTCGCGGTCGGCCATGGCGAGCTTGCAGCCTTCGATGAGCAGATGCACATATTCCGTCGAACCGGGGGCGGGCAGTTCGTCGGGGCCGGGCAGCAGCGCCAACTGCTGCAGCAGAGAGGGGCCTTGACTCCAGGGGCCCGCCTTGCAGAGGGTCCAGCCGTTCCAGTCGTACGTGGCCGGGGCCTCGTAGTGGGCGTGGAAGGCCGCCAGATCGGCGTGGGTGAGCGTGCCGACGTGGGCCGAGCCGCTGGTGTCGAGGGTGGGACGGCCGGACTGGCGTATGAGCGCGTCGGCGATGAAGCCCTCGCGCCAGATGCGGCGGGCGGCCTCGATCTCGCGGACGCGGCGGGAGCGCGCACCGCCCGCGGATCCGGCGGCGCCGACTCCGCCCTTCGCTTCCGCATCCGCATCGGACTGCGCCTCGGCTTCGGCCTCCGTGACGAGCCGCCGCCAGGTCGCGGCGAGCGCGGGATTGCGAAACAGGTCTCCCGCGCGCGGGGGCCGCCCGTCCGGCAGGTACACCGCGGCGGACGTCGGCCACTCCTTCTCGAAGAGTTCGCGTACGGCGGTCACCGCGGCGCCCACGTTCTCCACCGGAGGGTGCCCGTCCGCGGCGTATCCGATGGCGTACTTGAGGACCTCGGCGAGCGATCTGGTGCCGTGGTCGCGGAGCAGCACCATCCAGGCGTCGAAGGCCCCCGGCACGGCGGCCGCCAACGGGCCGGTCCCAGGGACCGCGTCGAGTCCGAGGGACCGGTAGTGCGCGATGCTCGCGCCGGCCGGCGCCGGACCCTGCCCGCACAGCACCTGCACCGCGCCACCGGCGGGTGCCAGGAGGATCGGCACCTCGCCCGCCGGGCCGTTGAGATGCGGTTCGACCACATGCAGCACGAAGCCCGCGGCCACCGCCGCGTCGTAGGCGTTTCCGTCCTCCTCGAGGACTGCCATCGCGGACTGGGACGCCAGCCAGTGCGTCGTCGAGACCATTCCGAAGGTGCCTTGCAGTGTGGGCCGGGTCGTGAACATGCAGCCAGTCACCTCGTCAGTCGCGTGGATCGGCGTCGCTCGCGTCGATCGCCGCCCGGCAAGCTCTCGTGGATCGCCGCCCGGCAGGCTCTCGCGTGGATCGCCGCCCGGCAGGCTATCGACCCGCACAGGCCGCGCCCCAGGTGTGGGAGCGGCGGAGTCCTCAGGCCAGCGAGGTGTCGCCCTGCGCCTCCAGGAGCTTGCGCAGGGTCGCGCCGGCCTGCTCGCATTCGTCGCGGTCCAACGCCTCGCAGATCCGGGCGTAGTTGACCAGATGGTCCGCGATGAGGTCGTCGGCCAGCTGGAGGCCGCGGTCCGTGAGGCTGATGCGGACGGTGCGCCGGTCGGCCGTGTCGCGGATCCGCTCGACCAGGCCCTTGGCCTCCATCCGGTCGATGCGGTTGGTGATGGCGCCCGAGGTGACCATGGACGCCTTGAGGAAGGCACCCGCGGTCAGGGCGTACGGCGGGCCCGAGCGGCGCAGGGTGAACAGCACGTCCACCTCGGCCTGCTCGAGACCGCGCTCGGCGGCGAAGGCCTTGATCTCCTTGGTGAGGATCTGCCCCATCCGCTGCACACGGCTGAGCAGCTGCAACGGCCACATTCCGTCGGCCAGTTCGGGCCGCTGCTCCGCCCACTGACCGACCATCACGTCCACCACGTCACTCATCCCGCGCTCCCTCGGCTCTCTCTCGACACTCCCCGACGCGAACCTTCTCGAGGGGCATCTTCTCAACGCAATTCTTCTCAACGTAATTTTTCTCAACAGGCTTCTTCTCAACGTTAAGACACTTGACGTTGAACCACCCGAGCTGTTTTTATCTCAACGTTGAGATTATCAAGACTGAGCGAATCGGAGCTTCCGCATGTCCCTCCTGCTGCCGCCGGACGCCCAGGACCTCCTCTTCCGCGAGGCCCGCACCGCCAACACCTTCACCGACGAGCCCGTCTCCGACGCCCAACTCCGTGCCGTCCACGACCTCGTGAAGTACGGGCCCACCGCCTTCAACCTCGCACCCCTGCGCACCGTCCTGGTCCGCTCCACCGAGGCCCGCGCCCGGCTCGTCCCGCACATGGATCCGGGCAACGACACCAAGACCGCGGCGGCACCCCTCGTCGCGATCCTCGCCACCGACTGCGAGTTCCACGAGGAAACCTCCCGCCTCTTCCCGCACGCACCCGGAGTGCGGGACGCCTACTTCGCGGAGCGGCCGGTGCGCGAGGACTCCGCCCGGTTCAACGGCGCCCTGCAGTGCGCGTACTTCATCGTCGGCCTGCGGGCGGCCGGCCTCGCGGCAGGCCCCATGACCGGATTCGACCACGAGGGCGTACGCAAGGAGTTCCTCGACGGCGACCACCTTCCGCTGATGGTCGTCAACATCGGCCGGCCCGGCCCCGAAGCCTGGCACCCGCGCCTTCCGCGCCTGCCGTACGACGAGGTCGTCACCACCGTCTGACCCGAGACCGCCCCGCCCGGAGGACCGCCATGCCCGCCACCGCATCGTCGCCCGCCCGCACCGCCGCCCCGGCGCCGCCCGCCGCCGTGCCCGCGCTCTGGCTCGCCCTGCTCGCCACGCCCACGGCCGTCGGGGCCAACGCCCCCACGCTGATCCTGCCCGCCATGGGAAGCGACCTCGGGGTGTCCACGGCCACCGTCACCTGGCTGGTGACCACCTTCGCCTGGGGCATGGCCGTGGGCACCCCGCTGATGGCAGGCTTCCTGCGGCTGCGCGGCGCGGCCGCAACTCTCAGGTGGAGCACGGCACTCGTCCTGGCCGGGACACTGACCGCGAGTCTGTCGCCGTGGCTGCCGCTGCTGCTTGCCGGCCGTGCGGCGCAGGCCTTCGGCGGCGCCGGGCTGATCGCGGTGGCCATGAACCTGGCCGCCGGCGCGCCCCGCCGCATGGGCGTCATCAGCTCCGGCTTCGGCGTACTCGGCGCCTGCGGCCCACTGGCCGGGCAACTGCTCGCCTCCGAGGTGTCATGGCGGCTGTCGCTCGCCCTGTCCGCCCTGTCCCTGCTCGCCGTGCCCGCGGTGCACCGATACGTCCGCGGCGCACCGCGACCCGCGGGTGAGACCTTCGACGGACGCGGCGCCGCCCTGCTGCTCGCCTTCGCCTCCGCGCTCGTACTCCTGCCGATGGCGCCGCTGCCCGCGATCGCGGCCGCCCTGCCGTCCGCCGCCCTGCTCGCCCGCCATCTGCGCCACCGGCCCGACGGATTCCTGCCGGCCGTCCTGGTGCGCAGCCGTGCCTTCCTGACCGCGGCGGGTGTCGCACTGACCCTGTCCACCTCGTACTTCACGCTGCTCTTCGCGGTGCCCCGGCTGATGCAGGACCGGTCCGCCTGGTCGACGGGCGCCGTCGGCACCGGTCAGCTGGTCGCGCTCCTGACCGGTGCGGCCCTGTCCTGGCTGCTCGCGGCCGCCTCCCCACGCCTGGGCCGGCCCGCGGTGTACGCCACGCTGCTCGGACTCGGCGCCCTGGCCGCCACCGCGGCCGCCACGGCTTCGGCCCCCGCGCTGCTCCTGGGCGCCGCGGCCCTCGCCGTACTGGCCGCCACGGGCAGCAACGCGATCCTCTCCGGCTATGCGGCCGGCACCGCACCCGCCGCCCAACGGCCCGCCGCCATCGGCGTGTTCGTCCTCTTCTACCAGCTCGGCGGCGCGCTCGGCCCGGCCGCGGCGGCCCTGCTCGTACCGGCGTGAACGCCGAACGGCCACGCCGGCCGCGGACGGTCACGCCGACCGCCGCCGGTCACGTCAGCCACCGACGCCCCCGCCCTCCGCGGTACCGGCCGCACCCGTCCGCGGCTCCGCCGACCGCACCGTGACCAGGCCCGACTCATAGGCGTGGACGACCAGTTGGGCGCGGTCCCGAGCGCCGAGCTTGGTCATGGCCCGGCTGATGTGCGTCTTCGCCGTGAAGGGGCTGATCACCATGTGCGCGGCGATCTCCTCATTGCTCAGACCACGGGCAGCGAGCGCCGTGACCTCGCGTTCGCGGCGGGTGAGCTCCTCGAGCCCGGATGCGGTGATCCGGTCCGGCGGGCGGGCGACGAACTCGCCGATGAGGCGGCGGGTGACCGAGGGGGACAGCAGTGCGTCGCCGGCCGCGACGACCCCCACGGCCTGCAGCAGGTCGGCCGGCTCGGTGTCCTTCAGGAGGAACCCGCTGGCGCCGGCCCGCAGCGCGTCGAACACATAGCTGTCCAGGCCGTAGTTGGTGAGGATGACGACCCGTACGCCGGCAAGGTCGGGATCGGCGACGATCCGACGGGTCGCCTCGATCCCCGTCATGACCGGCATCTGTACGTCGATCAGCGCGATGTCGGGGCGGCTCTCACGCACCAGGGCCACGCCCTGCAGGCCGTCGGCGGCCTCCCCGACCACCTCGATACCCTCCTCGGCGTCGAGCAGCGCTCGGAAGCCGGCCCGCATCAGGGCCTGGTCGTCGACGAGCGCGACGCGGATCATACGGTCCTCCCCACGACCGGACCCGAGACGGGCGAATCCCCGGACTCCCCCTCCGCACCCGCCCCGGGCAGCCGGGCAAGAACCGAGAAGCCCCCGCTCGGCCGCGGCCCCGCCTCCAGCGTGCCGCCGAGCTCCGTGACCCGCTCCCGCATCCCGGTCAGACCGGTCCCGGGCACGAACGGCCGCTCGGGCGCGCCACGCCCGTCGTCCTCGACCCGTACGGTGAGCCCGTCCTCGGTGTGATCGATCACCACGGCGACCTCGGCGGGCGCCGCATGCCGGGCCGCGTTGGTCAGCGCCTCCTGGACGATGCGATAGACGGCGAGCCCGGTCTCCGGAGGCAGTGCGGGCTCCGGACCCGACACCGTGAGTTCCACCGCCAGACCGGACGACCGGGCCCGCTCCACCAGATCCTTGACCTGTCCGGGCGACGGCTGTTCGCGCAACACGTCGAGCGTGGACCGCAGTTCACGCATCGCCTCGCCGCTCGCCTCCTGGATCGCGAGCAGCGCGGGCGGCACCTCGTCACCGCGCTTGCGCGCCAGATGCACGGCAACTCCCGCCTGCAGCTTGACGATCGAGATGCTGTGCGTCAGCGAGTCGTGCAACTCCCGTGCGATACGCAGCCGTTCCTCACCGGCCCGGCGCCGCGCCGCCTCCTCGCGGGTCCGCTCCGCCTCCAGGGCCCGCTGCTCGGTCTGCCGCAGATACGCCTGCCAGTTCTTGTCCGCCACGCCCGTGACCACCGCACACAGGAACCACCCCGCGAGCAGCAGCGTCCGCCCGGAGTCACCACCGGAGATCGCGGTCGCCGCCAGGAAACCCGCGGCCGCGACCGCCCCGAACGCACGGTGCCCGGCCCGCGCGGCGACATGCACGGCACTCACCACGGGCAGCGCCGCCACGGCTCCCGCCGAGGAGTGCAGCACATAGCCGCCCAGGCAGACCGTCGTCACCGCCAGAACACCCCGCGGCGCCAGTCCGTAAGCGGCCAGCGCGCCGGAACCGGCCACCACGAGCACGATGTCGAGCGCGTCGGGCCGGGAGGCGGCGGCAAGCACGAGTGCCGCGACCGCTCCCGCGACCACCCCCGGCAACACGGCCTTCACCAGCCGCGCACGGAACCGCCCTCGTCCCGACCCGCCAGCGTCTCCCGGCCCACTCCGCACACCCCGCATCCCGGCAGCCTAGGGTCCGCACAGCGGCCCGCACCTCCCCCGCGGGGACGGCTTCCCGACTACTTCCCGTGCAGTAGTCGCGGTCCGCTCCGGCATCCCCCGCAGCAGCACCGATCGGCTCCTGACGTACGACGACCCGGAGCGGTCCGGCGGGACAGCATCACCGGTGTCGCCGCGGCTCGCGGCGCGTTCCGAACGAGCACCGGGGAGTTCACCGTGTCAGGATCGTTCCGCTTCACTGCACCCACCCCGCCGAAACACGCCACCGGCCGGTCCGCCGAGGTGTACCGGCAGCTCGCCGACGACTTCGGCACCGACCGCGCCGCCACGTTCACCGTACTGTCCGCCTCGCCCGAACTGCTCGCCTCCGCCTGGGCGTTGGTGCGTGAATCCCTGCTCGCCGGCCCGGGGACCCGCACCGGAAGGGAGGTCGCCGCCCTCGGTGTCTCGCTTGCGAACCGCTGCCGCTTCTGCATCGACGCGCACACCATGTTCCTGCACGCCACGGGCGACGCCGACCTGGGCGAGACCATCGCGGCCGGGGGCGTGCCCGGCGACCCCGAGTACGCCCGTCTGCTCGCCTGGGCCAAGGCGAGCCGCGCCCCGGCAGCCGCCGGGAGAACCGAACTCCCCTTCCCCGCGGACCAGTCACCGGGCTACGTCGGCACGGCCCTCGCCTTCCACTTCATCAACAGGATCGCCTCCGCTCTACTCACCGAGAGCGTGCTGCCGTGCGACCTGCAGCGGCTCCGGGCGGTGCGGAGCGCGGCCGGCCGATCCTTCCGCCGTGCGGTACGTGCCGAACTCGCCCCGGGCGAGAGCCTCGTGCTGCTCCCCGAGGGTGAGCGCGCCGTGCCGCAGTGGGCCGGCGACTCGCCCGTCGGTCCCGCGTACGCGGCACTGCGTTCGGTGGCCCTGATGGGCGCAGCGTTCCTCGACGAGGACGAGCAGGCACGGGCGCGCGAGATGCTCTCCGCCTGGGACGGCGCACATCCCCCTGCGTACTGGCCGGAGTTGCCCGGCCGCGACCGTCCGGCGCTCCGCCTCGTGCTGCTCGCCGCGATCGCCCCGTACCGCATCGAGCAGGAGGACGTCGACGCCTGGCGGACACCGCAGCACACCGACCACTGCCTGGTCCACCTCGTCGCGTACGGCGCCTGCCTCGCGGTCGAGCGCGCCGAGGCCGCCCTGACCGCAACCACCGCACGCATGCACACCGTGCGCCCGACCGCCGCCCAGGAGGCACAGTGACCACCCGTACAGCACAGGCCAACTCCGCCCAGTCCGCGGTCTGGAACGGCCCGGTCGGCCGCCACTGGGCCGAGCACCACGCCCGGTACGACGCGATGCTGGCCGGCGCGAACGACGCCCTGTTCCAGGCCGCGGCCGTCACCGACGGCGACCGGGTCCTGGACATCGGCTGCGGTGCCGGCGCCACCACGCGCGAGGCGGCCCGCCGCACCCCGAACGGGCATGCGGTCGGCGTCGACATCTCGGCTCCCCTCCTCGCCCGTGCCCGCACGGCCACCGACGAGGCGAGCATGCGGAACGTGTCGTACGAGCTCGCCGACGCGCAGACGCACCCGTTCCCCAAGGCCCGCTACGACGTGGCGGTGAGCCGGGGCGGGGTGATGTTCTTCGCCGACCACCGGGCCGCGTTCGGCAATGTGGCGCACGGGCTCCGACCGGGCGGACGGCTCGCGTTCATCTGCCCGCAGACGCCCGGTCCGGACAGTGCGGAGGCGCGGGTGATGTCCCTCTTCCAGAGCCTGCTGCACGACGCGACGGGTCCCTCGGATCCCACGCGGGGCGAGGACGCGGCGGACGCACGTGCCGCGATGGCGTCACTGTCCGACCCCGCGGCCGTACGCGGCGCACTCGCCGACTACGCCTCCGTGCGCATCACCGGAGTCCGCATCGTGAGCCACTGGGGCAAGGACCCCGCCGCGGCCGTCGACTTCCTCCTGTCCCAGGGCCCCGGGCATGCGGTCCCCCAGGCGGCCCGAGCCCGCCTCGCCCGGCCCTTCGAGCCGTATACGACCCCGGACGGCGTCCGCATCCCGGCCTCGGTGTGGCTGGTCACGGCGGTACGGCCGCACTAGCCCTGACCAGGGGAGATCCGGCGGGCGCGGGATGCCTCACCGTGCCTGCCGATCAGGTGCCGGAACGGCCTCGCGCGGGACCCTGTCTCCGGACCCGCCGAAGCTGTACAGTCCTTCCACCTCGACAAGATCTACGCGAGTAACTCCCCGGTCAACTCCTGCTGAGGCAAGGGAGCTTCGCCGATGACCACCACCGAATCGAGCGGCCCGGAGGCGACGGACGGGCAGGTCACACTGCCCGACGGCCGAGTGGCCCTGACCGCCGGCGTCACCCTGGACGACCCGCGGTTCGCCAACTCCGACCTCGCCCCCGTACCGCTCGAGAAGCGCACCTGGGGCGTCTACAACTACACCGCCCTGTGGATCGGGATGGCGCACAACATCCCTTCCTGGACGCTCGCCTCCGGTCTGGTCGCGCTCGGCATGGACTGGAAGCAGGCGGTGTTCGTCATCGCCCTGGCCAATGTCATCGTGCTGCTTCCGATGCTCCTGACCGGTCATGCGGGGCCCAAGTACGGCATCCCCTTCCCGGTGTTCGTACGCGCCTCGTTCGGGATGCGCGGAGCGAATCTGCCCGCCCTCATCAGGGCCGCGGTGGCCTGCTGCTGGTTCGGCATCCAGACCTGGATCGGCGGCCAGGGCATCTTCCTGCTGCTCGGGAAGGTCTTCGGCGGGTGGACCGAGGCGGCCGAGGTCGGCGGCTATCCATGGACCCTGTGGCTGTGCTTCGCGATCTTCTGGGTCCTCGAACTCGCCATCATCTACCGGGGGATGAACGCGCTGCGCCGCTTCGAGAACTGGGCGGCGCCGTTCGTACTGATCGGCGCCGTGGTCCTCCTGGTGTGGATCGCCGACAAGGCCGGCGGCTTCGGGCCGCTGCTCGACCAGCCCTCCGAGCTCGGCTGGGGTGCGGACTTCTGGCCGGTGTTCTTCCCGTCCCTGATGGGGATGATCGGCTTCTGGTCCACGCTGTCCCTGAACATCCCGGACTTCACCCGCTTCGGCAAGGGCCAACGCGCCCAGGTCTGGGGCCAGTCGCTCGGTCTGCCGACCACCATGACCGCCTTCGCCCTGATGTCGGTGTTCGTCACCTCGGGCTCGCAGGCGGTGTACGGGGCGGCCATCTGGGACCCGGTGGAGCTGGCCGCCAAGACGGACAATGTCTTCGGTCTGCTCTTCGCCCTCGTCACGGTCCTGGTGGCGACGATCTCGGTGAACATCGCGGCGAACGTCGTCTCGCCCGCGTACGACCTGTCCAATCTGGTGCCGAAGCACATCAGTTTCCGCACCGGGGCGCTGATCACGGGCATCGTCGGTGTCCTGGTGATGCCGTGGAAGCTCACCTCCACGCCCGAGTTGTACATCTTCACCTGGCTGGGCGTCGTGGGCGGGCTCCTCGGCACGGTCGCCGGTGTCATGATCGCGGACTACTGGATCCTGCGCCGGACCGTCCTTCACCTGGCGGACCTGTACCGCAGGGACGGCCGCTACTGGTACACCGGCGGGTGGAACTGGCGCGCGCTGGCCGCCTTCGTGATCGGCGGCACCCTGGCGGTCGGCGGCTCGTACTCCACGGTGAGTGCGAAGGGCGTCAAGCAGGGGCCGTTCCCGGTGGACGGCCTGATCCCGTTCCTCAAACCACTGGCCGACTACGGCTGGGCGGTGGGTCTCGCCTCTGCCCTGGTCGTGTACGTGGCGCTCGGACTCACCCGTACACGCACCGCCGATGCCGTCTGAACCGCGGCGCCGACGTCACCCCAGAGCGGGGATGACCTCGGCGCCGTAGGTGTCGATCACCGACTCGCGCGCGTCGTGCATGGCGTACACGGCGAACTGGTCCACGCCCAACTCCCGTAGCCGGCGCAGCCGTTCGACATGCGCGGAGACCGGTCCGAGCAGACAGAAGCGGTCCACGATCTCGTCGGGCACGAAGGCCGTGTCCGGGTTCCCGGCCCTCCCGTGGTGGCTGTAGTCGTACCCCTCACGCGCCTTGATGTAGTCGGTCAGGGCGTCGGGGACGAGGCCGGAGTGTTCGCCGTAGCGCTTCACCAGGTCGGCCACGTGGTTGCCGACCATGCCGCCGAACCAGCGGCACTGTTCGCGTGCGTGCGCGAGGTCGTCGCCGACGTAGGCGGGCGCGGCGACGCAGATCTTGACGTCCGCGGGGTCGCGCCCGGCGTCCGCGGCGGCCTGCCGTACAGCCTTGATCATCCACTCGGTGAGGAACGGGTCCGCGAGCTGCAGGATGAATCCGTCGGCCCGCTGCCCGGCCAGGGCGAGCGCCTTGGGCCCGTACGCCGCCATCCACACCGGAAGGCGCCCGTCGCGCACCCAGGGCAGCCGCAGCGCCTGCCCGTCGACGTCGGCCTCGCGGCCCTCGGCGAGGTCACGGATGACGTCGATGGCCTCGCCGAGCCGGGCGAGGGTGTTGGGCTTGCGGCCGGCCACCCGCATCGCCGAGTCGCCGCGTCCGATGCCGCAGACGGTGCGGTTGCCGTACATCTCGTTGAGGGTGGCGAAGGTGGATGCGGTCACCTCCCAGGTCCTGGTGCCCGGATTGGTGACCATCGGGCCGACGATCAGGCGTGAGGTGTGCTCGAGGACGCGGCTGTAGATGACGAACGGCTCCTGCCACAGGACGGCCGAGTCGAAGGTCCAGCCGTAGCGGAAGCCGTTGCGTTCGGCGCGGCGCATCAGGCCGACGACGGCGGACCCGGGCGGGTCGGTCTGCAGCACGAGTCCGAAATCCATGGCCGGAGCCTCCTGGTTCAGATGCGGTGGGACGGTACGGAGGGGCTGGCACCCCGGTGGATCAGGGAGCGGTCAGCCGACGTACTGGCTGATGCCGCGCGGGACGTATGCACCGTGCCCTGCGCGTCCGGTGAACTCCCGCTGGTCGATGACGAGTTCACCGCGGGAAAGGACCGTCTCCACCCGTCCGGTGATGCGCTTGCCCTCGTACGGCGAGTAGTCGACGTTCATGTGGTGGGTCTCGGCCGACAGGGTCTGCTGGGCGTTCGGGTCGTAGATGACGATGTCCGCGTCGGCGCCGGGCGCGATGGTGCCCTTCTGGCCGTAGAGTCCGAACATCCGGGCCGGTGCCGCGCAGGCGATCTCGATCCAGCGCCGGCGGGTGATGTGCCCGTCCACGACGGCCTGGTGCAGGAGGTCCATGCGGTTCTCGACGCCGGGCATGCCGTTGGGGATCTTCGAGAAGTCGCCGCGGCCGAGCTCCTTCTGGCCGACGAAGCAGAACGGGCAGTGGTCGGTGGACACCACCTGGAGGTCGTTGGTGCGCAGTCCGCGCCAGAGGAAATCCTGATGTTCCTTGGGGCGCAGGGGAGTCGAGCAGACGTATTTGGCACCTTCGAAGTCCGGCTCGGCCAGATTGTCGGTGGAGAGGAAGAGGTACTGGGGACAGGTCTCGCCGAAGACCGGCAGCCCCTCGTCGCGGGCCCGGGCCAGCTCGGCCACCGCCTCACGGGCCGAGACATGCACGACGTACACGGGGGCGCCGGCGACCTGGGCGAGCTTGATGACCCGGTGGGTGGCCTCGGCCTCGAGCAGCGCCTTGCGCACCTCGCCGTGGTAGCGGGGGTCCGACTCGCCGCGGGACAGGGCCTGTTGGACGAGTACGTCGATGGCGATGCCGTTCTCGGCGTGGGTCATGATCAGCCCGCCGTTGCCGGCGGCCTGCTGCATGGCGCGCAGGATCTGACCGTCGTCGCTGTAGAAGACGTCGGGGTACGCGGTGAACAGCTTGAACGAGCTGATGCCCTCCTCGACGAGCAGGTCCATCTCCTTGAGGGACCCGTCGTTGACGTCGGAGAGGATCATGTGGAAGCCGTAGTCGATGGCGCACTGCCCGTCGGCCTTGGCGTGCCAGGCGTCCAGGCCCTCGCGCAGGGCACGGCCCTTGGTCTGGATGGCGAAGTCGACGATCGTGGTGGTGCCGCCCCAGGCGGCGGCCCGGGTGCCGGTCTCGAAGGTGTCGGAGGCGTAGGTGCCGCCGAACGGCATCTGCATATGGGTGTGGGCGTCCACACCGCCCGGGATCACGTACTTGTGGGTGGCGTCGACGACCCGGTCGGCCGACCAGTCCTGGCTGCCGTGCGCGGCCAGCGCGGCGATCCTGCCGTCCTCCACCAGGACATCGGCGTGGGTCTCGTCGGCGGCGGTGACGACCAGTCCGCCGCGGATCAGGGTGCGGGTGCTCATGGGTCCCCCTGGAGTGGGATGAACGGGACGGGTACGGGCTGCCGGTCGGCGGCGAACGGGAGGAGCGCGTGAACTACAGGGTGCGCAGGGCCCGTTCGAGGACGGACGCGCCCTCCTCCGCTTCCGCCACGGTGAGCGAGAGCGGTGGCGCGATGCGCAGGACGCTGCTGTCGTGGCCGCCGCCCTTGCCGATGAGCAGCCCGCCCTCGCGGGTCGACTCCAGTACGGCGGAGGCGAGTTCGGGAGCTGCGCGTCCCGTGCTGGGGTCGGCGAGTTCCACGCCGATCATCAGGCCGCGCCCGCGCACCTCGCGTACGTGGTCGAGGCCGGCGCCGATCGCCCGCAGCCGCTCCAGGAGCAGTCCGCCGACTCGACGTGCGTTGCCCTGCAGATCGTGCTCGAGGAGGTACGAGAGGTTGGCGACGCCGGCGGCCATGGTGACCGGTGAACCGCCGAACGTGGAGATGGAGTTGGCGTCCAGGCAGTTCATGACCTCGGCGCGGGCGACGACGCCGCCGATGGACATGCCGTTGCCGATGCCCTTGGCGAAGGTCAGCATGTCCGGCGGCCCGGCGGCGGCGTGCGCCTGCCAGCCCCAGAAGTGGTCGCCGGTCCGGCCCCAGCCGGTCTGCACCTCGTCGCTGATCCACAGGATGCCGTGGGCGTCGAGGACTTCGCGGAACGCGGCGTACAGCCCGTCCGGCGGGGAGGTGAACCCGCCGACGCCCTGCACCGGTTCGGCGATCAGGGCGGCCACTCCCCCGCGGGTCTGGCCGAGGATGTCCTCCAGGTCGGCGACGCAGGCGGCGATGAACTCGCCGTCACTCAGGTGCGCGAAGGGTCCGCGGCCGCGGACGCCCCCGTGCACGTACAGCGTCTGCAGCGGGGACAGGCTGGTCGGGGACCAGCTCTTGTTGCCGGTGATGGAGACCGCGGAGAAGGAGCGGCCGTGGTAGCTGTTGCGCATCGCCAGGATCTGATTCGACCGGCGGTAGGTGGTGGCGAGCAGCAGGGCCGCGTCATTGGCCTCGGTGCCGGAGGTGGTGAAGAAGACGCGCGCGTCGGGGATCCCGGACAACGCGGCGATGCGCTCGGCCAGTTCGACCATCGGCCGGTCGAGATAGAGGGTCGAGGAGTGGATGATCCGGCCGGCCTGCTCGGCGACTGCCTTGGTGACCTCGGGCAGGGCGTGCGCCGTCATCGTGGTGAGGATGCCGCCGAAGAAGTCCAGGTAGCGGTTGCCGTCCGCGTCCCAGACGTGCCGGCCCTCGCCGTGCGTGATCTCCAGCGGCTGCGCGTAGTAGAGGGCGAGCCAGTCGGGCAGTACGGCGCGGTGACGCTGGTGGAGGGTGGTCACGGCTGCACCAGTCCTTCGTACGCGTCGGGGCGGCGGTCGCGGTAGAACGCCCATTGGTGGCGGACCTCGTCGATCAGGTCGAAGTCGAGGTCGCGGACGAGGAGTTCCTCGGTCTTGTCGCTCGCCGTCTCGCCGACGAACTGGCCGCGCGGGTCGACGAAGTAGCTGGTGCCGTAGAAGTCGTTGTCCCCGTACTCCTCCTGGCCGACGCGGTTGATGGCGGCGATGAAGTACTCGTTGGCGACGGCGGCCGCGGGCTGTTCGAGCTGCCAGAGGTACGCGGAGAGGCCGCGCGAGGTGGCGGACGGGTTGTACACCAACTGGGCACCCTCCAGGCCGAGTTGCCGCCATCCCTCCGGGAAGTGCCGGTCGTAGCAGATGTATACGCCGACCCGGCCGACCGCGGTGTCGAAGACGGGCCAGCCGAGGTTCCCCGGCTTGAAGTAGTACTTCTCCCAGAAGCCCTTGACCTGCGGGATGTGGTGCTTGCGGTACTTGCCGAGGTACGTGCCGTCGGCGTCGATCACGGCCGCGGTGTTGAAGTAGAAGCCGGACTGCTCGACCTCGAAGACGGGCACGACGATCACCATGCCGGTCTCGCGGGCGAGTTCCCGCATCCGCTGGACGGTGGGACCGTCCGGCACGGGCTCGGCCCAGCGGTAGTGCTCCTCGTCCTGTACCTGGCAGAAGTAGGGGGCGTTGAAGACCTCCTGGAAGCCGATCACCTTGGCACCCTGCCGCGCGGCCTCTCTGGCGTGTTCCTCATGCTTGGCGATCATGGATTCGGTGTCGCCGGTCCAGGTCGCCTGAACCAGTGCGGCACGTACGACATTGGCCATGAGCTGCTCCTTCGCCGAGACGTCGGTCCGCCCTCTACGCCCGTAGAGCCCGGGGCTGAGCGTCGAACGTAAGCCCCGTCACAGTCCGGGGCAAGACCATCGTCGTGAACCCGGGGAGTCGATCATGTTTCGCACCCGACCGGGCGATACCGGACGTCCCGCCCCGGCGGCCTCGTAGCACCCCGCCGGGGCCTTCCCCGTCCCTGGTCAGGCGGTGAGTCCGGCGACGCGCAGGGCGTGCGTCAGGTCCCAGTGGTGCTCGCCGGAGACGTCGGTGGCGGCGTCGAGGAGGCGGGGCACGAGCCGTGGGGGATCCGTGGCGGCGATCGCGGCGCAGTCACCCGGTGTACGCGCGCGGATGCAGGCGTCGAGCAGTCCGTCGGCCTCCCGGGTGCGGCCCGCCGCATCGAGGGCGAGTACGGCCTCGGCGATCTCGGAGGCGGGGCGTGCGGTGCCCTGCCGCAGCAGGTGCCGGCAGTCCTCGGTGCGGCCGACGGCGGCGAGCGCGTCGGCGGCCGCGGCCAGCTTCTCCGGCGGCATCGAGGCGGCCTCCCAGAGGAAGGTCGCCCAGTCGGCTCCGAGCCCGGCCCGGTGCAGTTCCGCGGCGAGCAGCGGGAGGCGGACGGCCGGCCAGTCGAGGGCCTCGCACAGGATCGCGTGGGCCTCGCCGCCCCTGCCCTCGGTGCGCAGCTGGATGAGGGTGGAGACGGTGCGGGCGGTGGCGCGGTGCGCCTCGGCCGACCCATGGCTGTCCTGCGCGGGCTCCGGCGCCTGGCCGGAGCGCGCCATGCCGGCGTAACGGGCGCCTCGGGGTGTGTCGGGAGAGGGCGCGGAGGGCGCGTGTCGCTGTGCCGGTACGGCCGCTTCGGCCGTCAGGGCGGTCTGTTCGGCCCCGTAGTCCTGATCGGTGTCGAGACCTGCGAATCGAGCACCGCGAGGGCACCCGGCACCCGGATTCCGCTGCTCGGGCAGCCGGGACACGGTGAGCATGTCCGGGACGGCGAACACCCCCGAATCGGCGAGCAGTTCGTCCTCGGTACGGGAGTCGGCGCCCGGCACCCGGTCGTACGTCTCCCCCACCCCCAGGGGGTCGTCGAAACGGCTGACCGCCTGCCCCGGTCCGCCACCCCCTGCCGGCCGCGCGGCGCCGACGTCCACACTCCGATAGATCTCGGCCGGCGGCAGATCGAGGCGCGGCGGCTCCTCCGCGGGCGCCCCGGCCGTCGCCCCGAGGTCCAACTCGTCAAGACGGGACTGCAGTTCGGTGCACCGGGCGGACGCCCGCTCGTGGTCGTCCCGCGCCCAGGCCAGCTCGAGGGAGAGCCGCTCGGCCTCCTCCGGGGACGCCCGGTGGATCTGCGCGCCGAGTTCCTGCTGGCGTCCGGCCGCGTAGCGCAGCTCGTCGCGCATCACGTCCAGACGCTCACCGAGGAGTTTGCGTGCCCCCTCGCCCGCGTCATGGGCGACGACGGCGGCCCGGTGCAAGGCGCGTGCGCGCACCGTCTCCCGTTCCGCTTCGGCCCGGCCGCGGCTCTCCGCCAGATCGTGGATCAGCGACTCCACCACGTCCCACGGCGGTACTTCACGGCCCTCGAAACAGGCGGACATTCCGTCGGGATCGCGCTGCCAGAACACCCCGCACCATCCGGCAGCCGCATCGAGCCGCGCGACGAGACCCTGCAAATATGCGCCGAACTCGCCCGGGGACCCCGGAAGTTGCTGCCCTGCCATCGCCATCCGCCCCATCGCCTGGAACCTTCCGACCCGCTCCGCACCGACCGGTATTCGACACCCGTGGTGTTACGCACGGGCTACGAACGGTTTGCGGAGGGACGCGAGCCACGCCGGAAGTGAGACTGGTCGATCGGAACGTTCCGTTCAAGGGTCCGGCGGTCCTAATCCTGACCCAAGGCGGTACCCGCGTCCGCCTTCAGCCGTACGGAGATCGCCGTGTGCGGCCGCTTCCCGCCGCGCAGCAGCCGGATCGGCGCATCGGACATCCAGAACTGCCATCCGTACTTGCGGGCCAACGCCTTGCGCACCCGCGGCAGTTCGGCATCGTCCAGGAGCCGCGCCGTGCCCTGCGCACGCACCGCACCTTCCTCGATGCGGCCGCGCAGATCACACACGACGACCTCGACCCGGCCGTCGTTGCGCAGCCGCTTGACCTTGCCCGCGTCGTTCTTGCTGATCACCAGGAGTTCGCCACCGTCGGGGGCGGCCCAGACCGGGGTGGGTACCGCGGTGCCGTTCCTGCGGTAGGTGGTGAGGCTGACGTAGCGGGCGCGGCCGAGGGTCTCGAGACTCATGCGGCCGCAGCCTACGTCGTCCCGCCCGCCCCGGGATTGCGGGCATGTGTCAGGGTCTCCCAGGCGACGAACAGGTCGTCCGTGCCGGCGGGACGCATCCGCTCGGCGAGGCGTTCGGCGTTCGGCACCGGGACTCCGAGCCGGTTCTGCAGATGGTTGAGCATCACCTCGAGATCGGGGCCCATCGTCAACTCGGGTTTGCCGCCGCAGAGTTGCTTCGGCATCGGCTCGCCCAGCTGGTGCCGTGCATGCCACTCGACGGCGGCCCGCATCCTGTCCCGCACCTCTGCGTACAGGTCGACGCCCTGGTGGTGGGCCGTCTCGGCGATGTGCGCGGTGGCTGCCAGTGCATATCCGACGTGCTCGAAGTTGCGGCAGCTCTCCTGCCCGAGTCCGTCCACGAAGGTGCGCTGGCCGAACCAGTACTCCCGGATCTTCTGCGGGCTGTCCGCCGTCCCGCCCGGCGGCGGCACCGGCAGCGGACCGTCGGTGCGCAGATAGAAGTACGCCGGCACCCGCGCCCGGAAGCGGGCGACGGCCCGGTCGAAGAGCGCGCGGTCGTCCAGGAACACGGCGATGGCGAGTGTGGCGTCGGTCATCGTGAGGTCCCAGTTGCCGTTGTAGTCGGCCACCTCGGCATCGAACTCGCCCAGATACGCGTGCCGCAGCATGTGCTCGAAGCGCTTCACGCGCGCGTCCGGCCAGCCGTCGTAGCTGTGCTTCATCAGTTCCGCGGCGCGCGCCCAGGTCGAGCCGGCCCAGGCGGCCTGCAGCCCCGCATTGCCCTCCGTGTGGTCCTTCAGGACCCCCGACCAGGCGTCCATCAGGCGCACCGCGTGCTCGGCGTGCGAGCGGTCGCCGGTCACCGCCCAGAGCAGCGCGTGCGTCCAGGCGGCGATGGCGTCCTCGCGCTCGGCGGTGCAGGCGGCCGGCTTGGCGTACGGCTTGCAGGCGACCACGGCGACGGGCCGCGCGGTGTAGTCGTCGGCCGCGTAACGGCTCTTGCGCATGGCCTGGAAGGCGGAGGCCCAGGGTTCGGCGCCGGCCCGCACCTTGCGGCGGACCCGGTCGAGCTGGTCGCGGCTGACCAGGACGCCCGGATGGGTGAAGGCGCCCGCGTCGTCCGGGCCCTGTGCGTCGTCCCGTGCTCCGAGGTCCGGTGCACGCGGCGGCTCGGGGGCGTCACGGGGTGGGGCGAAGGCGAGCACCGGTGCGAGAAGTGCGGTGCACAGAAGGCTGAGTACGGCTCTCGGTCGTGGTCGTGGCATATCGGCAGCCTGCTCCCGAGTCGCCGGGCCCGCAGGATCTGTTGCTCCTCACGATGCGCCGGTGTCAGCCGATTGCCGCTGCGTCCCCGGTCGGTTGGTCCGCATCAAGGTGTCGGCTCATCAGCCGTCGCGCGTCAGCCACCCCGTACGAACCGCTCGGCGAGCTCCCGTCCCCGGCTGACCGCGTCGTCACGGCTCTCGATCGGAGTCACCCGGGAGTTCTTGAACAGCACATAGGTGACACCGGATCCGGTGCCGCCGCGCACGGGATCCGGGTCGATGCCCAGGGACTTGGCGGCGGCGTAGGAGGCCTCGCCGATGATGTCGGTCGGCCCGGTGTCGCCGACCACCGCGTAGGTCAGGCGCCCACCGTGGATGACGGCCGCCACCGCGCCGCCCTTGATCCCGGACTCCTCGTGCTTCCAGATCCTGCTCGCACCCGGCACCACGACGTACGGCAGCCGGGCGGAGTCCAGGGGCTTGCCGTCGGACTGCTGGAAGGCGGTGGCGGCCTGGAACAGCGGATCGGTCTTCCTGCTGCACTGCCGGCTGACCTGCCCGTCGCAGTCGATGTCCATGTCCGCCTCGAAGAACACCGCGCCCTTCGTGTCGCAGACCGGGATCCTCGCCGGCGCCCCGTCGTCGGCGCGGTACTTGCCGTGCGAGACCTGTCGGCACGAGGTCAGTCCGGCGAGTATCTCCTCGGCCCCGACCTCCTCACCGGCGGCCGCCGGAGGTGAGGCAGTGGCGAGCAGTACGGGTACGAGGGCGGCCGGGATCAGAGCACGCACGGGCTGTCCTTCGGTCAGTTGCTCGGGTTCACCACCCTTGCCGAGGGCCAGGACCTGCGCACCTTTTGGGCGCCCGGGGGATCAAGGCCGTACATCCCCTGCGACCGCCCGGAACACGACACAGCGGAACGGAGCAAACCGGAGCTGCCAATTCCGGGCATCCGGCCAACCGATCCGCACCCTGGGTCAAGAGCCGCCTGCGCAGCGTGACTTCACCGTCCGGAGGCCACCGGCCCCCTCGAACACCGGTCCGCGCTCCGGCTAGCATGCCCGCCCATGAATGGAGACCTGCTCATCATCGTCCTCGGCGTGCTCGCCGCGGCGATCGCGGCCTCGCTCGGCTGGTTCGCCCGTACGTACCTCTGGCGGCGCAAGCTCCGGCGCAAGCAGGCCTTCTTCGGCCTTCCGGACAACTCCGAGTCCCTGCTCGTGGTCAACCGCGACGCCGGCGGCCCGGAGCTGACCGTGGCCCGCCACGACGTCTTCGCACTGCTCGAACTGGCGGCGATCATCAAGGACTGCGGGGCCCACTCCCAGGTGGTCACCCATGACGCGGCCCAGCAGGGCTTCGGCGAACGCACCGAGTTCTGCGTCGGCGGCCCCGCCTCCAACCGCCGGATGGCCGCGCACATGCACTCACTGCTGCCGGGCATCCGGGTGAACACGGACCCCGAGCCGGGTCCGGACCGCGGCGCCTTCCAGATTGGCAGCGAGCGGTACCGGATGGAGGGCGGCCGCACCGAGTACGCGATACTCGCCCGGCTCACCGCGGGCCAGGGCCAGGAGGCACGCCCGGTCTTCCTCTTCTGCGGTCAGCGCGCGATCACCAACCAGGCGGCCACCCGCTACCTCGCCCGCCACCACGAACGCCTGTCCCGCAAGCACGGCGCCAACACCTTCGTACTGCTCCTGAAGGTCGTCAACTCCCAGGCGTACGGCCCCGATGTCGTAGAGCTCGTCGCCGATGTGACCAAGGCGGCCCAGGCACCCGCCCCGGCGCCCACGCCCGCGCCCGCGACGCGCGGCGCGCACCGCGGCAAGTAGCCGGCAGGCACCGAAATGAAAGGAGCGGCACCCCCGTCGCGCCCGTCCGCGACGCGGGGCCCGCTCCACATCGAGCACAACCCGGCCGGCGCGCAGCTGACCTTCTCCTCCCCCGCGGCCGGCCCGTCGTACGGGTCGGTGTCGCCGTGCGAGAAGTGATCTCCGGCTGCTGCCGGGCCGGACCTGCCCTAGGGGGGAAGCCCCCTGACTGCTGCCCTCGTCAGCTGTTGGGCCCCGCGGGGGGCGCCCCGCCCGGCAGCAGCGTTCCTGGTTCGGCCGGTGCGACGTCCACGGCCTCCGTCTTGGGGTTGCGCTTCTGGCGTCTGGCCACGTAGGTGGCGAACCACGACAGGAGCATGCACATCCCGATGTAGATCGGCGAGATCACCAGAACCACGGGGATGAACGGCAGATCGTAGTCGAGGTTCGACGCGATCAGCTTCCCGGCGTGGAGGAATTCCTCGTAGGTGATCAGATAGCCGAGTGAGGTGTCCTTCAGGGCGACCACCAGCTGGCTGATGATGGCCGGGAGCATGGCCCGGACCGCCTGCGGCACCAGGACATGGGTCATGACCTGGGTCTTGCGCATGCCGAGCGCGTACGCGGCCTCGTGCTGGCCGCGTTCGACGGCGTTGATTCCGGAGCGGAAGACCTCGGCGAGGACCGAGCCGTTGTAGAGAGTCAGGCCGGTGACCAGGGCCGGCAGCGGCTGCACCTTGAGCGCCACGAACACGAAGAAGATCATCACCAGGACCGGCATGGCCCGGAAGAACTCGACGAGCAGGGTGGCGATCCAGCGCACCGGTCGGTGGTCGGAGAGGCGGCCGACGGCGAGAATCGTGCCGAGCGCCAGGGACAGCACCGCGGAGATGGCGAACGCCTTGAGCGTGTTCCCGAGGCCGCGGAGCAACAGCTCCTGGATGCCCTTGTACTCGAAGGGCGTCCACTTGGTGGCGGTGAACTGGTCGGTGTCGAACAGCAGATAGACGAGCCAGCCGACGATGCCGAGGATGAGCAGCGTCGAGACCACCCCGTAGATGAGGTGTCGGCGGTGGGTCCTGGGGCCCGGGATGTCGTAGAGCGCGGTGGAGTCGTGGGCGGTGGCGGCGGTCATCGGGCGACTCCCCAGCGCTTCTCGAGAATGTTGAAGATCGCGCTGATGGCGAGGGTGATGATCAGGTAGCCGAGGGCGATCCAGACGAAGGTCCAGATGATGCTGTATCCGAGTTCGTTGAGTGTCTTGTACGTGCCGAGCAGCTCGGTGACGCTGAACGCCCCGGCGATCGCCGAGTTCTTGGCGAGCGCGATGAGGTTGGAGCCGACCGGCGGGATCACCGAGCGGAAGGCCTGCGGCAGGACGACGTTGGAGAGGGTCTGGCCGAAGTTCATGCCGAGACTGCGGGCCGCCTCGCCCTGCCCCTTGGGCACGGTGTTGATGCCGGAGCGCAGTGCCTCGCAGATGAACGCCGAGGTGTAGCAGCCGAGCGCGAGGACGGCGAACACCTTGAACGGCAGGACCAGTCCGAAGCGCGGAAGACCGAGCAGTACGGCGAAGAACAGCAGGGTCAGCGGGGTGTTGCGCAGCACGGTCACCCACGCGGTGCCGATCGCCCGGAAGGAACCGACCGGGGCCACCCGGAAGGAGGCCATCAGGAAGCCGAGCGCCAGGGCCAACAGCGAGGCGTACACGGTGAGTTCGACGGTGCCGAGGAAGCCCTCGCCGTAGGTGGAGAAGTTGTCTGTCAGTACGTTCACTTGGGCCTCAGCTCGCCGGGTAGCGATCGATGGCGGGCGGGTTCGGTGCGGGCACCCCGGACAGGCCGAGGGTGGCGTCGTACGCCTTCTTCCAGTTGCCGTCTCGTTCGTTGGCCGCGAGGGCGTCGTCGACGGCGAAGCGCAGCGCGGTGTCCATCTTCGGCAGCCCGATGCCGTACGGCTCCTCGGAGAACGGCTTGCCGACGAGCTTCATCTCGTCCGGGACCTTGGCCGCATAGCCCTGCAGGATCGCGTCGTCGGTGGTGACGGCGTCCACCTGGTACGTCAGCAGATTGTCCACGCAGATCGAGTAGGTGTCGTACGAGACGAGGGTGGCCTTCGGGTAGTCCTCCTGGATCCGCTGGTACGGGGTGGATCCGGCGGCCGAGCAGACCCGCTTGCCGTCGAGGTCCTCGGGGCCCTTGATGTCCTCCTCGTCGGAGCGGACGAGGAGGCCCTGGCCGGCCATGTAGTACGGACCGCCGAAGCCGACGAGGCCCTTGCGGTTGTCGTTGATGGTGTACGTGCCGACGTACATGTCGACCTGCCCGTTCTGCAGGGCGGTCTCGCGGTTGGCCGAGGCGATGGTCTTGAAGCGAATGCGGCCGGTCTCGAAGCCGAGGTGGGCGCCGACCATCTTGGCGATCTCGATGTCGAAGCCGGAGTAGGTGCCGGAGGCCGGGTCCTTCTCGCCGAGGTAGGGCTGGTCCTCCTTGGCGCCGACCAGCAGATAGCCGCGCCTCTTCGCCTTGCGCCAGGTCGGCGAGTCCGGGAGCTGGAAGGCCTTGTCGACCTCGTAGTGCGGAAGTTGGTCGGCCCGCGGGCCCTTCACCGGGGGGCTGCCGTCCTTGCCGCAGGCCGTCGTCGCGGCGAGGAGCAGGATGAGCAGCCCCGCGAGCACACGTGTGGTACGCGTCATGAGTCCGAACGCCCCCGTCAGTGCTTGAGGATCTTGGAGAGGAAGTCCTTGGCGCGGTCGCTCTCCGGGTGAGTGAAGAAGTCCTCGGGCGTGCGGTCCTCGACGATGCGGCCGTCGGCCATGAACACGACCCGGTTGGCCGCCGACCGCGCGAAGCCCATCTCATGGGTGACTACGACCATCGTCATCCCGTCCCTGGCGAGCTGCTGCATGACCTCGAGCACCTCGTTGATCATCTCGGGGTCGAGAGCGGAGGTCGGCTCGTCGAAGAGCATCACCTTCGGGTCCATCGCCAACGCCCGTGCGATCGCGACCCGTTGCTGCTGTCCGCCGGAGAGCTGCGCCGGGAACTTCTCGGCGTGGGCGGCGAGGCCGACTCGCTCGAGCAGCTCCCGCGATCGCTGGTCCGCCTCGTCCTTCTTGCGCCCCCGCACCTTGATCT
This sequence comes from Streptomyces triticagri, assembly GCF_003429565.1. Taxonomy (GTDB): domain Bacteria; phylum Actinomycetota; class Actinomycetes; order Streptomycetales; family Streptomycetaceae; genus Streptomyces; species Streptomyces triticagri. Next base: position 60,251 of record NZ_QUAK01000064.1, read on the forward strand.
GGGCGAGCGAGACGTTCTGCAGGACGGTCTTGTGTGCGAAGAGGTTGAAGGACTGGAAGACCATGCCCACCTCGGCACGGAGTCCCGCGAGGGCCTTGCCCTCCTCGGGCAGTGAGCGTCCGTCGAGATTGATGCGTCCGGACTGGATGGTCTCCAGCCTGTTGATCGTCCGGCACAGGGTCGATTTGCCCGAACCGGACGGGCCGATGACGACCACCACCTCCCCACGCCCGACGGTGAGATTGATGTCCTGGAGGACATGCAACTTCCCGTAGTACTTATTGACGTCATGCAGTTCGATCAACGGATCGACGGCCATGCCGACCTACCCACTTCCAGCCGTGTCGTCCGCGCAAACTATCCAGCCCAATATGGGACTTAACAGGCGACACGCACTGAAAAGGCATTAACCGTATTGCTCTACCGGGCTGCCCTCGGGGGGCGGCCCGGCGGCTACCCCTCGGCCGCCTCCCCGTACACCTGGGAGAGCTGCGGCGCCCCGTTGACCGCCCAGTCGAGGCCGGCCTCCACGACGTGGATCTCCCGGCCCGAGGGCAGCCGGACGACTGGATGGCCGCCGGGCCATACGTGCCATGCGGCGCCGCGGACGGCCCGCACCAGGACGGTGCCGAGGTAGAGACCCGCGTCGTTGCCGATCCAGGGCAGCAGCTCCGCGTCGTCGCGCCAGGTGGGCGGCAGCTGGTCGAGGGCCTCCAACGAGGCCGGGGTGTCGTCGAGTTCGAGGCCGGCGCGCTCCGCCTCGGACCGCAGTAGCTCACATTCGGACAGCAGCTCGGTGACCGACTCCGGATCCTCCTCGAAGGCGGCCGCGAGACCCTCGCCCGGGTCGGCGGGCTGCCTGCGGCGCCACTTGTCCAGGAAAGGGATGTTCATGAGCGACCTCACGAGTTCGGATTGCTTGAGGTTGACCGGCCGGCACGGCAGGTGCGCGTGCTCGGCCCTGCACTGCCTCCCATTTCACATACCGCCTTCCCCTGTACGAGTGCCCCGCATGGCACTGGCCCTCACGGAAACCTTTCCGCGAGGGCCAGTCTCATACAGCCAGTGTCATACAGGCAGAAGAGTCACGAGGGGCGCCACCCGGAAGAGCCGGCACAAATGCCGTCGCGCACCCTCATGATCCAGACTGCCCAACGACCGACACGTGCACATGACACGGTCCCTGGCGCGACAATCCCACGACCTCGGCGCCTGCTGCGACGTGCTGCGCATCGGCCGGACAGCCCGCGCCTCGATCTCGACATGGCGACGTATGCCCGGGTCCACCGCTGAAGCCTGCCCGGCGCCGCTCCGGCAGCTGACCGTACGCCTACTGCCGTGAATTCAGGTCGAGTTCAGACGCCGGTCATTGACGCGTCCCTGTCGCCTCCTTAGCTTCATGGCGCAACCGACGTCACAGGGACCGGAGGAGACCGGCGTGCGCCGAGGCATCTGGGCAGGAACCGTCATGGCGGCGCTGGTGGCGGGGGTGGTCCCGGTCTCCACGGCGGGCAGCGCCTCGGCGGCGGAGCCGAGACCCCGGCCGCTCCCGCTGGAGCGGCATTTCGACAACCGCGCGGTCAGCGACGACTCCGCACCGGGGAGCGCCGACTTCGACGGTTCCGGCGCCTCGCTGTCCGCGCAGGATCTGGCGGCCGCGGGCTGGACTCCCGGACGCGCCCTGACCGTCGACGCTTCCCGCATCGCGATGCCGGACACCCGGCCGGGGCGGCCCGACAACGTACGGGCCGACGGTCAGTCGGTACGGGTGAGCGGCCGCGGCGACGCCCTGTCCTTCCTCGTCGCCGGGACCGGGGGCGATGCGGTCGGCACCGGCACGGTCCACTACAGCGACGGGTCCCGCGGCACCTTCCGTCTCGCCGCGCCGGACTGGCGCACGGGCCCGCTCGCCACCAAGTCCGTGGCCCTTCCGCACGTCAACACACCGGACGGCCGGCTCGACGAGAAGGCCCGGCTCTACGTGGTGACCGTGCCCATCGCCGAGGGCCGCCGGGTCGCCTCGGTGCGGCTGCCCGAGGACCCCGGCGCGGCCGATCTGCACGTGTTCGACGTGTCGGTGCGCACGCCGGACCGTGGTCTGACCGGCAGTTGGTCCACCTCCACCTCCGGGTACACCGAGGTCGGGCCGTGGACCGACCGCACACTGCGGCTCGTGGTGCACACCTCCACGGGCGGGCCGGCGGTGCGCATCCGGCTCGACAACACCTTCGCCGGTACGCCCGTACGCATCGGCGGCGCCACCGTCGCGGTACAGGGGGACGGGGCCGAGGCGCGGTCCGCGCCGGTGCGGCTGCGGTTCGGCGGTGAGCGCGGCACCGAGATCCCCGCCGGGGCACAGGCGTTCAGCGATCCGGTCGGGTTCGATGTGCCGGCCGACGCGAATCTCCTCGTCAGCTTCCATCTGCCGGACACGGTCACGGCCGCGCCGGTGCACAGTGCCACCAGCCAGACCTCGTACCTCAGCGAACCGGGCGACCATGCGGCGGAGGGCGCCGGCTCCGCGTACACCTCGACGATCGGCACCTGGCCGTTTCTGACCGGGGTCGACGTGGGCGGCGGGCCCGGCTCTCTTGTGATGCTCGGCGACTCGATCACCGACGGCGTCGGCTCCACCCAGGACGCCAATCTGCGCTGGCCGGACGTACTGGCCCGGCGGATCCTCACCCAGGACGACATCCCGCACTACGGCGTGCTGAACCAGGGCATCTCCGCGAACCGCGTGGTCCAGGACCGCTACCCGGGCGACGGCGTCTCCACGGACACCGGCGGGGTGAGCGCCCTGCACCGCTTCGACCGCGATGTGGCCGCGCAGACCACGGCCCGGACGGTGGTCGTCTTCGAGGGGGTCAACGACATCCGCTGGGGCGACACGGCCGCCCAAGTCATCCACGGGCTGCGGGAGATCGCCGAGCGGGCCGAGGCGCGGGGCCTGCGCTCGGTGGCCGCCACCATCGCACCGTGCGAGGGCGAGGAGCGCTGCACGGCCGCCGTCGACGCCGAGCGGCGCGCGATCAACGACTGGATCAGGTCCAGCGGTGCTTACGACGCGGTGCTCGACTTCGACGCCGTACTGCGCGATCCGGCGCATCCGGCCCGGATTCTGCCCGCGTACGACAGCGGCGACCATCTGCACCCCGGTGACGGTGGCCTGAAGGCGATCGCCGACTCGGTGGACCTGCGGGAGCTGGTGGGCTGACGGGCGATCCCCCCCCCCGCTCGCGGTGACTACACCTCCAGATCGACCACCACCGGTGCGTGGTCCGAGGCGCCCTTGCCCTTGCGCTCCTCGCGGTCCACGTAGGAGTCGGTGACGGCCTTGGCGAACGGGGCGTTCCCGTAGACCAGGTCGATGCGCATGCCGCGGTTCTTCGGGAAGCCCAGCTGGCGGTAGTCCCAGTACGTGAACGGGTGGTCGTACTTGAGAGGGCGCGGCACCACGTCGGTCAGGCCGGTCTCGCGCAGCGCGGTGAGCGCGGCACGCTCGGCCTCGGTGACATGGGTCGCGCCCTCGAACCGGTCGATGTCCCAGACGTCGTCGTCCGTCGGTGCGACGTTGTAGTCGCCGAGGATCGCGAACGGCCGGCTGCCCGCCGCATCCCCTGCGACGGCCGCGCGCAGGGCCTCGAACCAGGCGAGCTTGTAGGCGTAGTGGGGGTGGTCGGGCTCCCGGCCGTTCGGCACATAGACCGACCAGAGGCGGACTCCGCCGCAGGTCGCCGACACCGAGCGCGGCTCCTCGGCGCCGTCGTAACCCGGGTCGCCGGGCAGGCCGCGGACGACGTCCTCGATGCCGACGCGGGAGACCAGCGCCACGCCGTTCCACCGCCCGGTGGCGTGCACCGCGGACTCGTATCCCAGTTCGCGGAGTGCGTCCGCGGGGAACTGCTCCGCCGTGCACTTGGTCTCCTGGATGCACAGGACATCCGTGCCGCTGCTCTCCAGCCAGGCGAGCAGGCGGGGGAGGCGGGCGGTGATCGAGTTCACGTTCCAAGTCGCGATGCGCATGTCCCACAACCTACCCGCCGGGTCCGACAATCGCCGGGCCCGCCGGCCGATGCGGGCTCCCGTGCACGGGTCCGGACCTGGTCAGAGGCCTGTCGACTCCCCTGCGCCCAGGCGCTGGTGCGGTGCGCGGCCCAGATTCTCCAGGTGCTGGTCGTACACGGGGCGGGCCAGGTCGGTCAGCAGGGCGTCGTGGATGTCGACGGTGCGGGCGGGCGCCACCTCGCGTACGTAGTCGATGACCTCCGAGACCTTGTTCCAGGGGGCCATCACCGGGACGAGGAGGGTGTCGACCGGACGGCCGGGCACGGTCAGGGCGTCGCCCGGGTGGAAGACCGAACCGTCCACCAGGAACCCGACGTTGGTGATCCGCGGCAGGTCCGGGTGGATCACCGCATGCAGCTCGCCGTGCACCTCCACGTCGAAGCCCGCGGCAGCGAAGGTGTCGCCGTCGCCGACCGTGTGCACCCGCCCGGGGAAGGCGCCGGCGAGCCGGTCGGCCACCGAGCGCAGCGTCCACAGCTCGGTGCCCTGCGAGGCCTCGAGGACGGCGCGCAGCCGCTCCTCGCTGAAGTGGTCGGGGTGCTCGTGGGTGACCAGGATCGCGTCGGCGCCGTCCGCCGAGTCCGGCTCGCTGAACGCGCCGGGGTCGATGACCAGGGTCCGCCCATCCTTCACGAGCCGGACGCAGGCGTGGGTCTTCTTCGTCAGTTCCATGCCACCATCCTGCTCCCGCAGCCGGCCCCGTACCGCGCGACCGCGCTACTCCTCCGGCGTGGTCTCCTCCCGTATCACCTGCTGTGCCACCTTGAAGGCCGCATTGGCGGCCGGCACACCGCAGTAGACCGCGGCCTGCAGCAGGACTTCCTTGATCTCCTGCGGGGTGAGGCCGTTGCGCAGCGCGGCCCGGGTGTGCGTGGCCAGGTCGTCCAGGTGGCCACCGGCGACGAGCGCGGTGAGCGTGACGCAGCTGCGTGAGCGCCGGTCGAGGCCGGGACGGCTCCAGATCTCGCCCCAGGCGTAGCGGGTGGCCAGGTCCTGGAAGTCCTCCGAGAAGCTGTCGGCTCCGGCGAGCGCACTGTCCACATGCGCGTCACCGAGCACCTCACGGCGCACCTTGAGCCCGGTGTCGTACGTGTCCGGGCGCACCGGCACGCCGCCCTGTGCGGCAGCGGGCGCGATCTCGGCGACGGGTCCGGCGGGCATCGGCGCGATCACCGGCTTCACCGGCGGCGCCGCGATCGCCGTGAACCCGGTGGAGGTGTCGCCCGCCGAGGGCCAGGCGGTGGAGAAGTGGCGTACGAGCAGGTCCGTGACGGCCGTCGGCTGCTCGACGGGGGCCAGGTGCGAGGCGCCGGGGACCACCGCGAGCCGGGCGTCCGGTATGCCGGCGACCAGGGTGCGTGCCTCGGCGGGACCGGTCACCTGGTCGTCGGAGCCGACCAGGACCAGGGTGGGTACGCCGATGTGGCCGAGCTCGTGGCGGATGTCGAAGGAGGCGAGTGCCTCGCAGGCGGCGATGTAGCAGCCGGGGTCCGTGGTCCGCACCATCTGCACGGCCCATTCGGTGATCGCGGGCTGGTTCTGCACGAACGACGGCGTGAACCAGCGCTCGGGCGAGGTGCGCGCCACCGGGTCGAGGCCGTTCGTCCGTACGATCACCCCGCGCTGGCGGAACTCGTCGGCGGTGCCGAAGCGCGGCGAGGCGGCGATGAGCGCGAGTGAGGCCACCCGGTCCGGGTGCCGCAGCGCCAGCTCGGCGCCGATCGCACCGCCGAGCGCACAGCCCGCGTAGCCGAAGCGCTGCACGCCGAGGCCGTCGAGCGTGGCCAGGAGACGCTCGGCGTACGACGCGACCGAGTCGGTGGCGTACGCGGGTGCGCCGCCGTGCCCCGGCAGGTCGTACCGGAACACCCGCCAGGTACCCGAGAGTTCGGGGATCTGCCGGTCCCACATGTGCCATGTGGTACCCAGTGAGGGACCCAGGACCAGAACCGGAGCGTCTTCCGCGCCGTCGAAGCGGTACTGCAGGGTGTTGTTCGGTGTCTCACTCACCCGACCGACCCTCTCATCCGACACGGGATTTCACCTAGCCGGGGTGGTCGACGCCCCGGCTATGACCGGCTTACGGAAGGTCCCGTCACCCGAGGTCCGGCACCTCCGCAAGCGCCGCCGCGTCCAACGCGGTCGTGAGGCGGTCGAGTCGGGCCCGCAGATCGCGCACCTCGTCGAGGCCGATGCCTGTCGCAGCGGCGATCCGGCGCGGGACGAGCAACGCGCGCTCACGCAGGGCCGCGCCCTCCTCGGTGAGGTGGACGTGCACCGAGCGCTCGTCGTGCGCGCTGCGCTCGCGGCGTACGAGGCCGGCCGCCTCCAGTCGCTTGACCAGGGGGGAGAGCGTGCCGGAGTCGAGGCGAAGGTGTTCGCCCAGCTGCTTCACGGACAGCTCGCGGTGCTCCCACAGCACCACCATCACCAGATACTGCGGGTAGGTGAGTCCGAGCTCCTTCAGCAGGACGCGATAGACACCGCTGAAGGCACGCGAAGCGGCCTGCAGGGAGAAGCAGAGGTGCTGGTCGAGGCGGAGGGCGTCGTCGGTGGCGTCTGTTGAGGGCATGCCTTCAGAGTAGCCGGGGGCCATTCAGTTGCGCACAATTCAATTGCATGCTCTACTTCTGTCGTCAGCAGTCGAGGACCTCAGCAAGGAGAAACTTCCATGGACGCGCTCTACACCGCCGTCGCCACCGCCACCCATGGCCGCGAAGGCCGCGCGGTCAGCTCCGACGGCAAGCTCGACCTCGACCTCGGCATCCCCACCGAGATGGGCGGCAACGGCCAGGGCACGAACCCGGAGCAGCTGTTCGCCGCCGGGTACGCCGCATGCTTCGCCAGCGCCCTCGGCGCCGTCGGACGGCAGGCCAAGGCCGACGTCCACGACGCGGCGGTGACGGCCGAGGTCGGCATCGGGAAGCAGGGCGAGGGCTTCGCCCTGAAGGTCACCCTGCGCGTCGAACTCCCGGCGTCGCTCGACCCGGCGCAGGGCCGCGAACTGGTCGAGCAGGCCCACCAGGTGTGCCCCTACTCGAACGCGACCCGCGGCAACATCCCCGTCGACCTCGTCATCGAGTGACCGCCGGGCCGCGTCGCCGGCCGGCCGTCACGCCGCCAGGCGGTCGGTCCGCGTGTGCCGGTACGCATGGGTGTACGCGGACGTCTCCGGGTCGACCGTGTAGGCGTCCGTGACGACCCGGTCGGCGCTGATGGAGAGCGTCATGAAGCCGAGCGTGTCGTACGCCTCCCAGAAGGCCTTGTTCTCCGGCTCGGACGCCCGGCCCTTCGTCTTGGCCGCGGCGCCGCAGACGATCTGCTGGGTGCCCCCGCACTCGGCACCGGTGTCCAGGATCTGCAGCGTGTGATCGTGGCCGGACAGGATGAACTCGGCCTTGCCGCACACCACTTCCTCGTACAACTTCTTGACGTGCTTGCCGCTCAGATAGTCGCCGCAGGTGATGCCCTCGTACGCGCCCGCGTTGCCGTGCGTGCCGTTGTTGCGCAGCGGGTGGTGGGCGAAGACGAACTTCCAGCGGGCGCGGGACGCGGCCAGCGAGTCGGCCAGCCACTCGCGCTGCCTGCGGGCGAACGGTCCGTCCCAGTGGTACTCGGGGTCGGTCTGCAGCACGTACGAGGACAGCGGTGTCGTGTCGAGCGCGAAGAACTCGGCGACAGGCGCCTGTTGCGGCACGGCGACGGAGTAGTAGCGGGCCGGCATGTACCAGCGGGCGGAATGGTCGTGGTACGCCACCTCGTGGTCACCGCGTGACGGGCGGCCGCCGCTGCCGGGGATGATGCCGCTGGTGTCGTGATTGCCGAGCACCATCATCCAGGGGACGTCGATGCCCTGGTTCGGCTCCTCGAACTTCGTACGGAACTCGTCGTCAAGGACCTCCTCGGGACCGTTCTCGTAGATGTTGTCGCCGAGCCCGATGGCGAGGTCCACGCCGCGCTCCTCGCAGAGCTTGCGGGCGGCGGCCGCGACGGCGAACTGCTCGGGCTCGCCGGTGCCCGCGTCGCCGGTGAGCAGCACGGTCAGCTCGGCCTTGTCGGGCAGCGGGAACCTGGCCGTACCGCCGTCGGCGACGGCCTGCCGACCGAACGCGCCGAGCGCGACCGCGGTCCCCACCCCGCCGACGCCCGCGAGCATCGCCCGCCTGCTGATCCCCTGCTCCCGCATACCCGAACCCTTCGTCGTCCCTGGTCGCACAGATGATCCCGACAAGGTAAACGCAGGACGACCGATCCGGAACGGGCACGTGAAAGCCGCTCACATCGCGTACGTACGGACGGAGTTCACACCGGACGAACCGGACGAAGGGTCAGGCACCGGCGCCCGGACCGCCGGTGAAGCGGTGCCACCAGTGCCGGCGGCGCGGGTGCACCGCGCGGCCGAGCCGGCGGCCGAGCAGTACGTAACCGATCAGGGCGCCGGAGGTGTTCAGGATGACGTCGTCGATGTCGAAGGTGCGGCCGGTCACCCAGAAGCCCTGGGTCAGCTCGACCAGGCTCATCACGACGGCCGTCACCACGACCACCCGCACGAGCCCGCGGGCCGGCGGCACCAGGACCGGAAGCAGGAGGCCGAACGGCACACCGAGCACCACATTGCCGCCGAGCTGCTTCACGGTGTCGCGCAGGGCGGGCTGGTCCAGATAGTCCCGGATGGAGTCGCCGGGGCGGAAGTTGCTGTGCGTCAGGGACACCGAGGCGGCCGACGGTTCGAGGGTCATCCTGGCCAGGAAGACGCCGAACGCCACCATGCCGGCGAAGGCCAGCAGCATGGCCAGGGCGCGCACCGCCCAGGGGGCGGGGGCCCCTCGCCCCCGCACGACAGCCGTCTCCCCGTCGCCGCCTGCCGGTCTCTCGGAACGAGCTCCTGCTGCCATGGGAATCCTCCAGGACAAGGTGCTGTCGAACACGGGACGGCCGTCACGCACGGGATCCGGGCGGACTGCGTCAGGTCGGCTCGGTGCAGCCGAACAACCCCGCGTGCCCGGGCGGGAGTTGAGTCAGGACCCGGCGCAGCAGCGCGTCGTCGGAACGCTCGGCGACGGTGCCGAGCACCGCGGTCACGGCGCGGCGGGCCTCGGCCATCTCGTCGCCCGAACGCTCCGCGACCGCGGCGACGAAACCGCCGGGCGTCAGTGGCTCACTCGCCGCCTGCGCCTCGGTGAGCAGCGGTGCGCACTGCTCGGGCAGGAGTCGGGCCAGGTCACTGCGGTCGGCGCCGACCAGATGCGCGCCGAGCACCTCGAGCACTCCGCGGACCGCACGCGCCGCCTCGGGCACCGCGGCGAAACCGCCACGCTCCTGGACGCGGTCGAGAAGGGTTTCGAGCGAAGTGTCCATCACAGCTCCTGACTCGGCGTTCACGCCGACCCGCCCGACCCTGCCCGGCGACCCGACGCATCGGTGACCACCCGATACCCACCCGCCGCCCCACCATTCGCGGGTCACACATCCGGGGGACGGGTGGGGTGCTCCGTGCGGACGAAGGATCGGGGCCCGTGTCTACGCGGCGGGCAGCGTCCAACCCCGGGCACCGGCCGCCGAGCCGTCGGTGAGGGTCAATCCGGACGAAGTACGAGTGAGGTACTCGCCCGTGGACTCGTTGACCAGCGTCCCCTCATCGCGGTCCACCGCCCAGCGCTTCAGCGGATCGGTGACGGCTCCGTCCGCCGACGGGCCCGCGCAGTCCGTGATACTCACACTCGCGTCGCCGGGCTCCGCCGTCAGGCAGTGGTCGGACGGCAGACGCACGCTTCCGTCCGCCGCGAGCACCCACGACTGTGCGAACGTGCCGACCGATCCGTCCGGTCCGGTGCCTCCCCCGCACGGGGCGGCGACTGCGGCACCCGTGGCCGGCTCGTCACCCGCACTCCCCACACAACTGCCGTCCGCCGCACGCAGTGCACCGCGCACCGAGTTGCCGACGGCCAGATCCTGCACCGAGCCCTGCCCGTCCGGCAGCGTCTCGGTGCGGGTCATCGGGGCGCACGGGTTGTCACTGCTCTTGGTCCTGGAGACGGCCCCCGTCACCCGCGTTCCGTCGGCGAGTACGCCTTCGGGAACTCCGAACCGGGCCGCGGAGAACGGCTGGTCATGACACGTCGTACGGATGTCGTTCCACTCGTAGTACTCGGTCCAGTCGACCATCCCGGCCGGATCGATCTGCGAGGCCGGTGTGCGGATCGAGCCCAGTTTCACCGACTTGGCGGCGGTCGTGTCGGTGACCGTCGCACCGAACCAGCCGTCGCCCTCGCTCGCCACCTTGAACGTATAGGTGTGCCCCTCCTGCCAGTTGAAGCGCAGCCGGCAGCTGGCGCCCTCACCCTCGCCGCCGAACTCCTGGCACCAGCTGCCCTCGTCGCCGGCCTTCCATTCGAAGACGTCCCAGACGGAGAACAGGAGCATCCGGCCCTCGCCCTTGTTGGTCTGCATGCCGATATAGGCGCCGTTGCCCTCGTCGAAGCCGAACTGATGGCTCCAGAAGACCTGTGAGCGATGGCCCGGGTCCGTGTCCACGGTGGTCGACCAGGTCACCTCGTCGAGACCGGTCACCTCGTCGTCGAAGCCGTAGTAGGTGTATGTGCCGGGCGTCTGGCCGATCTCCGCAGCGGCCTCGGAGTCCTGGGCGGCACCTGCCGTGGCGGAGGACCCGGTCAGGGTCAGCGCGGCGGCCGCGGCGATCACCGCGCAACTCCGGCCCCGACGGCCCTTCAGGAACGTGCTGATGTGGTTCATGTACTCCCTCTCGTGGTGGGGACGGGTGAACCTGACCGGCACGGTCGGGCGACTCACGACCGCGCCGGAGCACTTACCGCTGACCGCCGTCGAAATAGGCGGTCAGTTCCGGATCGAGTGGCGGCACGTCGTACGGTGCGCCGCCGTTGCGCAGGGACTGCGTGGCCATGTACCCGGCGGCGACGCTCATCCGCGCGGCCACCGGTGACGTGTCCGTGGCACCGCCGTCCCGCGCGAAGCGGCAGAACTCGTCGATGATCCGTCCGTCCGCGCCGCCGTGCGAGCCCGTCGCTTCCGGTACGCGATACGTGGCGTCGGCATCGGCGCGGTAACCGCTCGGCCCGGTGTTCCAGACCCGGACCTCCGCGCCGGGACTGTCACCGAAGTTCTCGAGCCGCCCCTGCGTGCCGATGACGGTGTAGCTGCGGAAGTAGTCCGGCGAGAAGTGACACTGCTGGTATGCGGCCAGGACGCCGTTGTCCAGGCGCATGTTCATCATCGAGACGTCCTCGACGTCCACGATGTGGTGGAGGTTCTTCCGCTCGCTCGGCGGCCATTCGAACTCGCGCAGCCAGCCCTCGGGGCGCGGGGTGTCCGGCTCGCGGCGCGGCAGGTCGCCGTGGAGCATCAGCTCGCCGAAGGCGTTCACACGAGTCGTGTAGCCGTCCACCAGCCAGTGCACGACATCGAGGTCGTGCGCGCCCTTCTGCAGCAGCAGGCCGGTGGTGCGGCGACGGTCGGCGTGCCAGTCCTTGAAGTAGTAGTCGCCGCCGTAGCTGACGAAGTGCCGCACCCAGACCGTCTTCGGCTCACCGATGTCCCCGCGTGCGATGAGGTCGCGCATCAGGCGTACGACGCCCATGTGGCGCATGTTGTGACCTACGTAGAGCCGCGTGCCGGTCTCGTACGCCGTGCGCAGGATGGCGTCGCACTGCTCCACGCTGATACCGAGCGGCTTCTCCACGAAGACCGCCTTGCCGGCCTTGAGCGCATCGCAGGCGACGGTCTCATGGGTGTCGTCGGGGGTGGCGACGAGCACGGCGTCGACGGCGTCGTCGGCGAGGAGCCCCCGATGGTCCCGGTGGGCCGCGGCGCCTTCGAACAGGCCCGGCACCGTGTCCCGCACGGCGGCGTCGGAGTCGGCGACGGCGGTCACGACGGAACCCCTGCCGGGGCGGTGGGCGGCCGTCGCGATGGAACGGCGCAGGCCTAGGCCGATCACACCGATGCGCAGGTCGTTGGTGGTGGTCACTTCTTCTTGCCCTTCGCCATGGCGGTCTCGTACTCGCTGCGCATCGCGTCACCGGCCGTGCGACGCCATTTCGGCAGGACGTCCTTCTTGAAGGACGCGATGGACTCGCGGCCGGCCACGATGTCCTTGAGCGCCTCGTTGAATTCGGCGCTCGACGACGCGCCCTTGCTCGCGTTGGTGTCGGAGAAGTAGCCGATGGTCGCGTTCGCCTGGGCGATCTTCATCAGCTCCACCTCGGTCTCGTGGATGCCCCGCGTCATCTCCGACTTGCCGGGCAGATACAGCGACTGGGGAGCGTTGGAGAAGAAGTTGATGGCCTGGCGGGTGGTGAGCACCTCCGCGTTCCCCTTGTCGTTGAGGACGACGTCGCCGTCCTTCGACCGGTCCCAGTGCCTGCCTTCCAGACCGTTGTCGAGGAAGAGCCGGGTCTCCGTGCCCATCGGGGCGCTGAGGAAGTCGAGCACCTTCAGAAGCGTCTTCACGCGCTTCTTCGGCACCTTGTTGTTGATCGCTGTGAAGCCGACCGAACCGTAGCCGTAACCCCAGGTCGGCTGCATTCCCTTCTCGGCGGCGAACGGGACGACCACCTTCTGCGGCCAGTCGTACATGGCACTGTCGTTGAGGAATCCGGGGAACGACTGGACGTGCAGTCCGAGGAACCCGCCCCCGAGCTTTTCCAGCGTCGTGCGCAGGTTTGGGTCCGGGTAGAACAGTCCGGCCTTCTGGCACTTGACGGCGAACTCGAGGCCGGCCAGGAATTCGTCGGTCTCGAAGGCGTTCACCAGCTTTCCGTCCTTCTCCTGCCACCCGTTCTGCACGCCGTACCACATGGCGAACTGGTTGAGGTGATTCACGTAGGCCGGCTCGAGCACCCACTTCTTGCGCTTGGTGTCGAGCAGGTCCTTCGCCTTCTCGAAGAAGTCCTGGGCGCTGTCGAACTGCAGCCCGCCGACAGGCTTCCAGAAGTCCTCGTTGGCGACATACACCTGGCCCATGCGGCCGTACGGGACGGCGTAGCCGGCGATCCGGCCGTTGACCACCGCGGTCTGCCAGGCGTACGGCGGGATGTTGGCGAGGTTCGGGTACTCCTTGACCGCGTCGCCGGACAGGTACTCCGTCAGATCGTGGAATTTCGCCTCGAGCAGCTGCGGGACGTTCTTCAGCCCCTGGTTGGGCGGGAACCACATCAGGTCCGGAAGGTCTCCGCCCGCGATGAGTGCGTTGAACTTGGAACGGTAGACGGATTCCTCGCCGAGACCGTTGACGATCGTCATGCGTATCTCGGAGCCGACGCGTTTGTTCAGCTCCTGCCAGTACGCGTTGCGCCGCATGGCCGGCGGCATCGTGGTGAAGGTCTCGGTGAGGGCCGTGATCGCCTCTCCGTCGCCCGGCGCGGGTCCCGAATGCTTCACCAGATTCTTCGGGTACCTGAGGTATCCGGCGTCCAGTCCCTGGGCATTGCCCGGCAGGTCCGGCTTCGGCACGTTCGCGGGTACGTATGCGGGCAGTTTCAGTTTGGCCGAAGCGGCAGCACCGGCACCGGATTTGGCGCCGGAGCCGCAGGCGGTGAGTGTTCCGCCGGCGGCGAGAGTGATTCCGGTGGCGCTTGCGGCGCCCAGGAAAGCGCGGCGATTGAATCCTTGACCAGCCATGATTCTCCTGAGAGTTGGGCAGGAAGAAGCGAAGAGGTGGAGACTGCGGTGCACGGAACTCGCCCCGTGGTCATCCCTTGATGGCGCCGGTGAGTACGCCCTTCACGAAGTACTTCTGCAGGAAGGGGTACACCGCGACGATCGGGGCCACCGCAAGGATGAGTACGGCCATCGACAGGGAGGTCGAGGAAGGGAGCACGGCGACCCCGAGTGCCTTGGCGTTGAAGGTGTCCCCTTGGAGTACGTACGAACGGAGAACCATCTGCAGGGGCAGTTTTTCTCCGTCGTTGATGTAGAGCATCGCGTTGAAGAAACTGTTCCAGTACGTCACCGCATAGAAGAGGCCGACGACCGCGATCACGGCCTTGGACAGCGGCAGCACGATGGTGCAGAGAATTCTGAACTCCCCTGCGCCGTCGAGCTTTGCGGCTTCGTGCAGCTCGTCGGGGATCCCCTGGAAGAACGCGCGCATCACCACGATGTTGAAGGCGTTGAGCAGGGTCGGCACGATCAGCGCGCCGTAGGAGTCGAGCAGTCCGAGCTCCTGGACCACCAGGTAGTTCGGGATGACACCCGGGGTGAACAGGAAGGTGCCGAGCACGATCAGGAGCAGCGGCTTCCCCGCCGTGGTACCGGGGCGGGAGAGTCCGTACGCGAGGCTGATCGTGCACAGCAGGCTCAGCGCCGTGCCGATGAGCGTGACGCCGACACTCACCATGGCCGCTCGGGTGACCACTCCCCCGTCGAGGACGACGCGGTACGCCTCCAGGGTGGGCTCGGAGGGGAAGAGCACATACCCGCCGTTCGCCGCGAGTTCGTCCTTGGTGGCGAGCGATGTCCCGAGGCAGAGCAGGAACGGGTAGGCGACTGCGACGACCATGCCGATGACGACCAGGGTCTTCAGGACCTGGGTCGGGGTCCCGGGCTGCTCCATCCAGGCCGGGCGCTCCGGGTGCCGGCGCCGGTGACGCAGCGTCGCGCGGAAGGAGTCCGTGGTCATCGTCGGTAGACCCCCTGTTCGCCGAGGCGGTGTGCGGCTTTGTTCGCGAGGTAGATGAGGGCGAAGCCGATCACGCCCTTCATCAGTCCGGCGGCGGTGGACATGCCCCAGTCGCCGTCCACGACGCCGTGGAAGTACACATAGGTGTCGAGGACTTCGGACGCCTCCGCGCCCACGTTGTCGCGCTGCAGCAGGATCTGTTCGAAGCCGACGGAGAGGATGTCGCCCAGCCGCAGGATGAGCAGCATGATGATCACCGGCCGGATGCCGGGCAGGGTGACGTGCCAGATCCGGCGCCACCAGTTCGCGCCGTCGATCGCGGACGACTCGTAGAGCGAGTTGTCGATGCTCGCCATGGCGGCCAGGAAGATGATCGCGCCCCAGCCGGCGTCCTTCCAGATCGCCTGAGAGGTGATCAGGAGGAAGAAGGTGTCCGGGTTGTTCATCAGGTTGCCGACACTGACGCCGTGCTCGTTGAGGTACGAGGTGACGGTGCCGGCGCCGCCGAAGATCTGCTGGAACATGCCGACGACCACGACCCACGACAGGAAGTGCGGGAGGTAGACCACCGTCTGCAGGAAGCGTCGACTGCGGCTGGATATCAGCGAGTTGAGGAACAGGGCGAGTGCGATCGGCGCCGGGAAGTACAGCAGCAGCTGGACCGCACTGATCTCGAGGGTGTTCTTGACCGCCGTCCAGAACTCCGGCTCCTGCACCAGGGCTTGGAAGTTGGTCCAGCCGACCATCGGGCTCTCCTTGAAGCCCAGATACGGCTGGTAGTCCTGGAACGCGATCACGTTCCCCGCGAGCGGCACATAGAAGAAGACGACGAAGTACAGGATGCCGGGGACGCAGAGCAGGAGCAGTGTCCGGTCCCTGCGCAGTCGTTCGCGCAACGGCCGCTTGGTGACCTTCGCGCGGCGCTTGCGTTTGCGTCGCGAGGCGTCCGCCTTGGCACGGCCGTCGTCGGCCGGTGGTGGGTGGGGTACGACCGGGCTGGGCGAAGTCGAGGCCGCCGTCGACACGGTCACCTCCGATCAAGGGCGTTGCGCGAGGGCGCAGAAACGAAAAGCGGGGGTCCCCGGCCGAGGTATCGGCGAGGCCCCCGCATCCTGCAACGCTGTCGCACGCGGTGACAAGAGGTGCTCGTTAACTCTTTGTTTATTGCATAACCAATCATCGGTCATGCATGTGGCCGTCAGGCCTGGACGACGGAGATGCCTCGTTCCTCGAACTCCTTCGCCTTCTGGGGGGCGCGGTCGTCCGTGACCAGGGTGTCGATGGCGGAGGGGCCGCAGATCCTGACGAACGCGTTGCCGCCCAGTTTGCTCGAGTCCGCGACCACCACCAGGCGGTCCGCCTGTGCGGCCAGCATCGAGTTGATGTCGGCCTCGTGCTCGCTGCGGGCGCTGGCGCCGCGCCGCGGATCGACCGCGTCGACACCGAGGAAGGCGATGTCCAGGCTGATGTCCCGCAGAATGCGCCCGGCCAGCGGCCCCACGAGCTCGTACGACAGGGGCATCGCCACGCCGCCGGTCGTCACCACCTTCACCTGCGGGCGCACCGCGAGTTCATGGGCGATGTTGAGGGCGTTGGTGACGACCGTGACCGCGGGCCCGTCGCCCGGCGCGTCGTCCAGCCAGTCGCCACGGGCGGCGAGCGCGCGGGCCACTTCGGTGGTGGTGGTACCGCCGTTGAGGCCGACCACCATGCCCCGTTCCACCATGGCCGCGGTGGCCTTGCCGATGCGCTCCTTCTCCGCCGACTCCCGGACGGACTTGTAGCGCAGCGGCAGGTCGTACGCGGTGTCGGTGGGCAGTGCGCCGCCGCGGGTGCGCACCAGCAGCCGCTGTTCGGCGAGTTGGTCGAAGTCGCGGCGGACGGTCGCGGTGGAGACGCCGAGCTCGTCGGCGACCGCCTCCACCTCGAGCTGCTTGCGTTCGGCGAGCAGCCGCAGCAACTCACCGTGCCTCTCGTACCGGTTCACTTCGCACCTCTCCTGATGGGTCCTGGCCAGGGATTACAGCATGGCGCCGGAGGGGCCTGGCGGTCCGGTGATCGACCGACGTTTCATCGGCATGCTTGAACATGATTGAAACTAGTATCTAGCATGCATTCTCAATCATCCGCCCCAGACGGGAGTGGTCCATGCATCACGTAGCGACGGAACTCGCCAGCCAGCCCGAGTGCTGGCGCCGAGCCGCAGAACTCGGCGTCCAGGAATCGGCCGAGCTGCCCCGGCCGGGAGAGCGCATCGCCGTAGTGGGCTGCGGCACCTCGTACTTCATGGCGCAGGCCTATGCCGTGCTGCGTGAAAGTGCGGGTCACGGCGTGTCCGACGCCTTCGCCGCCTCCGAGTTTCCGGCCGGACGTGACTACGACCGGGTGGTGGCCCTCACCCGGTCGGGGACCACGACCGAGGTACTGCGACTGCTCGACCAGTTGCGGGGCACGGTCCGTACGCTCGCCCTCACCGCGGACCCGCGGACCCGCGTCATGTCGGCCGCCGACGACGTCGTCGTACTCGACTTCGCCGACGAGCGGTCGGTGGTGCAGACCCGCTTCGCCACCTCGGCGCTGACGTTGCTGCGTGCGCACCTCGGGCTGCACACGGCCGCCTGCATCGACGACGCCGAGTCGGCGCTGGCGCGTCCGCTGCCCGAACAGCTGCTGCAGAGCACGCAGTTCAGCATCCTGGGCACCGGCTGGACCGTGGGTCTGGCCAACGAGGCGGCCCTCAAGATGCGCGAAGCGTCCTTGTCGTGGACCGAGTCGTATCCGGCGATGGAGTACCGCCACGGTCCGATCTCCATCTCCACCGCGGGGACGGCCACTTGGATGCTCGGCGAGGCGCCGGAGGGCCTTGCCGACCAGGTGCGGGCCACCGGTGCCCACTGGGAGGCCGGCAGTCTCGACCCGCTCGCCGAGCTCGTCCGGGTCCAGCGCCTGGCGCTCGCGCTCGCGGAAGCGCGCGGGCTCGACCCGGACCGGCCACGGCATCTGACCCGGTCGGTGATCCTCGGCTCGGCCGCCTGACATCGGTGCCGGACACCGACATCCGACGCCTGCGCCTGACACCGGGGTCCGGGCCGAACGGCCGCCGTGTCAGCGGTTCTTGAACGCGTCGATCGCGGCCCGGGTCACCCGGTGCATCGCGTCGCTTCCGGCGTGCCCGGAGTCCTCGACGATATGCAGCCGCGATCCGGGCCACGCCTTCGCCAGCTCCCAGGCGGTCCCGACGGGGCTTCCCATGTCGTGCCGGCCGTGCACAAGGACTCCGGGGATGCCGGCCAGTTTCTGCGCCTGGTTCAGGAGCTGGTCCTCCTGCAGCCAGGCGCCGTTGCTGAAGAAGTGGGCACAGATCCGCACGAACGCGATCTGTGCATCGGCGTCGCGGTCGCTGTACATTCCGGGCCGGCCGTTCGGCTCGCCCGAGACGACCGCGTCCTCCCAGGCGAGCCAGTGCGCGGCCGCGGCCTGCCGCACCGCCCGGTCCGGGCTCTCCATCAGCCGGGCATACGCAGCCAACAGGTCCCCGTCCCGGTCACGTTCAGGCACACCGTCGCGGAACCGGTCCCACGCCTCGGGGTAGAACCGCCCCGCACCCCGGTAGAGCCAGTCGATCTCGCTGCGTCGGGTCGTCGTCACCGCGGCGATGACCATCTCGCTCACACGCTGCGGGTGTTGCTGCGCGTAGGCCAGAGCCAGGGTGGAACCCCAGGAGCCGCCGTTGAGCAACCACTTCTCGACACCGAGGTGTTCGCGCAGCCGCTCCATGTCGTCGATCAGGTGCTGTGTGGTGTTCAGGGCCATGTCGGCCGACGGGTCGGCGGCGTGCGGGGTGCTGCGGCCGCAGTTGCGCTGGTCGAAGCGGATCACCCGGTAGCGCGCCGGATCCCAGGTTCGCGTCGGCCGCTGCGAGGCCCCGGACCCCGGGCCACCGTGGATGTTCAGGGCGGGTTTGCCCGCAGGGTTGCCGAGTTGCTCGTAGTGGATGAAGTTGCCGTCGCCGGTGTCGAGACGGCCCCGGTCGTAGGGGGTGATCGGTGGGTGAGGATCAGTCATGGGCGACGACCCTACGGGGCCGGGCGACCGGCCCGCGGGTGCTGACGATCTGTCAGTAGTAGTGCCTGCGGCCGCCGATCATGTGGCCGGTGGTGCCGAGGATCCACAGGACTGCGCCGACGACGAGCAGTACGGCGCCGATCGTCGTGAGGAGGGAGATTCCGGCGAAGAGGCCTATCAGGAGGAGGATGGCACCGAGGGCGATCATGGTGACTCCCTTCCGGAGTGTTCGGTCGCGCTGCGGAGTTTCTTCTGTCGCGTACTCGACTGCGGTCTCTCGAGCGCGGTCTGTCGTGCACACTCCGGGTGCCCCGGTGGCTGCCGGTCATCCATCGACCGTGGGAGGACTTCTCAGGAGGCGCTGCGGGAGCGGTGGGTGCGCGTCCAGGCCAGCAGCCGGTCGGCCGTCCAGGTCGTCACGACCCGCTCGGCGGGCACGCCGCACTCCTCGGCCCGCGCACAGCCGATGACCTGCCAGTCCAGCTGGCCGGGCGCGTGCGCATCGGTGTCCACGGAGAACAGCACCCCTGCGTCCACAGCCCGGCGCAGCAGGCGGCGCGGCGGATCGAGTCGCTCCGGACGGCAGTTGATCTCCACCGCGGTGTCCGCGGCCGCGCAGGCGGCGAACACCGCGTCCGCGTCGAACTGCGACTGCGGTCGGCCTCGTCCGGCGACGAGCCGCCCCGTGCAGTGGCCGAGGATGTCCGCCCGCGGGTCACTGACCGCCGCGATCAGGCGGCGTGTCATCGCCTGGGCGTCCATGCGCAGTTTGGAGTGCACCGAGACGACCACGACGTCGAGGCGGTCGAGCAGTTCGGGTTCCTGGTCGAGGGTTCCGTCGTCGAGAATGTCGCACTCGATGCCGGTGAGCAGCCGGAAGGGTTTCCAGCGTCGGTTGAGCGCGGCCACCACGTCGAGCTGCTCGCGCAGCCGTTCCGGGGAGAGTCCGCGCGCCACGGTCAGGCGCGGTGAGTGGTCGGTGAGTACGGCCCACTCATGGCCGATCGACTGTGCGGCCCGACCCATCGCCTCGATCGAACTGCCGCCGTCGGACCAGTCGGAGTGCAGGTGACAGTCGCCACGCAGGGCCGCCCGCAGGGCGGTTCCGCCCACCACGAGCGGAATGCCCGCTTCGCGCTCCAGGCGTTCCAGATACGCAGGTACGGTGCCGGCCAGCGCCTCACGTACGACGGTGGCCGTCTTGGGGCCGATGCCCTTGAGCGACTCCAGGGACCGGTCGGCGACGCGTCGCGCGGCCTCGCCCTCGGAGAGTCCTGCCACCACCTCGGCCGCGGTGCGAAAGGCCCGTACGCGATAGGTGGGGGCGCCGGCGCGCTCGAGGAGGAACGCGATCCGCTCCAGTCCTTCCACGGGATCCATCGGCGCCTCCCACTGCGGATGCGGTGCCCGCCGTGCCACTGCGGGTGCAGTGCGGTGCAGCGGGTGTGCACACGTGCGTACGTGCGCTTCCAGCATCGCCCGGCCGGCGGACCTGGGCATGCGAGGGGCCCTGCCGCGCGAGAGACCGTGGCGTTCCCCGCGGGGCGTCTACGAGGGCCGGTCCTCGGACGGGGCGGGGGCCTGGCCGGGGCCGGTCGGGCCGCCGAAGTGGAGGACGTCCTCGGCCTGCTGCTTGATCTCCTCGGCGGTCTCACGCGCCGTTGCGAGGACATCGCCCTGTTCCTGGACCAGGGTGTCGTAGATGGGGGACTCAGCTGTAGCGGTCGTCATGACCAGCGGATCCTTACTCCGGTGACTGTTCGGTTCGGCCCGGACCGTGCTTTTCGAGCCACGGCCTGGACCGATCCGTGACCCTATGCCGTGTTCGCTGGGGATCGCGAGCCGGGAACGTGTCGATCTCGTCACTCCGGGGAGATGCCGCCCCGGGCGACAACGTTGCCGCCGGGGCGGCACGGGCCGTCGGCGACAAGGTGCGGGTACCACCAGGTGCGGGTTACGACGGCCCGTGCCCGCAGCCGTTCACGGGCGAGGGGTGCGGGCCAGTTCGGGCGACGAGGTGTCGAGGGGGACGGAGCCGGAGCGGATCAGGCCCAGTTGTACGGCCTGCCGGGGCAGCACCGCGTCGAGGAGCCAGTCCGCGGCCACCCGGACGCGGTTGCCGGGCATGGACAGCAGGTGGTAGCCGCGGGTCACGGCGCCGGCGAGCGGCCCGGACAGCGGTACGTTCCACGGGTTGGCGGCCGCCTGCACTCCGCCGAGGTCGACGGCGAAGCCCTTGTCGTGGTGCTCGTATGGCGCCGAGCTGCCCCGACCGTAGGAGGCGGCGAGATTGCGCCCCGCCGTCCTCCCCTGCCTCCATGCGTGCTGTGCGGTCATCGGCGTGGAGCTGCCCGGCCGGGTACGGTCCGGCACCGCGGCCGCGTCCCCGCAGGCGTACACCTCCGGGTGGCCCGGCACGTTCAGGTGCTCGTCGACGATCAGACGGCCCTTCTCGGTGGGCAGCCCGAGATCCTGCACGAGCGGGTCGGGGCGCACCCCGACGCACCAGACGAGACTGCGGGTCGGCACGAACTCGCCGTCGTCGAGCAGGACTCCGTCGCCGGTGGCCTCCTGCACGGACGTCTGGGTGCGGATGTCCACGCCCCGGCGGCGCAGCACCCGCTCGGCCGCGCGCGAGAGCCGTGCGTCGAGTTCGGGCAGGACGCGGGGGGCGAGGTCGAGGAGCAGCCATCGCGGCGGGGGCCCGGAGCGGAGCCGCGGGTTGTGGGCGGCGAGGGATCGGGTGAGCAGGTGGCCGTGGGCGGTCACCTCGGTGCCGGTGTATCCGGCGCCGACCACCACGAAGGTGGTTCGGGCGGCGCGTTCCTGCGGATCGTCGGTGTCGGCGGCGAGCTCGAGCTGGCGGATCATGTGGTCGCGCAGGTAGAGCGCCTCGGGCAGGCCGCGGAACCCCTTGGCGTGCTCGGCCGCGCCCGGTACGGGCAGCAGTCGGTTGACACTGCCGACGGCGAGCACGAGCTTGTCGTAGCGGAGCTCACCGGACCGGCCCTCCGGGTCGGTGTAGCGCACGTGCCGGGTCCCGAGGTCCACTCCGCTCGCCTCGCCGAGCACGAGCCGGCCGCCAGGCAGGCTGCGGGTGAGCGAGACGGTGACCCTGCGCGGCTCCAGGATCGACGCCGACACATGCGGCAGCAGCGGTACGTACAGGAAGTGGTCGGTCGGATTCAGCAGGACGACCTCGACGTGCGAGGGCGCTCGCCGCAGCAGGGTCCGGGCTGCTTGGTAGCCGGCGAAGCCGGCGCCGACCACGACGACTCGTGATCTGCTCATGAGAATGCGGCCTCCCCCTTCACATCGACGGTGGCGACGGCAGCCGTGAGTGAACTGCCGGTCGCGCACGAGTACCCGCGAGGGCTCGCGCCATGCGAGGCGGCGCGGGCGGTGTCGAAGCCCGTCAGCCCTCGAAACCGCCGTCCGTGAGGATCCGGTCGATCCGGGTGCGGTGCGCGTCCTCCCACGCATCGAGCGACTGGTCCGCCTCCTCGGCCAGCTTCTCCTCGGCCGCGTGCAGCACTTCGTCCCGGCGTGCGGAGGGTACGACGACGATGCCGTCCTCGTCGGCGACCACCACGTCACCGGCCTCGACCCGCACTCCGGCGCAGCGCACCGGCTCGCCGAGCGGCCGTACGGCCTTCTTGGTGCCGGGGATGGGGACGACTCCGCGGGCGTGGACGGGAAATCCCGACTCTCGCACCTCGCCGATGTCCCGGATCACCCCGTCGGCGACGAACCCGGCGACGCCGCGGCGCTGGGCGACGGCGCACACATTGCCGCCGGCGAGCGCGAAGTCCACGTCGCCGGACTCCACCACGATGACCGAGCCGGGCGCCGCGCGGTGGATCGCCGCGTGCAGCATGAGGTTGTCGCCCGGCGGGCACTGCACGGTGTACGCCGGGCCCGCAAGGCGCGGCATCGGTGCCCACAGCGGGCGGATGCCGATGTTCATGACCTGCTCGCTGCCGAGGAGGTCGGCGAGCGTCGTGGTGGGGATGTCGGCGAAGGGGGAACGGCGGCTCATACGGTGCGGTCTCCTGGGTCGGGGATGCCGGGGTCCGCGGTGGCGCGGACGCGCCACCAGTGGATCACTGCATTCTCCTTGCCGGTAGAAGGAGTCAGAAGGAGTGAGGAAGCGGATCCAACGGAACCGGCAGCGCCGCGAGCACCAGCACCAGCACCAGCACCAGCACCAGCACCAGCACCAGCACCAGCACCAGCAGCGAAACCCATGGAGAGCACGGACATGTACCTGCGTTGCGCCATCCTCGACGACTTCCAGTCCGTCGCCACCAGCAGCGCCGACTGGGATGCGATCCGGGACCGGGTGGAGGTCGTGAGCTTCCCGGAGCACTGCCCCACGGAGGACGAACTCGTCGCCGCGGTCGGCGACTTCGACATCATCGTCACGCTGCGCGAACGCGTACCGTTCCCGGCCTCGGTCCTGGACCGGCTGCCGCGCCTCAAGCTGCTGATCGCCTCCGGCATGCGCAACTCCGTGATCGACTTCGCCTCGGCGGAGGCCAACGGCGTGACCGTGTGCGGCACTCAGAGCACCTCCACCCCTCCCGTGGAGTTGACCTGGGCCCTGCTGCTCGGCCTCGCCCGCGGCATAGTCACCGAGTCCACCGCGATGCGCACCGCCGGGCCCTGGCAGTCCACGGTCGGCGCCGATCTGCACGGGCGCCGTCTCGGCCTGCTCGGCCTCGGCAGGATCGGCAGCCGGGTGGCCAGGGTCGGGCTCGCCTTCGGCATGGATGTGCGGGCCTGGAGCGAGCATCTCACCGAGGCACGGACCGGCGAGCACGGAGTACAACTGGCCTCGTCCAAGGAGGAGTTGCTCGCCACCAGCGACTTCGTCTCGGTGCATCTGGTGCTCGGCGACCGCACCCGCGGCCTGATCGGGGCCGCCGAGCTGGCGCTGATGAAACCGTCCGCGTATCTGGTGAACACGTCACGGGCCGCGATCGTCGACCAGGACGCGCTGCTCGATGCCCTGCGTGCGGGGCGGATCGCCGGTGCGGGCCTGGACGTCTTCGACATCGAGCCGCTGCCCGCCGATCACCCCGTACGCACCACTCCCCGGCTGCTCGCCACGCCGCACCTGGGCTATGTGTCACGGAACAACTACCGCACGTACTACGGCCAGGCCGTCGAGAACATCGAGGCGTTCCTGGCCGGCTCACCCGTGCGGCGGATCGGCTGAGTCGGGGCCGCGCCCGGCGCTGAAACTGCTGTCCCGGTCGGCGGTCGTGGTCGCAGTCGCAGTCGCAGTCGCAGTCGCAGTCGCAGTCGCAGTCAGGCGTAGGCGCCGCGGGCTCCTGGGACGAGGCGGGCCGCCGCCAGGCCGGCCGCCCTGGCGACCAGCGGATTGTCGGTGGGGCCCGCCGGATCGAGCTTGGTGGACAGGACGGACAGGACCAACGGTGCGCCGTGCGGGGGACGTACGACACCCACGTCGTTGGCGATGCCGTACCGGTCGCCGCCACCCGTCTTGTCCGCCAGGATCCAGTCGGCGGGCAGACCGGCCCGGAAGCGCTCGGTGTTCGTCGTGTTGGCGATCAGCCAGCGGGTGAGTCGACGCCGGTCCGGTTCGTCGAGCGCCCGGCCCAGGACCAGGCGGGCGTATGTCGAGCCGATCGCGCGCGGGCTGGTGGTGTCGGTGCGCCGCCAGGGTTCCGCGGAGTTCAACTCCGGCTCCCAGCGGTCGAGTCGGGTCACCCTGTCACCGAGGGAACGGCAGAAGCGGGTGACGGCGGTGGGCCCGCCGAGCTCGCGCAGGAGCAGATTGGCGGCGGCATTGTCGCTCTCGGACACGGCAGCGGCGCACAACTCCCCCACCGTCAGGCCGCGTTCCAGGTTCTCGGGCCTCCCGGTGACGGGGGCGTACCCGGATGTGTCGACGCAGTCCCGGGTGTAGTGGATGCGCCGGGCGAGGAAGCCGCCGTCGTGGTCGAGGTCGCGCAGTACGGCGGCTGCGGCGAGGGACTTGAACACGGAGCACATCGGGAAGCGTTCGTCGGCGCGGTAGTGCACCGTACGCCCGGTGGCCGTATCGCGTGCGAACACTCCGAGCCTGGCCGCGTGGCGCTTCTCCAACTCGCGGAACTGCTCCGAGAGTTCAGCATCGTGCGGGACCTTGGCCGACGCCGGGGCGCTCCCGGACAGAGCGGCGACCGCCGCCGTGCCGGCGCCGGCGAGGAGCACGGCACGGCGGGACGGGCGGGTGCTGATACGGGTACGCGTACGGGGCTCATTCACGTGTCGACTCGCTTCCCTGCGTGATCTCGGTGGCGGACGGCGTACGTCACACACCGGAGTCAACTCACGCCTCAGCGGCATGTCGAATACGCTTTTGCCCTGACCGCGATTCGCCGGCGATATCGCCGCACGCCACGGGAGCGGAATGCTGACGGAACGGCATCTGGAAATCTTTGTCGCGCTGGCGGAGGAGGAACACTTCGGTGCAGCCGCGCAGCGGGTGGGCATCACCCAGCCGCCCCTGTCGCAGGGGCTGCGCCGCCTGGAAGCCCTGCTCGGCGTGCGCCTCTTCGACCGCGATCGCGGAGTCACCCTGACCGACGAAGGGGTGCTGCTCCTTCCGCATGCGCGCAAGGCGCTCGCGGCCCTGTCGCGGCTGCGCGAGACGGGCGCGCGGGAGCAGGCGGACGGACGGCGGCTGCGGCTCGGCCTGGCGCCCGAGGTGCCGGCGGGGCTCGCGGCGGCCGTGGCTGCGGCGCCGATGCGGGCCGGGGAGCGCACGCGGATCGCGGTGTCGACGGCGGCGACCACCGCCCTGCTGTCCGAGGTCGCGGCCGGGCGGCTCGATCTTGCGGTGATCCGGCACCCGGCGGTACTCGACGGACTGGCCGCCGGCCGGGTGGTGCTCTTCCCCACCTGGATCCTGTCCCCCGAGGAGCGCCGGCCGTCTGCGGGACAACAGCAGTCCGAGGGGCACCGGCCCAGGGCGTCCGGCGGGATGCCGCGGCGGTTGCCGGTGGCGGTGCGGCCGCGCGAAGAAGCCCCGGCGGCCCACGATCTGTTCGTCGACACACTGGCCAGCCGGGGTCGGCGGGTGGACACGGTGGTGATCTCCGACGAACGGGCCGGGCTCGCTCTCGTCGCGGCCGGGCAGGCGGAACTGGTCACCGCTGACAAGACCCTGTGCGCCGAGGGCGTGGTGCGGCGCACGGCATCCGATCCTGCGCTGCCGCTGCGGCTGCGGGTGGTGTGGGATCCGCGCCGGCCGGGCGCGGATCAGACGGCCGGCACGGCCCGGCTCCTCGTCGACGCGCTGACCCGGCAGGCGGCGAAATGAGCACTGCGCGGCAGAGTGGAGCAGCGGGCGGCGCATCGGGACGCGGTGGTGGTCGTACAGCTGCGGCCGGCGGCATCGGCGAGGCGACTCGCACGATCCGTGAGTTGTTCGCCGATGCCGGGGTGCGCGGCTGGCTGCATGTGGCCGAGCTGCACCGCCCCGAGGCCAGGGTGACCATCGATCCGGACGAGCCGGTGCCGATGGGCTCCGTGTACAAGGTGCCGCTGATGGTGGCGTTCTGGCGGCTCGTGGATGCCGGGACGCTCGACCCGCGCAGCAGCCTCACGCTCGAACCCGCGCACCGGATCGCCGGGCCCACCGGCATCTCGATCCTCCAGGACCCGGTGACGATGTCGCTCCGCGATCTGGTCGTCCTGATGATGACCGTCTCGGACAACTCCGCGGCCGACGCGGTGCTGCGGACGGTGGGAGCGCCGAAGGTGGACGAGGTCTGCCGCGAACTCGGCCTGCCCGACACGCATGTCCTGGGCGGTGTCGCCAACACCTGGGCCAGGCTGGTCTCCGAGACCGCCAGCGAATCGCTCGCGGCGGCGATGGAGAGCATCTCCAGCAACGACACCGCGGTGCCCGCGGATGTCTACAACCCGGCCTCGAAGTCCTCCACCACGCCGGCCGACATGGCCCGTCTGCTGCGGGAGATCTGGACCGGACGGGCGGCGTCCGCGGAACACTGCGCCCTGATGCGCGAGGTGATGGGCCGCCAGGCGTGGCGCCACCGGCTCGCCTCGGGTTTCCCGTACGACGACGTGACCGTGTCCGGGAAGACCGGCACGTTCGGATCGATGCGGCACGAGGCCGGTGTCGTCGAGCTGGCCGACGGCAGTACGTACACCGCGGTGGTCTTCACCCGGGCGGCCCGCGCCGACAGCACGCTGCCGCGCGCGGACGCGGTGATCGGGGCGGCGGCCCGGGTGGCGGTGGAGGCGCTGCGCGGCAACGAGGGAGTGTGAGGGCATCCCCGGATGCGGTCGGTGCCGCCCGGTTCCGGTCACGTCAGCGGCGGTTGCGCAGGGTCCAGTCGTCCGGCAGCTCGTCGGCGGGGATCGTGAAGGTGGCCAGGAAGTACTCGGCCGCGTCGCAGTGCACGTTGTCGGCGCCGGTGAGTGACGCGGAGACGACCTTGTCGTCCACCTCGAGACGGGCGCCGGTGTGTTGGCATCCGGGCAGGACGAAGGCGAGTCCGACCAGGTCGTCGGCCGGGCGTGCGCGCAGTGCCTTCCGTGCCTCGGGCAGCTCCTGCACCTCCGCTCGCTCGAGGCTCGCGTACATCTGGTCCGCGTGGCCGGACGGGCCGAGACGGGTGGGCCGCAGATCGCCGCTGCCGGGCCGCAGAGGTGGGGCGGGTGTAGCGGAGGAGCTCGGTGCGGGCTGCGGCACGGACGCGCGGAAGATGCCCAGCTTCACGAAGGCGGTCCGCGTGCCCGGGCCGTCGCCGTGTCCGCCGGAGAACGCGCCGCACGCCGGCAGCGCCAGAACGAGCGCCGCGCAGGCCAGGATTCGAGTCGGTCGCCGCATGCTCTGGTGTCGCCGCATGCTCAGGTGACGTGCTCGGGAACGGATTCGGTTCCGCCTTCACGTGATCGAGGGCTATGCGTGGGCTATGGACGGTCGGGGGCGGCCGTCGTCGGGCGGACGGGCTGGCGGAGTACGGTCCGCAGCTTCTCCGGGGCGGCCCGCCGCGGGTCGCCCAGGTAGACCTCGTGGTGGAGTCCGGTCAGCTGCAGGCCGCGCGCGGCCAGATACGTATCGTGGAGCCTGGCGAGCGCGGGGCCCTCGTCGTCGTAGGGGCCGATGTGCAGGAGCTGGGCGCTGGTGGACTCGTGCAGGGTCTCGCGGCGGACCTCCTCGATCGCGGGCAGGCCCTTCTTGGCCGACGCCGTGCGCACGGCCTCCTCGATGTGCTCGCCGGTGATCCAGTCCGGCTGGCTGATCAGCATGCGCCACTGCCAGGCGTCCTTGTCCCGGGTGACGAACGTCCTCGGGTCGTCGGCCCACCACAGCCCTTCCAGCGGTGCGACGACGAGGTCCCGGCCGAGGGTGCGCCTGCTCATGAACTTGAGCGTGTACGCCACGGCGTAGAGCGCCTGCACGCGATCGGCGTACTCCGCACTGGTGTTGGGGTCACCGCGGCCGTCGGCGGCGATGAACTGCTGCGGCGGGACGTCGACCTGCTCCCAGTCGGTGTTCTTCGGCGCGTAGTACGGCTTGAGTTCGCGCTTGACGTCGTAGAGGGAAGTCGTCTGCGGGCTCTGCGGCATGAGGTCGGATCTTCCGTACGGGTGGCTGTGGCCGTTGGTGTCACTGGGACCGGGGGTCCATGGCTGGGGGTCCGTGGCTGGGGGTCCGTGGCTGGGGCGCCGGTCGGGTCAGGTGCCGACGAGGGCGGTGAGCGCACCGACGGGGTCGTGGTCCGGGGTGCCGCGCGGCCACCAGTCGTCCCGGCCGGCTTCCGACTCGTACGGGTACCAGCGGCCGTCGCGGCCGAAACGGAGCTGGCGGTGCCCGCGCGGGTGGGTGAGGCGATTGCGCCAGGGGCGGAAGGCCGGGAAGTCGGCCGCGAGGAGCGCGGGCCGTGCCTGGTCGAAGGGGCCGGCCGGTGGGTCCCACGGCTCGTCGAGCACGGCGAGCCCTTCGAGTCCGCCCTGCCGCCAGGCGGCGACGGCGCGGGCGAGCTCGCCCGGGGTCAGGCCGACGGCGGGGGCCAGCGACTCGTAGAGCGCACGGCCGGACGCGGTCAGGCCGGAACCGGGCCGGGCGGCGGCGATCCGCACCGCGTCCTGACGTGACGTCAACTCACCGACGGCATCGGCACCGGTGGCGAGCAGCGCATGAGCGCGGGCGGCCGCGTCGGTGGCCAGCTGGTCGAGCGCGATCGGGTCGGGCCCGCCGTCCGCGGCGGGGTACGCGGGTGGTGATGCCGGGTGCGCGGGCACGGGCAGCGGGGGCGGCAGTGGTGGCAGGGTGCGGGGAGCGAACGCCTGCTTCGCCCGTACGCCGGGCCGGCGGTCGGCCGCGCCGGACGCGGAGCGGGCCGCCAACGTGGCGTTGCGCCGGGAGAGTTCGTCGAGCAGCTCGCGCTCGGTACGGCCGCGCAGCCGCAGCAGGACGAAGGGGTCCTCGTCCAGGAGCCGGGCCGTGCGATAGCACAGTGCGGCGGCGTGCTTGCAGGGGTGGCCGGAGTCCGGGCACGAGCAGCTGGGCCTCAACTCGCCGCGCCCCGGCAGCAGTTGCACTCCGCCGTCCGCCAGGGACTGCGGCAGTTCCTTGTCGAGCAGCGCGGCGATGTGTCCGGGCCGCTCGGCCGCGGCGGTGAGGAACCGCTCCCACTCGTCGTCGGACAGGACGCGCAGCTGCACCCTCGTCCGGTACGGGCGCGGCCTGCTCCCCTGCACATAGGCGATCACCTGTCCCGGGGACACGGTCACCGTCGCGACCTGTCCCTGCCCCTCGTACGCCCGCCCTCGCGCGAGCCGCCCCGCATCCATCGACTGGCTCTCGAGCGCCTGCACCCAGGCGTTGCCCCACCAGGTGCGGGCGAACGGGGAGTTGGCGCCGGGGATGTCCTGTCGTGGCCGGGGAGTATCGGATCCACGGCCGGAGGCACCCGCCTCGGCAGCGACCTCGGCAGCGACCTCGGCAGCCGGGGCGGCGTCCGGGGTGTCCGACCTGGCGTGATCGTCCAGGGCGGCGGCCTTGCCGGGCGGGGTGGTCTGGATCGACGGCGCGGTCTGGCTCGACGGGGCGGCGTCGCCGGGCCGGCCCGTCGTGTCGGGCGACGTGGCCGAAGGCGGCGGAACCGTCGGATGGGCCGAACCGGCGGAAGCCAAGGGGGCGTTCAGATCCGGAGGGGGCACACCCTGACCGTGTCGGCGAGGCGGCTCGGCGGAGGCGGTGCGGGCGGCAGCCGAATCTCCGGGGTCCGCGGCCGAATCCGTCGATTCAGCCGAGGCGTACGGGCCGGTCGGAGCCGCCAGGGCGGCGTTCACGTCGGCGGCGGCGACTTGGCCGTGTCGGGCAGCCGGCCCGAAGGAGGAGGCCGGGGCGGCCGAACTCCTCCCCGGACCGGACGAACCAGTCGGATCCGTCGGACCACTCGGATCCGCTGAACCACTCGGATCCGCTGAACCAGCGGGATCGTCCGACGCCCCCGAATCAGTCGATGTCGCCCGGCCGGTCACGTCGGCGGAGCCGGACAACGCCCGTGAGTCGGACGGATCGGTCGACTCGTCCGACCCTGCCGAGCCGTCCCCGTCGTCGGTACGGGCGACCGGACCGCTTGAGGCGTCCGGCCTCGACGAGGAAGTGGGGGCAGCGGCCGAACTCCCCGATACCGACCGCCCCGTCGCGTCGGCGGCGTCGGGCAAGCCATGCGAGGCGGACAGGTCGGTCGAGGCTCCGCGGGCGGACTCGGCACCACCCCGGGCACTCTCGGAGGGCGAACCGGTCCAGGTCTTGGCGGCAGTCGGAGCGGTCGGATCTGTCGAGTTCAGGGGTGTGGTGGCCGGTGCCGGCTGATCGTGGTCCGAGGTGGAGTCGTGCGCGGCGCCCCCGAGTGCGGTCGCGGCGGGGCCGAGGAGGCCGCCCATCCGTTCGACGCGGCCGGGAGCGGACTGGTCGGCGGCCGTGGCGGGACGGGGCTCCCACGGGGCGGGCCGCGCGCCGGACAGCGGGCCCGCCGGGTCGGTGGACGGATCACCGGCGTCCGGATCACGGCCCGGCAGACCCTCGGCCACGTCGTCCCTCGGCCGCGCCGGGCGTAGCCGGGACTCCGTGCCCGCCGGCCGCCGCCGGGACCGACCCGGCTCAACTCCCTTACGGGTCTTGGCGATCGCGGCTCTCGCACGGGCGGCCGGCGACTCCCCGGGCTCGTCCGGCGCCGAACCCTCCGCCCCGTCGGACTCCGCCTCCGTACCCGCGCGGGCAGCCACCGATGTGCCCTCGCCCTCCACTGATGACTCGTACGAAGCCGAGTCCGACCCGTCCTCGGGCTGCCGCGAGCGGTCGCCTCCCTCGCCGGCCGCTTCGGCCGCTTCGGCCGTACGACGCCGCGCCGCAAGTCGCGCTTCACGCAAGGCCTCCCGCGCGACATCGCCGGGACGACTCCCCGTGGTCCCCGTCGTACGTCCAGGACTGGCACCGTCTGCGCCCGGGGCGCCCCCGTCCGCCGTGCGAGCGCCTGCCGCGGGCGCCACGGCGGCCCTGGCCGCATCCGCGGGACGCGCGCCGCCCTCAACTGCCCCTGCCCCAGGCCCCGTCGAGCCGTACGACGACGCATCGGCCCTAGTGGACTCGCGAGCCCCGGCGTCGTCCGGTCCGACACCGGCTCCGGGTCCGCCTCGCGCCTCCGTCGCCGACGGCGCTGCGCTGCCGGCCCGACCACCAGCCGCGCCCGTGCCCGAACCGGTCCTCAGCGCCTCGTGCAGCGCACGCCGCGCCTGATCGGCGGGCCGCTCCCCCGCACCCTCGACCTGGCGCTCCTCCCGCACATCACCGGCCGTCGACTCCCCGAGCCGTCCTGGCTCAACATCCGAACCGGGCCCGGGCGCCCCCAGCCCGTCGTTGCGCGCGTCCGCTGCAGCTCGCTCAGGTCGTGTCATGTCGGTCTCCGCAGGGAGATCAGGTCGGACAGTTCGCTGTCGGTCAGCTCCGTGAGGGCCGATTCGCCGGAGCCGAGTACCGCATCCGCGAGGGCACGCTTGGCCACCAGCATCTCGGCGATACGGTCCTCCACCGTGCCCTCGGTGATGAGCCGGTGCACCTGTACGGGCTGGGTCTGCCCGATGCGGTACGCGCGGTCGGTGGCCTGCTCCTCGACGGCCGGGTTCCACCACCGGTCGAAGTGCACGACGTGGCCCGCGCGGGTGAGGTTCAGGCCCGTGCCGGCGGCCTTGAGGGAGAGCACCAGGACCGGGGTCGTACCGCTCTGGAAACGGTCCACGAGATGCTCCCGCTGGGCGATCGGCGTACCGCCGTGCAGCACCTCCACGGGGATCGCCCGCGCGGCCAGATGCGCCTCGATGCGCTCGGCCATCCCCACGTACTGCGTGAAGACCAGGGCCGAGCCCTCCTCGGACAGGATCGTGTCGAGGAGCTCGTCGAGCAGCGCGAGCTTGCCGGAGCGCCGCGACGCGTCGGAGGTGGCCGCGCGAACGTCCGCCGCCCGCCCCGGCGTTGCCATCGGCAGGGGCTCCTTCAGGTACTGCGCCGGGTCGTTGCAGATCTGCTTCAGGGCGCCGAGGAGCCTCAGGACCAGGCCGCGCCGGGCGATGCCGTCGGCCGCCTCGATGGCCGCCATCGACTCGCGCACCACCGCCTCGTACAGCGAGGCCTGCTCGCGGGTGAGGGCGACCGGGTGGTCGGTCTCGGTCTTCGGCGGCAGTTCGGGCACGATGCCGGGGTCGGACTTCTTGCGCCGCAGCAGGAACGGCCGTACGAGACGCGCAAGCCGCTGCACCGCCTCCTCGTCCTCGCCGCCCTCGACCGCGCGCGCATGCCGGGACCGGAAGGACTTCAGCGGGCCGAGCAGTCCCGGGGTCGTCCAGTCGAGGAGCGCCCACAGCTCCGAGAGGTTGTTCTCCACCGGGGTGCCGGTCAGTGCGACGCGGGCCGGGGCGGGCAGGGTGCGCAGGGCCTTCGCGGTCGCCGAGTACGGGTTCTTCACGTGCTGGGCCTCGTCTGCGACGACCATCCCCCAGCGCACCTCGGCGAGCCGGGTCGCGGCGCTGCGCATGGTGGCGTACGTGGTGAGGACGAAGCCGCCGTCGAGGCCGTCGAGTGTGCGACCCGCGCCGTGATAGCGGCGGACGGGGACGCCGGGGGCGAAGCGGGCGATCTCCCGCTGCCAGTTCGCCAGGAGGGAGGCCGGGCAGACCACCAGGGTGGGCTCGGGGCGGGCGCGGCGCAGGTGGAGGGCGATGAGGGTGACCGTCTTGCCGAGGCCCATGTCGTCGGCCAGGCAGCCGCCGAGGCCCAGTGAAGTCATCAGGTCCAGCCAGGCGAGGCCGCGGAGTTGGTAGTCCCGCAGCTCGGCGTGCAGTCCTGCCGGTGGCGGCGCGGGCGGCAGGTCGGCGGTGAGGCGGTCGCGGAGTGCGGCGAGCGCGCCGACCGGCACCGCCTCGACGCTCTCCCCGTCGACCTCCGCGGTGCCGGTGAGTGCGACGGACAGGGCGTCGACCGGGTCGAGCAGGCCCAACTCCCGTTTGCGGGCCTTGCGTACGAGGTCCGGGTCGACCAGCACCCAGCTGTCCCGGAGGCGGACCACGGGCCGGTGCGCATCGGCGAGTGCGTCCATCTCCGCCTCGCTCAGCGGATCGCCGCCGATCGCCAACTGCCAGCGGAACTCGAGGAGGCGGTCGGCCTCCAGGAAGCCCGTGCCGTCGGTGGAACTGCCCGGTGCGGGGCGCACCACCGCGGAGGCGCTGAGGTCGCTCGCCAGGTCGCGGGGCCAGTGCACGGCGACCCCGGCGGCGGTGAGACGGCGGGCGGCGACGCCGAGGAGGTCGTACAACTCGTCCTCGGACAGCGGGAGTACGGCTGCCGCGCCCTGCTCGACGAGGCGCTCGAGGGGCGGCCACACGCGGGCCGCGCGGCGCAGGGCAAGTGCGGCGTCGACTCTGGCGCGCGGCCCGAAGGCGGTCTCGCCCTCGCCCTCCCACAGGGCGGCGGCGTCGATCACCAGGGTGGGGTCGGCGAGGCTGTGCACCTGGACCACGGCTGCGCCGGCGGTGCGCGCCGGGTCCTCGGAGCGGTCGAACAGGTCGTGTCCGGACAGGTCGAGGCGGAGCGAGATCCGGACGCCTGCGTCGAGCCCGGCGGCCGCCTCCGCCGCCCAGTCCCTGGCCGACGGCAGATGCTGCGCGGGGCGGGCGGCGAACGGTGCGCCGTACGCGTGGCGGGCGGCCGGGGTGCGCGGCAGGGTGTCGGCGACGGCGTCCAGGAACTCTCTGATCAGGGCCTCCGGCTCGGGGAGTTCGAGCGGCGTCGCATCCGGCAGTGGTACCGCGTGGCCCTCGGCGGGCAGGGCGGCGGCGACCGCGCGGAGCTGGGCGACCGACTCCGCGTCGAGCGGTCCTGCCCGCCAGGCGTCGTGGTCGTCGGCGGTGAGCCCGGGCAGGATGCGGCCGCCGGCGACGAGGGTCAGCGCGAGGCGGGCTGCGGCTGACAGGCAGGCGGCGGCCGGGTGGGCCGCGCTCCCCGGTCCGTGCCGCAGCAGCAGGGGCAGGGCGTCGGCCACGGAGAGGACGAGGGCGGGCACGGTGGCGCGGCGGACTCCGGGGCCGTGCGGGCGTACCACCGTCAGGTCCTCGGGCGCGGCCGTGCGCGGGGCGGCGGGCAGCGGGTGTCCGGACGGGTCCCAGAAGGCGACGCGGCCGTGCCGGGGCGGGTCGGCGGGCAGGAAGAGGGCGGCGAGACCGATCAGGCCGCCTGCCTCGCCGGCGGGCGGGGTCCCTACGGCGGCCGGCCGCACCGTCGTCGGCCCGGACTGCGCACTCATGCTCGTCACCTCCTCCCCATCGGTCCGTCGTCACGCCGTCGCCCGGGTGGCAACGGCTGCGTCCGACTGTACGGAGGGGGTCTGACAACGACCGCGGATCGCCGTGTCCACGGCCGTGCGCCGGTGGTGGCACACCCCTTCGGCGGCCCGCGATCAGGGCTTGGCCATCAGGGCTCGGCGGTCAGGGCTTGGCGGTCGACACCACGTACACCATGGGGCGCTCGGGATCCGTGCGGTTGACGGTGACGTCCTGGGTCGGCAGCGGGTCCTTCTGGGCGTGGGTGAGGCCCGACCACGGGCCCTCGCCCTTGAACACCCAGCCGACGACCTTCTGGTCCCGCGGGCGGATGGTGATCCGGTCGTTCTTGAGTTCGTCCGCATCGGCGCCGATCCGGCCGAGGAACGTATCGAGCCCCTTCTCGGTGGTGCTGAACTGCACATACAGTCGGCTGGTGCGCCAGTTGTTCGTCTCGTAGTAGGCGACGCGCTGCGAGTACGCGGGGATCGGCACCTGGTACGTGCGCCGCTGGACCCGGGACGGCCAGCCCTCGGTGAGGCCGGTGGCGGACCACTTCGCCTCCTTGTCCCGGCCGCTGTCGCGGCTCTGACCCGCGGAGATGATCAGGTAGCCGGCCGGGATGCCGATGAGCAGCACGATGACGATCGCGGTGATCCACCGGCGGCGGATCATGTGCCGGCGGCCCTCGACGGGCGGGGCGGGCGGGGCGTCCGACGGTTTTGTCTGGTGGGGTACGGACGGCGTCATCTACTGGTTTCCCTGGGAGGTGCTGCGGTTGGTGCGGCCGGAACGGAGTGCCTGGGCGCGGTCGTACCGTTCGTAGCGTTCGACGCGGCGGCGCTTGGCGCGCCGGAAGCGGCGGGCCACGAGGCGCGACAGGTCGGCCGCTCCGACCATACCCGCCTCGGGGCCGAGCTGGGCTTTCACGATGCGTGCCTCGGGGCGGTAGCCGCGGCCGGTGAGGTGGCGGCGGAACGCGTCGCGGGCGGGTCCGATCAGCAGGTCGTCGGCGGCGCTGACGCCACCGCCGATCACGAAGCAGGAGGGGTCGAGGGCGGCGGCGAGGTTGGCGATGCCGACGCCGAGCCACTGGCCGATGTCCTGCAGGAGCTCCACGCACATCGCGTCGCCCTCGCGGGCGAGCTCGGTGATCAGCGGGCCGCTGATGTCGAGGACCTGGCCCTGGACCCGGTCGATGATGGTGTGGGCGACCGGCGAGTCCGCGCTCGCCAGCTCCCTCGCCTCTCTGACCAGGGCGTTCCCGGAGCTGTACTGCTCCCAGCAGCCGCGGTTGCCGCACGGGCAGCGATGTCCGCCCGGCACCACCTGCATGTGGCCGAACTCTCCGGCCACACCGAACTTCCCGCGCTTGACCTGGCCGTCCTCGAGGATCGCGCCGCCGATGCCGGTGCCGAGGGTGATCATCACGAGGTGGTCATCGCCGGCTCCGGCGCCGAAGCGCCACTCGGCCCAGGCGGCGGCGTTGGCGTCGTTGTCGACCATCACGGGGACGGCGAGCCGGGACTGCAGGGCGTCCCTCAGTGGTTCGTTGCGCCAGGACAGGTGGGGGGCGAACAGGACGCGGTTGCGGTCCGCGTCGACCCAGCCGGCCGCGCCGATGCCGACGGCGTGCACGTCGTGCCGGTCGGAGAGGTCGAGCACCAGCTCGCAGATGGTGTCCTCGACGACCTTGGGGCTCTTGGACTTGTCCGGGGTCTCGGTCCTGAGCTTCTCCAGGATCCTGCCGTCCGCGTCCACGACCCCGGCCATCACCTTCGTACCGCCGATGTCGATGCCCACGGTGGGCACGCGGGGGGCGGAGAGGTGCGAGCGGCGCTCGCGCGCGGCGACCGTGCGCAGCACGGTTGCCCGTGCGGGGCCGATGGGGGCGCCGCGGGTTGCGCCGAGGGCGCGGGTCAGCGCGAGGTCGCGGTAGGTGCTCATCGGGGCGATTCTGCCTCACGGGCGGGGGCGCCCGCATTCGTGGTGTCTTTCCGGCGGGGGGCTCCGCCCCGCCGGAACGGGCGTCCTGCCGGTGTCCTGCCGCGTCGCGACGCCGGCTCCCCGGCCCCGTCCATCGCGGTCGTCCTTCAGCCCGGCGGCAGCCATCAGCCGTACTGCACCTTCAGCCCGGCTGCACCCTCCAGCCCCGCTGCACCGTCCTGCCCGCCGGCATCCACCAGCCCCGCTGCACCGTCCTACCCGCCGGCATCCTCCAGCCCGTCCGGCGTTTGAGGACATCTTTCAGCCTGTCCGGCGTTTGAGGACATGTTTCAGCCCGTCCGGCGTTTGAGGACGAGGCCGCCAGGCCGATGCGGGGCCGCGGGACGCGGCGTTCAAAAAGCCACCGGCCCTGGCGGGCCTTGTCCTCAAACGCCGGACGGGCTGAATGTGGCCCTGGACGGGCCGACAGACGTCCTCAAACGCCGGACGGGCTGAATGTGGCCCTGGACGGGCCGACAGATGTCCTCAAACACCGGACAGGCTGACATTGCCCCAGCCAGGCTGAAAGGAAAGGGCCGGACTAGTCCGGAGTCGGCTCACCGCCGAGGTGAAGTGGCTTCGGTGCCCGCTCCAGTTCGTGGCTGAGCTCCTCGAGCTCGGAGCCACCGGCCATCTGGCGGGTGAGCTCGTCGAGATCGATCTCGGCGCGCAGATGGCTCCCGGCCATCGCCCCGCGTTTGAGGAGGACGAAGCGGTCCCCGACCAGGTACGCGTGGTGCGGGTTGTGCGTGATCAGCACGACCCCGAGCCCGGCGTCCCGCGCAGCGGCCACGTACTTGAGGACCACCCCGGACTGCTTCACGCCGAGCGCCGCGGTCGGCTCGTCGAGGACCAGGACCTTCGCCCCGAAGTACACCGCGCGGGCGATCGCGACGCACTGCCGCTCACCGCCGGACAGCGTGCCGATCGGCTGGTCGACGTCGCGCAGGTCGATGCCCATGCGAAGGAGTTCCTCGCGGGTGGTGCGCCGCATCCGCTCGACGTCCAGGGCCTTGAACGGGCCCCACCCGACCGTCGGCTCGGAGCCGAGGAAGAAGTTCCGCCAGACCGGCATCAGCGGGACGACGGCCAGGTCCTGGTAGACCGTGGCGATCCCGCGGTCCAGCGCGTCCCGCGGCTTGGTCAGCTGCGCCGGTTCGCCCTCGATGCGGAAGCTCCCCGCATCGTGCTCGTGCAGACCGGAGATGATCTTGATGAGGGTGGACTTGCCGGCGCCGTTGTCGCCGAGGACGCAGGAGACCTCGCCCGCGTGCACGGTGAGCGAGACGCCTTCGAGGGCCCGGATGTTGCCGTAGTACTTACTGACGTCGTCCAGCTCGACGAGCGGCGTGGGCCGCTCGTCCTCGTCCCGGACGGTCTGCTCGGTCGCGGTCGTCATGCGGTGGCCTCCGCGCGCTTGCGGACCCAGGCGTTCAGCAGGGTCGCCAGTAGGAGCATCGCCCCGAGGAAGAACTTGTACCAGTCGGAGTCCCACTCGGCGTAGACGATGCCCTTGCTCGTCATGCCGAAGATGAAGGCGCCGAAGGCGGAGCCGATCGCGGAGCCGTAGCCGCCGGTGATCAGACAGCCGCCGATGACGGCCGCGACGATGTAGATCAGCTCATTGCCCACGCCCTCGCCGGACTGCACCGAGTCGAACGAGAAGAGCAGATGCTGGCCCGAGACCCAGGCGGCGAAGGCGACGCCCATGTAGAGGCCGATCTTGGTCTTGACGACCGGGACGCCGACCGCGCGGGCCGCGTCCTTGTTCCCGCCGACCGCGAAGATCCAGTTTCCGGCCCGGGTACGAAGCAGGATCCAGGTGGCGACGGCGACCAGGACCGCCCACCACAGGATGGTCACCTTGAACGAGACGCTGCCGATGGTCAGCTGCGAGGCGAAGAGCACCTTGGCGGACTCGAAGCCCTCCATGTCGGCGATCGTCTTGGTGGAGACCTCGCCGCTGATCAGCTTGGTGAAGCCCAGGTTCAGTCCGGTCAGCATCAGGAAGGTGCCGAGGGTGATGATGAAGCTGGGCAGTTTGGTACGGGTCAGCATCGCGCCGTTGAAGATCCCGATGCCGAGCGTGACAAGCAGGGAGACCAGGACGCCCACCCAGACGTTGGCCGTCATCTGGTAGCTGAACATCGAGGAGATCAGCGCCGAGCTGGTGACCAGCACACCGGCGGACAGGTCGAACTCGCCGCCGATCATCAGGAGCGCCACCGGCACCGCCATGATCCCGAGCGTCGACGCCGCGTACAGGACGGTGCTGAAGCTCGACATCCTGAGGAAACTGTCGGCCGCGAAGGAGAAGAAGACGAACACGGCGATCGCGCCGACCACCGCGCCCAGCTCCGGCCGGCCGAGCAGCCGGCGGGCCAGGGAGCGGCGCATCAGGCGTTCGTCGGCCGGCGACTTCCCCGCGGCGGGTGCGGGTGCTGTGGCCGTCATCGGGTCCCCCGCTTCGTGTACTCCTCGAGCTCGTCGGCGTCGGCCTTGGTGATGATCTGCGGCCCGGTGAGGACGGGGCGGCCGCCGCCGAGCACGTCCGCGTTGTACCGGTAGAGCCAGAGCAGGTCGATCGCCTCGTACCCCTGGAGGTAGGGCTGCTGGTCGACGGCGAAGCCGAGGTCGCCGGCCTTGAGTCCGGCGGCGACGTTCGCGTTCAGGTCGAAGGTGTCGATCTCCGCCTTGCTGCCGGCGTCCTTCTTGGCCTTGACGGCGGTCGCGGCGAAGGGCGCGCCGAGCGTGACGACGGAGTCGACGGCCTTGTCGGACTGGAGCTTGGCGCCGATGTTGGACTGCACGTCGGGCATGTTGGTGCCTTCCACGTACAGGTTCTCGATCTTGCCGTCGAAGGTCTTCTTGACGCCGGCGCAGCGCTGTTCGTGGCCGACGTTGCCCTGTTCGTGCAGGACGCAGACGGCCTTCTTGCGGCCGCGGTCGTTGAGCTCCTCGCCGACCGCCTCGCCGGCGATGGTCTCGTCCTGGCCGATGTGGGTGAGGGCGCCGAACTCCTTGGACTCCGCGGAGCCGGAGTTCACGGTGATCACCGGGATGCCCTTCTTGGCGGCCTTCGCCATCACGTCCTTCATGGCGTCGGGCTTGGCGAGCGAGACGACGAGTCCGTCCACGCCCTTGTCGATGTACGACTGGACGAGCTGGGCCTGTTCCTTGCCCTCGTCGTTGTTGGCGTACAGGAAGTTGATGTTGTCCTTGACGGCCGCCTGCTTGGCGCCGCTCTTGACGATGTCCCAGAAGGTGTCGCCATCGCCCGAATGCGTGACCATGGCGAAGGTCCAGCGGGGTGTGCCGACCGCGGCCCGCCCCTCGGCCTGGGCCTTGCGGGCGTCCTCGGCACGCTTGCCGCCGGTGCTGCTGCAGGCGGCGAGGGAGGCCCCCATGACCGCCGTGAGCGCGATGCTTACCCAGGTTCGAACCCTTGCCACGAAGCCGTGCCCTTCTTGCTCTTCCGCTCGGTGCGCCGGGTCCGCCACGGCGGACCCGAACGCCCCAGTATCTCCGACGCATGATCCGGGACACCGGGCAGGTGGCGCGAGCGGAGCGCGGGCGAGGGAAATCGCACGGCTTGCGGCAATCGCCGGACGGCCTGCCCCGACGGCCGTCCGGGCCGGCTCGGCGGTCGTCGTCCCGCTCACCTGGTGCCCTTCGCGGTGAGCTTCTCCAGACGCGGCACATCCTTCTCGGTGACGATGGCCGGGCCGGTGAGCACGGGCTTGCCGCCACCGATGACATTGGCGTTGGTGTGGTGCAGCCAGAGTTCGTCGATGGCGAGATAGCCCTGCAGGTACGGCTGCTGGTCCACGGCGAAGCCGATCTCCTTGGCCTTGAGCTGCTTGACGACCTCGGCGTTCAGGTCGAAGGTGTCGATCTCGGCCTTGCTGCCGGAGTCCTTCTTGGCCTGCGCGGCGGCCTCGGCGAACGGGGCGCCGAGAGTGACGACCGCGTCGAGCTTCCCGTCGGCGTCGAGCTTGGCCTGGAGGGTCGACTGGGACTCCGGCATGTTGGTGCCGTTGATGTTGAGGTTCGTCACAGTGCCGTCGAAGGTCTTCTTCACTCCGGCGCAGCGTTCCTCGAGGGAGACGTTGCCCTGTTCGTGGATGACGCAGAGGGCCTTCTTGCGGCCGCGGTCGTTGAGCTCCTCGCCGACTGCCTCGCCCGCCACCGCCTCGTCCTGGCCGATGTGGCCGAGCGCGCCGAACTGCTCGGAGTACTGGCCGCCGGAGTTGATGGTGACGACCGGGATGCCGGCGTCGGCGGCCTTGGCGAGCACGGCCTTCATGGCGTCCGGCTTGGCGAGGGTGACGACGATTCCGTCGACCTTCTTGTCGATGGCCGACTGGACCAGCTGCGCCTGCCCCTTCGCCTCCTTGTCGTTGGAGTAGAGGAACTGGACGTTGTCCTTGGCGGAGGCCCGCTCCGCGCCGTTCTTGACGATGTCCCAGAAGGTGTCGCCCTCGCCCGCGTGGGTGACCATGGCGATCTTGAGGCGGGGACCGGAGACCTGCCCCTTGCCGCCGTCGTCGGAGTCGTCCTCGGAATCCTTGCCTCCGGAGCTGCTGCAGCCGGCTGCGAGGGCGATCGCTGCGACACAGGCTGCGAGACGTGATGCCGTGCGGGTCGTACGCATGCTGAACCCACCTCTTCCCGGCCGCTCGGTGCGGCTGGGGGAGTTCTAGCGGCGGCTCGTCGGGGCGTCAATGTATTTGTCAGAACATTCTTACTTCGTTATGCACGCTCCACCCTTGCCGCGGGTGCGCGGGCCGCCCGGTCAGGGACGTACGAGGAGCTGGAACTCGAAGGAGTAGCGCGATGCCCGGTAGACGTGCGATCCGAACTCGACCGCGCGGCCGGTGTCGTCGAAGGTGACGCGCTCCATGGTGAGCAGCGGCGCACCGGCGGGCTCTCCGAGCCGCTCCCCCTCGACCGCGTCCGCGGCCCGGGCGCCGACGCTCTGCCGTGCGCTGTGCAGCGTGATGCCGGCCGAGCGCATCAGCCGGTAGAGGCCGGTGGCCTGCAGCTCGGCGTCCGCCATGGCGAGCGGCCCGGCCGGCAGATGATTGCGCAGGTACGCCATGGGCTCGCCGTGCGCGAGCCGGAGCCGTTCGATACGGCGGACCTCGTCGCCCTCGGCGACCCCGAGCGCGGCCGCGACCTCGGCGGTGGCGGGCTCCAGGGTGTTGCCGAGCACCCGGGTCGCGGGGCGCTGGCCGGCCGCCTCCAAGTCGTCGTACAGGCTGCTCAGTTCGAGCGGGCGCTTGACCTGGCTGTGCACCACCTGGGTGCCGACGCCGCGGCGCCGGACCAGGAGGCCCTTGTCGACCAGGGACTGGATCGCCTGGCGGACGGTGGGGCGGGACAGGCCGAGGCGCTGGGCGAGGTCGATCTCGTTGCCGAGCAGGGTGCCTGGGGCGAGGCGGCCCTTCTCGATGGCCGACTCCAGCTGCTGGGCCAGCTGGAAGTACAGCGGGACCGGGCTGCTGCGGTCCACGCCGAGCTGGAGCGACAGGGCTCGGTCCGCTGCTGGCTTGGGCACGGGCCGAGCGTATCCCCAGGAGACGATCAGGAGAAGATGACGGGAAGTCGTGAGGTTCGATTGTCCGGACAAAGGATTGACAGCGGGCCGGGCCGAGGTCAGGTTATGAACCATGCGCATCGGACTCATCGGCACCGGTCGGATCGGCTCCTTCCACGCGGCGACGCTCGCCCGCCACCGGGACGTGGGAGCCCTGGTGGTGGCCGATGCCGAACCGGACCGGGCAAAGGCACTGGCCCAGCGCCTGGACGCGGTGGCCGCCCCCGGTGTGCACGAGGTCTTCGCCTGGGGCGTGGACGCGGTCGTCATCACCGCGGCCACCTCCGCGCACGCGGAGCTGATCGGCCGGGCGGCGCGGGCGGGCATCCCGGCGTTCTGCGAGAAGCCGGTGGCGATGGACCTGGCCGGCACCCTGTCCTCGCTGCGCGAGGTGGCGGAGGCGGGCACGGAGCTGCAGCTCGGTTTCCAGCGGCGCTTCGACGCGGGGTACACGGCCGCGCGGGCCGCGGTGCACGAGGGCAGACTCGGCCGGCTCCACACGGTCCGCGCGATGACCTCGGACCCGGCGCCGCCGCCCGCCGCGTATCTGCCGCTCTCGGGCGGC
Organism: Streptomyces triticagri; assembly: GCF_003429565.1. GTDB lineage: Bacteria > Actinomycetota > Actinomycetes > Streptomycetales > Streptomycetaceae > Streptomyces > Streptomyces triticagri. The sequence goes on from NZ_QUAK01000064.1 coordinate 103,055, forward strand.
CTGTACCGGGACTGTCTGGTGCACGACTTCGACATGCTGCGCTGGGTGACGGGTCACGAGGTCACCGAGGTGTACGCGACGGGTTCGGACGCGGGCCCTGTGATGTTCCGCGAGGCCGGCGACGTGGACACCGCCGCGGCGGTCCTCACCCTCGACGACGGGACGCTGGCCACGGCGACCGCGACCCGCTGCAACGGCGCGGGTTACGACGTCCGCATGGAGCTGGCGGGCGAGCTCGACCAGGTCGCGGTCGGCCTCGACGACCGCACCCCGATCGCCTCCACCGAGCCGGCCGGGCCGCCCGCCGCGGACAAGCCCTGGCCCGGCTTCCTGGAGCGTTTCGCCGGGGCGTACGAGGCGGAGCTGCGGGCCTTCGTCGAGGTGGTGCTCGGTGAGCGGGAGAACCCGTGCGACGGCCGCGATGCGCTGCACGCGCTGCGGATCGCGGAGGCCTGCGAACTGTCCCGCGCGGAACACCGACCGGTGGCGCTGGCCGAGATCGCGGATCTGCCGGACGCCTGAGCGCCGCGTGGTCCGGTGGGCGCGCTCAGCCCCGCAGTCGTGCGTTGAGCCGGGCCGCCTGGCGCGTGAGGTGGTCGCGCTCGGGGATGTTGGGGGCCGATCGGGCGGCCTGCACGTAGAGCCGCGCCGCTCTCGCGGGGTCGCCGTCGCGCTCGTGCAGGTAGGCCTCGACGGCGGTGTACCGCGGCAGGGCGGGGTCCAGTCCGGCGAGGGCGGCGAGCCCGGCCCGGGGGCCGTCGGCCTCGCCGACCGCGACGGCGCGGTTGAGGCGGGCCAAAGGGCTGTCGGTGAGCGCCACCAGTTCGTCGTACCACTCGACGATCTGCACCCAGTCGGTCTCCTCGGCCGTCCTGGCGTCCGCGTGCAGCGCGGCCACCGCCGCCTGGGCCTGGAACTCGCCCAGGCGGTCGCGGCCGAGCGCGGCCTGCAGGATGCCGATGCCCTCGCTGATGAGCCGGGTGTTCCACAGGCCGCGGTCCTGCTCGGCGAGCGGGACGAGCGTGCCGTCCGGGCCGGTGCGGGCCGGGCGCCGTGCGTGGTGCAGCAGCATCAGGGCGAGCAGGCCCGCGGCCTCCTCGTGGCGGGTGATCGCCGCGAGTTGCCGGGTGAGCCGGATCGCCTCGGCGGCGAGGTCGACGTCCCCGGAGTAGCCCTCGTTGAAGACCAGGTAGAGGACGCGGAGCACGGTGGATACGTCGCCGGGCTGCTCGAATCGGACCCCCGACACGGTCTTCTTGGCGCGACTGATCCGTTGGGCCATGGTCGACTCCGGCACCAGATACGCAGCCGCGATCTGCCGCGTGGTGAGACCGCCGACCGCGCGCAGGGTGAGCGCGACGGCGGAGGCCGGTGTCAGGGACGGATGCGCGCACAGGAAGTACAGCTGAAGCGTGTCGTCCACGGCCTCGCAGGGGCCGGGTTCCGGTTCGGCCTCGGCCTGCTCCTCGCGCCGCCGCCGTGAGGTGTCGGCACGCACGGCGTCGAGGAACTTGCGCCAGGACACGGTGATCAGCCAGCCCTTGGGGTCCCGTGGCGAGACCTCGGTGCGTACGGATTCCACCAGGGCGTCCTGGACGGCGTCCTCGGCCGCCGCGAAGTCGGCTCCGCGGCGGACGAGCACGCCGATCACCTCGGGGACCAGCTCCTTCAGGAGCGCTTCGTTCACTCGGTGGCCGTGGCGTGCACGCCGTAGAAGGGCCGCAGCTCCAGCCACTCGTGGATCGGCTTGCCGCCCGCGCCGGGGGCCGCGGACAGCTCACCGGCCAGTTCCAGGGCCCGCTCGTAGGTCTCCACGTCGATCACCATCCAGCCGGCGATCAGGTCCTTGGTCTCGGCGAACGGGCCGTCGGTGACCGGCGGGCGCCCCTCGCCGTCGTAGCGGACGAAGGTGCCCTCCGGGGAGAGCGCCTGGCTGTCCACGTACTCACCGGTGGACTTGAGACGGTCGGCGAAGTCGTTCATGTACTTCAGGTGGGCGGTGACCTCGTCCGGCTCCCACTGGTCCATCGGCACGTCGTTGACCGACGCCGGCGCGCCCCGGTAGTGCTTCAGCAGCAGGTACTTGCCCATGATGCGCTCCTTGGTGAGGTACGGCCCATTGTGGCCGCGTGCACACCGGGGACGCAGCCGGGGACCGGTTCTCGACATCGGCCGCGAAGATTTCCGAGACTTTTTTCGCGGGAGGCTGCCGGCACGGTCGGCCCGGCGCGACCGACCCGGCCGGCTCAGTCCAGGAGGCGGATCGTCGGGGTCTGTTCGCTGGTGACGACCGTGCCGCCGCACTGTCCGCAGGACTCGCTCGCCGGACGCGCCATATTGGTCGCGATCGACGCCGTGCCCGGTTCGTCGGCGTCCTCGGGGCACTCGTATCCGATGTGCAGCCGTACCCAGGGGTGCAGGGTCGGGGCCGCGTTGCGGTGGCCGCTGCGGGAGTCGTGGAACGGCGCCCACCAGAAGCTGACCACGGCCCGCAGCGCGAGGCGGTCCTCCCCCGAGGTGACGTCGAACGCGGCGATCCGGGCAGCCGTGTAGTGCCCGGGGATGCCGGACCGGCTCCCCGAGCACAGCGCCCGCTCGGCGCCGACCTCGAGGACGGTGGTGCGGTTGGTGCGTTCACAGATGAAGCAGTCGATGCTCAGCTCGAGCTTGGACCGCCAGTGCAGATAGTGGAATCCCTTGCCGCCGCCCGTCCGGCCGGCGACCTCCGCGTTGATCTCGACGCTGCGTTGCATGGCTCTCCGGTCAGTCCTTGGCCGTGGACAGGACCGTGCCCTGCGCGACCGCGCAGAGCGTCCCGCCGTCCTCGGCGTCGTCCGCCCCCGTCATCACCAGATCGCAGCGGACGACGGCCTGCCGCCGACCGGCGTGCACCACCTCGGCGCGGGCGGTGAGCAGGGTGCCGCGGGCCGGTCGTACGTACTGGATGGAGAAGCCGGCGGTCAGGACGGCGGGGCCGAGTGCGGCGCCGGCGGCGAACGTGAGGGCGTTGTCCGCGGCGTACGACAGGACTCCGCCGTGCACAAAGCCGTTCTGCTGGAGCAGCTCGTCCCTGATGTCCAGCTCGAGTACGGCGGCCCCGTCGCCGAAGGCGGTGATCCTCGCCTTGAGCAGCCGGCTGAACGGCTGGGCGTCGAGGACCTGTTCGGCCACCGAGAGGTCGAATCCTGTCATGTGCTCCTCCTGGATGCGCCCCGCTGCTCCTCCTGCCGGGGCGGCTGGCTCAAGGGTTGGGCAGCTGCCGTACGAAGGTCAACACGGCGGGGCCGGAGGCGACGGGGATCACTCGGTGCGGGAGCCGGTCATCCGAGTTCGGCGAGGACCGCGCGCAGTGCGGCGCGCTCCCCGGGGTCCGGTCCGGTGACGGTGTGCGCGTCCACGAAGGGCGACACCCGGACCTCGCTGCCGTCCTCGCGCAGCCGGTCGGCGAGCGCGTGCGCGGACGCCGCGGGGTCCCGCTCACCGAGCCGATCGATGCGCCCGGCGAGCATCGCGACGGCGGGCCGCAGGTCCGGCGGCAGGAACCGCACGGCGCCCTGCGCCGCGGTGACCTGCTCCGCGTACCGGTCGGCCCAGAACGTCCAGGTCCAGCCCGGCCAGTCCGGCAGTTCCGGGCACCGGGCGGTGAAGAGGGTGTCCGAGATCCAGGCGCAGACCTCGCGCCGCGGTACGTCGATGTGCACGCCGTCGGCCGGGACGACCTGCTCGCCCTCGCACCGCGCTTCCTGCGGCAGCCGGTCCACCAACGCCGGTCCGTGCGCGAGCAGTTCGGGCAGGTCGTCGACGAACAGCGAGTAGGCCCGCGGGCCCCGGTCGTCGCGTACGGAGACGATCGTCGCGTACTCCTCCTCGCCCGGTTCGACGGCCTGCAGGGGCGCCTGCCGGGTGGGCTCGGAGGGCTCGACGGTGACGGCGGACGGGTCGGCGCCGACGTATGCGGCGAGCTCGCGCAGGCCCTCGTACGCCCAGTCGATGCGCCAGCCCGGCCAGGTCCGCGCCAGGACGGCGAACAGGGCGTCGCGGTGGTCGCGGTCGTCCAGGTGCCAAGTGAAGAGCAGGAGACGGCTGTTGTCGTAGTCGGCGAGCACCGCGCCCTCGCACCAGGTGTCGTCCAGCCAGTCGGTGCGGTCCGTCGCGCGCTGGGCGCGCAGGAAGCGGGCGGCCGAGCGCGGGCCGTCGAGGATGTCGACGTCCACGGTCGTGGCGCCCCAGTGCGAGTAGTACAGCTGCCAGCTGCCGTCCTCGACGACGACGTAGTTCGCCCTGTCCCCCATGGTCTCCTCCGTCGGTGTTCCCCGGCCGGCCGGGCATCGGGCCCTCGTGCCGGGTCGTGCCAAGCTAGCCCGCCCGCCCCGTGCACCGCCCCCGAATATCGCCGCCCGCACGGGTCATCCCGGGCAGCCGAGCGGGATCGCTCCGCCCGCCGGGGTGCGTCACCCTGCGTACCCCGGCAGGATCGCCTCATGACGAACCAGCCACGTGTCGTGCAGCGCGCCCCCGTGCCGTTCGTGGGTGTACGGGGCCGGGTCACCTGGGACCGCTTCGGACTGCTCGCGGACCGACTGCCGGAGATCGTCGGTTGGCTCGGCGAGCGCGGCGTGACACCGGCGGGCGGCCCCTTCTTCCGGTACGAGGTGCTGGGTCGTGTTCGGGGAGTCTCGCGCGAGCTGCAGGTGGTGGCCGGGGTGCCGGTCGGTGAGCGGGTGCGGGTCGCCGGCGACGACCTGTTCGCCGACACCCTGCCGGGCGGCAGCTATGTGACGGTCACTCATGTCGGCCACCCCGACGAGCTGTTCGCGGTCGTCGACTCGATGATGAAGTGGGCCCGCGCCCAGCGCCTCGACTGGGACATGACCCGCACCGAAGAGGGCGAGGTCTGGGGCTGCCGTCTGGAGAGCTATCGCACCGACCCGCGCACGGAACCCGATCCGCACCGCTGGGAGACGGAGCTGGCGCTGCGGCTGCGCCAGGACGAGCCGCCCCACTGAGCACTGTCGGGCGCCCCCTACGTCTCGTCTACGTCTCCTCCGGATCCGCCGATTCGTCGTCGAGGAGGCCCGCGTCGTGCGCGAGGAGCGCGATCTGGACGCGGTTGTTGAGGTCGAGTTTGGTCAGGATGCGGGAGACGTGGGCCTTCGCCGTGGCGACGCTCATGTACAGATCGCGGGCGATCGCCGCGTTCGGCAGCCCGCGGCCGACCGCCACCGCCACCTCGCGTTCTCGGTCCCCCAGCGCCTCGAGCCGTTCCAGGGCTGCCGCTCTGCGTGGGTCGGCCCCGGTGTCGGCGGTGGCCGCGGTGCGGTCCATCAGGCGGCGGGTGACCGCCGGCGACAGGACCGGATCGCCGGCCGCGACCCGGCGTACCGCCTCGACGATCTCGGCGGGTGCGGTGTCCTTGAGGACGAATCCGGCGGCGCCGGCCCGCAGGGCGCGCAGCACCTGGGCGTCCGCGTGGAAGGTGGTGAGCACCACCACCTCGGGGGCGTCGGGCCGGCCGCGCAGTTGCTCGGTGGCGGTGAGGCCGTCGACGACCGGCATCCGGATGTCCATCAGGACCACATCGGGGCGGGTCTGCTCGACCAGGGCGGCGACCTGCTCGCCGTCGGCCGCCTCGCCGACGATCTCGATGTCCTCGGCTCCGCCGAGCATCAGGGCGAGCCCCGCCCGTACCAGAGGGTCGTCGTCCACGAGCAGCAGCCGGATCGCAGTCATGCCGATCACGGTATCCACCGCCGGGGACCGGGACGCACGGCCCCCGGACGACAACTCCGCGACGGCCCCCGGGCGTCGGTCGTCCGTGCGATGACATAATCCGCGTGTTCGCACAGAGCGCCCGCGCCGGCTCCACGGAATCGGCCAGACATGCACGGGAGCCAGCTATGACCGGCGATGACGCCAAGCTCGTGATCGACTCCACCAGGCCGCACCCCGCCCGCATCTACGACTGGCTCCTGGGCGGCAAGGACAACTATCTGGTCGATCAGGAGATGGCCCAGAAGCTCCCGCCGGAGGCCCGGGGCAACGCCCGGCGGAACCGCGCGTTCATGCACCGCGCCGCGGCCTGGCTGGCCGGCCAGGGCGTCGACCAGTACCTGGACATCGGCACCGGCATCCCCACCCAGCCGAATCTGCACCAGATCGTCCAGCAGATCCGGCCGGCCTCCCGTGTGGTGTACGCGGACAACGACCCGATCGTGCTGCGGCACGCCGAGGCCCTTCTGGTCAGTACGCCGCAGGGCGCCACGGACTACATCCAGGCGGATGTCAGAAAGCCGGCGGAGATTCTCCGGCGTGCCCGGGAGGTCATGGACTTCGACCGGCCCGTCGCGCTGTCCCTGATCGCGCTGCTGCACTTCATCACGGACGACGAGGACCCGTACACCATCACCCGCAACCTGGTGGAGGCCCTGCCGTCGGGCAGTTATCTGGTGCTTTCGCACGGCACCACGGACGAGCACCCGGAGCTGGCGGCGGGCGTGCAGAACACGTACAAGCAGGGCCAGGTGCCGCTGCGGATGCGCAGCCGGGACGAGGTGCTGCCGTTCTTCGAGGGGCTCGAACTCGTCGAGCCCGGTCTGGTGACGGCCACCCACTGGTATCGCGAGGAGCCCGCTCCGAAGGTGGAGTTGAGCGGGTTCTACGTCGGAGTGGCGCGGGTTCCGTAGCCGGGTCACCGGTCCTCCGCGGCGCCGGCCTGTTCGGTCCAGGGCAGCCAGGCCGTGACGGTGAAACCGCCGTCGGGGGTGCGGCCGTGGGTGAGGCGTCCGCCGGCCAGTCCGGCGCGCTCGGTGAGGCCGATCAGGCCCTGTCCCGAGCCGGGTACGACGGGGATCTCGCCGGGCGGTGCCGGGTTGGCCACCTCGACGGTGAGTCCGCGGCCCGCGGATCCCTCGATGCGGACGGTGACTTCGGCGCCCGGGGCGTGCTTGCGGGCGTTCGTCAGGCCCTCCTGCACGATGCGGTAGGCGTTGCGGCCGACGCCGGTCGGCGCTTCTGACGGCGCGGTCACGCGGTTGTCGAGGGTGACCTTCATGCCGGCCGCCCGGGATTCGGCGACCAGCGTCTCGAGACCCGTGAGCGTCGGCTGCGGGCGACCCGACTCCTCGGAACCGTCACGGGCCCGCAGTACGCCGATGATCTCGCGCAGATCCTGCAGCGCGTCGTGCGAGCTGTCCCTGATCACGCCGGCCGCCCGGGCGATCTCCTCGGTCGGGGCGTCCGGCCGGAACTCGAGCGCGCCCGCATGCACGCTGAGCAGCGTCAGCCGGTGGGCGAGGACGTCGTGCATCTCGCGGGCGATCTCCTCGCGGGCCTGGCGCTGCGCCTGCTCGGCGCGGAGCGCGGCCTCCGACTCGGCACGGCGGGCGCGGTCGCGCAGCGAGAGGAACAGCTGGCGTTTGGAGCGGACCAGGAGTCCGGTGCAGATGACGGTCACGTTCGCCATCACGGCGAAGCCGATCGCCACCAGGTACGGGACCTCGGCGTCGGGCCGCAGCCAGTAGAAGAGCGCGGCGGAGAGCGACGAGAGGCCGCCGATCCAGGCGATGTAGCGGAACGGGCGGTGCACGGCCAGCGTGAACAGGGCGACGGCGCCCGCACCCCCGGCGGACTCCGAGACGAGGCTGACCAGGACGAGCACGGCCGCCAGCTGGACCGGCCACCGGCGCCGCAGCCAGACCGCGGCGCAGGCCAGCGCGCCGAGGACCTGGTCCACGTCGGCGAGTCCGGGCGAGACGTGCGGATTGGTCTCGAAGCCCTTTGCGGTGAGCAGGCCGAGCAGCACGGCGAGCAGGAAGCAGGTGAAGTCGACGATCCAGTCCCGCAGGGTGCGCCGGGTGCGGCCGTACGCCCGCTCGGGGTCGAGCTCCGCGGCGAGCGCCGAGGGCAGCATCCAGGGCCACCGGTAGCCGTGCGCGTACCGGCCCCGGGTGTCCGGGGGCCCGACGGGCTCGGTGGGTGCGGCCTGCTCGCTGTCCCTCATGGTCGACAAATCTACGCAGCGCGGGGCCGCCGGGTACGGCTCGGCGGCCGATCATCGACCTCGGTGACACCGGCACCGACTTTCGGACCGGCGCAGGCCCCGACTCCGCTACCGGTGACCAGGGGCCGGCCACCCTCCGGCCGATGCCCGGCAGGGCGCGCGGCCGGGAGGATCACGGCATGAAGAAGCTGCTGGAGTTCCTCGGTGTCGTCCTGCTGTTCCAGGGCACCGGCGGCCTGGTGTACGAGCTGTTCGGCTGGATCAAGTGGGGGTTCATCCAGCGCCTGTCGTTCTTCGACGGCTACGAGCTGTACGCGAGCATCGCCACGATCGTCCTGGCGATCGCCGTCTTCGTCGCCTCCGACAGCGTGAAGTCTTGACCAGGGAGGGCGTACGGGCTCCGGGCCCGTACGCCCCCGCAGCGGTCAGCAGGTGTGGTCGACCAGGTCGAAGGACTCGTAGTGGTCGGCCGTGTAGTAGTCCTCCTGATCGGCCTCGCCGGTCACGATGCGGCGGGCGCCGCGGTCCGGGGAGCCGGGGGTCTCGACGGTGTACTCGTGGTAGTAGCCGGTGTCCTGGTCGGGCAGCAGGCCCTCGCGGTTCTGGAAGACCGTGCCGTCCTGGGGGTACGGGTACGGCCCGCCGGCGTCGATCAGGTCCAGGGTGTCGTGGGCCTCGGCGGGCAGGTCGGAGTGGCAGATGTCGCCGACCGCGGCGACGGCGCTCACTGCGACCGGTGCCGAGGCGGGGGTGGGGGCAGCCTGCGCGGCGACGGGGCCGCCGACGACGAGGGCCGCGACGAGTGCGATACCTGTGGCGATGCGTGGGGGGATTCGCATGGCTCTAGCATGACGCGCGTAGAGCGGGTCGCGTCAACACCAAGTACCCGCCGTTCCACGGAAGTTCACCGCTGCGGCGGCACCGCGGGCTGCTATGCGCCCATCGTCCCGTACTCGGGCCTGCCCGCGGTCTCGTACGTGGAGATGACCACGCCGGTGCTTGTGGTGTGCGACTGGGCGAGGCGGAAGGCCGTGGGCAGGCCGCCATCGGCGAAGAGGCGCCGGCCGGAGCCGAGGGCCACCGGATAGGTGAGCAGGTGGACGGTGTCGACGAGGCCGTGGGCGAGGAGGGTCCGGGCGAGACCGCCGCTGCCGTGCATCTGCAGCTCCCGGCCGGGGCGTTCCTTCAGCGCCGTGACGTCCTCGACCACGTCGGTGGCGCCGATGACCGTGGTGCCGGCCCACGCCGGCTCGGTGAGGGTGGTGCTCGCGACGTACTTGGGCAGGGAGTTGAAGCGGGCGGCGACCGGGTCGTCGGGGTCTGTGACGGTCGGCCAGTACGCGGCGAAGATGTCGTACGTGCGTCGGCCGTAGAGGAAGGCGTCGGCCTGCTCGAAGACCCCGTCGATGAAGCGGCCGAAGTCCTCGTCGTCGTACGGCACCGCCCAGCCGCCGTGCGTGAAGCCGTCGCTGCGGTCCTCGTCCACACCGCCCGGTGCCTGGTAGACGCCGTCGAGGGTGACGAACTGGGTGAGGCTGATCTTCATGGGTCTCTCCGCTCCGTACGGTGCTCGCTGCTTCACCTCTACGACCGTCGCGGTGTACGGAACTCATCGATCTGGGTGTCCGATCCCCGCCAGCGCCTGTGTCCGCCGCCCGGTTGTCTGGTGCACATGACGACAGCACACCGCATGTCGACGACGACGGACACACCCAGGACGGGGAACACGATGAGCTACGAGAACGGCGGGAACGGCATGACCGGCAAGGTGGCCCTGGTGACCGGCGGCAGCCGCGGCATGGGCGCGGCGATCGCACTGCGGCTGGCCGGCGAGGGCGCGGACGTGGCGATCAGCTACGTCAGCGACCGGGCCGCGGCCGAGGAGGTCGTGGCGAAGGTCGAGTCGGCGGGCCGCCGCGGCCTCGCGATCCGGTCGGACGCGGCGGACGCGGAGGCGGCGGCCGGCCTGGTCGACCAGGTGGCGGCGCACTTCGGCCGGCTCGACATCCTGGTCAACAACGCGGGTGTCGGCGTACTCGGCCCGATGACCGGCCTGGCGGCCGCGGATGTGAACCGGGTGCTCGACACCAATGTGCGTGGGGTCTTCCTCACCACGCAGGCGGCGGCGTCCCGTCTGGAGCGCGGCGGCCGGATCATCTCGACCGGCACGGCACTCTCCCGGTACGCGGGAGGGCCGGGCGGCACCCTCTACGCGCTGAGCAAGTCGGCCCTGACCGGCATGACGAAGGCGCTGGCCAGGGAGCTGGGCGAGCGTGCCGTCACGGTGAACCTGATCCACCCGGGTCCGGTGGACACCGCGATGAATCCGGCCGACGGGCCGTTCGCGGAGCCGCAGCGCGCGGCGACCGCGCTCGGGCGCTTCGGCACGGCGGACGAGGTGGCGTCCCTGGTGGCGTATCTGGCCGGTGACGACGCCGCGTACATCACGGGGGCCGAGCTGGTGGTGGACGGCGGACACTCGGCGTAGGCGGCCGGTGGTACCGCCGGAGTGAGCCCGGGCCCGCACCCTCCGCGAGGGGGCGGGCCCGACGCCGCTGTCAGCTGCCGTTGCGGGACAGCAGGCGGCCGGCCGGCTCGGTGAAGTCGCCCTGGTGGTGCACGCGTCGGCCGCGCAGCCAGGTCGACTTGACGACGCCGTGCAGGGTCTTGCCCGCGTAGGCGGTGACCCGGTTGCGGTGCTGGAGCTCCGCGGGGTCGACGGTGAAGGTCTCGTCCGGTGCCAGGACCGCGAAGTCCGCGTCACGTCCGGGCGCGATGGCGCCCTTGGTGTCGAGTCCGACCAGGGCTGCGGTGCGTTCGGACATCCAGCGGACCACGTCCTCGAGGCCGTGGCCGCGCTTGCGGGCCTCGGTCCATACGGCGGGCAGGCTGAGCTGCAGACCGGAGATGCCGCCCCAGGCGGTGGCGAAGTCGTCGGTCTTCAGATCGGCGGTGGAAGGCGAGTGGTCGGTGACGATGCAGTCCACGGTGCCGTCCGCCAGGGCCTGCCAGAGCTCGTCCTGGTTGGCGCCCTCCCGGATCGGCGGGCAGCACTTGAACTCGCTGGCGCCGTCCGGGACTTCCTCGGCGGTGAGGGTGAGGTAGTGCGGGCAGGTCTCGACGGTGAGGCGGACGCCCTCGCGCTTGGCGGTCGCGATCAGCGGCAGCGCCTCGGACGAGGAGAGGTGCAGTACGTGGACGCGGGCGCCGATCCGCTTGGCGGTGGCGATCAGGCCCTCGATGGCGGCGTTCTCCGAGACGCGCGGGCGGGTCTGCAGGTAGTCCGCGTACTTGGGACCGCTCAGATGCGGGGCGGAGTCGAGCTCGTGCGGGTCCTCGGCGTGCACGATGAGCAGGCCGCCGAAGCCGGCGATCTCGGCCATCGAGGTGGCCAGTTGCTCCTGGTCGAGCTCGGGGAACTCGTCGACGCCGGACGGCGACAGGAAGCACTTGAAGCCGTAGACGCCGGCCTCGTGCAGGGGCGCGAGGTCCTTGACGTTGTCCGGCAGGGCGCCGCCCCAGAAGCCGATGTCGATGTGCGCCTTGGCTGCGGCGACCTCCTGCTTGATCCGCAGGTGCTCGACGGTGGTGGTGGGCGGCAGCGAGTTGAGCGGCATGTCGACCAGGGTGGTGATGCCGCCGGCCGCTGCGGCGCGGGTGGCGGTCCAGAAGCCCTCCCAGTCGCTGCGGCCCGGGTCGTTCACATGCACATGGGTGTCGACGAGGCCGGGCAGCAGCACGTGGTCGCCCAGGTCCTCGAGCGTTGCGCCGTCGGGCACCGGGGCGTCGTGCCCGAGCACGTCCACGATGCGGCCGTCGGCGACGGTGACCGAGGCGGCCCGTGTGCCCTCGGGGGTGATGACGCGCGTCGAGCGCAGGACCAGTTCGACCTCGGACAACCCGCTCTCCTTCAGCTTCCGGTGAGTCACGTTCAACGTTCTGTTGAACGAGTTTTCATTCGGTATCCCAGTCCGTCAAGACCTTGTCGGTCCGGCCCGGCGGGCCTCTCCGGTCCGATCTCCCCCATCCCGTGGGGTGCCACCAGGCGACTTGGATGTTTCCATGAAGTGGAACTGGAATTTCGGACAACAGAACGGCGGTCCCCACCATACTCATCCCACCGAAAGGCGCCAGTCCGCCGCGAACACCAGGACAAAGGGGCCCTGACCGGCCATGACCATCCCCCTCGGTCCCCCTCCGGCCCCGGGGAGCGCCGGGTAGGCTGCTCCAAACCCGTACCACCCGGCTCAGCCGCACCGACCCGCACTTCGGGCCGCGCATGGGATCCGAAGCACCGAACTGCTGCACCGAAAGGACCGCTCCGTGCCGACGTCAACGGACAGCTCCGCCGACGCTCCCAAGCCCGCCGCCAGCGGAGGAGTCCAGTCCCTGGAACGCGCCTTCGACCTGCTCGAGCGCATGGCGGACGCAGGCGGCGAAGTGGGACTCAGCGAGCTGTCGGCGAGCAGCGGACTGCCGCTGCCCACCATCCACCGCCTGATGCGCACCCTGGTCGCCACCGGTTACGTCCGCCAGCAGCCCAACCGCCGCTATGCGCTCGGCCCGCGCCTGATCCGGCTCGGCGAGTCCGCCTCCCGGCTGCTCGGCACCTGGGCCCGCCCGTATCTGGCCCGTCTGGTCGAGGAGACCGGCGAGACGGCCAATATGGCGCTGCTCGACGGCGACGAGATCGTGTACGTGGCGCAGGTGCCGTCCAAGCACTCGATGCGGATGTTCACCGAGGTCGGCCGCCGGGTGCTGCCGCACTCCACCGGTGTCGGCAAGGCGCTCCTCGCGCACACCCCGCCGGACGAGGTGCGCGCGCTGCTCGCCCGTACGGGCATGCCGGCCGCCACCGAGAAGACCATCACCACGCCCGAAGGCTTCCTCGACGCACTGGAGCTGGTGCGTGCCACGGGCTACGCGGTGGACGACAACGAGCAGGAGATCGGGGTCCGCTGCCTCGCCGTGCCGGTGCCCAACTCGCCGACCTCGGCGGCCATTTCGATCTCCGGACCGGCCGGCCGGGTCACCGAGTCGGCCACCGACAAGATCGTCCCGATCCTGCGCGAGGTGGCCGAGGAACTGTCGGACGCGCTGGCCAACAGCAACGGCTCGTAGGGCGTACGCCACCACGTAGGCGACCACGTATGTCCTACGCAGGAACGTACGCCTTACGCAGGCACGTATGCCTTACGCAGACACGTACGCCCTACACGGCCGAAGCGCACGCCCCCAGTCGCCCGTCGGTCATCGTCAGGACCTCGTCCGCCTCGGCCAGATGCGTACGGTCGTGGGTCACCAGGACCGTCGCGGTGCCGCGCTCCCGGGTGAGCCGGGCGATCAGGTCGAGCACCGCGGCACCCCGTTCGTGGTCGAGCGCGCTGGTCGGCTCGTCGACGAGGAGTACGGCGGGTTCGTTCATCAACGCCCGGGCGATGTTGATGCGTTGACGCTGACCGCCGGAGAGCTGGTGCGGTCTGCGGCCGGCCTGCGCGGCCAGGCCCACCGCGTCGAGCAGCTCCGCCGCCTGCGACCGCGCGCCGCGCGGACCGCGCCCGTCCAGATGGGCCATCACCTGCAGTTGCTCGAGCGCGGTCAGCGACGGCAGCAGACTGGGCTGCTGGAAGACGATGCCGACCCGTTCGCGCCGCAGCCTCGAACGGTCCGCGGCGCTCAGCCCGTTCACCTCGGTGCCGGCAAGCACGACGCTGCCGCTGTCCGGGGTCACCAGGGTCGCCGCGACGGCGAGCAGGCTGGACTTGCCGGATCCGGAGGGCCCGACGACGGCCGTGATCGTGCCGGCCGGCACGTCGAGGTCCACGCGGTCGAGCGCGGTGAGCGTGCCGTCCCCGTCGGGGTAGGTCAGGGTGATGCCGTCGAGCCGCAGGTTCGGGGCGACGGACTGGGTGGTCGTGGTGGTCATCGTGCACTTCCCAGGGCGGTGAGGGGATCGACGGCGGTGACGCGGCGTACGGCGAGTGCCGCACCGACCGCGCCGAGGGCGATGAGGACGCCGGCCGGGACCAGGACGGTCGCGAGGTCGAGGACGAAGGGCACGTCTCCCCCGCCGATCAGCCCGCCCACTCCGGCGGCGATCAGCGTGCCGAGGCCGGTGCCGGCGGCCAGCAGCACCACCGCCTGGCCGAGCGCGTCCTTCAGGAGGTACGGCGTGCCGGCGCCGAGCGCCTTGAGCACGGCGATGTCCGGGCTGCGCTGGATCGTCCACACGGTGAAGAACGCCCCGACGACCAGCGCCGAGATGACGAACAGGAACCCGCGCATCAGCTGCAGCGAACCGTTCTCCGCCTGGTAGGACCCGATCGCCGAGAGCGCCTCGTCCGGGGTCCTGGTCGCGGTTCCGGCCGCCCGGTCGCCCGCGGCGGTGTCCACGTCGTCGCCGTCGAGCCGCAGTGCGATCACGGTCGCCTGCTCCTCCGAGTCCGTACCGCCGGTCCCGATGTCCGTACCGCTGTGTCCGATCCGCTGCCATTCGTCGAGCGTCGTCCACACCACCGGCGTGTGGCTGTACGAGGCGTCGCCGGCGACCGCGGCCACGCGCAGGTCGAGACCGCCGAGGCGTACGGTGTCGCCCTCCGCCGCACCCAGCTCGTCCGCCGCCTGCTCGGAGAGCACGATCCGCCCCGGGGCGAGGCCGGCGGGCGCGATGCCCGAGCCCGGGTCCACGCCGAAGGCCGAGGCGGCGGCGGTGCGCTCGCCCGCGGCGGCGTTCAGGGTGCGGATGCCGACCGGGTCAGCGGCGGTCACGCCGGGCTGCTCGGCCCAGGTGTTCCAGGCCTTCTCGGGGACGGCGGAGTCGGTGAAGGACACCGACCGGCCGTCCGCGGGCGCGGCGAAGGCGATGCGGTCGGCAGGCAGCGAGCTGATCGCCGAGACGTTCTCCCGGGCCAGGCCGGCGGTGAGTCCGGACAGCAGCCCGACGAGCAGGGTGATGAGCACGACGACCGTGCCCATCAGGGCGAAACGGCCCTTGGCGAATCTGAGATCTCTCCATGCGACGAACATGTTCCCCACCCTGCGGAGGGCCGTGGCGCCGGCGCATCGAGCCCGGGCAGGCATTCCCGGAGCCGAAGGACGCAGCCGGGAATCAACCTTTCGATTGACCGTGCGAGCGCCTGACCTGCCTACTCTTGGCAGGTCATGGATGTCCGTTCGCTCACCCCGGTCCTGCGCGCCCTGCGCGGCTGTCTGCATCTGCTGATGGCCTCGCTGCTCGCGCTGGTCGCCGTCCGCGCGGCGACGGACGGCGAGCCGCACGCGCCCGCGGTGATCGCCGTGAGCGGGGCGCTCGCCGCGGTGTACGCCGGTGGTCTGCTGGTCCCGGCCGCCCGGCGTACCCGGGAGGCCTCGGCGGGATGGCTCGCGGTGCTGTGCGTGCTGTGGGCGGTGCTGCTGTTCCTCACGCCGGATGCGCTGTGGATCGCCTTCCCGCTGTTCTTCCTGCAGTTGCACGTGCTTCCGCTGCGCTGGGGGCTGCTCCTGGTGGCGGTCAGTACGGCCGCCGCGACCGCGAGCTTCGTCGGTCACGGCGGACCCGCGACGCCGGGCGCGGTGATCGGACCGTTCCTCGGTGCGGCCGTCGCCGTCGGCACCGTGCTCGGCCATCGCGCCCTGTACGGGGAGAGCGAGCGCCGGCGCGAGCTCATCGAGGAGCTGCTCGCCACCCGCGCGGAGCTGGCCGACGCCGAGCGGTCGGCCGGCACCCTGGCCGAACGCGAACGCCTCGCCCGCGAGATCCACGACACCCTGGCCCAGGGCCTGTCCAGCATCCAGCTGCTGCTGCGGGCTGCCGAACGGGCCCTGCCCGCGGACGCCCCCGCCCTCGCGCATGTCCGCGAGGCGCGGGTGGCCGCACAGGACAATCTGGCGGAGGCCCGCCGTTTCGTACGTGAGCTGACCCCGCCCGACCTGGAGAACGGTTCGCTGACCCGCGCCCTCGAGCGGCTCTGCGCCGCGGCGCCCGGCCCCGAGGTGCGCTTCGGGGTGAGCGGCGAACCGGTCGGGCTGCCCACTCCGTACGAGGTGGCACTGCTGCGTATCGCCCAGTCGGCGCTCGCCAACACGGTGCGGCACGCGCGCGCCGGCCGTGCCTCGATCACGCTGAGCTTCATGGACACCGCGGTGGCCCTCGACGTCGTGGACGACGGCGTGGGTTTCGACCCCGATGCGCCGCAGGACGGGGACGGGCCGCGCGGCGCCGGCCCGAGCGGGGGCTTCGGACTGCCTGCCATGCGGTCGCGCGCGCAGTCACTGGGCGGTGCCCTCACCATCGAGTCGGCGCCCGGCGAGGGCACCGCCGTCGCCGTCACGCTGCCGCTGCCGCCGTCCACGAGCGCGGCGGGAGGCCGGCATGAGTGACCAGGTGCGGCTGCTGCTCGCCGACGATCATCCGGTGGTACGGGCCGGGCTCCGCGCCGTACTGGACACCGAGCCCGACTTCCGGGTCGTCGCGGAGGCGGCGCAGGCCGAGGACGCGGTGCGGATCGCCGCCACCGAGCCGCTGGACGTGGTCCTGATGGACCTGCAGTTCGGGCCCGGCCGTATGCACGGCGCCGAGGCCACGGCGGCGATCGTCGCCCGCGAGGGCGCGCCGCGCGTCCTGGTGCTCACCACCTACGACTCCGAGGCCGACATCCTCGCGGCGGTCGAGGCCGGGGCGAGCGGCTATCTCCTCAAGGACGCACCGCCCGAAGAGCTGGCGGCCGCGGTACGGACCGCGGCGGCGGGGCGTTCCGCCCTGGCGCCCGCCGTCGCCCACCGCCTGATGGGCCGGATGCGGGCGCCGGGCGAGGCGCTGAGCCGCCGCGAACTCGAGGTGCTCCGTCTCGTCGGCGACGGCCTGTCGAATCTGCAGATCAGCAAGGAACTGTTCCTCAGCCAGGCGACGGTGAAGTCCCATCTGGTGCACATCTACGCCAAGTTGGGCGTCGACTCCCGTACGGCCGCGGTGGCCGCGGCGACGGCCCGGGGGATGCTGCGGCGCTGACCGCCGCCCCTTCCGTCACACCCCGCCGGATCGGTCTGTCCACTCCGGGGGGCTACCGGTCGGTCCACGCCGGGAGGCTGCCGAGCAGCTCGGCGCGGCGCCGGACCAGTGCAATCTGCTCCCCCCCCCCCGCTGAATTTCGAGGTCTGTCCGGAGCGTTGGGCGGGGTGTTTGCGGTAGCGCAGGGTCGGGGCGTCGACCAGCACTCCGTCCGCTGCCGCCGATGCGGCGATGAGCAGCCCGGTGTCCTCCATGCCGTGCAGCGCGGACCAGCCGCCGAGAGCGAGCAGCAGGGAGCGCCGCCACATGGCGCCCGCCGGATGCACGGGAAGGCCGTACGGGCGGTCCGCCGCGGCCCACTGCGCCGACAGGGCGCCGCGCGGCAGCGGTCCGGGCCGTACGGGCAGGTCGTGGGTCGTCAGGCGGCCGTCGGGCAGCAGGTCGCGCGCATGGCCGACCGCGTATCCCGCGCGCGGATGCGCGGCGAGGGCAGCGGCGAGCAAGTCCAGGGCCGCCGGCTCCAGTTCGTCGTCCGCGTCCAGATTCTGCACCAGCGGCGCGGCGGTCCGGCCGAGCGCGATGTTCCGGGTGACGGCGGGGCCTTCGGCGGTGCCGTTGGCCCGCACCGTGACCCGGGGATCGTCCGAGGCACCGCAGGCCTCCAGCGCGGCGGCGACGGCCGCCGACGGTCCGTCGATCTGGACCAGCCAGGACCAGTGGGCGTGGCTCTGGCGGCGCAGCGAGTCCCATGCGGACGCGAGGAACACGGCGTACGGCTCGTGCACCGCGGTGACCACATCTACCTGCATGAACGCATGATAGTCCGGCATGATCGGCGGGCAGGTGGTAGGCAGTTGGGCATCGGTCGACCCTGGGGGGAGCAGATGGACGCGACGACGGTGACCGCACGACTCGACGCGGTGTCCGCCACGGACTCGCGGGAACTGGACCGGGTGTGCGAGCAGGTGGCGGAGGATCTGATGCGGGAGGGCAGCACCCCGCCGTTCACCCTCGACTCCGCGGACTTCGCCGCCGATCCCCGGCTCATCTGCGCCGACCGCTACTGGCGCCTGAGGTTCCTGGAGCTGCCGACGGTCCGTACCGCCGCCGCCTGCTCGTCCTGGCTGGTCGAGCACGCCCCGCGTGAGTACCGCACGGAGATCCTGGAGAAGTGGAGTCTCGGCTACGCCTTCATCACCAAGGACAGTGTGGAGTCCGGTC
Source organism: Streptomyces triticagri (assembly GCF_003429565.1). Taxonomy (GTDB): domain Bacteria; phylum Actinomycetota; class Actinomycetes; order Streptomycetales; family Streptomycetaceae; genus Streptomyces; species Streptomyces triticagri. The sequence continues at coordinate 121,282 of NZ_QUAK01000064.1, forward strand.
GCGAGCTGTCACGGGCGACGGAGGACATCGTCAGCGACGATTCGGCGAGCGGCGATGCGGCGTACTTCGCCACCCTGTACCACGCGGGCAAGCTGCGCTCGAACTTCTGGTCCGACGAACTGCACCAGTTCCTCGACTCCTCGCTGCTCGCTCTCGCCGCGGGGGTGCACCGGCGCAACCCCCTGTTCGTCGCGCTGCGTTCGTTCGCCGCCTTCGGCAGTCCCGTCATCACCGCCGAGCACGCCGTCGGGCTGCTCGACGAGGCATGGGATTCGCCGGAGCGCACCCGGCACGTGGTGGACATCTGCCTCAACGGCATCCAGTTCGCGGTGCCGTTCGACGGCTACGGCGAACTGCTGCGCAGCCGGGCCGAGCAGGCGGTGCGGGAGTACCCCGGGGACCACATCTTCGAGTACCGCCTCGCCTCGGGGCAGCACATGTGCCGCGAGAACGACGCCGCGCTCGTCACCATCACCGCCGCGCTGCGCCACTTGCCGGCGCTCGGCAGCCGGGGCAGCCACAAACTCCTGCAGGAGCAGTATCTGAGCAAGCGGGACGAGATCCTGCAGGGCAGGATGCGCGCGGAGTTCGACGCCGCGTACGAGCTGCGGGCCCAGGAGCGGGAGGCCGAGCACCGGCGCAAGTGGCAGGAGCTGGAGACGCAACTGCGGCGCGGCGCGGAACGACAGGACAGGGCGAACGCCGAACTGCAGGAGACCAGCCGTGCCGCGGCCGTGCGAGCCGTCGAGCTGGTGGCGGTGTTCACGGCCACGATCGCCTTCGCGATGGGCTCCCTACAGGTGAGCCTGCAGGGCTCGCTCACGCTGCGCGACCGGCTGTGGATCATCGCCGGCCTCGGCGGCGGCCTCGCCCTGTTCGCCCTCCTGGTCGTGGGAGGCACCTGGCTGATCACGCGCCGGCGCACATGACAGGTCAGGGCGAGGACGGGACCGGCCGAGGCCGACTGCGCCGTCAGGTGTCGGAGTTGCTGAAGTCAGGTGTGGCAGTTGCTGAGGTCAGGTGTCGGAATGACCGACGTCAGGCGTCGGAGTAGCTGAAGTCGCCCACCGTCCAGGCGCCCACGTCCTCGATGGCCACGCGGTACATCCCGCCCGTCTCCGGGATGCCCAGGGTGCCCTGCAGGATGCGGGCGACGTGGAAGTGCAGGTGGGTGGGTGGATCGTCGCCCTTCGCGGGCGCGGAGAAGGCGGCGGAGAACTCCCGCAGGCTTGCGGAGTCCGTGAGGACCTCCGACACCCGCTGCCGCCACACGGCTTCGGGGGCGAGGCGGCCGGTGATGACGGCACCACTGGTGACCACGGTCAGCGACATCTGATTGCTCTGCCCGGACTCGACCAGGGCGGCGACGTCGACGAGCAGCTCGTCAGGCTTTGACATGGCAGCAGATTCTATGCGGCCGGCGCCCGTGCCGCTCAGCTCCGGCCGCTCCCGAACCGGTCCAGCGCGCTGTGCAGTCGGGCCAGTGCGGGCGCGAGCGCACTGACCGAGCCGATCGATCCGGCGATCAGGAGCAGCGAGAGCCGCAGCCTGCGCACCTCGGGGCTGCCGCGCCTCGCCATGGCGTCCAGGGTCGCCAGTTCTTCCTCGGCGATCGCCCGGTCCGCGAACTCGGCCGGATATGCGGCCAGTTCACGCTGCAGACGGCCCACGCACGCCTGCAGCTCCGCGACCCGGGGGCCGTCGTCGCCGCTGGTCCTTGCGTCGCTCTGCGCACTCCGCAACACGTGTCTCCCCCTCGCACATCCCGATGTGCACGTCCTGCTTCCCCGGCGGTCCCTCCCCGGCCCGCGGGCCTCCCTGCGCGATGGTCGGTCGTAAGTCGCAAAGAAGCCGGACCAGTAAACGCCACGGCGTACGCCCGGCGCCAGTCGCATTCGCACATCGGCGGCGACGGACGGGGTGCGGTATGCAGGGGGCATGACCACGGGACACATCGAAGTGGCCGGACTGCTGCTCGCGGCCGGGGGCGGGAGGCGTCTGGGCGGGCGCCCGAAGGCGTTGCTCGAGCATCGGGGACGGCCACTGGTCGAGCACGCCGTGCGCGCGCTGCGCGAGGGCGGCTGCGTCCGGGTGCATGTGGTGCTCGGCGCCGCATCCAAGGCCGTACGGGCGCGGGCGGACCTCACGGGCTGCGTCGTCGTCGACAACCCCGACTGGGCCTCCGGCATGGGCTCTTCGCTGCGCACTGGCCTCGGGTCGCTCGCGGCGACGGGCGTGACGGCGGCCCTGGTCACCCTGGTCGACCAGCCCGGCATCGGCGCCGCCGCGGTCGCCCGGGTGCGCGAGGCGTGCGTCTCGGCGTCGAGCCTGGTCGGTGCGGAGTACGACGGGGAGCGCGGGCATCCGGTGCTGTTCGGCGCCGACCACTGGGCCGGTATCGCGGCGGCCGCGACGGGTGACCAGGGGGCGCGGACGTATCTGCGGGAGCACGCCGCTCAGGTGCTGCGGGTTCCGTGTGCGGATGTGGCCGCGGCGTACGACATTGATACGACGGACGATCTGACGCACCTTGAGTAACGGGGATGGCACTCAGCGCCATGGTTCCTCGACCCAGAGAATCTCGACGTCAACAGATATTGAACTTCCACCATAAGGAAACTACTATCCACTGGTCAGAAGCGCTTCGTACGTCGGCGTTCCCCGGGACCACCCGGCGGACCCCGCGGCACTCGGTGCCGCCCGTCCGTCCCTGGCCCGCCACCGCCCTCCGCGCGAGGCCTTCGCGCCGCATTCCGTGCCCCGCTGAAGGAAGTGACAGCTCATGTCCGCACCAGCGCCGTCCCCGCTGGCCATCGTCGACGCCGAGCCCCTGCCCCGGCAGGAGGAGGTCCTCACCGACGCGGCCCTCGCCTTTGTGGCCGAGCTGCACCGCCGGTTCACGCCCCGGCGTGACGAACTCCTTCGCCGCCGCGGTGAGCGCCGCGCCGAGATCGCCCGCACCTCCACCCTGGACTTCCTGCCCGAGACGGCCTCCATCCGCGAGGACGACTCCTGGCGGGTCGCTCCCGCTCCGGCGGCCCTGAACGACCGCCGTGTCGAGATCACCGGCCCCACCGACCGCAAGATGACGATCAACGCCCTCAACTCGGGCGCGAAGATCTGGCTCGCAGACTTCGAGGACGCCTCCGCCCCCACCTGGGAGAACGTCGTCGGCGGCCAGCTCAACCTGAGCGACGCCTACCGCCGCCAGGTCGACTTCACCGACGAGCGCACCGGCAAGTCGTACGCCCTGAAGCCCGCCGAGGAGCTCGCCACCGTCGTGATGCGCCCCCGCGGCTGGCACCTCGACGAGCGCCACCTGCAGCTCGACGGCACCCCGGTGCCCGGCGCCCTGGTCGACTTCGGCCTGTACTTCTTCCACAACGCGCAGCGTCTGATCGACCTCGGCAAGGGCCCGTACTTCTACCTGCCGAAGACCGAGTCGCACCTCGAGGCCCGGCTCTGGAACGAGATCTTCGTCTTCGCCCAGGACTACGTCGGCATCCCGCAGGGCACCGTCCGCGCCACCGTCCTGATCGAGACCATCACCGCCGCGTACGAGATGGACGAGATCCTCTACGAACTGCGCGACCACGCCTCGGGGTTGAACGCGGGCCGCTGGGACTACCTCTTCTCCATCGTCAAGAACTTCCGTGACGGCGGCCAGAAGTTCGTCCTGCCGGACCGCAACGCGGTGACCATGACGGCCCCGTTCATGCGCGCGTACACCGAACTCCTGGTGCGCACCTGCCACAAGCGCGGCGCGCACGCCATCGGCGGCATGGCGGCGTTCATCCCGTCCCGCCGGGACGCCGAGGTGAACAAGGTCGCCTTCGAGAAGGTGAAGAACGACAAGGACCGCGAGGCCGCCGACGGCTTCGACGGCTCCTGGGTCGCCCACCCCGACCTGGTCCCGATCGCCATGGCCTCCTTCGACGCGGTCCTCGGCGACAAGCCGAACCAGAAGGAGCGCCTCCGCGAGGACGTCTCGGTGGCGCCCGGCGATCTGATCGCCATCGACAGCCTCGACGCCAAGCCCACCTACGACGGTCTGCGCAACGCGGTCCAGGTCGGCACCCGTTACATCGAGGCCTGGCTGCGCGGCCTCGGCGCCGTCGCGATCTTCAACCTGATGGAGGACGCGGCCACCGCGGAGATCTCCCGCTCGCAGATCTGGCAGTGGATCAACGCGGGCGTGGTCTTCGAGAACGGCGAGAAGGCCACCCCGGAACTCGCCCGCAAGGTCGCGGCCGAGGAACTGGCCGCGATCCGCGAGGAGATCGGCGAGGAGGCGTTCGCCGCGGGCAACTGGCAGCAGGCCCACGACCTGCTCCTGCAGGTCTCCCTGGACACCGACTACGTCGACTTCCTGACCCTCCCGGCGTACGAGCAGCTGCGCTGACGTCCGCGCCCCATGAGTCACCGAAGAGCGGTCCCGCCCACCACGGGCAGGACCGCTCTTCGCCGTCCGCGCACGTCCGGCCCGCCGCCACGCATGACGGCGGACTTGCCCGGCGGCGCCGAAGTCTGTTGCATGGCACGGGACATGGCCGTTCGGCTGATGGGGGGCACGGAGTGGACCGGGACGCAGGCGAGCACTACGAGGGACTCGCCGAGAACTACGAGGAGAACTGGGACTACCGCCCGGGGTACGCCCAGTGGATGGCCGGAAGAATCACCGAGGCACTGAACCTGGAGCCCGAGGACCGGATCGCCGACATCGGCTGCGGCACCGGCCTTTTCACCCGCGAGGTCCTGGCGTCGGTCCAGCCGCAGGCACCGATCGCCTGCATCGACCCGTCCGCCGCGATGCTTCGCCAAATCGGGCACCCCCCCCCCCGCTGGTCTGAGACCGATTCGGGCCTTCGCCGAGGAGGTGGCCGAGGGGCGAGTCGGTCTGCCGCACGAACGGCTGGACGCGATCTGGATCAAGGAAGCCGTCCATCACTTCACCGACCCGGGCGCCACCCTGCACGGACTTGCCCGCCTGCTCGCACCGGGCGGCCGCATCCTCGTCGCCATGCTCCCCGCCACCATCGCCTACCCTCTCTTCCCCGCCGCGCTGAAGCGGTACGAGGAACTCCAACCCGACCCCGCGGGAATCGCGGCACACCTGCGAGCGGCCGGCCTGGAAGCCGACCTCACCTATGTGGAACACCAGTTGCGCCTTCCCAAGGAGCGCTACCTCGCCATGGTCCGGGCGCGCTACATGTCCGTACTGGCGGACTTCGACGACGACCGGATTGAACGCGGGATCGCGGAGATCAGGGCGGCACACCCCGAGGACGAGCTCACGTTCCCGGACCGTTTCGCCTTCGTGCGCGGCACGCTCGCGCTCCGGGCGACCTCATGAGCGCGCCCGTCGACGAACGACTCGACAGGCTCCGCGCCGAACTGGACGAGCACACCCGCATCGCCGCTCATCTGGACATGGATCTCCGGCGACCTCTGCGTTCCATCGCCGACGGCTATCCGGAGAACGCCATCTCGCTGATCGGCAATCTCACCGAGCGCCTCCTCAAGGAACTCTGGCGCCACCACGACATCGAGGGCGACCCGAGCGGGCGGGCCCTGAACGACCTCATCAAGCGCTGCCAGCCGCACATCCGCAGCTCGCCCGTGGTGAACGCACTCGACGACATCCGCAGGCTGCGCAACCGCTCCGCGCACGACGGGTACGAGGTCGCCGAGGAGGACGGGCTGCTCGCCGTCCGCCGCCTCGTCGATGTGCTCGCCTGGTTCACCAGCACGGGCAGCGCCGCGCTCGCCGGCGGTGAGCCGCACCTGGCACCCGAGGTCGCGCGGCGCTGCGAGTTCCTCTCCGGTCTGTACGTCACGCTCGGACACCGGATCGCCAAACGCTTCGTGCTGTCCCCGGACACCGTGTACCAGCTGTTCTGCCGCGAGTCGGGAATGCGTCTCGAGTACGTGGAACTGGTGCTCTCCACCGATGCCGAAGAGCTGCGGACCGTACTGAACCGGACGGACGGCGTACTGCTGCGCACCCGGCTTCCGAAGCTCACCCGGTTCGTCGTGCTCGACGAAGCGAGTGAAGCGCTGACCGATTTGCTCGGCCAGGACTTCCGCTGTGTGGAGTACGACGGCTTCGTCTCCACAGTGATGGACATCGACGCACATCTCGCCACCGGGGACCGGCCTCAACCACCTGTCTCTGTGCAGGCGTTGACCGCGCATGTGCTGCGCCCGGACGAGCGCACCGGAGATCTGCGGGTGGACCCCGCAGACGACGCCGCACGGCTCCTGGCCCAGCTCGCCCGAGGCTCCGCGAACGTCCTCGTCACGGGCCGGCCGGGCAGTGGAAAGAGCACCCTCCTCAAGGGGCTTGCCCGGGCGCCCGTCGGCCGTCGCTTCCGGTTCTACTTCGACCTGAGTCTCAAGCCGCGGGACGAGTCCTTCGGCGAGTACGTCGGCCGGCTGCTCGCACCTTGTATGACGACGGACCGCTCCCGGGCGTACGACCTGTTCCTGTACCTGATCAGGTCGGGGTCCGCGCTCTGCATCCTGGACGCGGTCGACGAGACCGTCGCGGACCGGTCGCCCGCCGGCCTTCTTCGCCTGTTCGCCGACCTGGCGCCCGTCCTGTCCGCCGAGTCGACGGTCGTGATGAGTTCCCGGGTGTCGTTCCTCGCCGACTCCCCGCAGATCCGCAGCCTCCTGGACCGCGGAGCGACGCCCAGCGAACAGCTGGTCGAGCAGATGTACGCGGGCGGCGTCGACCCGGCCCGGTTGCCGCACTTCCACCTGATACGGCTCGGCGGCCCCGGCCGCACGCCGCTCGAAGCGCGGCTCGCCGCGGGTCAGGAGGAGCGGACGGAGCTCGACATACTCCTCGACCGCAGCACGCGCGGCGTCCTGGAAGACGCCGGGGCGGCTCACCTGCTGCCCCGGGTGCGGGAAGGCTTCGGACGAGCCTTTCTCGCCGGGCAGACCCGGTTCTCCCTGGTCGACCTGTACCGCATGCTGGGTGCCGAGGCTTTCGCCGACGGCTGCCTCGAACCGACGGCGCTGCTCCTCGCACCGCTGTTGCGGCCGGCCGGGACGGAGTGTTTCGCACTTGTCCACTCCGCGTACCAGGAACTGTTCGCCGCGCGGTACCTGGCGGACCTCACCGAGCCGTCTCCCGTCCCCGAGCCCTGCCTGACCGACCTGGTACGCGCCTTCCGTGCCCGCCTGCCCCAACGCCCCTCCGACGACTGCGTGTTGACACCGGGTACCCATCTGGTGGGACCGGCCGAGCGGTTGCTCCTGCGGCCCGTACGATTCGACCGGCACACCGTGACCGTGGCCCGCTACCGCCGCTTTCTGGCAGCGCTGCACCCCGACGGCACCTCCCCCTGGGACCACCCCGACCAGCCTGCCCACGTCACGCACCTACCGCCCGCCGACCGTCTGCGGGATCCGCAGTACTTCACCGATCCCGCCTTCGACGACCATCCCGCCGTCTGCGTCACATGGTGGAGTGCGTACGCCTTCGCCGCCTACGAGGGGAAGCGGCTGCCGACCTCGCTCGAATGGGAGGCGGCGGCCCGCGGCCGGGACGGGCGGCTCTTCCCCTGGGGCGACCGCACCGAGGCGCCTCCCGTCAACTGCGCGGACACCTGGGTCGGCCGACCTCTCGTCACCTACCAGGCCTGGCGGACCGAATTCGTCGGGGACGCCATGCGGCGTGCCCGCGCGACCGCCGTGCACGCCCACCCGGAGAACCGCTCGCCCTACGGCGTGGTGGGCATGGCCGGCAACGTCTGGGAATGGACGTCCAGTTCGGTCGACGGCCCCGGGACGGCCGTCATCTGCGGCGGCAGCTACGACAATCCGCTGCGCGCCGTGCAGGCGAGCAGCAAGAGCCAGTACCGAAAGCCCGGCACGAGCAACGCCGTGGGATTCCGTTGCGTGGAGGAACTGGAGGCTCCCGTATGACATCGGCCCGATTCGGCGTCGTCGTCGACCGCAGCTCGGAGGGCGACGGAACCGGCGCCCCGATCGGCATGTACGTCCTGCGGGACGAGGAGGACGGACACCACTACAGCTTCAGCTACACGGACATCGTCACGGAGGGCTTCCGCACCATCCGCATCGGCGAGCGGGTGCGCTTCCACCTGGCCGAACTGCCCGCCTGGCGCGCGGAGTTCGTGATCCGGCTCGACCAGCCCGACCCGGCGGCGTACTACCCCTGAACACCGTGCCCCGCCGGCGGGCGGGCCGGCGGACGTGCGTCGTGCGCGTCCGATCGCACCGGCCCGCCCGAGGGTGGTACGGGGGCAACCCCCCGATGCGGTACGCCGGTTGGTCGGATGGCTGCAGGGTGCTCGAGCGGCGAGAGTCGTCGTATGACGCAGACCAGACGCAATGTGCAGACCGGACGCCGTGTCACGCTGTTCGCCACCGTCCTCGCCGTCGGGGCCCTCGCCGTGCCGCTGACGGCTGCGGCGCCGGACGAGGCCGCCGGCTCGGCAGCCGCACCACCGGGCCTCGATTGGGGCCCCTGTCGGGGCGAAGGACTCGATCCGCGCCAGGAGTGTGCCACGCTGCGGGTGCCGATGGACTACTCCGAGCCGGACGGCGAGCAGATCGGGATCGCCGTTTCGCGCATCCCGAGTGAGAGTCCCGGAAAGCGGCGCGGCGCGCTGGTCCTGATTCCCGGCGGACCCGGCGGGTCCAGCATCAACGACCCCTCCGGCAAGGGGCAGAAGCTCCCGCAGAAGGTGCGGGACACCTACGACCTGATCGGCTTCGACCCGCGGGGAGTCGGCCGCTCGAACCCGGTCGACTGCAACCTGGAGCACGCGGACCTGGCGCTCTCCAAGCTCCGCCCGTGGCCCGCCCCGGACGGCTCGATCACCGAGAATCTGGCCACGGCGCGGCGTATGGCGAAGACCTGCGCGCGCAACGGGGACGAGTTGCTGCAGCATCTGAGCACCGCGAACGAGGCCCGTGACATCGACCGGATCAGGGAGGCGCTCGGCGAGCGCAGGATCTCCGCCTGGGGTGTGTCGTACGGGACGTATGTCGGCGCCGTGTACGGCGAGTTGTTCGCGCACCGCACCGACCGGATCGTGCTCGACAGCAACGACGACCCGGATCCCGAGCGGGTGTCGAGGGCCTGGCTCGCCGGGCACGAGCAGGGCGTCGAGGACACCTTCCCGGTGTTCGCCGAGTGGGCGGCCGACCCGGACAACCCGGACCGGCTGGCCGCCACGGCGGCGGAGGTGCGGCCCCGCTTCCTGCGGCTCGCGGCCCGGCTCGACCGCGAGCCGATCCCCTGGCCCGGGGCCAACCCGGAGGAGCTCAACGGGAACGTCCTTCGCCAGACGCTGCTCGACTCCTTCTACGCCCCCGACCGCTTCCCCGCCCTGGCCAAGCTGATCTCCGCCGCCGAGCAGGGCACCGTGCCGCCCGCGCCCGAGGCCCCGCCGGAGGAGGCCCTGCAGAACAACGCGGCCGTCGGCGCCGGCGTCCTGTGCAACGACGTCGAATGGCCCGAGTCGGCCGCCGGCTACCGCAAGGACGTGGCCGAGAGCCGCTCCGCGTACCCGCTGACCGCCGGCATGCCGCGCAATGCGATGGTCTGTGCCGCCTGGCCGTACCCGCAGCGGGAGAAGCCGGTACGGATCACGGACCGCGGGCCGTCGAACGTCCTGCTGATCCAGAACGCCCGTGACGTCGCCACCCCACTGAGCGGCGCCCGCAAGCTCCGCGCGGCCCTGGGCGACCGCGCGACCATGGTGGTGAACGACGCGACCGGGCACGACGCCTATCTGGCCAACGGCACGGCGTGCGGCGACCGGCTGGTCAGCCGGTTCCTGGCGACGGGTGAGCGGCCTGGGCGAGACGCGTACTGCGAGTGAACCGGGGCGGTCAGCCGGCCCGCTGGAACGGGGCACCGGGCCCGCCGTACTTGCCCTGGAAGCGCAGACCGCCGTCGAGGAACCAGGTGCCGGCTCCGGAGCTCGTGCACATGCCCGACTCCACGACGGGTGCCGATACGGAGAGTCGTTTGCCGCCGTCCTGCACCGCGATCAGGGTGGCCCGCGCCACACAGGAGTTGCCGTAGTCCCGGGACAGCGTCATGACGGTCTCGTTCGGCGCTGCCTGGCGCACCACCACCTTGGTGAAGTCACCGCCGGAGACATGGGTTTCGCGGGTCCAGGTGCCGAGGAAGGCCCCCGGCACCGAACCTGACGACGGGGCGTCACCGCCTGCCGGCGGCTTGCCTCCACCGCCCGAACCGCCACCGCCGGAGCCGGTGCCGCCGCCGGACCCCTCGCCCGCCCCGGAGCCTCCGCCGGCGGGCGAGTCGTCGTTCCCGGAGCCGGCGGGCGCCGACGCGCCGTCGCCCTTTCCGGCTCCGTCCTCGCCCTTGTCGTCGCCTTCGGCGGAGTCCTTGCCCTTGCCTTCGTCCTTCTCGTTGTCCTTGCCTTCCTTGCCGTCCTTGCCCTTGTCGGCGGAGCCGGAACGGTCCGCGGTCGCTGTCGCGCTCGGGCCGGCCGCGGAGGCTCCCGGCCGTCCGCCGGAGGCGTCCGTATCCCCGTCGCCGCGCTGGAGCAGGGCGACACCGCCGCCGATCAGGACCACGGCGACCGCGGCCGCGGCGACCGCCCAGATCCTGCGCTTCGTGGCGCGACGGCCGACCGTGGGAGAAGAAGAAGGAGGAGGAGTCGAGGCGTCGTCCACGGATGCGGATTCCGGTACGGCGACGGGGACTCGGCCGCCCGCGGGGCCCTTCGCCTCCCGCTCCGGGCGCAGCCCGACGGTGGGTACGTCCGGCCGGTCCGCGTCCGGAGTATCGGGGGTCTCCGGACCGTCGGCCTCCGGCGCGGCGGAATCCGCAGAACCCGCAGGATCGGCAGGGTCGGTGGGACCTGTGGGTCCTTCGGGATCGGCAGGTGCTGCGGAGTCTCCGGGCTCGGGCGCTGCAGAGTCCCTGGGGTCACCCGCCGAGGGCTCCGCGGACCGTACCGCCGGGACGTCCCTGTCGATGATCGCGGCGGTCTGCCGAGCGATACGGGCGACCAGTTCCGGCGGCAGCCACGAGGCGACCGCACCGTCCGCCGCTCCGGCGGCCCCCGCCGACCCCACCCTGCCGTCCGCTGCGATCCGCTCCAACAGAGCGTGTACGACGGGCCGTTCGGAAGGTGCCTTGGTCAGACAGCTCTCGATGAGCTGCCGCAGAAACGGATCGTCCACGGCATCCAGGTCCGGCGGCGACTCGACGATCTGGTACATCACCGCGTGCTGGTTCGACGCCCCCGTGCCGAACGGCAGCCGCCCCGTGGCCGCGTACGTCAGCAGGCAGCCGAGCGCGAAGACATCGGCCTCCGGCCCGACGGGGTCGCCCACGACCTGCTCCGGCGCCATGAACCCCGGGGAACCGATCACCATTCCGGTGCTGGTGAGCAGGGATTCCACGGATGTCTGGACGGCCCGCGCGATACCGAAGTCGATGATCTTCGGGCCGTGCACCGTCACCATCACATTGGACGGCTTCAGATCCCGGTGCACGATCCTGGCCTCATGGATCCCGGCCAGCGCCCGCAGCATTCCATCGGCGAGGCCGAGCACCTCATCGGTGCCCAAGTGCCCGGAGGAGCGCACCACTTGCTCGAGGGAGGGCCCAGCCACATAGCCGGTGGCCACCCAGGGGTTGCGGCCGTCCGGCTCGGCGTCGAGCACGGGCGCCGTGAAGCGTTCGCTGACCCGGCGGGCCGCCTCGATCTCGCGGCGGAATCGCGCACGGAAGGCGAGATCCGCGGCCAGCTGTTCGTGCACCATCTTGACGGCCACCGTGCGGCCGCCTTCCGAACGGGCCAGGAACACCCGGCCCATCCCGCCGGCACCGAGCCGTCCGAGCAGCCGGTACGCCCCGATGCGCTCGGGGTCCCCGGGCAGCAGGGGCTCGATGCCGTAGTCGTCGTCCCTGTCGTTGCGCACGCCGAGCCCGAACCCCCGTAGTCGCTGCCACACGCTGCCGGACCACACTGCCCGACGCGAACCGGAGTCAGAATAGGGGCTGTTGACGAGGAGTACACACCCAGTACCCCATCCACGGCGGCCGCCTCTCGCGACGGGCGGAACGGCCCGTAGGCTCCGGTCATGCACGCTGACAGTCCGACCCCCGACCGGATCGTGGGCCGCTGGCGGATCGTCTGTTCCACATTCCCGATGTGGCTCGGCGGACGGCGCACGAACGCGGCGTTCACATACCGCCCGATGGAGCGCACCTCGCGCGGTGCGGCCCGGCTCGCCGACGAGGTGTCCTACGAGTCGGGGGGACGCACGCGCCGGATCCTCGGCGTCGACACCCATCTGACCGATCGGCCCGGTCTGGTGTTCCGCTGGCGGGGCCGTGGCGCCCTGCGCCCGCTGAGCAGCGTGTGGCGGGTGACGGAGCTGGCGCCGGACGGCTCCTGGGCAGTCATCGAGTTCTCGAAGTCGCTGCTCACTCCGGCGGGCATCGATGTCGTGGTGCTCGACGAGCGCTCCGGCGAGCCCGCGGTCCTGGACGCGGCCCGCCGCGTCGGAGCCGGACTCGGGGCACCCGAAGTACCTCGCCCGGCCGAGTGACACATGAACTTCACGGCCCTGTCATGGAGTTGGCGGTGGGCCGGAGTCGACGATGTGCCCATGAGTGATCACATCGGTGAAGTGGCGCACGACCGGCTGAGAAGGCGGCAGTTCCTGGCCGGCGAGGCGCGGGCGGCGGGAGTGGACCGGCGGTTGCTCCTGAGGATGCTGGCCGCGGCGGGCGCGGCCGGCGCCGCCGGTGTCGGGGCCGCGGCCCCGGCGGCTGCCCGCG
>NZ_QUAK01000041.1 GCF_003429565.1 Streptomyces triticagri
GCACCCGGATCACTCCGGGTGCCGCCCTCCTGAGGCTTCGGGTTGTTACTTGCCCTTGGCCGCTTCCTTGAGCTTCGAGCCCGCGGAGACCTTCACGCTGTAGCCGGCCGGAATGTTGATCGGCTCACCGGTCTGCGGGTTCCGGGCGGTGCGAGCGGCACGGTGCGTGCGCTCGAAGGTCAGGAAGCCGGGGATGGTGACCTTCTCGTCGCCCTTGGCAACGATCTCGCCGACGGTCTCGGCGAACGCGGCCAGCACGGCGTCGGCGTCCTTGCGGGTCACCTCGGCGCGGTCGGCCAGCGCGGCCACCAGCTCACTGCGGTTCATTTTTGTACTCCCGTGTTCTTCGTGCCGTTGAGGCGTGCCACGCGGCGGCCATGCCGCATGTCGAGCACCAGCTGAGCCGATGCTGCCAGGGGCCCTGGAGGTCCCCGGACCCGGGTCCCTTCGTAGACCCACGCGCCCAGAGAGGCATCCTGCCCCCACGTACGGTGGTAAAGCCAATCCGGCACCCCTGGGAGTCACACGAAAAGCGCCACGCAACAACTACGGTGACACTCCGTCCACTCCCGGCGGCTGACCGCTGGACTCATTGGGCGGGGCTGCCCGCAACCCTAGAGGGCCTCGCAGGGGCGGGGGTTGTGCGACGCGCCGCCCGAAGGCGGTGCAACACGTCACACGCCGGCGCCGACCGCCTTCGCTGCGCCACGCACCGCTCCGGCGACGGCGCCCGCGACCTTGTCGTTGAAAACGCTCGGAATGATGTAGTTCGGGTTGAGTTCGTCCTCGGTGACGACGTCCGCGAGGGCCGTCGCGGCGGCCAGCATCATCTCCGTGTTGACGGTGCGCGACTGGGCGTCGAGCAGACCGCGGAAGACACCGGGGAACACCAGGACGTTGTTGATCTGGTTGGGGAAGTCGGAGCGCCCGGTGGCCACAACTCCGGCCGTCTCACGGGCGATCGACGGGTCGACCTCGGGGTCGGGGTTGGCGAGCGCGAAGACGATGGCACCCTCGGCCATGGCGGCGACGTCCTCGCGGCCGAGGACGTTCGGCGCGGAGACGCCGATGAATACGTCGGCGTCGCGCACGGCCTCCTTGAGGGTGCCGCTGACGCCCTCCGGGTTGGTGTTGTCGGCGATCCAGCGCAGCGGCGAGTCGGGCGCCGCGTCCACCAGGTCACCGCGGCCGGCGTGCACGACGCCGTGGATGTCCGCGACGACCGCGTGCTTGACACCGGCGGCGAGGAGCAGCTTGAGGATCGCCGTACCGGCCGCACCGGCGCCGGACATGACCACGCGGACGTCGCCGATGTTCTTGCCGACCACGCGCAGGGCGTTGGTCAGGGCGGCCAGTACGACGATGGCGGTGCCGTGCTGGTCGTCATGGAATACCGGAATGTCCAGGGCCTCGCGGAGCCGGGCCTCGATCTCGAAGCAGCGGGGCGCCGAGATGTCCTCGAGGTTGATGCCGGCGAATCCGGGGGCGATGGCCTTGACGATCTCGACGATCGCGTCGGTGTCCTGGGTGTCCAGGCAGAGCGGCCAGGCGTCGATGCCGGCGAAGCGCTTGAAGAGGGCCGCCTTGCCCTCCATGACCGGCAGTGCGGCCTTCGGCCCGATGTTGCCCAGGCCGAGGACGGCCGAGCCGTCGGTGACGACCGCGACCGAGTTCCGCTTGATGGTCAGGCGGCGGGCGTCCTCGGGGTGCTCCGCGATCTGGGTGCAGACCCGGGCGACGCCCGGCGTGTAGACCATGGAGAGGTCGTCACGGTTGCGGATGGGGTGCTTGGACTGCATCTCGATCTTGCCGCCGAGGTGCATCAGGAACGTACGGTCGGAGACCTTGCCGAGGGTGACGCCCTCGACGCCGCGCAGCTGCTCGACGATCTCGTCGGCGTGCGCCGTGGACGAGGCGGCGATGGTGACGTCGATCCGGAGCGTCTCGTGCCCGGAGGCGGTGACGTCGAGACCGGTGACCGAGCCGCCGGAGGACTCCACGGCCGTGGTCAGTTGGGATACCGCTGTTCCGCTGGCGGGCACCTCAAGGCGGACCGTCATCGAGTAGGAGACGCTGGGCGCCGTTGCCATGGCCGACTTCCTCTGCTTTCACCTGTATCGCTGGTGCGCCCGCGCCGGGCGCGGGAGCGTCATCCGATGGTCGCACCTACCGCTCAGTACGGGGTAGCCGCATCGAATTGCGAACGTTGTGTTCTCGGGCGTGTTCTTCGATGTCTTCCGGGGTACAGCTGCTTTCGGAAAACAGATTCCACCATACGAGAGATGCAGGCAACAGAAAAGGTCCCCGCCACCTGGTGACGGGGACCTCTCTTCGGGCTCCACTCGGGGATCTCGCCCGGACGCTCAGTGACACCGACCCGCCATGCTCGCCTCGCGGCAAGTGGTCGCTCGCAGCGACTATGGTTGGGCCCGGGGGCTTGGATCGGGCCGGTGCCACATCCACGGTAACAAACGATCCCCGTAAGGCAATTCCCCCTCAGTACCCCTCAGGAATCAGTCCCGCAGCAGGTCGGGCACCCCGTCCGCGTCCGGTGCGTCCCGCTCCCCGGAGACCAGGGTGAGCTCCTGGGTCGCCCGGGTCAGCGCCACGTACAGCACCCGCAGACCGGCCGGCGACTCGTCCGCGATCTCCGCCGGTGACACCACGACCGTCGCGTCGTACTCCAGGCCCTTGGCCTCCAGGCTGCCGAGGGCGACCGCCCGCGGGCCGAGCCCCTCGAGCCAGCCGGCCGCCTCGCCACGGCGCCGCATCGCGGCCACCACACCGACCGTGCCGTCCACCCGGTCGAGGAGCCGCCGGGTCTCCTCGCGTACGGCAGGGCCCAGGTCGCCGGCGGACGCCACTGTGAAGTGCGGGCGCACGCCCGTCGAGCGGACCGCCTTCGGGGGCTGCGAGCCGGGCATCGCGAGCGCCAGGACCTTCGAGGCGAGTTCGGCGATCTCGGCGGGATTGCGGTAGTTCACGGTCAGTTCGAAGCGGCGGCGCGGGCGGGTGCCGAGCGCCTCCTCGCGTGCCTCGGCCGCCTCGTCCGGGTCGGACCAGGAGGACTGCGCCGGGTCGCCGACCACCGTCCAGGTGGCGTGCCGGCCGCGGCGGCCGATCATCCGCCACTGCATCGGGGTCAGGTCCTGCGCCTCGTCGACGATCACATGGGCGTACTCGGTGCGCTCCTGGGCGAGGCGTTCGGCGCGCTCGCGCTGGGTCTCCTCGCGCACCGGCATCAGCTCCTCGAGGCCGGTGAGCTGGTCGAGCGGGTCGAGTTCGCGCGGCTTGCGGGGGCGCGGCGGGGTGCCGAGCACCGCGGTCAACTCGTCGAGCAGCGCCACGTCGTGCACCGAGAGACCGTCACGGCGCAGCGAGCGGGCCACCCGCCGGACCTCGCCCGGGTTGAGCACCCGGCGGGCCCAGCGGCCGAGGCGCCGTTCGTCGGCCATCGCGGAGAGCACCCCGCGCGGGGTGAGTTCGGGCCACCAGGCGTCCATGAAGTCGATGAACGCGTCCTCGTCGCGTACGTCCTCGTCGAAGCCGGACCTCAGTTCCGCGGCCAGTTCGGGGTCGCTGTGCCGGGCGGCGGCGCCGGACTGCTCCCACAGGGCGTCCAGGAGGAGCTTGCGGGCGCGCGGGCGCAGCAGGTTGACCGGGGCGGTGCCGCCGAGCGCCGTGCGGCGGATCCGGTCCAGGGCGTCCCGCTCCAGTTCGAGCCGCCGGCCGAAGGCGACGACTCGCAGGCGCTCGGGGCGGGCCGCTCCCTCGGCGGGCAGCTCGAGGGAGCCGCGGGCCGCCTTGCGGAGCACCTTCAGGAATCGGGAGGAGCCCTTGATCCGGGCCGTCGCCGGCTCGTCGTACAGGCTCGCCTCCACCCCGTCGACGAGCGAGCCGACCGCGCGGATCGCGACCTGGCCCTCCTCGCCGAGCGAGGGCAGCACGCCCTCGGTGTAGGCGACGAGCAGCGGTGTCGGGGAGACGATCAGGATGCCGCCCGCGTACCGGCGCCGGTCCTGGTAGAGCAGGTACGCGGCCCGGTGCAGCGCCACCGCCGTCTTGCCGGTGCCGGGCCCGCCCTCGACATGGGTGACCGAGGCGGCGGGTGCGCGGATCACCCGGTCCTGCTCGGCCTGGATGGACGAGACGATGTCCCGCATGGTGTGCCCCCTGGACCGGCCGAGCGCCGCCATCAGGGCGCCGTCACCGATCACCGACAGCGGCTCGCCGTCCAGGTACGCGGTCAGCTCGGGGCGCATCAGGTCGTCCTCGACGCCGAGCACCCGGCGCCCCTTGGAGCGGATCACCCTGCGGCGCACCACCCGGCCCGGATCGACCGGTGTGGAGCGGTAGAAGGGCGCGGCGGCGGGCGCGCGCCAGTCGATGACGAGCGGCGCGAAGTCCTCGTCGAGCACGCCGATCCGGCCGATGTGCAGGGTCTCGGCGATGTCGGCGGTGGCGTCGGGACGGACCGCGCCCTCCGCCGGTTCCACCGAGGTGTACGCGCCGTCGGGGCCCTTCTTGCCGTCCTTGCCGAGCAGCAGGTCGATCCGGCCGAACAGGAAGTCCTCGAACTCGCTGTTCAGCCGGTTGAGGTGGATGCCCGCCCGGTACACCTGCGCGTCCCGCTCGGCCAGCGCCCCCGGGGTGCCGACATGACCGCGCTGCGCGGCGTCGTGCATGAGGAACTCGGCCTCGTGGATCTTCTCCTCGAGGCGCAGGTACACCCGGTCCAGATGCTCCTGCTCCACGCTGATCTCACGGTCGCGTGCGTCGGCCACCGAGCCCCCTTCGTGCTGTGCTGGGCAGCCGTCAACCGTACGCGAAGTCACGCCCTCGCGTGGCATCCGGGGGCAGGGCGTGGCCGCTTCCCGCCGGGGTCACGCATCGACCTCCACCAGGCGCCGGCCGTCGAAGGTGCGTACCTCGAAACGGTCGATGTCCTCGCGGTCGAGGGCGGAGCCGCCGTGCACATAGAGCGGTTCGCGGGCCCATTTGTTCGGGCTGTCCTCGATGCCGTAGCCCCACTTCGGCACGGACCAGGAGCTGACCGTCTGCTCCTCGCCGTCCTTGCCGACGGCGATCAGGGAGCACTTCAGCGGGCCCTTGACGTTCTTCAGCTCGAGGACCGTGTGGGTGCCCCAGCCCTTCTCCTCCATGCCGACGGTGGCGGTGACGTCGGTGCCCTTGTCGGTGGCGTGCACCTTGTCGTCCATGTCGCGCAGGAAGGCGTCCGCTGCGGGGGTGCTCGCGCTCGACTCCGGCTTGGCCGCGCCGTCCTCGGCGGTCAGGGCGAGCACCGCGAGCGGCGCCGTGATCACCAGGGCGGCCGCGGCGGCCAGGAGATAGAAGCCGCGCCTGCGGCGGTGCGCGCGGCGGCGCACCACCTCGTTCACCGCCTTGTCGAGGACCCGGGGTCCCGGTGCGGCCGCGAACTGCTCGCCGAACTCCGGTGCGGGCTGCGGCGGCAGATCGGCGAGGGCGGCGAGCATCGGCTCCATGCCGGAGAGTTCGTCGAGCTGCCCGGCGCAGAACTCGCACTGTGCCAGGTGCAGTTCGAAGGCGCTCGCCTCCGCGTCGTCCAGGATGCCGAGGGCGTACGCGCCGACCGTCTCGTGCACGGCGTCCACCTCGTGCCCGCCGTCCCGGCCGTGGCCGCCGGTGCCGTGGCCTGTCATGCCGTCACCCCCCGCTCCTCGAGCGCAAGCTTCATCGAACGCAGTGCGTAGAAAACCCGGGACCGCACGGTCCCCGCGGGTATGCCGAGCGCCTGCGCCGCCTCATTGACCGTACGGCCCTTGAAGTACGTCTCCACGAGGACCTCGCGATGCGCGGGTGTCAGGTCGTCGAGCGCGTCGGAAAGAGTCATGAGCCAGAGCGCCTTGTCGATCTCGTCCTCCGCGGGGATGACCTCCAGGGGCGACGGGTCGACCTCCTGCGGCCTGGCCTGCCGGCTGCGATGGCCGTCGATGACGATACGCCGCGCGACCGTGACCAGCCAGGGGCGGACCGACCCGGTGGCGGCGTTCAGACGGTTCGCGTTCTTCC
Source organism: Streptomyces triticagri (assembly GCF_003429565.1). GTDB lineage: Bacteria > Actinomycetota > Actinomycetes > Streptomycetales > Streptomycetaceae > Streptomyces > Streptomyces triticagri. Next base: position 6,052 of record NZ_QUAK01000041.1, read on the forward strand.
AGGCTCTGATCAGGGTCTCCTGGACGACGTCCTCCGCGCGCTGGCGGTCGCCGGCGACCAGGCGCAGCACATAGGCGAGCAGCGGACCCGCGTGCTCACGGTAGAGCGCGCGCATCAACTCCTCGTCGGGCTGCGGTGGTTCCTGACGTCCGGGCATGCGATGCCTCGCCCGTGGGGGGCGTTCAGCTGCCACGGCGGAATCCTTGCGCACGCGTACCTCCGGTGTCCGGGGGTTGGGGACAGCCAGGGGGTAGTGGTGGATTCTGTGCGGTGCCCTGGCACCCCGGTCGGGTCATCCTGGAGTTACGTACGCGGGTGGCGTTGTGTTCAACGCATGCTGGAGATGCAGGTCTTGGGCCGCTACGCCGTGTTCACCGGTCGGCGAGGGAGGCCGCCCGGCGGCGGTGGCGGGCGACCCGTGCGCGGTTTCCGCACACCTCGCTCGAGCACCAGCGGCGGCGCCTGCCGCGCGAGGTGTCCAGATAGACCAGCGGGCAGTCGGCCCCTTCGCAGCGGCGGATACGGGAGCGGGCGGCCGGGTCGGTGAGGAGTTCCACGGCGTCGCGGGCGACCGCGGCGAGCAGTTGCGGACCGGTGGGGTCGCCGTGCAGGGCGCGGACCAGGCCGGTGCCGGCGGGGCCGGATGCGGCACGTGGGGCCGGGGGTGCGACGGCGGCCTGTTCGTTGACCCGGGCCAGCGGCGCAGAGGGGACGGCGGCGCCCGGCGGCGTCGTTCCCGGTATCAACTGGGCGAGATCCGCACGCAGTTCACGGAAGGCGAGCAGACAGTCGGCGTCGACGAGGCCGAGCGGCTCCCCGGCCGGGACGACTCCCGCGCCGGTCAGCCAGGCGCGCAGCGCCCGGGCGCTGTCGAGCCGTTCACCGGGGTGCGCGGTGGCGAGCAGATCGAGGCAGACCCGCCCGGAGTCGAAGCGAAGTTCGTACGGGGCCGGGTCGTAATCCGACGCCATGTGCGTGTCACCGCCTTGTGGGGGTACCGGTGTCGCCACCCACCAGAGTGCCCGTACGTGAGGACGTCCGGAAGCCCTGCGGCAGCCGTACTCCCGGGGGCGCCCCACGGCGCGTCAGGGTCGGGGCGCGTCGGCGTACTTGGTGTCCGTGGTCGGGTCGAGGGCGAGCCGGTAGCCGCGTTTGACCACGGTCTGGATCAGGCGGGGTGTGCCGAGTGCGCTGCGCAGGCGGGCCATGGCGGTCTCCACGGCGTGCTCGTCGCTCCCGGAGCCGGGCAGCGCGCGCAGCAGGTCGCCGCGGCCCACCACCCAGCCGGGCCGCCGGGCGAGGGCTCTGAGGAGGGACATCCCGGCAGGCGGTACGGGGCGCAACTCGCCGTCCACCACGACCGCGTGGCCCCTGATCTCCATCCGGTGCCCCGCCACCGGCAGGGCACGCGCGCGTGCGGGCAGTTCGCGGCACAGGGTCTGGACGAGCGGGCCGAGCCGGAACCGCTCGGGCTGCACGGTCGCGATGCCGTGCGACTGCAGCGGCAGCGCGGTCACCGGTCCGACACAGGCCGCGAGCACGTCCTGGCCGAGCACGGCGGTCAACCGGTCGAGGCTGCCGTGGTGTTCGGCCCGGGACAGCAGGGACGCGGCGGCCGGGGCGCTGGTGAAGGTCAGGGCGTCCACGGACCCGGCGAGCGTGGCGTCCAGGAGGCGGTCTACGGGGCCGATGTCCTCGGGCGGCAGCCAGCGGTAGACGGGGACCCCGACGACCTCGGCGCCCGCGGCGCGCAGCGACTCGACGAAGCCGGGCAGCGGTTCGCCGTGCAACTGGACGGCGACACGGCTCCCTTCGACGCCTTCTTCGAGCAGTCGGTCGAGGACCTCGGCCATCGACTCGGAGGCCGGCGACCACTCCTCGGTGAGTCCGGCTGCCCGGACGGCGCCCTTCACCTTGGGGCCGCGCGCGAGCAGCCGGGCGCCGCGCAGGGCGGCGAGCAGGTCGGTGCCGACGCCCCAGCCGTCCGCGGCCTCGATCCAGCCGCGGAAGCCGATCGCGGTGGTCGCCACCACGACGTCGGGTCCGCGTTCGAGGAGTTGCTTGGTGGTGGCGTACAGCTCGCTGTCGTCGGCGAGCGGCACGATGCGCAGGGCGGGCGCGTGGATGACGGTGCCGCCGCGCCGGGTGAGCAGCGCGCCGAGCTCCTCGGCCCGCCGGGCGGCCGTCACACCGATGGTGAAGCCGGCGAGGGGGCCGTGCGCGGTGCCGTCGGGGTGGTCGGTGTGGTCCATCGGTCTTGTCCCGCCTGACTGTGGTGCGTGCGGACGACCGAGCCTGTCAACGGTGCGTGACGGGCTCGGTTCGGCCGGATTGCCTCGGTGTTACGGGGGCCGCCCCGGACGGGGTGCTACACCTCCGCGTACCCGAGCTTCGGTTGCGTCGCCGCGGCCGGGCCCGGCGCCGCGTCCCGCCTTCGAAGGTATACGGCCCAGGTCACCAGGGCGCAGGCGCCGTAGCAGCCGAGGAAGGCCACGAAGGCCGCGGTGCCGGTGCCGGCGGTCTGGAAGGACTGCCGGAAGGCGAGGTTGATGCCCAGGCCGCCGAGCGCGCCGACCGCCCCGATCAGGCCCATCGCGGCGCCGGAGAGCCGCCGCCCGTGGGCCGCCGCGGCCTCGCCGGTGAGCCCTTCGGCGAGCGCCCGCCGCTGGAAGATGCCGGGGATCATCTTGTACGTCGAGCCGTTGCCGAGCCCGCTGAGGACGAACAGCGCGGTGAAGCCGACCAGGAACACCGGCAGCGACTCGAGCACCGAGGCAAGGACGACCACCGAGGTCGCGGCGGCCATCCCGGCGAAGTTCCACAGGGTGATCCGGGCGCCGCCGAGACGGTCCGCGAGCCGCCCGCCGACCGGCCGGATCAGCGAGCCGAGCAGCGGACCGAGGAAGGTCAGCGAGGCCGCCTGCAGCGGGGTGCGGCCGAACTGGGTCTGCAGGACGAGGCCGAAGGCGAAGCTGTAGCCGATGAACGAACCGAAGGTGCCGACGTACAGGAACGCCATGATCCAGGTGTGCCGGTCGCGGATCGCCTCGCGGGCGGCACCGGTGTCGTTGCGTACCGGAGCGAGATTGTCCATGTGCCGGGCGGCGAGGGCGGCGGCGAGCACGATCAGCGGGATGTAGATGCCGAGCAGGACGCGCGGGTGGCCGGCCCCCGCGGTGCCGATGACCAGGAGTCCTACCAGCTGGACGACGGGGACGCCGATGTTGCCGCCGCCCGCGTTCAGGCCGAGCGCCCAGCCCTTCTCGCGCAGCGGGAAGAACGCGTTGATATTGGTCATCGAGGAGGCGAAGTTGCCACCGCCGACCCCGGTCAGGGCGGCGACGAGCAGGAACGTCCCGTACGAGGTGCCGGGTTCCAGCACGGCGTACGCGGCGACGGTCGGCGCGAGCAGCAGCGCGGCACTGAACACCGTCCAGTTCCGGCCGCCGAAGCGGGCCACCGCGAAGGTGTACGGCACCCGGATCACCGCTCCGACCAGCGTGGCCGTCGCGATCAGGAAGAACTTCCCGGCCGCGTCGACGCCGTACTCGGGGCCCATGAAGAGCACGAGCACCGACCACAGGGTCCAGATCGAGAAGCCGATGTGCTCGCTGATCACCGAGAGCAGCAGATTGCGGCGGGCCGTCCGGCGCCCCGACTCCTGCCAGAACTGCTCGTCCTCCGGGTCCCATTGCTCGATCCAGTGGGACCCGCCGCGCGGGGTGGTCGGGGCTGTCATCACGCCTCCACGAAGGGGTCGGTTCGTGGAGGCGACGCTAGGGACGGCGCGTTTCGGGCCCGTGCCGCCCGGTGACCTCCGCGCAACCTTGCTCTCACCCGCGGTGCGCGGTGGGTGTGAGCCCGGGCGCGGAGGTGCGCGCGACGTCCGGCGCCGTGCTCAGCGCCGGTGCGAGCCGCCCGCGGCGGCGCGGCGGCCACCGGACCTGGAGGATCCGGCGGAGCGCCCCTTGGTGCCGTTCGGCCACAGCCGCGGGCTGCGTTTGGCCGCGAGGTCCTCGACCCAGCCCACGGCGAGGATCATCAGCCCGATCAGCGGCCACACCAGGACGAACATCCACAGTGTGTACGTCGTCGAGAAGGCGTCCCCGAAGTGCTCGGACAGGAACGGCACGTTCCACACCTGGTCGAGTAGCGGGATGGTGGCCATGATCAGCGCGTTGTGCCAGAGGTAGATGGTGACCGCGCGGTTGTTGGACAGCGTGATGAGCTTGTCGAACTGGGCCAGTCTGCCCGGCAGTTGCTGCCAGGACGGCGCGTACTGCAGCAGGATCACCACGAATCCGAAGGACCAGGTGGCCTGGGCGAGCGGGATGTCGTTGAGGTCCCAGCCGTCCGGGCCGAGGTGGCCGGAGGCCCACCACAGGCCGAAGGCCATGAAGAGCGCGGCGAGCGAGATCGCCATGTACCGCGGTATCTCCTTGAGCACGCCCTCCTGGTGGGCGAAGCCGAGCACCCAGCAGGAGCCGTAGACGGCGAAGTCCGTGACCGCGTTCCCCGTCTCGCCCGGGATGTTCACCAGGCTGGTGCCGACCACGGCGGTCAGTGCGAGCGGCGCGAGCAGGGTCGCCCACGGCAGCCGGCGGAACGCCCAGAGCAGCAGCGGCGAGGCGATCACGAACCAGAGGTACGCGCGGATGTACCAGAGCGGGCCCGCGGCCTGCACGGCCCAGGTCTGCTCCAGCAGACCGCCCGGGTCGCCGGCCTGCCACGGGTAGGGCGGGGCCCCGATCGGCACGACGTAGTTGAACAGCTGAAGGAACCAGGTGCCGCCGAGGTCCTTCGCCGGATTCCAGCCACCGAGCAGCATCACCGGGAGCACGGCGGCGCTGAACACCCAGACGGGCGGCAGCAGTCGGCGCACCCGGCCGCGGATCACACCCCAGGCGGGGCGGTTCAGGGACCGCGCCATCAGCGAGCCGGCGAGCGCGAACATCACGCCCATGGACGGGAAGAGGACGGTCAGCCAGGCCCAGCCGAAGATGTGGTAGAAGACCACGCGCACCAGGGCGAGCGAGCGCAGCAGGTCGAGATAGCGGTCGCGGCCGGGCTTGGTCCGCTCGGCCGGTGCGGGCGCCGCCTGTGCGCCGTCCGGTTCGGGTGCGGGCACGGCGGCGGTGTCGCGCCGCGGGGGCACGCCCTGCGCGGGTACGGCACCGGGCCCCGGTGGTGGGTACGCGGCCCCCGGGGGCGGGTAGGCGGCCTGCCCGGGTGCGGGCGGAGTGCCGTACGGGTCCGGGACGACCGGGATCCGCCGGGTCCCGCCGCTGTCGGGGTGGGTCATGCGACGGGCCTCCGCTCCTCGGCACGGGACCGCCCGCCGGGCACGGAGCCGGGTGCGGCTCCGACGACCCCGGTGCGCCGGAGCTTCTGCCAGCGCAGCCGGCCCCCGGTCAGGGCGGTGATCCAGGACTGCAGCAGCACGACGTACATCAGCTGCCGGTAGAGGATCTGCTGGAGGGGCAGCGAGATCAGATGGGTCATGCGCTCCCGGTCGAGCCGGAACGCGTAGGCGGCGCAGACCGCCTGCACGGCGAGCACACCGAGCCAGGCGAACACGGTCTTCTGGGTGGGGCCGAAGACCAGGCCGTACAGCAGGAACACGTCGATGAGCGGGGCGAGCAGCGGCGCCAGGACCATGAACAGCGAGACGAGCGGCAGTCCGACCCGGCCGAAGCGTCCCGATGGGCCCCGCTCGATGAGGGCGCGCCGGTGCTTCCAGATCGCCTGCATCGTGCCGTACGACCAGCGGTAGCGCTGCGACCACAGCTGCTGCACGGTCTCCGGGGCCTCGGTCCAGGCGCGGGCCTTCTCCGCGTAGACCACCCGCCAGCCGTCGCGGTGCATGGCCATGGTGATGTCGGTGTCCTCGGCGAGCGTGTCGTCGCTCATGCCGCCGACCCGCTGCAGGGCGCTGCGGCGGAAGGCGCCGACCGCGCCCGGGATCGTCGGCATGCAGCGCAGCACGTCGTACATCCGGCGGTCCAGGTTGAAGCCCATCACGTACTCGATGTGCTGCCAGGCGCCGATGAGCGAGTCCTTGTTGCCCACCTTGGCGTTGCCCGCGACGGCGCCGACGCGGGGGTCGCCGAAGGGCTGCACCAGTTCACGGACGGTGGACGGCTCGAAGACGGTGTCGCCGTCCATCATCACGATGAGGTCGAAGCGGGCGTTGGCCAGGCCGCGGTTGAGGGCGGCGGGCTTGCCCGCGTTGTGCTGGCGCACCACCCGGACATTGGGCAGGCGGAGGTTCTCCACGATGCGGGCGGTGCCGTCGGTGGAGCCGTCGTCGATGACGATCACTTCGATCGGATGGTCGCTGCCGGTGAGCGAACGCACCGTGTTCTCGATGCACTTGGCCTCGTTGAACGCCGGGACCAGGACGCTGACCGGCTCGGTGATCCGCGGGCCCCAGCGGAAGCGGCGCCGCCGGGTGCGTCGGGCGTGCACGAAGGACAGGAGCAGCATCAGGCCGAAGCGGGCGAAGACCAGGAAGCCGATGACGGCGAGGGCGACGACCAGGCCGCCGGTCGCCTTCTCGGAGACGCTGACCGCGAGGACGAACGCCTTGCCCTTCCACAGGTCGAGCCCGCTCACCGGGGTGTGCGCGCTCGGCAGGTCCATCGCCTCGGTGAGATTGGCGAACTCGTAGCCCTCGTCCTGCATCGCGGGCAGGAAGCGGTCGAGGGCCTCGACGGTCTGCGAGCGGTTGCCTCCCGAGTCGTGCATGAGGACGACCGCGCCCTTGCCGCCCTTGGGGGTGGCGCGCTTGATGATCTCGTCGACGCCGGGGCGCTTCCAGTCCTCGCTGTCGGTGTTGTTGACCACCGTGATGTAGCCGTGGTCGGCGATGTACTGGGTGACCGGCCAGTTGGCGTTGTCGAAGGCGTCGGCGAAGGACGAGTACGGCGGGCGGAACAGCGAGGTCCGCACGCCGGCCGCGCCCGCGAGCGTCAGCTGGTTCTGCGAGAGCTCCCAGTCGATGCGGCTGTTCGACTGGTACGAGAGGTCGGGGTGGTTGAAGGTGTGCAGGCCGACCTCGTGGCCCTCCTTCACCATGCGCTCGACCAGCTCCGGGTAGCGCGATGCCATGGTGCCGGTGACGAAGAAGACGCCGTGCGCGTGGTGCTTCTTCAGCTTGTCGAGGACCTTGGGCGTCCACTCCGGGTCGGGGCCGTCGTCGAAGGTGAGCACCAGTTTGTGATCGGGCACGCTCAGGCCCCGGGGCTTGTCGCCGTCGCGTGCGTCGATCACCGGGCCGCCCTCGAGAACCTCCTCGGGGACCTTGTCGGTGGCGACCGGCGGCCGTACCCGGTGGTCGGCGAGGATCTCGCTGTGCACGTACCCCCGCAGCATCAGCATGGCGAGGAGCGCGACGAGCAGCAGCGAGGGCAGCAGGTAACGCATGGGGAGCCGACGGCCGCCGCGGCGGCGTCGTGAGCGGGATGTCATCTTGGTGCGCCCTCCGGGGCGACGCGGTGGAGCGCTATCTGTTGAGCGGCGAGGCCATCGGCGGGCGGGTCGGTCGGCTTGGTGGGACCGTCGGTCGGGCCCGGCTCGTCCGTTTCGTCATCCGTCGGGTCGGGGTCCGGGGAGTTGTCGTCCGTCGGGTCCGGGTCGGGCGAATTGCCGTCGGTCGGGTCCGGGTCGGGCGAATTGCCGTCCGTCGGATCCGGGTCGGGCGTCACGTCGTCCGTCGGCGAATTGCTGAGTGTCGGACCCGGCACCACGCCACCGGTGTCCGAAGGACCAGGTGTCGGCGTCGGGGCGGGTGAATTCTCCGGGGTGGCCGAATCGTCGGGCGGCGAGGACGGGGAGACCTTGCCGGCCGGCTTGTCGTCGTCCTTGCCGATGCCGGGCATCCAGGGGGCGTCCGAATTGCCGGACACCAACGTCGCGCCGAGCACGACCGCGTAGACCGCGCAGGCCATGCCGAGGATCCAGCCGAGTCGCCTGAGGCGACGGCTGCGGCCGCCGGACTCGTCGACGAACACCGGACCGTCGGAACCGTCCTGGCCGTCCTCGGCAGCGGCCGTGCCCCGGCCCTGATCGAGGTGGCTGACGCTGCCGATCTGCACCGTGACTTCGTTCGGATCGTGGGCGAGCTCGGCACGCTCATCGCGCGCCGGATCCGGCTCCACGCCGTCTGAGTGCCCCAAATGGGCACCTTTACGCCAATTTTCCACTGCTCTACGCCCATCCCCCACTGCCCGGTGCGGGCGCTAAGACGACACCGGGCACTCGCCACCGGATCGGGCCCCCACCCGATCCGGGCGCCCCCCTTATCACACTGCGCCCGGACCACGAATGTAGCGCACGCCGCCGACAGCTGTTGTCCCCGGTCAGTCCGGACACATCATGATGCGCCCATCCATGCCCGGAATCCAACTCCCGGCAGGTGTCTCCAACCACCCCTCCTCCTGCGCCAACTGCCGTGCGGCCAGGCGCAGAGCGTCGATTCCCGGGTGCTTGTGCCCCCGTCTCCATACAAGTGACACAGGCGACAGTGGGATCGGTTCCACCAAGGGCCGCAGAACCGTGCCCGGCATCGCGGGGAAGTCCACGACGGCGAGCACCGGCGTCCGGGTCTTCGCCATGATCCGCCGGAATTCGTCCGCCCCCACGGCCAGCGGGGCGGGCGGCGCGATCTCGATCCCCCTGCCCTCGAAGAGGCGGCGCGCGAGGTCCGTCCACTCCAGGGTGCGCGGATTGCCCGCGCCCGCGTAGACGGTCTCGCCGGCCAGCTCGGCGAGCTCCACGCGCGCGTGGCCGGCGAGCCGATGGTCCTCGGGCAGCACCACGGCCATCGGTTCGTACCGGACGGGCTGATGGTCCAGACGGTCCCGCAGGGACGGTTCGAGACCCGCGTACCGGCCGAAGGAGGCGTCGAGGCGCCCCGCCGCGATCTCCCCCGCGGCCCGGGTCAGACCGCTCTCGTAGCGGGCCATCAGCTCGTGGTCGGGGGCCAGTTCGCGGGCCCGGTCCAGGACGCGGCCGCAGGCGAGGCCCGGGCTGTTGAGGTCGACCAGGAGCGGACCGGCACGGCCGGCGGCGACGAGCAGTTCGTCCTGCGCCGCGAGCACCCGACGGGCGTACGGCAGCAGCCGCTCGCCCTCGGACGTGAGCGCGACCTGACGGGTGGTGCGGACGAAAAGGTCGGCGCCGAGCTCCCGTTCAAGGCGCCGCACGTCCCGGCTCAGGGCCTGCTGGGCCACGAAGAGCCGGGCGGCGGCCCGGCTGAAGTGCAGCTCGTCGGCCACCGCCGCGAAGGCGCGCAGCAGTCTCGGTTCCACGTCCCGGGGCATCGCACGAATTTACAACGCCGGCGCGTCAATCGGTGCCGAACAGGTGTTGGACCCCGGACACGGCCCGCCACGAGGCTTGCCCCATGCCCTCCGCACATCCGGCCCCGGCCGCTTCGCCCCGCCAACCCGCCCCCGTCGACCACCACTTCGCCGTCGCCGGCGACGTCCTGATCGCGGCGGACCGCTCGGGCGGATCGGGCCATCGCCCCGAACGTCCACGCCGCTCACCATTCGCGCCGTACCGCCGCCTCTTCGCGGTCCCCGGCACCCGCGCCTTCACCCTCGGCAACCTCCTCGCCCGGCTGCCCATGGGCATGTTCACCGTCAGCGCGGTCATCATGATCGCCGCGGCACACGGGTCGTACGCCCTGGCCGGCGCGGTCACCGCCACCGGCCTCGCCGCCACCGCGTTCGTCGCCCCCTGGACGGCCCGGCTCGTCGACCGGTACGGGCAGGCCCGCGTCGCCCTGCCCGCCACCGCAATCGCCGCACTCGGCTCCCTGGCCCTGGTGCTCTGCGTACGGTCCGGCGCGCCCGCCTGGACCCTGTTCCTGTGCTACGCCGCGACGGCCACCACCCCCAACACCGGCGGCATGGCCCGAGCCCGCTGGCGCCATCTCTTCCGCGACGACCCGGCGGCCCGGCACACGGCCAACTCCTTCGAACAGGCCGCGGACGAGCTGTGCTTCATGCTCGGCCCGGTACTCGCCGCGTTCCTGTGCACGGCCCTCTTCCCGGAGGCCGGCACGCTCACCGGCGTCGCCCTGCTGCTCGCCGGCATGGCCCTGTTCACCGCCCAGCGCTCCACCGAACCACCGGTCCGGCGCCCCGCCTCCCGTACGGAGTCCCCGGTCCGCGCACCCGGCATGCTCCCGCTCCTCGCGGTGTTCCTCGCCACCGGCGCCGTGTTCGGCTCGCTCGAGGTGATCACCGTGGCGTACGCGGACGACCGCGGTCACCCGGCCGCCGCCGGCCTCGTCCTCGGCCTGCAGGCGGCCGGCTCGGGCGCGGCCGGCCTGGTCCTCGGCACGCTCTCCTTCAACGGCCCGCTCCACCGCCGCCTGCGGTACTGCCTGCTCGCCATGACGGCCCTGATGACCCTCCCCCTGGCCGCCGCGACCACCGGCTCACTGCCCGTACTCGGCTGCGCCCTGCTGATCGCCGGCATCGCGACCGCGCCGACCATGGTCACGGGGATGTCCCTGATCCAGGACCTCACCGACGAGAGCCGGCTCAACGAGGGCATGACCCTCGCCGTCACCGCCCTGCTCACCGGCATCGCCACCGGCTCCGCCACCGGCGGCTGGTCCACGGACCACCTCACCCCCACCACGGCCTACGCCACCCCTGCCATCGCAGCCTGCCTGGCCCTGATCCTCACCCTGCGCATACGGCCTCGTACGCACGACGGCCAAGCAGCCGCGCGCAAGCCGTGACCGGGCTACTTGCAGTCGTCGTACAACGCGTGGTCCGAGCCCTCACACAAGCTGTCCGTGTACCCGGGATCGCTGACCACCGGGCTCGGCGACGCGGGCGGAACCGAATCGCTGCCACTGCCTTGGCAGGCCCCCACGATGCCGACGATCACCGCGATCCACAGGAAGGCGCCGCAGCCGAGCCGGCCGGGCGACAGACCAGGCGCGGCGAGCACCCCTGCGGCGGGCCCCTCTGTCGCCCTCGCACGGCAATTCGCAGTCCAACTCAATTCATAAAAATGCCCCCGGCCCGCCGAGCGTATCGACGGGCCAGGGGCCACATGGGAATTGTGGAGATGGCGGGAATCGAACCCGCGTCCAACGGTGCGGAACCAGGGCTTCTCCGAGCGCAGTTCGCTGCGATTTTCTCGGCCCCGGAGATCACGCGAACAAGTCTCCGACGGGCCCAGTCACTGTTTGATTTCCCACCGAACCCCGTGACCGGGCTCGATGGTTTAGTTCCCTAGCTTATGCCAGGATCCGGGTCGGGAACGTCCCCGGGCTGACACCCATTTAGGGTCCCTCGATCACTACCTGATCAGGCAGCGAGAGCGAAGGACTGGGAATCGCGCTTGGTATTGGCGATTATTTTTTGCGACATATGGTTTACGAGATCATTGCCGCTTCCTCGGCTCGCTTCCCCTGCTTCGACAGCCGCTGTCGAAACCGATCATCCCCATGTTGATTTTTCAAAGCGCCCGCTCCTCGCGGAGAGGGCCTGCCCCGGCTGTGCGGGACGAGTGCCATCGTACGTGACCAACGCATGACGGGGCCAGCCTATTTCCGGCGGCCCGTGACACGGCCTCCGGCGGCTAGGCGCGCTGCTTGCGCCGGGCCGCCGCGATCGCGCGGTCCGTCTCGCGCCGGTCCTGCTTCTCCCGCAGGGTCTGCCGCTTGTCGTACTCCTTCTTGCCCTTGGCCAGGGCGATCTCGACCTTGGCCCGGCCGTCCTTGAAGTACAGGGAGAGCGGCACGATCGTGTGGCTGGTCTCCTGCGACTTGGCCGCCAGCTTGTCGATCTCGACCCGGTGCATCAGGAGCTTGCGCTTGCGGCGCGCGGAGTGGTTCGTCCAGGTGCCCTGGTGGTACTCCGGCACATGCACGTTGTGCAGCCAGGCCTCGTGGTCGTCGATCTGCACGAAGCCGTCCGCCAGCGATGCCCGCCCCTGGCGCAACGACTTGACCTCCGTGCCGGTCAGCACCAGACCGCACTCGTAGGTGTCGAGGATGTGGTAGTCGTGCCGCGCCTTCTTGTTCTGCGCGATCAGCTTGCGCCCTTTTTCCTTAGCCATAGTGCCGTCATTTTCGCACTACGAGGGGGGCCTGAGGCCACTCAATACTGTGCGGGCCCGCTCCTGCGCACCGTCGCCGGCCACCAGGTCGGGGGTGAGACCGCGACCGTCGACGCCGCGCCCCGACGGGGTGTTGTAGTGGCCCACGGTGAGTTCGGCGACAGAGCCGTCGGGCAGCTTGCTCGGCATCTGGACGGAGCCCTTGCCGAAGGTCCTGGTCCCCACGACGACCGCGCGACCGCGGTCCTGGAGGGCCCCGGTGAGCAGTTCGGCGGCGCTCATCGTGCCGCCGTCGACCAGCGCCACCACCGGTCGGTCCGCGTCCCCGCCGGGCGGCGCGTGCAGGGCACGCTGTTCACCGCGTACGTCGTAGGTGGCGACGAGGCCGCCGTCCAGGAAGGCGGAGGCGGCCTTGACCGCCTCGTCGACGAGTCCGCCGCCGTTGCCCCTGAGGTCGAGCAGTACGCCGCTGCCGGACGGAGCGCGGCGGACCGCCTGCCGCACCCGTTCGCCCGAGCCCTTGGTGAAGGCCTTCACCTTGATCTGTACGTTTCCGCCGGGCAGCCGCTCGACCGCGACCGTCTCCCGCTGCAGGGTGGCCCGGTGCAGCGTCTCCTGCCACACCCGGGCACCGCGCCGGAGCCCCAGCTCGACCGTGCTGCCCGCGCCGGCCCGGTCGCCGCGCAGCAGTCCCACCACGTCGCGGACCCGGCTTCCGGCGAGCGGCCGGCCGTCGACGGTGCGCAGCCGGTCACCGGACCGGATGCCGGCCCGGTCGGCGGGGCCGCCGCGCTGCACCCGGTCGACGACGATGCCGCCGTCCCGCGCCCGTACGGTCCACAGGCCGACGCCGGTGTACCGGCCGTCCAGGTCCTGCTCGAACTCCGCGTACTCCCCGGCGTCGTAGACCGCGCCCCAGCGGTCGCCGCTGCGGCTCACCGCGTCCTCTGCGGCGTCGGTGGGTGACTTGCCGTCCAGCATGGCCCGGGCCGCCGCCTCCGAGACGCGCTGTGCGGCGGGGGCGGGCTGCACTTCGTCGCCGTGCGCCGGCTCCTGGGGTGTGCGGCCGAGCGAGCCGGTGGCGGCACCGGTGGCGAGGACGACCGCGAAGACCAATGTCAGGGTCGCCCCGCGGCGCACACCGCGAGGTCTGGCGAACAGGTCAGGACCTGACATGCCGGTGAGTCTAGGACAACAAGGGGCGCCGCACGGTTGCTTGACCGTACGGCGCCCCTTGGCATGTGTCACACCTTCAGGTACTTGCGCAACGCGAAGAACGCGGCCATCGCCGGCATCAGCAGACCGATCGCGAGGACGAGCGGCAGCTTGGCGAGCACCTGGTCCCAGCCCACGAACTGGATCAGCTGAAGCTTGTCCGCGAGCGCGAGGCCGTGGTCGATCAGGAAGTACCGGCCGACGAGCAGCATCAGACAGGCCACGCCCGCGCCGAGCAGTCCCGCGAAGGCGGCCTCCATGATGAACGGCATCTGGATGTAGAAGCTGGACGCTCCCACGAGGCGCATGATGCCGGTCTCGCGTCTGCGGCTGAACGCCGACACCCGCACGGTGTTGACGATCAGCATCAGCGCAACGACCAGCATCAGCGCCATCACCGCGAGCGCCGCGTAGTTCATGCCGTTGAGCAACTCGAAGAGATTGTCCACGGTCTTGCGCTGGTCCTGCACCGACTGCACGCCGTCGCGGTCGGAGAAGGCGCTGGCGATGACCTGGTACTTCTCGGGGTCCTTCAGCTTGATCCGGTACGACTCCTGCATCTGGTCCGGGGTCAGCGAGTTGACCAGGGGCGAGTCGCCGAACTGCTCCTTGTAATGCTTGTACGCCTCGTCGCTGGACTCGTGGATGACGTTGTCGACAACGCTCATCTTGTCCAGGTCGGCCTTGATGGTGTCCTTCTGCTGGGCGGTGACCGCTCCCTTGGTGCACTTGGGGTCGGTCTCCGCGTCGCCCTTGTTGCAGAAGAAGATGGCGACGTTGACCTTGTCGTACCAGTACCCCTTCATGGTGCTCACCTGGTCGCGCATGAGCAGCGAGCCGCCGAAGAGCGCCAGAGACAGGGCGACGGAGACGATGACCGCGAAGGTCATGGTGAGATTGCGGCGGAGACCGACGCCGATCTCCGACAGGACGAACTGGGCGCGCATGGCGTCCTTTCAGTGCTCTCGTTGCTCTGTGCTGATGCTCTCAGTGCTGGTAGCCGTAGACGCCGCGCGACTGGTCGCGGACGAGACGGCCCTTCTCCAGCTCGATGACACGCTTGCGCATCTGGTCCACGATCTGCTGGTCGTGGGTGGCCATCACGACGGTGGTGCCCGTGCGGTTGATCCGGTCGAGCAGCTTCATGATGCCGACGGACGTCTGCGGGTCCAGGTTGCCGGTCGGCTCGTCCGCGATGAGCAGCATCGGACGGTTCACGAAGGCGCGGGCGATGGCCACCCGCTGTTGCTCACCGCCGGACAGCTCGCCGGGCATACGGTCCTGCTTGCCGCCGAGGCCCACCAGATCGAGCACCTCGGGGACCGTCTTGCGGATGGTGCCGCGCGGCTTGCCGATGACCTCGAGCGCGAAGGCGACGTTCTCGCCGACGGTCTTGTTGGGCAGCAGACGGAAGTCCTGGAAGACGGTGCCGAGCTGGCGCCGCATGTGCGGCACCTTCCAGTTGGAGAGCCTGGCGAGGTCCTTGCCGAGGACGTGCACCTGGCCGTGGCTGGCGCGCTCTTCGCGCAGCAGCAGCCGCAGGAAGGTGGACTTGCCGGACCCGGAGGAGCCGACGAGGAAGACGAACTCGCCCCTCTGCACTTCGAGGGAGACATCCCGCAGCGCTGGCCGCGTCTGCTTGGGATAGGTCTTGGAGACGTTGTCGAATCGGATCACGGATGCACCACGGGTTGCCGGGGGTAGGTGAGCGTGACCATACGCGAACCGGCGAGTGCGGCGCAGTCGCCGTCCTGGGTTGCGCGGTTTATCACGGATCCACGAGGGAACGGACCGGTCGGAATCAGGCGTGCGGGGGCACCTGGGACGGGTCCGGGGCGCGCCGAATCCCGGGGAAGCTGGCACAGTGGTAGGGGGAACGGTTGCGTTCCCGTGTGCGTTGTGCGAAGCAGCGGGTACGGTTGCGGCTTCGCCGCGCGGGAGGAGGAGAGCACATGACCTTGGACAGGTTGGTGTGCGCGAACTGCGCGGCGCCCGTGAGCGAGGGGCGCTGTCACGTGTGCCGGGCGCATCGCGCGCGGCTCGAGCAGGACGGCGGCCCCCTGGGGGGCCTCAGCCCCGTGACGCTCGTCACCCTGCTCGCCGTCCTCATCGCGGCGATGACCTTCCTCGCCCTCGGCCCTTCGGGCGCGTTCTAGGCCAATTTCGGGCCACCCAAATCCAGCCCGACCACTTCCAGCCCGTCCGGCGTTTGAGGACATCCTTTGACCGGCGGTCAAGCACGTGGCTTCCACAGCACCGCCCCGGACACAAGACGGTGCCCCCGCCGGGCCAGACCCGGCGGGGGCACCGTGCGCGGGCGCGGGGGTCAACCACCCCCGCCCCGTAACCACTTCAGCGGCAGCGCACCGTCACGCCACGTTCCGGCCGGAGACCAGCCGCGGCAGCATCCGGAACCCGATACCGCCCGCGATCATCGTCGCCGCACCGATCAGCAGGTACGTCGTCTCCGCCGCACCCGTCTCGGCCAGCTCGCCCTTGCCCTTGTCCGCCGCCTCGGGCGCGCCGCCCGCGTCGGTCAGGCCTTCCTTGCCCTGGCCCTGCTCGACGGGCTCGTTGCCGCCGTCGGGGTCGGTGCCGTCGCCCGGCTCGTCACCCGGCTCGGAGGGCTCGTCGGTCGGCTCATCCGTCGGCTCGTCGGTGGGCTCGTCCGTCGGCTCATCCGTGGGCTCGTCGGTCGGCTCATCCGTCGGCTCGTCGGTGGGCTCGTCCGTCGGCTCATCCGTGGGCTCGTCGGTCGGCTCATCCGTCGGGATGTCGGTGGGCTCTTCGGTGGGCTCCTCGTCGTNGATGTCGGTGGGCTCTTCGGTGGGCTCCTCGTCGTCGCCGGCCGGCAGGTCGACACCGATCTCGGCGCCTTCCTCGTCCACACCGGCCTTGACACCGATTCCCGCCACGTCGACGTCCACGCCGACGGCCGAGGCCGCACCGGCAGCGGTGAGCGACGCTCCGGCAGCGATCACCGCGCCGGCGGCTATGCGCGCCACGCGGATCCGCGTCTTCTTCGTCATCTGCCTGCTACCCCCAGTAGCTTTTCTCGTCGATGGAGCAGCCGTATTCGGGGCAACGGCCCGGCGGAATCTGTCTCGAGCTCGGGACCGCCTCCGAAAGGCCGTCCGCCCCGCCCCCGCTCACACCCGCCCCAGACATACGCATGCTGCACTGCAGCCTGTCCAGAGTTAAGAGTTACGTCAAGGCCGTTCCGGGCGAGATGTCGTGTTCATTGCGGCTTGACCGGCGTCCGCCATGCGACTGTGACGCAATCACCACGGTTCGGCCCCACCGGAGTCCCCAACTCCGCGCCGTACAGCGCCCGCTGGGACTGTCGTACCCGAGTGCGAGGATGAGTCGGCCGGCCCCGGCGGGCGGTCGGTGTGAGTGGCGAGACAGGAGTAGGCGTGGCACAGGACGTTCCGGCGACCCCCGGGAGCCGGGCCCGGGTCGTACTGCACCGGGCGGGCGAACTGCTGCGCGCCGCACGGTCCGTGGTCGACGAGCACCGCGGCGCGCAGCAGGCCGTACGGGATGCGACACGGTCGCTCGAGGACGAGCTCGCCCGCGCGGAGCTCGCGGCGTTCCCGCCGTCCCGGCTGCGCGACGTCACCCGGGGCCAGTTGCGCGAGGCGGCGATCGAGGCGCTGACCGCCGCCGGTTACACCTCGGTCGGCCAGGTCCTGGACGCCGACGTCCACACCCTGCGCCGGGTGCCCGGCATCGGCAGCACCACGGCCGCCCAACTGCGTTCCGCGGCCGAGCAGTTGCACCAGTCGGCGACCGGCATCGTGGCGGTGCGGATCGACGTGGACGCGGCCCGGGGCGCGGGCTCCGCCGCCGAGCCGCAGACCGCCTCGGCCGCCAAGCACACCCAACTGGTCCTCGCGCTCAACAGACTGCTGCTCGCCGGCCCCGGCATCGCCGAGGCCGCGGCCCTCGCCGAACGCACCGCGCAGGAACTCGAACCGCATCTGACGACGGCCCGGCCCACCGCCTCCCGGCTGAAGTTGATGCTGACCGGCCGGGAGCGCCGGGCCGCGGCCAGGGCCTCGCTCGGCACGCTCGTCGAGCTCCTCGCGCGCGCGGACGCCGACGACGTACCCCTGGCCCTCGGGCAGGCCACCACGGATCTGCTGCGCGGACCGGTGCCGGCCGACCAGGCCTGGCTCGACTTCCAGGTCCGGGCGGCCGACTACTACACCCTGCTCGGCCAGGTCGCCGACCTGCCCGAGGACCGGGCCTCCACGGAGGGCTTCCTGCCGTCCGGCATCGCCGAGGAGATCCGCGCACAGCCGCTGGACGAGTCCCTGCTCGATGTGTCGCTGCGCGGCTATCAGGCCTTCGGCGCCCGTTTCGCGCTGGCCCGCAGGCGGGTCCTCATCGGTGACGAGATGGGGCTCGGCAAGACGATCCAGGCGATCGCGGCGATGGCCCATCTGCGGGCCGCCGACGGCGCCCGCCACTTCCTCGTGGTCTGCCCGGCGGGCGTACTGATCAACTGGATCCGGGAGGTGGAGACGCGCAGCGCCCTGCCCGCGTACCGCGCGCACGGCCCCGACCGCGAGGCCGCCTTCGCCGCCTGGGTCGAGCACGGCGGAGTCCTGGTCACCACGTACGACCTGCTGTGGACCCTGAAGCTGCCCACCGCGCTCGAGCTCGGCATGCTGGTCGCGGACGAGGCGCACTACGTCAAGAATCCCGCCACCCGCCGCGCGGACGCCGTCCAGAAGCTGATCCGCCGCCGGAACACGGGCCGTGTGCTGTTCCTGACGGGGACGCCGATGCAGAACCATGTGGCCGAATTCCGTGTCCTGGTAGGCCAGTTGCAGCCGTCCCTTGTGCGCACCATCGGTTACGGCATGGCGGCGGGCCACTCGAAGGCCTTCCGGGCCGCGGTGGCACCCTGCTATCTGCGGCGCAATCAGCCGGACGTACTGACCGAGCTGCCGGGCGTGATCCACGCCGACGAATGGGAGGAGTTCTCCGACGGCGACCGGGCGGCGTACCGCAGGGCCGTCGCGGACGGGAACTTCATGGCGATGCGCCGCGCAGGGTACGCGGACCCCGAGCGGTCGGCGAAGCTCCAGCGGTTGCGCGAGCTGGTCGAGGAGGCCGCCGAGAACGATCTGAAGGTGGTCGTGTTCTCCGCGTTCCTCGACGTACTGCAGACGGTCCACGACGCGCTCACGGACGTCACCGACGTCACCGACAATCGCAGCGAGGATACGGACGCGGGTGCGGATACGGATACGGACACGGATGCGGTCGCAGCCGGGACGGTGACCGGGCTGCTGACCGGCGCCGTGCCCACCGACCGGCGGCAGGAGCTGGTCGACGCCTTCACCCGGGCCTCCGGGCACGCGGTGCTGCTCGCCCAGATCCGTACCGGCGGGGTGGGCCTCAATCTGCAGGCCGCCTCGGTCGTCGTCCTGTGCGAGCCGCAGCTCAATCCGGCCCTGGAGGCGCAGGCGGTGGGACGGGCGCACCGGATGGGCCAGGTCCGCCGGGTCCAGGTGCACCGGCTGCTCGCCACCGACAGCGTGGACCACAAGCTGCTCGGCATCCTGGAGGAGAAGAAGGCCCGGTTCGACGCGTACGCACGGCGCAGCGAACTGGCGGAATCGGTGCCGGAGGCGCTGGACATCTCCGAGCCGGACCTGGCCCGCCGGATCGTCGAGGACGAACAGCTGCGGCTCGCACTCGGCGGCGGAGCCGCGCCGCCGCCGGACTGATCCGGCCTACTTCTCCTGGCTCTTGCGCCAGCGGATCCCGGCCTCGATGAATCCGTCGATGTCACCGTCGAGCACCGACTGCGGATTGCCCACCTCGAACTCGGTCCGCAGGTCCTTCACCATCTGGTACGGGTGCAGGACGTACGAACGCATCTGGTTCCCCCAGGAGTTGCCGCCGTCGCCCTTGAGGGCGTCCATCTTGGCCTGCTCCTCCTGGCGGCGGCGCTCGAGGAGCTTCGCCTGCAGGACGTTCATCGCGCTGGCCTTGTTCTGGATCTGGGAGCGCTCGTTCTGACAGGAGACGACGATGCCGGTGGGGACGTGGGTGATGCGCACCGCGGAGTCGGTGGTGTTGACACCCTGGCCGCCGGGGCCCGAGGCGCGGTAGACATCCACGCGCAGCTCGGACTCGTCGATGTCGACGTGGTCGCTGGACTCGACGACGGGCAGCACCTCGACGCCGGCGAACGACGTCTGGCGGCGGCCCTGGTTGTCGAACGGGGAGATGCGCACCAGGCGGTGGGTGCCCTGCTCCACGGAGAGCGTGCCGTAGGCGTAGGGGACC
Organism: Streptomyces triticagri; assembly: GCF_003429565.1. GTDB lineage: Bacteria > Actinomycetota > Actinomycetes > Streptomycetales > Streptomycetaceae > Streptomyces > Streptomyces triticagri. Next base: position 25,666 of record NZ_QUAK01000041.1, read on the forward strand.
TTGACGACGAAGGTGGTCGACTTGATGCCGGCCTCTTCGGCGTACGACGTCTCGTAGACCTCCGTCGAGTACCCGTGCCGCTCCGCCCAGCGCAGATACATCCGCTGGAGCTGCTCGGCGAAGTCCGCGGCGTCGACGCCGCCGGCCTCCGCACGGATGTTCACCAGGGCGTCGCGGGCATCGTACTCGCCGGAGAGCAGCGTGCGGACCTCCATCTCGTCCAGCGCCTTCCGGACCGCGGCGAGCTCGGTCTCGGCCTCCGCGCGGGTGTCTGCGTCGTCCTCCTCGTCGGCCATCTGGAAGAGCACTTCCAGATCGTCGATACGGCTGCGCAGCGCCTCGGCCTTGCGGACCTCGGCCTGCAGGTGCGAGAGCCGGCTGGTGATCTTCTGCGCCGCCTCCGGGTCGTCCCACAGGGACGGGGCCGCGGCCTGCTCCTCGAGCACGGCGATGTCGGCCCTCATGCTGTCGAGGTCCAGGACGGCCTCGATGGACCCCATGGTCGAGGCGAGGGACTTGAGCTCTTCGGATACGTCGACGACTGCCACGAGACCCAGCCTAACGGCATTGCCTCGCAATACTCCCCGCCCGGGGTGGTACCCGGACCGGGCGGGCGCTCAGGGGGCGACGGGCGCCGTGGAAGTGCGCTCCTTCGGGGTCGCGTCGGCGTCGTCGCCGGAGACCGCGAGCCAGCCGCCCACGCCGAGGGCGGCCACCACGGCGACCGCTGCCGCGCCGAGGGCGAGGCGTCTGCGGCGGGCGACCATCGCCGCGCGGTGGCGGGCGGAGCCCGGGCGCGGGGCCCC
>NZ_QUAK01000039.1 GCF_003429565.1 Streptomyces triticagri
CGCGGCGGCGGACGCGACCGGCGCGGAGGCAACCGCGAGCGCCGGGGTGGCAACGGCGACCGGCACGGCTCGGGCGCCGGCCGCGGCGGCGGCCGCCCGTCACCGGCGAACAGCGCGATGGCGGACGCCCTGCGCAAGGCGGGTCTGGTCGACCCGAAGTGACACACCGCGTCAACTCCGCCCGGTGCGGGCGGAGTTGACGCGCCTCACTGCTCAGGCGAGCCCCGCGAGCCGGTAGAGCACCAGTGACCCGGCCACCGCGACATTGAGGCTCGCTCCCGTGCCCACCATTGGGATCTCGACACAGGCGTCGAGCAGATCGAGTGCCTCCGGAGGGATCCCCGACTGTTCGTGGCCCAGTACCACCACGGTCGGCTCGCGGGCCACGGGCAGATCGCCGAGGCGTACGGATTCCTCGGCCAGTTCCACACCGACGATCCGTACGCCCCGCTCCCGCTGCCGGACCAGCCAGCCGAGCGGATCGCCGGTCCAGTGCGTGCAGAGCGGTTTGCGCAGGGTGTTCCCGCGAGCCAGCGCCTCGGGCACCCAGGGGAAGCGCGGCACGGTCAGACAGGCGCCGACGGCGTCACAAGTGCGGGCGAGCGTACCGAGGTTGGCGCCGTGCAGCGGCCACAGGGGTGCGGCGTAGAGATGGTCCCAGCAGGAGTGCGCGCGGGGTCTGCGGGCGCGGCGCAGGTCACCGCGGCTGCGGGGGCGGATCGCGGGTCCGCGCCGTGCGGCGCTCACCGCGGTGCGGAGGCGATCCTCCGGACGTGCTCAACTGTCATGGTGATACGGCGTTCTGTGCCCGCCGTGGGGCCTTGTGACGGGTCATCGGTGTCCGGGGCAGCGGTGTCGGGGGCAGCGGTGTCCGGGTCAGCGCGCAAGCGGCGAGACCAGCACGCTCCCGGTGGTGCGCGCCACGATGAAGGATCGCCCCTTGGTCGCCCGCGCGTCCAATGGAATTCGGTGCTGCCCCGCCTCCAGTACGTCGTCGAAGACCTCGTGCACATGGGTGCGGTAGAGCCGGTCGAGGCGGTACGCGGTGAGGGTGACCCGGCAGGTCGAGGTGACCTCCACGCCCGCCGTGCTGTCCTCCGCGACCAGCGCGGTGAGGCGCCGCTGCGCGGCCGGGCTCCGGTCGAGCGCGTCCTCGATCTGTGCGACGAGCAGCGGCACGACGGGGGCGAGGCCGTCGACGTACGCCACATCGGCGCCCGCCCGCTCGAAGGCCTCCCGGACCGCGGTGCGCCGGGACTCGGGGACGGCACGGCCGAAGGCGACGGCGCCGTAAGTGGCCAGCTCCTGGGGCGGGATGGCGGTGACGTCCTCGGTGATCTCGGCGCCGATTCCGATGATGCGCAGCGCGCCGGCCAGCTTCGCGAACACGGCCGCCCGGGCGCCGATCAGGAGCACCCTGCGGTGCGCGGCGGGCTCGGCGGCAGCGAGCAGCCGGGACAGTTCGGCCCGGTACTGGTCCCCGCGGAAGCGGAACGGGCCTATCCCGTGGTACCCGTTGCGCTCCAGGTCCACCTGTTCGTCCGTCTGCCAGGCGAAGTCGCGCCACACCACGTCGTCGCCGGCGCGCTCGATGACGGCGGTCACCGCGCCGCATTCGAGTCCCTCGCACTCCGGGCAGCCGTAGATCAGATGGCGGCCGCCGGCCAGCGGTGGATCCGCCTCAAGGAGCAGGCCCCGTACCTGTGCGGTGAAAATCGCGGGCGGTACGTCGGCGGCCAGCGGGGACACCGCGTCCAGGTCGGACAGCTGGAAGAGCAGCGGGCGCCCGTCGATGATGAAGTCCGTGAAGTCGCGGTGGACCTGGTAGTTCCCGTCGGCCGTCACGGCACCGGCGCGCATCGCTGGTGCCAGGCCGAAGCTCGCGTACTCGGCTGACATGACCTGAGTATCCCCACTGCGGCGGAGATCGAGCCCGGCATCCGGCAATCCGTTGCCGGATGTTCAGCGGCGTCTCGGGGCGGAGCCGGCGGGCCGGCCCGCCGGCGCGACTGCCTGTACGGGCCACGTAGGGTCGGTTCATGACAGCAGATGTGATCGTTCTGGGTGGTGGCGTGATCGGTCTGAGCACGGCGATCGTGCTCGCCGAGCGCGGCAGCCGGGTGCGGGTGTGGTCGCCCCGGGAGGCGGCGGACACCACCTCGGCGGTGGCGGGCGGCCTGTGGTGGCCGTACCGGATCGAGCCCGAGGCGCAGGTCGGCGACTGGTCGTTGCGTTCGCTGCGGCTGTACGAGCGGCTCGCGGACGATCCCGGGGACACCGGCGTACGGATGGTGCCCGGAGTGCACGCCGGGGTGCGCCTGGCCGATCACGGGCCGTGGACGGCCCAAGTGCCGGGCCTGCGCGAGGTGTACGGCGACGAGGTGCCGGGGCACCACGAGGTCGGGCTCCGCGCGGTGACACCGCTGATCGACATGCCGGTGCACCTCGGCCGGCTGCGCCGGCGCCTGGAAGCGGCGGGCGGCACGGTGCTGTCACGGGCGGCCGGCAGCCTGGCGGAGGCCGCGGCCGAGGCGCCGACGGTGGTCAACTGCACCGGCCTGGCGGCCCGTGAGCTGGCCGCGGACCCCGAGGTGCATCCGGTGCGCGGGCAGCTCGTGGTGGTGGAAGACCCGGGGGTCGAGGAGTGGTTCACCTCGGTCGACGAGGCGGCCGCGACGACGTATCTGCTCCCCCAGCCGGGCCGGCTGCTGCTCGGCGGCACCGCACAGGAGAACGACGGGGACCCGCTCCCCGACCCTGCGACGGCCGAGGCGATCGTGGCGCGCTGCGCACGCATCCACCCGGCAGCCGCCGAAGCAAAGGTCATCGGCCACCGGGTGGGGCTGCGGCCGGCCCGCACCTCGGGCGTGCGGATCGACGCCGAACGGCTGCCAGGAGGCGGCCTGGTGGTGCACAACTACGGCCACGGGGGCGCCGGGATCACCGTCGCCTGGGGCTGCGCCGACGCGGCGGCAGCGCTGGTGCCCTGAGCGGCGCCCGGGGCCCGTGAACGCCGACAGGGCGCCCCGCGGTGGGGCGCCCTGCCGGATCTGGCCGTCAACCGTGGTGCACGGCCGTCACGAGGACTTCGGCGGAGTGTCGGACGCCGGAGTCTCCTCCCCGTCCGCGCCCTCCTCCTCGGGCGGCGTGGGCGCGATCTGGAACTCGAAGTCCCCGTCGAACTGTTCGTGGCCCGCGATCACGGCCATCTCGACGGCTTCCTCGCCCTTCTCCGCCCGTACGATCAGCGGGTCCTTGCGCAGGTCGCGCATCAGGGCCCAGCACATGCCGACCATGACCACGGCGAAGGGTGCTGCGACCAGGATCGTCAGATTCTTCAGGCCTTCCAAGGCGTTGTCCTTGCCGTCGCCGATCAGCAGCATGATGGCTGCGACGGCACCGGTGACCGCCCCCCAGAAGATCACGACGAGCCTGGTGGGTTCGAAGGTGCCCTTCTGCGACAGCGTGCCCATCACGATGGACGCGGCGTCCGCGCCGGACACGAAGAAGATGCCGACCAGGACCATCACCAGGACGCACATGGCGGTGGCGATCGGGAACTCCTTGAGCAGTGAGAACAGTTGGCCCTCGACGGTGTCCTCGGCCGGCAGCTGCTTGGTCTCGGTCAGCTTCATCGCGGAGCCGCCGAAGATCGCGAACCAGACCAGGCTCACGCTGCTGGGCACCAGGATGACGCCGCCGATGAACTGACGGACCGTGCGACCGCGGCTGATGCGCGCGATGAACATGCCGACGAAGGGCGTCCAGGAGATCCACCACGCCCAGTAGAAGACCGTGTAGCTGCCCAGCCAGTCCGCGATGTCCTTGCCGCTGGACGCCTCGGTACGGCCCATCAGCTGCGGCAGGTCACCGAGGTAGTGCGCCACGGAGGTCGGCAGCAGGTCGAGAATCACGATCGTGGGGCCCGCGACGAAGACGAAGAGGGCGAGGATTCCGGCCAGCACCATGTTGATGTTCGACAGCCACTGGATTCCGCGTTCGACGCCGGACACCGCGGAGAGCACGAACGCCGCGGTGAGGACCGCGATGATGACCACGAGCAGGCCGGTGCCGGCCTGGGTCCAGTCCAGCTCCTTCATTCCGCTGCCGATCTGCAGCGCGCCGAGACCGAGGGACGCGGCGGAGCCGAACAGCGTCGCGAAGATCGCGAGGATGTCGATGACCTTGCCCCAGCCGCCGTTGGCACGCTCCTCACCGATCAGCGGGGTGAAGACGGCGCTGATGGTCTGCCGGCGGCGGCGCCGGAAGCAGCTGTACGCGATGGCCAGGCCGACCACCGCGTAGATCGCCCAGGGGTGCAGCGTCCAGTGGAACAGGGTGGTCGCCATCGCCGTTTCCATGGCGGCTGCGGAGTCCGCCGGATCGGTGCCCGGCGGAGGGGAGTTGTAGAACGTGAGGGGCTCGCTCACGCCGTAGAACATCAGGCCGATACCCATACCGGCGCTGAACATCATGGCGATCCAGGACACCGTCCTGAACTCTGGTTCCTCGCCCTCCTGGCCGAGCGTGATCTTGCCGTAGCGGCTGATCGCCAGCCAGAGCGCGAAGACCACGAAGCCGGAGGCGGCGAGCACGAACGCCCAGCCGCCGTTGTGCACCAGGCCGGTGAGCATCTTTCCCGACACGCTTTCGAGCGAATCGGTCGACACTGCTCCCCAGAGCACGAACGCGAGGGTGAAGGCGGCGGTCACACCGAACACCACACGGTCCGTCTGTGGGCGCGCGGTTTCGTGCAGACCTTCGGGGAACTCCGCCGTCACCGGCGAATCCCCCCCACCGGTCGGGTTCTGTGCGTCATGCGACACAAGCGGCACCTTTCAGAGCTATGAATTTTTCTCCTTGTACCCCCTACCACAGGTGACATGTGTCTGGGGCGTTCAGCAATCCGGGACGGGCCGTCCGTCCGTGAGGGAGTAGGTGGCACGCTCGTCGAGAAGCAGCGGTACGAGGGCACGCATCGACTGCCTCAGAGGTACGAAAGCACCGGCGCCGTCGCGCCGCACGGTGACGCCGTGGAGTGCGAGTTCGTCACGCACGTCGGCGTACTGGGCCGGTTCGAGGGCGTAGCCGCAGGGCGGGTCGGACAGGATCTCGGACGGTTCGGCCGGTTCGTTGTCGGCGCCGCCGAGGAAGACCGGGCCCCGATCGGCGTAACCGGCGCTGCGGGCTTCGGCGGTGGCGGCCCGCAGGGTGCCCGCGCGGTCCTGTGCGTAGCGGAACAGGCCTTGCAGTGCCGACTGCTGCGAGGCGACGCGGCGGCGGTTGTTGAGCGCCTCGTCCTCCTTCTCGGCGTCGGTGAGCGGGTCGACACGGCTCTCGATGAGCAGGCCCACCGAGTGCTTCACGCCGGAGGCGTTTCGCAGGATGCGCTCCTGGCCGTCGCCCGCCGTCTGTTTGACGGGGTCTCCGGTTGCCGGGTCGGTCCAGATGCCGTAGGTACCGGTGGAGTGGCCGTCGTGCTCGGCCGCCGGGCGCACATGGTCGCTCGAGAGCAGCTCCGACTCGGTGTGCACCTGGTCGTGGGTGTTGAGATTGCGCGGCCACAGGTCGAACAGATCCTTGTCGTAGTACGGGGGCGTGGCGCCGTACTCGTGCAGGTCGTAGATGATGTCCGGCCGGTGGTCGCGGATCACGGCCGCCATGGCGCGGGCCTCGGCGGTCTCCAGGGCGATGTGGTCGCGGTTGACGTCTACTCCGTCCGAGTTACCGCGGGTGTCGGCGGCGCGGCCGTCGGGGTTGGCGGTGGGGACGACGAGAAACGTGGTGTGCGAGCGGAGCCGGCGGGTCCGCTCGTCCTGGCCGTAGCTGAGATCGCGGATGGTGGAGAGACAGGCTTCACGCCCGGACGGTTCGTTGCCGTGCTGACTGCACACCAGGAGCACCGTCGCCGCGGTCCGGTGGCCGGAGCCGATGCGGACGAGTTGGAGCGGGCGGCCCTGGTCAGTGGTGCCGATCCGCTCGACGCTGGTCCGGTCGATCTGCCGGTCGACGGTGGCGAGCAGTCGTTGCTCCTCGGACTGTGTGGTCCAGCGTGCGCCGTCGGTCCGTTCGAAACCGGTGCGCGGCGGCTTCGGCGTACCGGCGCCGTCGGCCCGGGCGGGTGCGGTGAGCACGGGCACGACGAGCGCGGTGGCGGCAGCGGCCAGCAGTGCGATGCGCAGTCGGGATCTCACGGGCGTTGCCTCCCTGGGCGGGGCGGTTCGCGGGCACCGGGCCGGACGTCGGTTGCACGGCGTGCGGCTGCCGTGCGGCCCGGGCCGCCGACGGCATGACGCGGAAGGTACCGCGCGGGGGCGCCGCGCAGAAGAGGGCGTGATCGCCGGGCGTACGACAAGTGCCGCACGGCGCGCGGGCGATGGAGCGCCGGCTCCCTGCGACCTGGCGCGTCTCGTGCCGGCCGCTGATGACGCCCTCGTGGCGATCACATGACAGGAGCGGCCATGGGCATGACCGGGACCGCGGGTACTCAATAGGCTCCTCCCGTCCCACAAGTTTCCCTCCACCGTGAAGACTTGGAGCCACAGTGCACCGCAGACTCATCGCCCCGAGCGCGCTCGCGGCCTGCCTCCTGCTGGCGATCCCGGCATCGGCCGCCGACCACGCACCGGGCGCACCCGGGATCGGCGACCCCTACTACCCGGCGAGCGGCAACGGCGGATACGACGTGTCGCACTACGACCTGCGCCTCAAGTACCAGCCGGAGACCGACCTGTTGGAGGGCACGGCGACGCTGCTCGCGACCACCACGCAGAATCTGTCCCGGTTCAATCTGGACTTCGGCCTGAAGGTCGACGAGGTGCGGGTGAACGGCAAGAAGGCCGAGTTCACCACCTCCGGTGAGCAGGAGCTGGAGATCACTCCGGCGACTCCGCTGCCCAACGGGGCCTCGGCGACGATCGTGGTGCGGTACGCGGGCAAGCCGTCCGAGGTCGAGATCAACGGCTACACGGCCTGGCACCGCACCCCGGACGGGGGCATCGCCGCACAGGAGCCCGAGTCGGCCGCCTGGTGGTTCCCGTCGAACGACCATCCCCTGGACAAGGCGACGTACGACGTCTCCGTGCAGGTGCCGAACGGCAGTCAGGCGATCAGCAACGGCGTACTGCAGTCCGAGAACCCGGTCGGTGCCGACTGGACGCGCTTCAGCTGGCGTTCGGACAAGCCGCAGGCGACCTATCTCGCCACCCTCGCGGTCGGGAAGTTCGACGTGACCACCGACACCACCGAGGGCGGACTGCCGGTCCTGAACGCCTACAGCAAGGACCTCGGCGAGCACGCGGGCGCCGCACGGGCCAGCATCGAGCGGACCGCGGAGGTCACGGACTGGCTCACCGAGATCTTCGGCCCGTACCCGTTCAACGCGGTCGGCGGCTACGTCCCGAACGTCACCAGCGGCTACGCTCTCGAGACACAGACCCGGCCGTTCTACAGTCCCAAGCAGTTCGCCAACGGCTCGAACGTCTCCGTGGTGGTGCACGAGATCGCCCACCAGTGGTACGGCGACAGCGTCTCCCTCAAGGGCTGGAAGGACATCTGGGTCAACGAGGGCTTCGCCCGCTACAGCCAGTGGCTGTGGTCCGAGAAGGAGGGCGAGGGCACCGCGCAGGAGCTGGCCGACTACGTGTACGCCCAGCACCCGGCGGACGACGAGTTCTGGACGGTCGAGCCCGGCGACCCGGGCCCGGACAACCAGTTCCACGCCGCGGTCTACGACCGGGGAGCGCTCGCCCTGCAGGCGCTGCGCAACGAGATCGGGGACAAGGCCTTCTTCGAGATCCTCAAGGGCTGGCCGACCGAGAACGCGTACGGCAACGCCGATGTGCAGGACTTCGTCGCCTACGCGGAGAAGGCCTCGGGCAAGCCGCTCGCGGACCTCTTCGACACCTGGCTCTACCAGCCGACGAAGCCCTCGGCACCGGCCGCGGCCGCCGCGTCCCTGTCCCGCTCCGACGCAGAGCCCGAGCGCCCGAAGTCCTGGAAGCAGATCCAGCGCACCAACTCCGTCCACGATCACGACCATTGAGCATGAGCCTGGTGCCGGGGGAAGCGCTCTCGGCACCAGGCACCTCACGGGCTCGGACCATCCCGCACCGTTAAGTACGGTTAGGCTTACTTAACCAAGGCCTCCGCTGTACGCAGGAGTCGACGGATGCGGACGGAAGGAACCACGTCGCGAATGCGCCGCGAAGTGCATGACACGGCCCTTGCGACCGAGCCCTCGAAAAGCGCCGTCCGCGGCCCCGGGCAGCGGCCCACGACGACCAGGACCGTCCTGCGCGGCAGCGGACTCCTGCTGCTCTGCACCTTGCTGTTCCTGCTCGTCCTGTTGAGCATCTGGGTCGGCACCAAGGGCACCTCGGCGGCCCAGGTGTGGCATGCGCTGTGGCGCGACGACGGTTCGTACACCACCGATGTGGTGCGCCAACTCCGGCTCCCCCGCACCCTGGTGGGCCTACTGGTCGGTGCGGCGCTCGGGGTGGCCGGGGCGCTGATGCAGACGCTGACCCGCAATCCGCTGGCCGACCCAGGGCTGCTCGGGGTGAATGCGGGGGCGTCGGCCGCCGTGGTCTTCGCGATCGGCGTGTTCGGGCTCGGTGACTTCATCGGCCTGGTCTGGTTCTCGTTCCTCGGCGCCGCTGCCGCGGCCGTCGCCGTCTATGCCCTGGGGGCGTCGGGACGGGCCGGCCCCACCCCGATGCGCCTCACCCTCGCCGGCGCGGCCGTGAGCGCGGGACTCGGCGGGATCATCGCAGGACTCACCGTCTTCGACGCAGCGACCTACGACTATCTGCGGTTCTGGATGGTCGGTTCGCTGGCCGGCCGCAAGCCCGAACTGGTCCTGGATCTGGCGCCGTTCGTGCTCGCCGGGCTGCTCGGCGCGCTGCTGCTCGCACGCTCGCTGAACTCGATCGCGCTCGGGGACGAACTGGGCAAGGGGCTCGGCGTGCACATCAACCGGACCCGTGGTCTGACGGTGGCCGTGGTCACCGTGCTGTGCGGCACGGCCACCGCCGCGGCCGGGCCGATCGGCTTCGTGAGCCTCGTCGTACCGCTTGTCTCCCGCTGGCTGGCCGGCCCGGATCTGCGCTGGAACCTGCCGTACTGCATGGTGCTCGCTCCCGTACTGGTACTCGGTGCCGACACCGTCGGCCGGGTCGTACTGCCCGAGGGCGAGTTGGAGGTGGGTGCGGTGACAGCGCTCGTCGGGGCTCCGGTGTTCATCGCCATGGTGCGCCGGCGCCGGGGATCCGCCCTGTGACCGGCACGAGGCCGGCCGCAGCGATGGGAGCTCGGGTCCCCGCCCGGTCCGTCAGTGCCCGCGTCGGCCGCTGGTCCCTGCGCGTCCACCGCAGGACCGCGCTGCTGAGCGCGAGTGCGCTGCTCGCCGCGGGAGCGCTGCTCGCGGTGAGCCTGTGCACGGGCTCGTATCCGGTCGCTCCGTCCGCCGTCCTCCGCGCGCTGTTCCACGGGACCGGCGACCGGCTCGCCGTGCATTTCGTCAACCAGGAGCGGCTGCCTCAGGCCCTGTTGGCGATCCTGGTCGGCGGTGCGCTCGGGATGAGCGGTGCCGTCTTCCAGAATCTCTCCCGCAATCCGCTGGCGAGCCCCGATGTGATCGGCTTCAACAGCGGGGCAGCGACCGGCGCGATCCTGGTGCTCGTCCTCGGCGGCGGTGCGGCGCCGGTGGCGGTCGGCGCGATCGGGGGCGGTCTGGTCGCGGCCACGGTGGTCTTCCTGCTCGCCAACAGCGGGGGGCTGCACGGCGTACGCCTGATCCTGATCGGCCTCGGCGTCACCGCGATGCTCGGCTCGGTCAATTCGTATCTGTTGACGCGTTCTTCGCTGCACGACGCGCAGAACGCCCACATCTGGCTGATCGGCACCCTGAACGGCCGTTCCTGGGGCGCCGTCCAGACCATAGCGGTGGCTCTCGCCGTGCTGCTGCCCGCGACGCTGTTGCTCGGCAGGCAGCTGCGCATCCTCGAGATGGGCGACGAACTCGCCCAGGGGCTCGGGGTACGGGTGAACCTGACCCGGATCGCCCTGACCGTGCTGGGCGTCGGTCTGTGCGGGGTGGCCGTGGCGAGCGCCGGGCCGGTGCCCTTCATCGCCCTCGCGGCTCCGCAGATCGCCCTGATGCTCTCCAGGAGTCCCGGCGTGAGCATGCTCTCCGCCGGTGCGATGGGCGCCGCACTGCTGTCCGGCGCCCATCTCTTCTCCGGGCAGGCCATGGGGTGGTTCGCCGCGATCGGCCTGGTGGGCGAGCAGCAGCAGGACAGTCAGCTGCCGGTCGGGGTGACGACCGCGGTGCTCGGCGGTGCGTATCTGGCCTGGGCACTGTTCCGCAGGCGGCGGTCCACGCAGGGCTGAGGGCGCCGAATCACGAACTCCCCGCGGATCACAGCTTCTTGAGCACCGCCTCGATCTCGTCGACCGCGCCGAGCGCGAAGGAGTAGCAGGCCACGCCGTAGTGCTTGATCGGGTACGCGTGACCGGCACGCACCGCGGGGACCCGCTTCCAGAGCTTGTTCGCCAGGAGCTCCTTGGTGGTCGGCGGAGTGCTGCCGTCGAACTGGCCGACGTACAGCAGCACCGTGCAGTCGTCGAGCACGTCGAGCTCCTCGTAGCTCTTCTCCGTGAACCCGGCGTCGCCCTTCGGCGTGCCCTTGCCGATCTTCAGGCCCAGTTCGCGCAGCACGGTCAGCAGCGGTGAGCCGAGGTAGAACTTGCCGCTGGGGCCGCCGCTCAGCACCGCCCAGGTGGACTGCTCGATCTGCTTCGCGTAGGTGCGGCGCACCTCCTTGACGCGCGACTCGTACTTGCGCCTGGCGCTGGTCAGCCTGTCCTTGCGGTTCACCGCCTCGGCCATCTTGGCGATCTGCTCGTGCCAGAGGGCACCGCTGTGGCCCCAGTCGTAGAACGCGACCGGGGCGATCTTGCTGAGCGGTGCCGTCTTGTCCTTGTAGAACTGATCCACGATCAGATCGGGCTCGAGCCGGGCGACGGCCTGCGCGTTGGGGACGCCCGGGGCGCCGATGGTCTCGACGTCCTTGAGCTTGGCGTAGGACGCGGCGGGCATCAGCGCCCGCTGCGCGGTGCCGTCCGGGACACCCACGGGCACCAGACCGAGGTCGAGCAGCATGAGGGCGTCGTAGTTGACGGTGGCCACCACGCGCTTCGGCTGCTCGGGGACCGTGATGGAGCCGTTGTCGGTCTTGATGCGTCGGGTACTCGCGGCCTTGTCGCCGCCCTTGTCCTCGCCGTCGCCCGATTCGCTCACTCCGCATGCCGAGAGTCCGAGAGCGGCCGCGCCGCCGGCGAGGCCGCCGAGGAAGCGTCTCCGGTCGACCGGGACCGGCCAGGTGCGTGGGCTCATGTTCGTTCCCCTCCAGGGAAGTCGGGCACGGCGGAAGGCGGGCATGGCGAAGCCATCGCCCGAGTCGGCAAGGTTAGGCTGTCCTAACTTATATCCTCCGCGACCTTCCGGGCAGCGGCCGGTCGATCAGCCAGCAAGGAGCCAGTGGATGAACCAGGCGACCGAGGAGCACCGCCACCGCAGCCGCCGGCCGGGCAGCCTGTACGTCACACGGGTCAGCCGGGTCCGGCGGCTCACCCCGCGGATGCTTCGACTGACGTTCACCGCACCCGAGCTCACCGGGTTCGTCAGTAACGGCACGGACCAGCACGTCGCCCTGTACTTCTACGAGCCAGGGGTCAACCTGCCGCGGCCGTTCACCACGCAGGCCGCCCGCGAGCTCTACGCAACGGCGAAACCGCGGCTGCGCCGCTATACGATCCGCCACCACCGCCCCGAAGTCGGCGAGGTCGACATGGACTTCGTCCTGCACGGACCCGACCAGCTGGCCTCCGGCTGGGCCGAGCGGGCCGTTCCGGGCGACGAGGCCATCTGGTTCGGGCCGAGTCCCGCCTACCCCCTGGATGCCGAAGCCGACTGGACTCTGCTGCTCGGAGACGAGACCGCCCTGCCCGCCATCGCCGTCATCCTCGAAGAGCTGCCGGAGGGCCATCCGGTGACCGTGCTCGCCGAAGTGGCCGACGCCGCCGAGGAACTGCCCCTGCCGACCCGCGCCGACGCCCTAATACGGTGGCTGCACCGGAACGGCCGTCCCGCCGGTGAGCTGCTCGCCGCGGAGGCCGGAACCCTGGCCCAGGCCCCCGGCCGCGGCCGGGTCTGGGGCGGCGCCGAGCGGGACGCGGTCCGCGCGCTGCGCCGGCACTTCGTCGACGAGCTGGGCATGGACCATGCCGACACCCGGCTGACCACGTACTGGACGAAGGGGGAGCGCCAGGACGAGGAGGCATGAGCCGTTCGCCCGTGACGCCGGGGCACTTTCACAACAGTGGTGAGACAGCAATACTGTTCCACCGGACCATGACGGCGGCGGGAGAAGGAGCGCTCATGACGACGGAAGCCGAGGAGCCGACCCTCACGGTCGACGAGCTGGCCGCCCGCACCGGGGTCACGGTCCGCACCATCCGCTTCTACAGCACCCGTGGACTGCTGCCGCCGCCGGCCATCGGCCCGCGCCGGGTCGGACGGTACGGCTCCGACCACCTCTCCCGACTCGCGCTGATCGAGGAGCTGCAGCACCAGGGCATGACGCTCGCCGCGATCGAGCGGTATCTGGAGCAGCTCTCGCCCGATCTCAGCGCCCGCGACCTCGCCATCCACCGCGGCCTTGTGGCCACCTGGGCGCTCGACACGGCCGAGGAGGTGGACCGCGCCGAGCTGGAGCGCCGGGCGGGCCGGAGTCTGGACGAGACGGAGATCGACCGGCTCGCCGCGTTCGACGCGCTCGCCAGGACGGACGACCCGGAGCTCTTCCGGATCGATGCCGGGATGCTGCGCCTCGGGGTCGAGCTGCTCGGCGTGCCGTTCACCCACGAGGCGATCCTGGCCTCGCGCGCGGTGCTGATCGAGCACACCCGCGCGGCGGCGCAGGACTTGAGCCGGATCTTCCGCGACGAGGTGGGTGAGGCTCCCGGCAAGCCGGGTGCGGAAGCCGAGCATGTGGCGGCGATGAAGTCGCTGTCCGCCCATATGCAGCCGCTGGTGATACAGGCCCTGGTCATGGCGTTCCAGCGCTCCCTGCGCGAGGAGCTGCGCGGGGCGTTCCGCCCGAGTTCCGAGGGCGGCCACGGGACAGCCTGAGGGCGGCCACGGTACGAGCAGGGCCCGCGTCGCACGGCGACACGGGCCCTGGTGTGTCAGGCGTCGGTGAAGGTCTCGCCCTTCTCCGCCTTCTCGACGAGCAGCGCGGGCGGCAGGAACCGGTCGCCGTAGCGCTCGGCCAGCTCGCGGGCGCGCGCCACGAAGCCGGGCAGTCCGCCCTCGTAGCCGTTGATGTACTGCAGGATGCCGCCGGTCCAGGCGGGGAAGCCGATGCCCATGATGGAGCCGATGTTGGCGTCCGCGACGGAGGTCAGGACGCCCTCCTCGACGAGCCGGACGGTGTCCAGGGCCTCGGAGAACAGCATCCTCTCCTTCATGTCCTCGAACGGGATCGAGGCGCCGTCCCGGGTGAAGTGCTCGCGCAGCCCCGGCCACAGGCGGCCCCGCTTGCCGTCCTCGCCGTACTCGTAGAAACCGGCGCCGCCGCTGCGGCCGGGGCGGCCGAACTCGTCGACCATGCGGTCGATCACGGCCTCCGCGGGGTGGGTGGCCCAGGTGCCGCCGGCCTCCTCGATCGCCCGCTTGGACTCGTTGCGGATCTTGCGCGGCAGGGTGAGGGTCAGCTCGTCCATCAGGGAGAGCACCTTCGCCGGATAGCCGGCCTGGGCGGCGGCCTGCTCGACGGATGCGGGCTCGATGCCCTCGCCGACCATCGCCACGCCCTCGTTGATGAAGTGGCCGATCACGCGGGAGGTGAAGAAGCCGCGCGAGTCGTTCACCACGATGGGCGTCTTGTTGATCTGGCGGACCAGGTCGAAGGCGCGGGCCAGGGCCTCATGCGAGGTCCGCTCGCCCTTGATGATCTCGACGAGCGGCATCTTGTCGACCGGCGAGAAGAAGTGCAGGCCGATGAAGTCCGCCGGCCGTGCGACGCCCTCGGAGAGCAGGGTGATCGGCAGCGTCGAGGTGTTGGAGCAGAGCAGTGCGTCCGGCTCGACGACGTCCTGGATCTCCTGGAACACCTTGTGCTTGAGCGCCGGGTCCTCGAAGACGGCCTCGATGACCGCGTCGCAGCCCACCACGTCCTGCGGGTCGGTGGCCGGGGTGATGCGGGCGAGCAGCGCGTCCGCCTTGTCCTGGGTGGTACGGCCGCGCGAGACGGCCTTGGCGCAGAGCTTCTCCGAGTACGCCTTGCCCTTGGCGGCCGCCTCGGCGGAGACGTCCTTGAGGACGACCTCGATGCCGGCCCGCGCGCAGGAGTACGCGATGCCCGCGCCCATCATGCCGGCGCCGAGCACCGCGACCTTGGTGACCTTGCGGGGTTCGATGCCCTTCGGGCGGTTGGCGCCGGAGTTGACGGCCTGCAGGTCGAAGAAGAAGGCCTGGGTCATGTTCTTCGAGGTCTGGCCGGAGACCAGCTCGGTGAAGTAGCGCGCCTCGATGGTCTGCGCGGTCTCGAAGTCGACCTGGGAGCCCTCGACGGCGGCCGCGAGGATGTTGCGCGGGGCGGGGTAAGGGGCGCCGTTCGTCTGCTTCTTGAGGTTCGCCGGGAAGGCCGGCAGGTTCGCCGCGAACTTCGGGTTGGCCGGGGTGCCGCCGGGGATCCGGTAGCCCGGCTTGTCCCAGGGCTGCTGTGCCTCGGGGTTGGCGTCGATGAACGCCCGCGCCTTGGCGAGGAGTTCGTCGCGGTCGGCGGCGACCTCGTGGATCAGGCCGTTCTCCAGGGCGCGCTTCGGGTTGTACTGGGTGCCCTGGAGGAGCACCTTGAGCAGTGCGTCCGCGATGCCGAGCAGGCGTACGGTCCGGGTGACGCCGCCGCCCGCGGGGAGCAGGCCGAGGGTGACCTCGGGCAGGCCGATCTTGGTGCTCGATCCGTCCAGGGCGACGCGGTGGTGGCAGGCGAGGGCGATCTCGTAACCGCCGCCGAGCGCCGCGCCGTTGATGGCCGCGACGACCGGCTTGCCGAGGGTCTCGATGCGCCGCAGATCGCGCTTGATGCCCTGGCCGGCCTCGAAGGCGAACTGGGCGGTCTCGGGGGTGACGGCGATCAGTTCACGCAGGTCGCCGCCGGCGAAGAAGGTCTTCTTGGCCGAGGTGAAGATGACACCGCGCACGCTGTCGCGCTCGGCCTCCAGCCGGTCCGTGACCGCGGTGAGGGAGGCCTTGAAGGCCTGGTTCATGGTGTTGGCGGACTGGTCGGGGTCGTCGAGTACGAGGGTGACGACGCCGGTCTCGTCCTGTTCCCAGCGGATGGTGGTGGGCTCGGTGCTCATCTGGCTTTCTCCGTATGGCCGTAAGTGCCGTAAGTGCCGTAAGTGCCGTAAGTGAGGGACGGATCCGGATGGGACGGACGTCGTCAGAGGCGCTCGACGATGGTGGCGATGCCCATGCCGCCGCCGACGCAGAGCGTGGCGAGGCCGTAGCGCTTGTCCTGGCGCTCCAGTTCGTCGACGAGGGTGCCGAGGATCATCGCGCCGGTGGCGCCGAGCGGGTGGCCGAGGGCGATCGCTCCGCCGTTGACATTGACCTTGTCGAGGGAGAGGCCCATGTCCTTGACGAAGCGCAGGACGACCGCGGCGAACGCCTCGTTGATCTCCACCAGGTCGATGTCGTCGATGGTGAGTCCGGCCTTGGCGAGTGCCTTGCGGGTGGCCGGCGCCGGGCCGGTGAGCATGATGGTGGGCTCGGAGCCGGAGACGGCGGCCGAGACGATCCGGGCGCGCGGGGTGAGGCCGTACCGCTCCCCCACCTCGCGGGTGCCGACCGCGACGAGGGATGCGCCGTCGACGATTCCGGAGGAGTTGCCCGCGTGGTGGACGTGGTCGATCTCCTCGACCCAGTGGTACTTCTGCAGTGCGACGGCGTCGAAGCCGCCGAGGTCGCCGATGTCCTTGAAAGAAGGCTTGAGGCCGGCCAGCGAGTCGGCGGTGGTGCCGGGGCGCAGGTGCTCGTCGTGGTCGAGGACGGTGAGGCCCGAGCGGTCCTTGACGGGCACGATCGAGCGGTCGAAGCGGCCGTCCTTGACGGCGGCGGCGGCACGCTCCTGGGAGAGGGCGGCGTACTCGTCGACGTCGCGCCGGGAGAAGCCCTCGATGGTGGCGATGAGGTCGGCGCCGATGCCCTGCGGGACGAATCCGGTCTCGTGGTTGGTCATCGGGTCGGCGAACCAGGCGCCGCCGTCGGAGGCCATCGGCACCCGCGACATCGACTCGACGCCGCCGGCGAGCACCAGGTCCTCCCAGCCCGAACGGACCTTCATGGCGGCCAGGTTGACCGCTTCGAGGCCCGAGGCGCAGAAGCGGTTCTCCTGGACTCCGGCCACCGTGTCGGGCAGGCCTGCGGCGATCGCGGCGATGCGCGCGATGTCGGAGCCCTGGTCGCCGACCGGGCCGACGACGCCGAGCACGATGTCGTCGACGGCGGCCGGGTCCAGGTCCGGGAAGCGGTTCCTGACCTCGTGGATGAGGCCGACGACCAGATCGATCGGCTTGGTGCCGTGCAGGGCGCCGTTGGCCTTGCCGCGGCCGCGCGGGGTGCGGATCGCGTCGTAGACGTACGCTTCGGTGCTCAAGGTCTGCAGCCTTTCGGGAATGCGGTACGGGAGGGGTGCCGGGGAGACGGTGGGGCGTCGCTTGGGGCGTCGCTCAGGACAGCAGCGAGCGGCCGATGATCTCCTTCATGATCTCGGTGGTGCCGCCGTAGATGGTCTGGATGCGGCCGTCGGTGTACGCCTTGGCGACCGGGTACTCGGTCATGTACCCGTATCCGCCGTGCAGTTGGAGGCAGCGGTCGGCGACGCGCTTCTGCAGTTCGGTGGCCCACCACTTGGCCATCGAGGCGTGCACGGCGTCGAGCGCTCCCGCGGCGTGGTCGGTGATGCAGCGGTCGAGGAAGGTCCGGGTGACGGCGCACTCGGTGGCCATCTCGGCTATCTCGAAGCGGATGTGCTGGAGCTTGGCGAGCGGCCGGCCGAACGCCTCGCGCTCCTTGACGTACGTCATGGTGATCTCGAGCAGATGCTCGGCGGCGGCGATCCCGGCGACCGCGATGCCCATGCGCTCCTGGGCGAGATTGGTCATCAGGTACAGGAAGGCGCCGTTGACCTCGCCGAGCAGATTCTCCTTCGGGACGCGGACGTCGGTGAAGAACAACTCGGCGGTGTCCTGGGCCTTCTGGCCGATCTTGTCGAGATTGCGGCCGCGCTCGAAGCCCTCCATGCCGCGCTCGACGACGAACAGGGACAGGCCCTTGGAGCCGCCGCCCGGTTCGGTGGCCGCGACGACGATGACGAGGTCGGCCAGGACGCCGTTGGAGATGAAGGTCTTGGAGCCGTTCAGGAGCCAGTGGTCGCCCTTGTCCTCGGCGCGGGTCTTGATGCCCTGCAGGTCGGAGCCCGCACCTGGCTCGGTCATCGCGATGGCGGTGATGGTCTCGCCGGAGCAGAATCCGGGCAGCCAGCGCTGCTTCTGCTCCTCGGTGGCCAGGGAAGTCAGATACGGGCCGATGATGTCGTTGTGCAGCCCGATTGCGAGTCCGGGGGCCGCGGCCCGGGTGAACTCCTCGGCCAGTACGGCGCTGAAGCGGAAGTCCGTGTTGCCACCGCCGCCGTACTCCTCGGGCACGGCGAGCCCGAGGAGTCCCTGCCGGCCTGCGGCGAGCCAGGCCTCTCGGGCGACGATGCCGTCCCGCTCCCACTGCTCGTAGTACGGCAGGACCTCCTTGGCGAGGAACGCCCGGACGGTCTCGCGGAACGCCTCGTGCTCCTCGGTGTAGAGGGTGCGGCTCAGTCCGGAGGGCGTACTTGGCGTCATGCTCGAGCTCCCTGGGTGGCAGGCGGGTGAGGCGTACGGGGGCGGTGGTGCGGTCCGCCGTCGTGCGGGCGGCACCGGGTCCTGGACATCAGCTCTTGTCGTCCGCCGTGAGGCCCGGGAGGTCCCAGTCGGCGGCGATCTCGGCGGTGTGCGCGCCGGGGCGCGCGGGCGCGCTGCGGACCGCGCCGGGGGTGGCGGAGAAGCGGGGCGCGGGTGCGGGCTGGGTGATACCGGAGTGCTCGACGAAGGTGCCGCGGGCCGCCAGATGCGGGTGCTGCGGCGCCTCGCGCAGGGACAGCACGGGAGCCACACAGGCGTCGGAGCCGGCGAAGACGGCCGTCCACTCGTCGCGGGTACGGGTCTTGAACCGCTCGGCGATCGCGCTGCGCAGCTCGTCCCAGCGGGCGAAGTCCTTGCGGCCCGGCGCCTCGTCCTCGATGCCGAGCAACCGCACGAACTCGTCGTAGAACTGCCGCTCCAGGGCGCCGACGGCCATGTAACCGCCGTCCGCCGTCTCGTAGTTGCCGTAGAACGGGCAGCCGCCGTCGAGCAGATTGCTGCCGCGCCGGTCCTGCCAGCCGCCGGCCGCCATCATGCCGTGGATCATCGAGGCGAGGTGCGCGGCACCGTCCACGATGGCGGCGTCCACGACCTGGCCCTCGCCGTGGGTGCGGGCGTGCTGCAGGGCGGCGAGCACGCCGACGACGAGATAGAGCGAGCCGCCCGCGTAGTCACCGACCAGGTTGGCCGGGACTGCGGGCGGCTCGTCCGGCTTACCGATCATGCCGAGGGTGCCGGTGACGGCGATGTAGGCGATGTCGTGGCCCGCCCGGTCGGCGAGTGGGCCGTCCTGGCCCCAACCGGTCATCCGGCCGTAGACCAGGCTCGCGTTGCGCTCGTGGCAGGCCTCTGGGCCCACGCCGAGCCGCTCGGCGACCCCGGGGCGATAACCCTCGATGACGATGTCCGCGCGCTCGGCCAGGTCGAGGACGAGGCCGGGGCCTTCGGGGGACTTGAGGTCGATGAGCACCGATCGCTTGTTGCGGTTGGTGATGTCGTGGTCCGGGTCGATGGCCAGGCCCGCGCCGCCGGGGCGGTCGACGCGGACGACGTCGGCACCCAGGTCGGCCAGGAGCATCGCGGCGAACGGCCCCGGGCCGATGCCGGCCAGCTCGACGACCTTGATCCCGCTCAGCGGGCCGTGCCCCGCATCTGACGTCGCTGTCCCCGACATCGAACCCCCAGCGCTGTGACAGTACTGATGTAACAGCAACGATGTTAAGAACGCGTTCCACTCCGCACAAGGGCTGCGGCCCCTCAGCGGGAGTCGAGTTCGCCGATCAGCTTCTTGGGGGCGACGGCGCGGAAGCTCTCCTCGACCCAGTCGCAGAGCAGATCAGAGCGCGGTGCGCCGTCGACCGCGAGCGGCAGGCGGACCCAGCCCGAATTGCCTAGGCCGTAACCGGCCGGTTCCGCGCCGGGCATGGTCATCGCGTGCGCGTGCAGTGCCTCGTCCGTCAGCTTCACCGTCACGCCCAGCGGATGGCTGCCGTCGGTCACTCCGAGGAACACGAAGACCTTCTTGTTGACCTTCACCACCGTCCTGCCCCAGGGGTGGTCCTCGAAGGCGCCCGGCAGGCCGAGGGCGAATCCGTGCACCTTCTTCCACGCCGCCAGCGCCTGCTTCGGCACCGGGTGTGCCGCTTGATTCGACTCGGACATCAGGCCTCCGTGATCCGTCGGGGTCCGTGCTCGCTCCTGCTGCGACCACGCTAGCCTCGGCCACCGACAACGGCGCGGGTACGAGTTCGAAAGGCGGCGGCATGGGCGACGGTGGAGCAAGGCGCGGGAACGGCCCCCGGGACGGCTCCCGGGAGGTGACGCAGGACCGTGCGGCGAAAGCCGGTGCACGCGGCGGGTCGTCGCAGCGGGCG
Source organism: Streptomyces triticagri (assembly GCF_003429565.1). Lineage (GTDB taxonomy): Bacteria > Actinomycetota > Actinomycetes > Streptomycetales > Streptomycetaceae > Streptomyces > Streptomyces triticagri. Next base: position 19,902 of record NZ_QUAK01000039.1, read on the forward strand.
TACGACATCGTGCTCTACGGGGCCACGGGGTTCGTCGGCGTCCTGACTGCCGGGTATCTCGCCGAGCACGCTCCCAAGGGCCTGCGCTGGGCGCTCGCCGGCCGCAGTCTGCCGAAGCTGAAGCGGCTCAGGGACCAACTGGCCGCGGACCGTCCGGAACTCGCGAACCTGCCCCTCCTGCAGGCGGCCGCCGACGACCGTGCGGCGCTGCGCGACATCGCGGACCACGCGCGCGTGGTGGCCACCACGGTCGGGCCGTACGTCACCTACGGACAGGAGCTCGTCGCCGCCTGCGCCGAGGCGGGCACCGACTGCCTGGACCTCAGCGGCGAGCCGGAGTTCGTCGACCTGACCTATGTACGGCACGACGCCCGCGCGCGTGAGACCGGTGCGCGCCTGGTGCACGCGTGTGGGTTCGACTCGGTCCCGCACGACCTCGGGGTGCTGTTCACGGTCGGTCAGCTGCCGGACGGCGTGCCGCTGCGGATCGACGGCTACGTCAGCACCAACGCCCGTTTCTCGGGCGGCACCTTCGCCTCCGCGCTGACCGCGTTCTCGCGGGGCCAGCAGACGCTGGAGGCTGCGCGCGACCGCCGTCGGCACGAGCCGCGGCCGGTCGGCCGGCGCGCCTACGCGCCGCTGGGCAGGCCGCATTTCAGCGGTGAGCTGGGGGCCTGGGGAGTGCCGCTGCCCACGGTCGACCCGCAGATCGTGCAGCAGTCGGCACGCGCGCTCGCTCGCTACGGCCCCGATTTCCGCTACCGGCACTACGCGGCCGTACGCCGGCTGCCCGTGGCGGTGGGCGGCGCGGCGGCCCTGGGCACGCTGGTCGCGGCCGCCCAACTGCCGCCTGCGCGGCGCTGGTTGTCGGACCGTCTGCAGCCCGGTGACGGGCCGGACAAGGAGCGTCGTGACCGGTCCTGGTTCTCGGTGCGGTTCGTCGGCGAGGGCGGCGGAGAGCGGGTGTACACGGAGGTCGCGGGCGGTGACCCGGGGTACGACGAGACGGCGAAGATGTTCGCCGAGGCGGCGATGTGCCTGGCTCTCGACGACGTGCCCGCCACCGCGGGCCAGGTCACCCCGGCGGTCGCCATGGGTGACGCGCTGACGGACCGCCTCAGGGCCGCCGGCATCACCTTCCGGGTGGCCGCGAAGCGCTGAGGTGGCACGGGCCGTCTGCCGGCCGGGACCCGAACTGCCGTGTCAGGACGGCAGTCCGGCCAGCGCCCGGCGGCAGAGGGCGTCGGCGCGCCGGGTGGTCTCCGGGAGGCGGTGGCGCGGGGCGAGCCGCAAGGTGTGCTCGCAGGCGTTGTCCAGATCGATCCGGTGTCCCACGGAGACGAAGACCGGTTTGACGCCGTCCTGGGTACGTACCGCGCGGCCGACCTCCTCGGTGCCGTCGAGCAGCGGGGACACGGCACCGCGCCGGCGGTCGGGGTCCTGGTGGAGGAAGGTGAAAGGGTTCTTCGCGACTCCTATGGAGGGCAGTCCGGTCAATACACCCAGGTGCCCCGCGAGTCCGAAGCGCCGTGGGTGCGCGAGGCCGTAGCCGTCGCAGACGACGAGCCCGGGGTCGGAGCGCAGGCTGCCCAGAGCGGCCAGCACGGTGGGCAGTTCACGGAACGCCAACAGCCCCGGCACGTACCGGAAGGACACGCGTCCGACGGCGGTGGCCTCCTCGACGGTCTCCAGGCTCGCGTCGAGCACGACCGCCGCGGCGACCACGAGGTCTCGCTCGTCGTCGTAGGCGACGTCGACGCCGGTGACCCGGCCGGTTCCGGGCCGGGGACCGGCCTCGTCGAGGATCAGGCGGCCGCGGAGTGCGTCCTGGACCGCCCGGGCCTCCGACTCGGTGGTGGGCCAGTCGGCCGGTGTGTGTGCGGTGATCATGATGCCCTGAGCGTACGGGCCGGGGCCCGGGTCCGGGGCGCGTACGCGGACCACGCGCGCGTGGGGACCGGTCGGGAGCGCCTGGAACCCGCGTCCTGTGTTGCACGTTCCTCTGTTCGGAGCGGTGATCGGCAAGGGGGCGCGTGGAGCGATGAGTTCGAGTGGTGAGCTGGTGGCAGGGGGCAATCTGCCGTTGCCGGGCGGCGAGGTCACGGTCCATGTCCCGGGGCCGTTCGACGTGTCCGCGCTGATCACCGGCGACGACGGCAAGGTGCGCGGCGACGCCGACTTCGTGTTCTTCAACCAGCCGTCGGCTCCTGGTGCCCGCCTGGCCGGCGATCGGCTCGTGGTGGACCCGCACGCACTGCGCGACGGCGCGAGCCGCGTGACGGTCGTCGTCAGCCCCTCCGAGGCGGGCACCCCGCTGCGACTGCTCCCGGCTCCACGACTGCGGGTCACCGATGCTCGCGGCCGGGTGGTCGCCTCGTTCAGCCCGCCGCGTGCGGACCGCGAGACCGTACTGCTCCTGGCCGAGCTGTACCGCCGCCCGACGGGCTGGAAGGTGCGTGCCATCGGTCAGGGGTACTCCGACGGACTGGCCGGTGTGGCAAGGGACTTCGGAGTGGACGTGGCCGACGACGGGGCCGCACCGCCACAGCCGTCCGTCCCACGACAGCCCACCGCCCCGCAACAGCCGTCCAGGGTGCGGCAGTCCGGCCGCACCGGCGCGCCCGGGTCCCTGCCGACAGCTCCGCCGCCCGCGCCTCCCCGCGCGTCCCCGGAGGGCGATGCGTTCCTGGCCCTGGCCAATGCCGCACGCGCGCGTGCGGGTGCCCCTGCGGTCACGCACGACGCGCGTCTCGCGGCGGCGGCAGGGGCGCACGCCGCCGCGATGGCGGCCCAGGGGGAGTTGGGCAGCGTCTCCGCGGACGGCACGTCCCTGTTCCAGCGCGTGACGGCAGGCGGGTACGCCTTCCTGGCCATCGGCGAACATCTGGTGTCGGGGCCCCGGTCCGCCGCCGAGTTCGTCGAGTACTGCCTGGCGCAGGACCGCAGCCGGCGGACGCTCGAGGACCCGCAGTACACCCAGGCAGCGGTGGCCCAGGCCGGCGGGGGCGGCACGGGCGTCTACTGGACCGCGCTGTGGGCCAGGCCGCTGACGCCCGCGGGCCTGTCGGCGACCGCCGCCGAGGTGGTCTCCCTGACCAACGCGGAGCGGTCGGCGGCCGGCCTCCGCGGCCTCGCGGCCGACGGTCCGCTGACGACCGCGGCGCAGGCACACAGCGCGGACATGATCGCCCGGGCCTTCTACGCCCACACGGCCCCGGACGGCAGCGAGCCCTGGCACCGGGCCGCGGCCGCGGGCAGCACGCACCGCAGGGTCGGGGAGAACATCGCGTGCGGTCAGCGCTCCCCCGCCGAAGTGGTCAAGGGCTGGATGGACAGCCCCGGCCACCGGGCGAACATCCTCACCCCGGAGTTCACCCACATAGGCATCGGCTTCGCGGGCGGCGGCGAGGCCGGCACGTACTGGACGCAGCTCTTCGGCGGCTGACGGGTGTCCGGGGAGACTCCGGGGTCCGGGGAGGCCACGGGGGCCGGGTAGCCTCCGGAGCATGTTCGTACTCGATCTGACCTACACAGCCCCCGTTGCCGCCGTCGACGCCGTGCTCGAGGCGCACGTCGCCTGGCTCGACGAGCAGTACGCCGCAGGGACCGTGCTCGCCTCCGGCCGTAAGAACCCCCGCGACGGCGGGGTGATCATCGCCCTCGGCAGCGACCGTGCAGCGGCCGAGAAGCTGGTGGCGAGCGACCCGTTCACGGTGGCCGGCGTGTGCGAGTACCGCATCACCGAGTTCGCGGCCACCAAGACCGCACCCGAGCTTGCCGCACACCGCGAGCAGCCGGCCTCCTGACGCGCGAGCGGCCCACGCGCGCGTCCGTCAACGGCGCGCGAGCACCGCGATGCGCCCCTGCTCCCCCGCCGCCCAGCAGGTCCCGGCCCGGGTGCAGTCGACGGTGTCGTACGAACCGGTGTCGACGGTCTCCCAGGTGCGGCCGCCGTCCCGGGTGAGGTCCGTACCGGTGGGCCCGACGGCGAGGGCGGCGGACCTGCTGTGCGGGAGCCAGGCCACACCGGAGCGGTAGGCGGGCGGCGGCTGGTCCGAGGGCCGCCAGCTGCGGCCGCCGTCGCCCGTGACGGCCGCCGCGTGCGGCGAGGGCAGCTCCGGCGTGAAGTCCCCGCCGACAGCGAGGCCGTGGTGGCGGTCGCGGAAGGCGAGCCCGAACACTCCGCGCGCGGGGTCGCCCGCCGGGATCGTCGCAGCCGCCGCCTCCCAGGTGCGGCCACGATCCCGGGAGTGCAGCACGCGCGCGTGGTCGCCGCCGCCCGTGGACAGCCAGGCGTCCCGGGCTCCGGCCGTGACCAGGCACTGCCCGCTCGCCGCGAAACCGGCCTCCCCCGGCAGCGCATCGGGCATCCCCGAGTCGGGCAGCACCCGCCAGGAACGGCCGCCGTCGGAAGTGGCCAGGATGCGGAACCTGCCGTCCACCGGGTCGCTCACCGCGAGCCCGTTCCTTCGGTCGAAGAACGAGACGCAGTTGTAGAAGGCCCCCGGCTCGTCGTTGCGGAAGGTCTCGGTCCAGGTGGCGCCACCGTCGTCCGTGCGCAGCACCCGTGAGGCGTCGCCCTCGCCGATCGCCAGGACGACCGCGCGCCGGGTGTCGAAGGCCTCCACGTCACGGAACTCGAGCCCGGACGCGCCCGGCGGCGACACGTCCCGCCAGCTGCGGCCACCGTCCGAGGTGCGCAGGACCGTTCCTTCGGCCCCGGCGACCCAGGCGGCCTTCCGCCCGACCGCGGCAAGTCCCCGGAACCGTACGTCCGTTCCGGCGGGTGTCGGCCGCCATGTCGGCTTCGCCGCGGCGACCGCGGACGCCGATCCGTACGCTCCGGGCGAATCCGCTCCACCGGCCGTCCCGCGCAGGGCAGTTGGCCCCTGCTGGGCCTGTGCGGACGCGGACAGCACCGTGACCGCGAGCGCCGCACACATACCGAGCGTCCACAGCCGGCGCCCCCGCCTCGTCTTCCCCTCAGCCTTCATGCGCCGGGAACGTAGCGGACCCGCACAGCGCCGTCCAGAGCGCCCCTGAACACTCCACGAGGCGGCCGCACGGCGGCTGTTGGGGCCGAGACAGAGCCGGACGTATGCCGCACGTCCGGGAATCGTCGCAGGTCCACACCGGTGACACAGCTCACGGCCCCGACGGAGCACGGATCGGCGCGCTCACGCGTCTAAACATGTGCCGGGTGTTGTCCGTCGAACCGTCGTAAGGAGCAGGCCGTGTCCACTGTCATCGACCAAGCCGTTGAGGCCCGTCTCGTCGCGGCCGATCCGCGGATGCTGACCATCCCCGCGAGCCTGCACTACGACTGCGACGACCCGTTCGCCGTCCGGATGACGTTCCCCGCGCCCGCCACCCTGGAGGGCGTCGAGGTGTCGTGGTCGTTCGGACGTGAACTGCTGAGTGCCGGTCTGGAGGAATCCACCGGAGACGGCGACGTGCGGATCAGGCCGTACGGATACGAGCGGACGGTGCTCGAGTTCCACGCGCCCGAAGGCACCGCGATCGTCCACGTCCGCACCGGGGAGCTGCGCAGCTTCCTCAAGCGTTCCGCCGCCCTGGTCCCCGCCGGGCACGAGCATCTGCACCTGGAGATCGACGCCGATCTGGCGGAGCTGCTGCGCGACGCCTGCTGAATCCGGCCTCCGGCGGTCACCGCAGCGCCGCCGCGCCGCCCCTCCCCCGCACCATCGGCCCCGGTCCGCCGGAAAAACATTGACGCACTCCGCCGGGCGCTTGTACGGTGTACACCGCCCTGTTGTCGTCGATCGGAGTGGACCGTTNGTGTACACCGCCCTGTTGTCGTCGATCGGAGTGGACCGTTGCTCGTCTGAGGTCTTGAGACACCGCGTATCGCAGCACTGACCGCGTACGCCGCGTGCGACCTCGGCCGTCGAGCCGTCCTCCGTGGACCAGGGCCTTTTTTGCGCCCTCCGCCCGACCCGTACATCCGGATTCCGTATGCCGGGCCGTGTCGCCGCATTCGTGTCTCACCGCGTTGCCCTGTTCCACTCACGCACACGCGCCGGAGGCCGCCTTGTCTACTTTCCCGGGTTCATCCCCGTCCATCACCTGCACCTCGCTCGACTTCGCCTGGCCCGACGGCACCGAGGTCTTCGACTCTCTGCAGGTCTCCTTCGCTCCGGGCAGGACCGGGCTCATCGGCGTCAACGGCTCAGGAAAATCAACCCTGTTGAAGCTGATCGCCGGCGAGCTCACCCCCGGCGCGGGCATCATCCGCACGGCCGGCGACGTCGGCTGGCTGCCGCAGAACGTCACGCTCGACACGGAACTCCGCGTCGACGAGGTCCTCGGCATCGCCGGCACCCGAGCCGCCCTGCACGCCATCGAGTCGGGTGACGCGGCGGAGGAGCACTTCACCGCGGTCGGCGACGACTGGGACGTCGAGGAGCGCGCCGTCGCGACGCTCGGCGAGCTCGGCCTCGGCCACATCGGCCTCGACCGCACCATCGGCGAGGTGTCCGGCGGCGAGTCGGTGCTGCTCCGCCTCGCGGCGCTGCTGCTGCGCAGGCCTGCCGTACTGCTCCTCGACGAACCGACGAACAACCTCGACCTGTATGCGCGCACTCGCCTGTACTCCGCGGTCGAGGCCTGGTCGGGCGTGCTCGTGGTGGTCAGCCACGACCGCGAACTCCTGGAGCGCGTCGACCAGATCGCCGATCTGCGCGGCGGCACGATCACCTGGTACGGCGGGAACCTCTCCGCGTACGAGGAGGCGCTCGCCGTCGAGCAGGAGGCCGCGGAACGGATGGTGCGGGCGGCCGAGGCGGACTTCAAGCGGCAGAAGCGCGAACTGTCCGAGGCCCAGATGAAGCTGGCCCGTCGGGTCCGCTACGGCAACAAGATGTACGCCCAGAAGCGCGAGCCGAAGATCATCATGAACAACCGCAAGCGCGAGGCCCAGGTCTCCGCGGGCAAGCACCGCATCATGCACGAGGAGAAGCTGAAGGAGGCCAAGGAGCGGCTCGACGACGCCGTGGACGCGGTGCGGGACGACGACGAGATCCGTGTCGACCTGCCGTACACGGCGGTACCGCCGGGAAGGTCCGTACTGACCCTGAGCGGGCTCGAACTGCGCTACGGCGCGCGCGTGGAGGGCGAGTTCGAGCTGCGCGGCCCCGAGCGGATCGCGCTCGTCGGCCGCAACGGCGCGGGCAAGACCACACTGCTGCGCACCGTCCGGGGCGAGCTCGCTCCGGTCGCAGGGGAGGCGACGGTCCATGTGCCCGCCCGCTTTCTGCCGCAGCGACTCGACGTGCTCGACGAGACGCTGAGCGTCGCGGAGAACGTGGCGCACGCGGCGCCGGACGCCGACAACAACCGGATCCGGGCCAGGCTCGCGCGCTTCCTGTTCCGGGGCGCGCGGGCCGATCAGCCGGCGGGCACCCTGTCCGGCGGCGAGCGGTTCCGTGCGGCGCTCGCCGCGCTGCTGCTCGCGGAGCCGGCGCCGCAGCTGCTGATGCTCGACGAGCCGACGAACAACCTGGACATGTCGAGCGTGCGGCAGCTGACCACGGCGCTCGACTCGTACCAGGGCGCACTGATCGTGGCCAGCCACGATCTGCCGTTCCTGGAGTCGATCGGGGTCACCCGCTGGCTGCTGCTCGACGGCGAGCTGCGGGACACCACGGTGGAGGAGGTGCGCGAGCTGATGACGTCCGTATGAGAGCGACGACGGGGCAGCCTGCGGTTGTCCGAGTCCACTGATCCGCGGTCCGTGCCGGCACCCGCCGGAAGGGACCGCGGCGCTCGTCGTAAATCACGACAAGAGCTGTCCGGTATCCCTACTAGCGTCGGCCGCATGCCAGCTCAGACCACGCGGCCCGTCATGCCGCAGCACATCGTCGTCACCGGCGCCCGGGAGAACAACCTCCAGGACGTCACCGTGCGCATCCCCAAGGGGCGGCTCACCGTGTTCACCGGAGTGTCCGGTTCGGGGAAGTCGTCGGTCGTCTTCGACACCATCGCCGTCGAGTCCCAGCGCCAGCTCAACGAGACGTTCACCTGGTTCATCCGCAACCGCCTGCCCAAGTACGAGCGCCCGCACGCCGACGCGCTCGAGGACCTGACGCCGGCGATCGTCGTCGACCAGCGGCCGATCGGCGGCCACTCCCGATCGACGGTCGGGACGATGACGGACATCCACTCGGTACTCCGGGTGCTGTACTCCCGGTGCAGCACACCGAGCGCGGGCCCGGCCACCGCGTACTCCTTCAACGACCCCAGCGGGATGTGCGAGCACTGCGACGGCCTCGGCCGTACGGTGCGACCCGACTACGACCGCATCATCGACCCCACGAAATCACTGGCCGATGGCGCGATCGCGTTCCCGCCGTTCCGCCCGGGCACCTTCCACGGGCAGACGTATGTGAACAGTCCCGATCTCGATCCGCACAAGCCGGTGGGCGCGTTCACCGAGTCCGAGCGCGCCTTCCTGATGCGCGGTCGCGGGGCGAAGGTGCGGGTCACGGGCAGCACCTTCGAGGTCGAGAACGACTACGAGGGCGTGGCCGACCGGTTCGACCGGCTGTACCTCAAGCGGGATCTGGCGGCGCTCAGCCAGAAGACCCGCGACCTGGTCGAGCAGTATCTGGCCGAGGGCGAATGCCCTAGCTGCCACGGGGCGCGGCTCAACACGGCGGCGCTCGCCGGCCGGATCGCGGGACTGTCGATCGCCGACTGCTCCCGGATGGAGGTCACCGACCTGATCCCGGCGCTGTCGGCCGTGGACGATCCGGTGGGCGGGCCGATCGCGGCGGCCGCGGTGACCGCCCTGGAGCGTATCCGGGCCATCGGCCTGGGCTATCTGAGCCTCGACCGGCCGACGCAGTCGCTGTCCGGCGGTGAGGGCCAGCGCCTGAAGATGGTGCGGCATCTGGGGAGCAGCCTCACCGGCATGACGTACATCTTCGACGAGCCGAGCATCGGGCTGCACCCGAGGGACGTGGGACGGCTCAACGATTTGCTGCTCCGGCTGCGCGACAAGGGGAACACGGTCCTCGTCGTCGAGCACGACGCCGATGTGATCGCGGTCGCCGACCATGTCGTGGACATGGGGCCGGGAGCGGGCGCCGACGGCGGCCGGATCGTCTTCGAGGGAACGCCGCAGGAACTGCGCAGGGCAGACACCCCGACCGGCCGCTGTCTGCGCAGGCGGGGCGGCACGAAGGACGTCTGCCGCACGCCCACGGGAGGCCTGTGGGTGAAGAACGTGTCGCTGCACAACCTCAAGGACGTGTCCGTCGAATTCCCGACCGGTGTGCTCACCGCGGTCACCGGGGTCGCCGGATCCGGGAAGTCCACGCTGGTGTCGGAGGCGTTCACCGAGGCACATCCGCAGGCCGTGGTGGTGGACCAGTCGACGATCGGGATCTCGGCGCGCTCCACGCCCGCCACGTATCTCGGGATCATGGATTCCATGCGCAAGCTGTTCGCGCGCGTCACTGGCACCTCCCCGGGGCTCTTCAGCTTCAACTCCGGTGGCGCCTGCGGAGGTTGCAAGGGGCGCGGGATCATCCACAGCGATCTGGCGTTCATGGATCCGGTGACGACGACCTGTCCGGACTGTGCGGGGCGCCGGTTCAAGGACGAGGTGCTCGAGCTGCGCGTGGAGGGCCATTCGATCGCCGATGTGCTGGATCTGACGGCTGATCAAGCCCTGGCGTTCTTCGGCGCTTTGGAGGATTCAACGGTCGGATCGCTCGCCTCGGCGCCGCGCCGGCAACTGTCCGCGCTGCGTGACGTCGGTCTGACGTATCTGACGCTCGGGCAGCCGCTGAGCACGCTCTCCGGCGGGGAGCGCCAGCGGATCAAACTGGCGACCCGGCTGCATCGCACGGGCGCGGTGTACGTGCTGGACGAACCGACCACCGGCCTGCACATGGCCGATGTCGACGGGCTCGTGGCGCTGCTCGACCGGCTGGTGGACGACGGGAACACCGTGATCGTGGTGGAGCACAATCTGGACGTGATCCGCCGTGCCGACCGGGTCGTGGACCTCGGCCCGGAGGGCGGCAAGCACGGTGGCGAGGTGATCTTCACCGGGACGCCCGCCGAACTGCTCGGCGCCGAGGGGTCGTTCACCGCGCAGCATCTGCGGGAGCTGGTGGGTGGGGCGACCGCATCGAGCGGGTCACCGAGGCCGAGGAGCGTCGTGTCACGGTGACCGCCGGCACGTGAGATGACTCTCGCCGGAGCGCCCGGATTCCCGTCCACCGCCTCCCGTACGACCGGATCGCACGGGGCATAACGCCAGAATCCGGGCACCTCCCGCCCCCTCGCGGAGATCTCCTTTACTCGACGCTTAACCTACGGTCTCGTAACCTACGAACCCGTAGGTAGCACTTCTCCCGTCCCCGCAGGAGCACCCGTGACGATCACCTCTCCCCACCTCGGCAGCCCGGACACCTGGACCGACGCCAGGCTCCTCCACGCCCTGGAAGAGGTCGTCGAGAAGGAACTGAACCGCCACCTGAAGGTCGCCAAGGACTGGATGCCGCACGAGTACGTGCCGTGGACCGACGCCCGCAACTTCCCCGGGTTCTTCGAGGACGGCGAGGCCTGGGATCCGGCGCAGTCCAAGGTGACGGACATCGGCAAGACCGCCCTGGTGGTCAATCTGCTCACCGAGGACAACCTCCCGAGCTACCACCACGAGATCGCCACCCTGTTCGGGCGCGACGGCGCCTGGGGTACCTGGGTGCACCGCTGGACCGCGGAGGAGGGCCGGCACGGCATCGTGATGCGCGACTACCTGCTCGCCTCGCGCGCCGTGGACCCGGACAAGCTCGAGGCGTTCCGGATGGCGCACATGTCGGAGGGCTTCGAGTCCGACAACCGGCACTCGATGCTGCACTCCGTCGCCTATGTGGCCTTCCAGGAGCTCGCCACCCGTATCTCGCACCGCAACACCGGGCACCAGTCGGGCGACCCCGTGTGCGACCGGATGCTGGCGCGGATCGCCACCGACGAGAACCTGCACATGATCTTCTACCGGAACCTGCTCAAGGCTGCCTTCGAGATCGCGCCGGACCTGACGATGATGTCCGTGCGGGACGTCGTGGTGAACTTCCGGATGCCCGGACACGGCATGCCCGGCTTCGAGCGGGCCGCGGCGCAGATGGCCATCGGCGAGATCTACAACATGCGGATCCACCACGACGACGTGCTGCAGCCCGTCCTGCGCTACCTGAAGATCATGGAGATCACCGGGCTCGGGCCCGAGGGGATCAAGGCCCAGGAGGAGCTCGGGCTCTTCATGGGTGGTCTCGACTCGGAGGCCGCCAAGTTCGACGAGAAGCTCGCGGCGCGGAAGGCGCGGATCGCCGCCCGGGCGGCCGGCTGAGCGCGGCCGCCGCCCGGTCCCGGCCTGCCTGC